>NZ_JBIBVC010000024.1:0-90921 GCF_043080005.1 Streptomyces sp. NPDC015130 | reverse complement strand
TCCCGGCCTCCCCGTAACCCGCGCGCCCGCCCCTCATGCCCCTGGCTGGGCCGCCCCGGAGCGTTCGGGAAGGGGCGCCCCGCGGGCGCCCGGCCAGGCCCCTCCCCCCTTCCCACCGGAGAACCCCATGCCGAAGACCACCGACACCACCACCACCCCGCCGCCGGCCGCCGTCGCCCGCGACCCGCACTGGGCCGCCAAGCTGGAACGGCTCCGCGCCCGAAAGCCGGCCACCCAGACGCTGACGATCTGCGACGACGCCACCGTCCGCCAGAACCTCGCCCAGGCCAAGACCGAGCACGACACCGCCGTGGCGTACGGCAACGAGGACTCCCAGAAGACCACCGCCCAAGCGCTCGAGGCCGCGCAGGCCGCATTCGACGAGGCGGCGATCGTCCTCACCTTCCAGGCCCTGCCCAGCCCCGCCTTCCAGGCACTGAAGGAAGCACACCCGCCGACGGAGAAGCAGGCCGAAGACGACCAGGCCATCAACCTCGACACCATCGGACCCGAGCTCGTCTCCCAGTCCTCTCTCGACGGACTCACCCCCGAGGACGCGGCCCACTTCCTCGAAAGCTGGGGCACCGGGGAAGCCACCCAGCTCTTCATGACCGCCTGGAACGTACAGAACCACGTCAGGTCTGACCTGGGAAAAGGCTGATCCATGACGAGCGTCTGCGCGCCGACCTTGAGCTATGCGACCGGTGGGGGATACCCCACTCGCAGTTCCTCGGCGGCGACGGCCGGTGGACCGCCCGCGACCGGGAGAAGGCCCGCGCCTACCTCGACTACCAGGCCAGCCTCTGCCCCTCCTGCCGCACCCGCTACGACGAGTGGGACCACGGCCACGACGGCGAGGAAGACGCCTACGAGGTCACCGTGCAGCGGTGCGTCGGCTGCCAGGTCATCGCCGACAAGCAGGACGAGCTCCAGCGTTCCGGCACCGACCCGCACGGCCTCAAGGTCGGGCTCCTGCCCGCCTCCGTGAAAGCCGCGCTCGACGCACAAAAGAGCCTGCTGCGGCGCAGGCGCCACGAAGACGACGAAGACGAGTAGAGGGAGGTGGCCCCGGTGGCCCAGTGGAACCTGTCGGTCGACCTCCGCGGCCGCGGCAGCCACCTCGCCCGCGCGCTCCGCGACAACGCCCGCAACGCCCGGGACCTCGCCGACGCCACCCGTACCGCACAGGGGGCGGTACGGGACCTGAACCGCGAGCGCCTCGGCGGGCTGATCGGCGGAACCAACCGGGCCGCCCGCCGCATGCGGGACCTCGCCCGCGAGATCGGTAACGTCGAACGCCGTCTCGACGGCCTCTCCAACGACATCCGTATCGCGATCCGCCTCGACGACCAGTCCGGCGAAGCAGTCCAGGCGCTGCGCGCCGTCGACCTGGCCGCGAACGACACCGCCCGGTCCCTGGCCGTCCTGCGGCGCCGTGCGCTGCGGACCGCGTCGGCGTTCGACCGCCTCGGCGACCGCGCCCGCGCCGCCGCCGGCGACGTCGAACTCCTCGGGCTGAGCGCCCGTACCGCGGAAGGCCACCTCGCGACGCTCGACGCGCGCGCCGCAGCCTTCACCAACACCAGCCGCGACCTCGGATCCGTCCTTGGCACCGTCAACGGCCACCTCGACCAGATTCAGGACCGGATGGCCGGCGCCAGCTCTGCGACCGCGTCCGCCGCCGCGTCGAAGAAGAACCTTCTGATCGTCGCCGGTCTCCTCGCGACCGCGCTCGCCCCGATCGCCTCCACCCTTGTGCCGATCGCCGCCGGCCTCACCGCTGCCGGTGTGGGCCTCGGCGTGTTCGGTGCCGCCATCGCAGGCCAGATCAAGGCCATGAGCGACGCGGCTGAGGCCCAGACGAAGTACGAGGACGCCGTCGCCGAGTACGGCGCCACCTCCACCGAAGCCGCCGAGGCCGACCTCGCCCGGGCCCGGATCCTGAAGAAGATGCCGCCCGCCACCCGGGAGGCCGCGGCCGCCTACGAGAACCTCACCGACGAGTACAAGGCGTGGTCCGACGGCCTCGCCGGCGACACCATGCCCGTGGCCATCAAGACCATGGGCCTGTTCTCCCAGTCTCTGGGCAAGGCCAGCCCCCTCGTCCGCGGCGTCGCCAACGAGACCTCCCACTTCCTTGACGTCCTCGCCGGCGGCATGCAGACCAGCGAGTTCGACAAGTTCATGGAGGACTTCACCACCTTCACCATCAGCACCCTGAGCAAGGCCACCACCGGCATCGTCCACTTCACCCGTGCCCTGAAGAGCGGCGACGGCGGCTCCGACGTCCGCGAGTTCCTCGACTACGCCCGCAAGGTCGCCCCGCAGGTCGCCGACACCCTGCGCGAACTGATCCGCGTCGTCGCGCGGGTCGGGGCCGCCGCAGCCGAGGCAGGCATCGGGATGCTCACCGTCGTCAACGCCCTCGCCCGCCTGGTCAACGCCATCCCCGTCGACACCCTCGCCCTGCTGCTGCAGCTCGCCTTCGCGTTCAAGGCCGTCCAGCTCGCGGGCGCCGGACTGGCCGCCGTCGCAGGCGTCCTCGCCGTGGTCACCGGTGCCATCAGCAGCTTCGTCCGGGCCGCCCGCTTCGGCGGCGTCGCCTCCGCCATCGCAGGCGTCACCCAGCAGCTGACCCGCATGCAGCGCCTCACCATCGGCCTCGGCGTCCTCGCCGGCGCCGCCCTCGCCATCAACGCCCTCGCCAAGGCCTCGCGCGGCGCGCCGCCGGACGTCGACCGCCTCACCACGAGCCTGAAAAACCTCGCCCTCAGCGGCAAGGCCACCGGCGAGCTCCACAAGACGTTCGGCGGCCTCGACAACCTCGTCACCAAGCTGCGCGAGTTCAGGAAGGAATCCAAGAAACTCGAGGAGATGGAAGAGGGCGGCGCCACAGGACTGGGCCGCGTCCCGCTCCTGGACGACTTCGGCGAGTGGCTCGGCGACAAGCTCCGCGACATCCGGGACGGCAAGGAGTCCGTCAACGCGCTCAAGGAAGACTTCGCCGCCCTCGACAAGTCCTTCGCCAACCTCGCGACCTCCGGCCAAGCCGACGTCGCCGCCGCCTCCTTCAACGCGATCACCGACGCGGCGAAGCGGCAGGGCGTCAGCCTTCAGGACGTCAAAGCCGTGATGCCCAGCTACCAGGCAGCGCTCGCCGACCTCAAGGCCGAGCAGCAGCTCGCCGCCGCCGGCATGGGCACCTTCGGCCGCCAGGCCCTGGACACCAAGGCCAAGCTGGACGCACAGAAAGTCAGCGCGGACGCCCTGCGGCAGTCCGTGCAGGCCCTCAACGACACCAACCGCGCAGCGCTCGGCGGCATGATCGGCTTCGAGCAGGCCATCGACGACGCCGCCGAAGCCGCGAAGAAGAACGCCGGCGCGCTCACCATGACCGGCGGCACGCTCGACCTGAACAGCCAGAAGGCCCGCGACGCCTCGACTGCCCTGCAGAACCTGGCCACCAAGACCGACGAGGCCGCGAACGCAGCTCGCACGGCCAACGCCCCCTGGTCCGAGGTCAACGCCATCTACGGCCGCGGCCGCAGCCAGATCATCGAACTCGGGCAGGCCATGGGACTGACCCGGCCCCAGGCCGAGCAGCTCGCCAAGTCACTCCTGACCATCCCGACAGAGGTCGCAACCAAGGTCCAGATGGACCGCGACGACGCGCTCGCCGGCCTCAACGAGGTCATCAAGAAGATCGAGGAGACCCCCGGCGCCAAGGAGGTCAAGGTCTCCGCGCTCACGTCGGAGGCCATGTCCCTCCTCGGCGACCTCGGCTACCGCACCGAGCGGCTCCCCAACGGCGAGATCTCGGTGAGCGCCCTCGTCGGCAACGCCCTGAGCGGCCTCGGGCAGGTCAAGGCGGCCCGCGACGCCCTGGAAGACCGCACCATCACCATCACCACCTACCGGCGCACCATCACCACCAACGAACTCGGCCGCCCCCAGCAGGGCGAGGGCAACGTGTCAAAGTTCGCCCACGGCGGCATCGCCCGCGCGGCGAACGGCCTGTTCGTCCCCGGCTACGCCCCGCGCCGCGACACCGTGCCCGCGATCCTCTCCCCGGGCGAAGGCGTCCTCGTCCCCGAGACCGTCCGCCAGCTCGGCGCGCTCTCCGGCCTGGGCGGCCCCGGCATCATCAAGGCCCTCAACGCCTGGGGCCGCTACGGCACCAGCATGCGGTTCGCCGAAGGCGGCACCGTCCCCGCCGTCCCCGGTGCTGGGGCGCCGCGCGCGTTCGCGTCCGGCGGTTTCGTCTACACCCCTACCGCCCCCAACACCCTGCGGCGCGACGTCGGCGCCGTCCAGGACCGGTACGGCGCCGCACACCAGCCCATCACCCGCGACGACTACAACAAGGCGCTACGGGCGCGCGCGAACGCCGTCGACCGGCTCCGTATCGCGGAGGCCAGGCTCCGCAGCGTCCGCAGCGACCGCCGCTCCTCACGCGCGGAGATCGAGGCCGCCGAGCGGCAGGTCGCCGTCTCCCGCCGCACCCTCACCACCGCCACCGAGGCCGCGACGAAGGCCGAGCAGCGCTACCGGCAGGTGTTCTCCCTCACCGACTGGTCCAAGACCCTCAAGGACGCCGTCAAGGCCAACAACGCCTGGGAAGCGAACCTCAAGAAGATCGCCTCCCGGGGCGGCGCGGACATCGTCGGCATGCTCCGCGACCTCGGAGAAGAAGGCGCCCAGATGGTCGCCGCCCTCGCCGGGGCCACCAAGAAGCAGTTCGACGAGATCGTGGCGAACCTGCGCAAGCTCGGCCCGACCGCCAAGGCCTCCCTCGCCGACTTCACCTCCCAGCTCAACAAGGCGAACAAGACCAACGGCGACTTCCAGAAAAACCTCGCCAAGCTCGCCGCCATGGGCTACGGCGACCTCGCCGGCATGCTCGCCGCCCAGGGCGACGACGCCGCCGTCAAGCTCGCGGCCGACGCCGTCAAGGACAAGGCGAAGGCCGACTCCGCGAACCGGGCGGCCAAGACCAACCAGGCCCAGCTCTCCCAGGACGAACTCGCCACCCTCCTGCAGATCATCGCCGCGGTGAGGACGTCCAAGACCGGCATCCACGACGTCGCCAACGTCACCGGCCTCGGCGAGGACGAGATCATCAACCTCGCCAACAAGGCGAACGCCCAGCTCAAGACCGCCCTCGGCACCCGCGCCACCCGGCTCCTCGCCGACCTGGCCCGCGCAAACAAGGGCCTCTCCTACGCCAACGGCGGCATCCGCGAAGGCATCTACGCAACCCGCGCCGGAGCCGTCACCTTCGCCGAACCCTCCACCGGCGGCGAAGCGTACGTGCCCCTCGGCTCCCACAAGCGGGCCCGCGCGCTGCCGGTCCTCGCCGAAGCCGCCCGCCGCCACGGTCTCGGCCTCGTCGACGCCCGCGCCGGACAGCAGGTCGTCGTCGTCCGCGAGGCAGGCGACACCTACAACGTGCCGATCCAGGCGACATACCCCGGCGCGAGCGCCGCAGAGATCCAGTCGACGTTCGAGCGGCAGGCCCGCCGGGCCCGCCGAGGGGGAGTGGCACACCGATGACCGACCCGACCCTCATCAACGGGCAGCTCGACCTCGCCGGCGTCGTCATCGGCGCCGACACCGACGTCCAGGTCCGCGACATCATCGGCCTCGGCCGGCCGCCCGTCCGCGACAACGACGCCGACCAGCCGTCCCTCGACGGCGCCTGGCCCGGCCCGGACTACTACGCCGCGCGCCCCGTGCAGATCGACGCCGCGATCCGTACCCCCGGCGACCGGGCCGCCGCTCTCGACGTCCTCGCCGCCCTCCAGCAGCCCGCCCACGCCGCGGCCGTACGCCTGACGGCGGGCACCACCCAGTCCCTGCGCATCGCCTGGCAGGGCCGCCCGACCAAGAGGCTTTTCGGCCGCCTGCGCCGCCTCGACCCCGACGTCACCCAGTCCAAGCACGGCTTCATCCCCCTCGACATCGAATTCCTTGCCACCGACCCGCTCTGGTACGCCGACACCGAGACCGTCGAAGAGATCCCCCTCGGTTGGCTCACCGGCGGCGGGTTCGCCGCCCCGGTCATCGCCCCCGTCTACGTCCAGGACGGCACCGTCGCCGCCGACCGGCCCGGCTGGGTCACCAACGCCGGCACCACCGACACATGGCCGATCATCCGGATCACCGGCCCGTGCACGCAGGTCACCGTCACCCACGTCCCCACCGGCCGCACCCTCCAGCTCCCCACCCTCGCCCTCACCGCCGGCCAGTGGGTCGACATCGACACCCGGCCCGGCTACCGCACCGTCACCCGCGAAACCGGCGGCAACGCCCTCTCCGCCCTCGCACCGGCCTCCCGAATCGACCAGTTCTCCCTGCCGCCCGGCCAGTCCGAGATGCGCTGGACCGCCTTCGACTCCACCAACACCGCCCGCCTGCGCCTGACCTGGCGCGACGCCTACACCGCCCTCTGAGGAGACACGCGACCATGGCCCTCTTCCCCGCGCCGATCCTCGTCAACGGCGCCACCCACCCCGCCGAGGTCTTCCGCATGCTCGTCCGCGACCTCAGCCTCGGCTCCGAAGGCATCACCCAGGGCGACGACCTCAAGGTCGCTCAACTGTCCACCCCCGGCGGCGGCGTCCAGATTGGCGACGGCTCCGGCATCGTCCGCGGCCGCGCCAACACCTTCCAAGGCAGCTACGCCGTCTGCAACGTCGGCGCCGCCACCGTCTCCATCGCCCCCACCGCCGGGTCGCCCCGCTCCGACCTCGTCATCATCCGCGTCGAAGACCCCCAGTACGAAGGCACCCTCGACCCGGCCGTCGACCCCGTCTGCTACTTCCAGGTCATCCCCAACGTCTCCAGCTCCGCCACCGCGATCCCCGACGGCCGCACCGGCATCCCCCTCGCCCGCATCGACATCCCCGCCTCCACCGCCACGATCACCAACGCGATGGTCAAAGACGTCCGGGGGATGGCCAACCCCCGCCGCGAAACCCGCCTGGCCACCCAGACCCCCGCCAGCGCCTCCACCGCCATCGGCGGCACCGCCAGCACCTACTCCTACTTCTCCACCGCGGCCGGCTGGAGCGTCGACGTCCCCTCCTGGGCCTCCGTCGCCCGCATCCGCTACGACATCGGCGGCCTGCGACTGTCCGCCGGCGCCGTCTACGGAGACATCTCCGCGACCTTCGGCGCCTCCCTCGTCGTCGAAGCCGTACAAGTCGACGACAATCAGTCGAACGTCCGCCGCTACACCCACATCATGGGCGACACCCTCACCATCCCCGCCGGCTACCGAGGCACCAGCCAGCTCCTGCGCGCCCGCGCCCGCTGCTTCCTCGGAAACACCGGCACGATGCTCGTCGACACCGCCTCCACCCTCATCGCCAACATCGAATTCCAAGAGTTCCCCAGGTGAGCGGCGACCGGCGGATCCTCACCCAGCACGTCCTCACGGGGGAGTGGCTCACCCACACCCTTCCTCTCCAGGACCTCGCCTACGGGCCCGACCTCAACGGGCCCGGAACCCTCACCGGAACCCTCACCCCCAAGCTCGCCCCGCAGTCCGTACGCCTCGTCGACCCCGGCACCACCTGCATCTACGTCGAGGAAGCCGGCCAGATCACGTGGGGCGGCCTCATCTGGGACGCCCGCCCCAAGGGCAACGTCCTCGCCATCGAGGCCGCCTCCTGGTCGTCCTACGCCCACCGCCGCCACGACCTCCACGGCAACCTGGGCGGCCGCGGCCCCTACACCTACGCCGACCGCACCAAGGTCATGCGCGACATCTGGGCCTACGCCCAGTCCGTCCTCGACGGCAACATCAACGTCCTCGTCGACTCCACCACCTCCAGCTCCACCGTCGGCACCCCCGCCGACCAGTACAAGATGAACGCCTGGGAGACACCGAACCTCGGCGAACGCTTCGACGAAATGGCCGACGGCGACGCCACCCCCGACTACACCTGCACCACCACCTGGAACAGCACAAAGACCGAGGTCGTGAAGCGGATCCGGATCGGCTGGCCCCGCCTTGGCGCCCGCCGCACCGACATCAGCTTCGCCACCGGCGTCAACGTGCTCGACGACCCCGAAATCGTCCTGGCCGGCGACGACTACGCCCAGGTCGTCATCGCCTCCGGCCAAGGCGACGGCTCCGCCAAACGCCGCCAGACCAGCGCGGTACGCGACGGCCGGCTTCGCCTGGAGCACGTCCTCGACCTGCCCGACATTAAGGCCAACGACGTCCTCGCCGCCCGCGCGGCCCGCGAACGCACCCGCCGCCAGAAACTGGGCACCGTCGCCGAGATCGTCGTCCGCGACCACCGCGCCGCGCCCCTCGGCTCCTGGCAGGTCGGCGACGACATCCACGTCCGCATCCACAACGCCTGGGCGTCCTACACCGGCTGGTGCCGCATCACCGGCTGGACCACCCGCCCCGACAGCCCCGGCGGCCCCCAGGCCACTGTCCAGCTCGCACCCGCAGACTCCTACCAGTACGGAGGCACCACGTGACCGACCTCGGCACCGAAATCGAGCGCATCAAGGCCCGCCTCGCCGCCGTCGAACGGTCCTCCCGCCTTGGCGCGGCCTCGATCGACGACACGGCCCTCGAAGTCCGCGACGACGCCGGAAGCCTGCGCGCCCTCGTCGGCCAGCAGGGCGACGGCACCACCGCCGTCAACGTCGTCAACGGACCCACCCCCGCCGAACCCACCGCACCGCTCGTCGCCTCCGTCATCGGCGGCGTCGCAGCCGAATGGGACGGCCAGCTCATCGGCGGCACCGGCGTGCCCCTGGACTTCGCCCGCGTCGAGGTCCACGCCGCAGCCTCCTCCGGGTTCACCCCGACCGCCGCCACCCTCGTCGGCACCATCGAGACCGCGCAGGGCGCCATCGTCGTCATACCGACCACCACCCCGGTCTACGTACGACTCCTCACCCGCACCACCTCCGGAACCGCATCCGCCCCCTCCACCCAGAACGGGCCGATCGCCCCCGCCATGATCGTCGCCGACGACGTCGCCGACGGCATCATCACCGGCACCAAGCTCGCCGCCGACGCCATCGACGGCAAGGTCATCACTGGCGCCACAGTCCGTACGGCGGCCACCGGGCGCCGCATCGAACTCACCCCGGACAACGTGATCGTCATCCGTAACGACGCTGGCGACGTCGTGGTGGAGATCGACCCTGACGGATACCGCCTGTACGACGCAGACGGAGAACTGATTGCCGAAATCCGTCTTACCGTCCCAGGACAGCCAGGAGGCTTCTGGACCCGCAACTTCGACTTCCCCCAGAACGTCGCCTCCTTCCTGAACGGCGGGCAGCTGCAGTTCCAGCCGGTCATCCCTGGCATCGTCGACGTCTCCGGCTCGGTCAGCTACAGCGCAGCACCCATGTCCGGCACTCCATACACGATGCTCACCCTGATGAGCGGGGAGATCGACTCAACGCTCGACGAAGGCGTGATCATCAACCTGCTCGCCGAACGCGGCTCCGCCCCCAAGCTCCAGATGAACGGCGACCTCGAGATCGCCTCACGCATCCGCGTCGGCGGCGTCGACCAGGGCAAGGGATTCAAGAAGTTCACGGCGATCCAGACCGACTCGGCGAGCACCACCACCGCTGAGATCGCGACGATCACCACGCCTTCCATCACCTTCGAGACCGGCCGCGCCTACCGAATCACCTACCACGGCCTGCTCCTCTCCACGGTCGCCAACGACATCGCCCGCTGCCGAGTCTGGCGCGGCTCCATCGGCGGCGCCGGAGTCTCCCTCGTCGACTCCATCAACACCCACCAGATCCCCGTCGCCAACCAGCACGTCCTGATGGACATGGCGCAGGACGTCATCAACACCACCGGCTCGAACATTTCGGCCGTGCTCATCGGCACCGTCCTCCGCAACGCCGGTACCGGAAACGTCAAGATCGTCGCCAACGCCTCCAACCCCGCATGGATCGAAGTCCAGGACATCGGCCTCGCCTCCGACTACCCACTGGCCCGCGCCGTCTGACGCCAGGCGGGGCAGGGGGAACGATTCCCCGCCCCGCCCCTACGCTGAACAGCAGGGCGACCCTCCGCCCCGCTTCCGCTCCATCCCCGAGGGACCGCACCACGCAGGTGCGAGAGACCAGACCACTGGCATGGGGACAAGGAGCACCCTTCCCGTGAACACCTTCCACGTCGCCGTCGACCACGTTGACCGCGACACCCACACCGCGTCCAGCACGTACCTCGGCACCGTCGACCAGGCACACGTCAACGAGGTCAGGGCCATCGCAGCGCTCGAGACCACCGAGCGGTGGGTCAAGGACCACCCTCGCCAGCCGGGCGCGTTCATGGTCCTGCGTGACGACGGCGACCTCGACGTGTACGTCCCCACCAACGCCCCGGCCGTACAGAAGCCGCCGACGGCCGTTGCCGCCCGCGCCGCCGCGGCGCCCCCGGCCACCGCGTACATCGACGGCGTCGTCCGCTTCGGCGACCAGTCCATCGGCGGCGCCATGGACACCCCGAACAATCCGCCCCGCGCGACTTGGCACACCACCGAGTCCCCGGCCGGCAAGTCGTACTTCTACTCCATCGCCGCCTACCTCATCCGCGTCGGCGCTGAGCCCCAGGTCATCTACGACCCCGCCTCCGACCTCCTCGGCCAGTTCGGCCCGCTCACCCAGTCCGGCCGCGCGCTGCGCAACGACGGCTCCCGCCGCACCAACCGCGAGGGCAAGGTCAACATCCAGGTCGAGGTCCTCGGCCGGGCCCGGGACCCGTGGACGAACGGTTTTGACCCCGCGAAGAAGCCGAACTACCGCAAGCTCATCGCCGCCATGCGCGCCCACGGCATCCCCGACGTCTGGCCGGCCGGAAAGCTCGCCGCGACCGCATCCAGCCCGACGAAGCGCGACCGCACCACCTGGCAGACCATGGGCGGCCACTACGGCCACTGCCAGGTCCCCGGAAACGACCACTGGGACCCGGGCGCCATCGACACCACGATCGTCCCCGGCAAGGCGCAGACCAGCGGCGGCAGCACTGGAGGAGGGACGGCGCCCAGCAAGCCGTCCACCGGCACCGGCACAACGTCCCCCGCCCGCTACCAGGCCACCATCAACGGCCTGGCGTACGGCTACGGCGCGAAGGGCGACCACGTCACCCGCGTCGGCAAGGCCCTCGTCGCCAAGGGCTTCGGCAAGCACTACACGTCCGGCCCCGGCCCGACCTGGTCCGACGCCGACACCCGCAACTACGCCGACTTCCAGAAGTCCCTCGGCCACAGCGGCAAGGCCGCCGACGGCGTGCCGGGGGAGGCCAGCCTGAAGAAGCTCCTCGGCACCCTCCCCAGCAAGCCGAAGCCCGCACAGCCCGCCAACGAGCCGTTCCCGGGCGCCGAGTTCTTCAGCCCCGGCCGCAGGTCCCCGATCATCACCGCGATGGGCCGCCGCCTCGTCGCCGAGGGCTGCTCCGCCTACTCCCAGGGCCCCGGCCCGAGCTGGACCAACGCCGACAAGGCCGCCTATGCGAAGTGGCAGCGCAAGCTCGGCTACACCGGCACGGCCGCCGACGGCATCCCCGGCAAGAAGTCCTGGGACGCCCTCAAGGTCCCCAAGCAGCTTTAACCAGCGTGCCACCCTCACCTCACCCCTCGAAGGAGCCCTTCGTGCGTACCCCGCTGTTCCTCGGCCGCGAGCCGGCCGCCTGGCTGTCCCTCTTCGCCATCGTCGTCAAGCTCATCTCGGCATTCGGCGTCCAGGTCTCCCCGGAGATGCAGGCCACCGTCAACGCTGTTGCGGCCGCCGGCATGGGCATCCTCATCGCCCTCGCCGTCCACGACGGCCTCGGCGCCGCCATCATCGGCTTCGCCCAGGCCGCGCTCGCCCTCGGTATCGGCCTCGGACTCGACTGGTCCGCCGACAAGCAGGCCGTCGTCATGACAGCGGTCACCATCGCCGTCGGCATGTGGGACCGCACGCAGGTCACCGCCAAGACCCCGCCCAAGCTGCCCCTGCCGACGGCCTGACCTCACCTCCCCCCACGCACATGGACTGGACCCCGTGAATGGACCCGACCACCGTCACGCTGGTGGGAGCCCTCGTGGCTTTCGCCGGCGTGCTGGCCACCGCCGTGGTGGCTTACGTGGGCAAGCGCGGGGAGCTGTCCCTAAGCAGCCTGAGCACGCTGACCGACGAGCTGCAGGAGGAACGCAGCAGCTTGAAGGAGGAGCGGGCGCTCCTGAAGGAAGAGAACGTCGAGCTCCGTGGCTCGCTCGTCTCCAAGGACGCGGCGCTGGCTGAGGCCGCCGCCGCGCGGGCCGCCGACCAGGCGGAGATCGCCCGCCTACGCCTGATCATCACCCGACTCGGAGGAGATTCCGGATGAGCCGCACCCAGCGGTTCCTCGCCGCCCGCTGGCGCGGCGTCGCCACCCTGTGTGCCCTCGTCGCGCTCTTCGGGATCGCCGCCGTCCTGTGGGCCAGGGTCGACAGCTCAGACCGTAGAGCCGCCGAGCTAGCCGTCGAGGCCGACCTGCGCGGTAACGCGGTGGCAACCCTGGCCACCGACGTCCGCAAGCTCCGCACACAGCTCAAGTCGGACGGCAAGACACCAGTCGCCCCCGACCCGACCGCCGCCGTAGACGACCTGCCCGACCGGTCCACCGTCCCTGTCCCGATCCCCGGCCCGAAGGGCGACAAGGGAGACAAGGGCGACCCCGGGACGAACGCCCCCTCACCCTCCCCGGGCCCCTCCGGGCCCACCGGCCGCCCGGGCACCGACGGAGCACCCGGACAGGACGGCGAGGACGGCGCAGACGGCAGCAACGGCATCGACGGCGCCACCGGTCCCGCCGGACCCTCGGGCCCGGCAGGACCGACCGGGCCCGCCGGCGCACCCGGAAAGGACGGCGCAGACGGCAGCAACGGCCAAGACGGTACGCCCGGACGAGACGGCACCGACGGCCGCCCACCCGCCGGCTGGACCTACACCGACCCACAAGGCGTCACCTACACCTGCGCCCCCGCCCCCGGATTCGACCCGGCCGCCCCCCGCTACACCTGCACCGCCCCCGCAGGACTGCCCGAAACCCCGCCCGGCGACCAGAAGCGCACCGTCCTACGCGAACTCGCCGCCCTCGCCCCCGACCGCCGCCGCTACTAGGAGACCACCGTGCCGTTCCCGCCCGGGATCCCCACCGTCCTCGTCACCTACGCAGCCGCCGCCCCTGCTGGCGGCGACCCGGCACGCGGCACCGTGGAGTTCGTCCCCGTCGCTCCCGCCATCGCCCTGCCCGAGCACGGCATCGTCTTCTCCGGCCGCGGCCTCTACACCCTCGACGACGCCGGCCGCCTCGTCGACACCGACGGCACCCCCGGCGTCCCCCTCCTGGCATGCGACATCCCCGGCGCCAACCCGGCCGAGTGGGTCTGGCAGGTGACCATCTCCCTCGAAGGCGCCGGCCCCCGCCGCTTCTACATCAGCCTCTCCGCAACCCAGACCGAAGTCGACCTCGGCGACGTCGACCAAGTCGCCCCCAGCCGGGCCTACTACGTCACCGTCCCAGGGCCCCGCGGCGAGCAGGGCCCGCCCGGACCGGAAGGACCACAGGGACCGCCCGCAACCGACGCCGAGACCCCGGCCGGGGCGCTCGAGAAGATCGCCGCGCACGCAGCGGCCGCCGACCCTCACGGAGACCGCGCGTGGGCTGGCGGTCAGTTCTACCCGCTGGCCCAGGGAAACGACCTGCTCTCACGGGTCGCGGCCATCGAAGCCGCCGGCGCCACCACGCCGCAGACCGTCGCTGGCTCACGATCTGACGGCACCGCGCTCACCAACCTGCTCACCACCCTCGCGGCCTTGGGCCTCATCACCGACGACACCACCGAGTAGGCCCTGAAGGGCACTTCGGCGCACGGTCCTTGTCCTACGAGTTCTCACACTAAATAAGGGAGTCGAGCTGCGATCATGGCTCCGCCCGCTTCCCACCCACCACGCTTCCAGCCCAGGTAGGGTCTCGTCATGGACGACGTACGCGGAACAGTCAGGGTGACGCTCTACGGTCCGGCCGAGACCTTCGACAAGGCTCTGGCCGCCCTCCACGCAGCCGGCATCACGGCGGAGCGAGACGACATCGAGCTCGCAGCACTCATCGCCCTCTTTCACGAAGGGACGTCCCGCCCTTCCGGTGAGTTCCTGGAACGATGCAAGGCCCGGGCGGGCGAGGCAGTCGCGGGCACGGGGTTCGTTGCCGACCGGGTGGGGATCTGGGAGAGCAACGCGGCCACGCGGATGCTCACCTTCAACCGGAACACGGGCGAGTACCTGGGCGAGTTCGTGGACACCGAGGCACCGCTCTACATGCGTAACGCGCAGCTCCATCGCCTGGCTCAGGAGAAGGGCATCAGCGTCAACGACATTGAGCTTCGGGACCCTGCGTATCTGACGCCACCCACGGAATGACGGGTGCTTCGCGGCAGGAGGCCGTTGTCAGCGGCCTCCTGTACGGTCGAGCGTCAACGTCAGTACTCCCCAAGGGGGCTCCGTGGTCTGGTGCTCGGCCGAAGCGATCGTTCTGACGCCTCAGGAAGTGGCGCACCTGGAAGAGCTCCCGGACGGAGCCTTTCAGGCGGAGCCGGAGTTGGAGTGCGTCCTGGAGGACGGCCACAACGGTGGCCATGTCGCGTTGGGGCAATCCCAGGATCACACTCAGACGGATCAGACGCATTGGTGGCTGCGGTGGACGGAGGCAGGCAGCCGAGAGTGGACTCACGAGGACATGTGCTCTGCGGAGCGCGGCGACAACTTCTGCCAACTGCCAGCGGAGCACCCGCTTTCACACCACTGGCTGTGAGCACTGACGACGCGGCAGAGCCGGATGTCGATGCCAAGCTCCGCTTGCGGCAGGCCATAGAGTCCGGGGCGTGACCGTTCACGTGACAACGCTTCCAGCCACCGTGCCACACGCAGTCCGGGACCAGATGCCATCGCGCGTGCGAGAGTTCGGCGATACGGGCCCGGGCGGCCGTCGCTTCACGTACGCCATCCAAGCCAGCGGGTCTCTCGTGATCTGGCGCGAGGACGCTTCCGGATTTGAGATCGAGACCGTGTTCGGGCCTTCCGCGTGGGAAGAGGTGGCGGGGAAAGTCCATAGGGAGGGCGTCTCGTAGGTCCGGCGTCGCCCCTTCCCGACCGCCTCTCTGTGCTTAGGATCGATCCAGGAGAAGTCGTTGATATCTCAACGGCTTCTCCTTTCTTGTGTCCTGACGGGCCTGTTCGGGGGCACTGATCCGTCACGCTCCAGATAATGTTCCCTCCGTGGAGCGAGCCAGCCTCAGTCTCCGTCGATCAGCTCCTGAAAGTCCTGGCAGTCGACTGCATGCCACTCGCGGACCAGGATCTCCCCTTCCACCACTACGACTTCAGCGTGCCACGGCAGGCAGTAGTGGCACGCGAAGATTTCGTACGCGGTGCCGTCGTCGGCGAAAGCTGCAAGGTCGACGGATCCGACTGGGGCGTCGAGGGTGGTCTTCGGCTTGCGCTCAGGAGTGTCAGTCACCCGTCGAGTATGTCGCGGCCAGGGGGATCATGGGGTCTGATGCGCGATAAGCTCACATATCGCTAGTCAGGATCCGATAGGGGAGACCCGTTGAGCACCGACCTGATCGCATTCCTTCGCGCCCGTCTCGACGAAGACGAGCAGGCCGCTCGCGCCGCCAATAGCGGCTGGTACAGCTACGACGCCGAGCAGGCCATCGCCTTCGTTCCTGTGGAGGACGCCCAGCACATCGCCCGCCACAGCCCCGCGCGGGTGTTGGCCGAGGTCGAAGCCAAGCGGCAGATCATCAAGCAGCACGAACGCTACGCCGCCGAGCGTCGCCGCATGATGGGCGGCTGGGACCCCCGGTCCGACGACTCGCCCATCCTGTCGGCCCTGGCCGCCGTGTACGCCGACCATTCGGACTATCAGCCGGATTGGCGTCCGTGAGCGCCCGTCTCCCGGCCTCCGTCGGCCACACCAAACGGCCTCTCCTGCCCGCCGAGTTCGACGACGACCTTCGCGCGCGGCTCGCGGCCCTGGATGCGGCCTCAGACGGCCACGCCGCCGAGCAACGCCCTGAGAACACCGTCCTCGCCTACCGAGCGGACTGGAAGACCTGGACGAAGTTCTGCGCCCAGCTCCAGGTCCCGCCCACCGCCGCTACCCGCGGCACACTGCGCGCCTTCGTCGACTACCTATGGAACCGGGAGAAGCGGGCCTACTCCACCATCGACCGAAAGCTCGCCGGGGTCACGGTCACCCTGCGACAGGATTACGGCGTCGTCATCGACCCCGACGACACCAAGGCCGCCCGGGAGATGCTGAAGGACTACCGACGCCAGGCCGAGGAGAACGAGGAGCCCGCACGCGGCCGCGGTAAGGCGCCAGCCATGCGGATCGACTCGCTGCGGCTGATCGTGGGGAAGTGCTCCGACGACATCTTCGGCGTGCGGGACCGCGCAATGCTGCTAATCGGGTTCGCCATCGCCGCGCGCCGGGCCGAGCTCGCCGGCTTGCGGCTGCGGAACGTCGTCGAGGACCCCGACGGGAACGGGTTGCTGGTGTCCGTGATGGTCTCCAAGACCGACCCGCGGACCGTCCCCGTGCCGTACGGGACGAACCCGGAGACCTGCCCCGTGCGGGCCTGGAAGGCGTGGGTCGCCCGCGCGCAGCTCACCGACCCGGAACGGCACGCCTTCCGCGCCATCCACGCCAGCGGCACCGTCCAGCCCAAGGGCATCACCCCGGCGAGGGTCGGCGACATCATCACCGCCGCCGGTGCTCGGGCCCGGATTCCCGTCCTGTTCACCGGCCACTCGGTCCGCTCCGGCATGGCCACCGAGGCGCGGCGGGCGAAGAAGGACCCGAAGGCGATCGCCCAGATCACGGGGCACAAGCCGAACAGCAAGGTTCTGCACGGGTACATGCAGATCGTTGACCGGTGGGGCGAGGACGACAACGCGCTGATCAACATCGGGCTGTGATCAACCCCACCTGCTGGAGGCGGCACAATGTGCTCCTGGGCCACCTGGCCGTCGTTCACGAGGGGGAGCCTCATGACCGTTCTTGAGCAGGGCATCACGCTGGACGTCTTCGTCACGGAGCGCGCGGAAGACGTCGACGACCTGTTGGGGATGTACACCAACTTCCTGCTGGAAGAGTTCGACCGGATCGGTGAGCTGGCGTTCGGCAACGCGGCCGCCGGGTATCTGCTCACCAGCTTCATTCGTTGCGACGACCACAACATTGGCTTCTTCTCCCTGGATCCTGCGGGGTACTCCGTGGAGCTGATCTACCTGAAGCCGGAGTACCGCGGCCGTGGGATCGCCACCCTCGTCCTCCAGCACCTGAAGCAGCACTGCCCCCAGCAGCTGGCCCTTAAGACACCGCTGTCGCCCGGCGGAGAGGCCCTTGCCGACAAGCTGGAACTGGGGCGAGCAGACAATCTGCCGCACGAGGAGGCCACGAACGAGGACGTTCTCCAGGTGATCAGGGCGGGCATCAAAGCGACGTGCAAGCACGGGAAGTCGGCGGGCAACCCGAGCAAGCCGTGTAAGCGCTGCTATCAGAAAACCCTCCGGCGCTACGCCGTCGAAGCCCTGAACAAGGTTGTGACGGAGACTCGGCAAGTGCTGGCTCTGCGAGCCGGAACGTCGAGCCGGCGGTGACGACCAGGTCGTATGCCGCAGTATCGGTGCGACAGCTCGCCGCTGTCGTTGAGCGGGTCGCACCGCGGGATCGGGAGCGGTGGAACGCGCGGGACCCTGTGCCGACGGTGGGTGGGATCCTGCTGCAGGTGTCGCGGCAGCGGGCCGACCAGCTGTGGATGGTCGTGGGAATGTGGGACCGGGCCGTCGTACGGGACGAGGTTCCGGACCGGGCCCGGCGGTCGGCGACGCAGCTCTTCACCAGGCCTGCGCTGCGTGCGTTCTGGGACCTTGCGGTCGCTGGCGAGCTGCGGGCGCGGGCGGAGGATGTGGGGAGGCCGCTGCCGTTGGCGACCCAGCGGATTGTGCGGGACGTCCTCGGGATCCTCGCCGATCTGGTCGTGCCCGACCGCGCGGTGCTGCTGCCGGTGGTGGATCAGCCGGAGCTGAAGGCGACGGTGCCGGCGCGGGACCGGGCGGCGCTGTATCGGGGTCTGGCGGACCTGGCGGCCGCGGGGCCCCTCGCGCGGGACGGGATCGGGATGTCTGGCGACGAGCGGGCCCGGGTGCTGGCGATGGTCGGGATCGTGCTTGACGCCGGGACGCGGTCGGGGGAGCTTGCCGCGCTCCGGCTGGACGACCTGTCGAAGGACCTGTCGGCGGTGGGTGTGCGGCGGCGACAGCAGCGGGCGCCGGCGGACCGGACGGACGAGATCGCCGCGCTGGCCGAGGTGCACCCGTCGGCGGTTCGGGAGATCCGGGCGGGGCGGCTGGAGCAGCGGTCGGAGGCGACACGGCAGCGGGTGCTGGCGGCGATGGACGAGCTGGAGCCGCTGCCAGAGGTGGAGTGGTACGCGCTGCGGGAGGGCACGCGGGTGGCGGTGCGGCAGTGGCTGGAGGCCCGCGAGCGGGTGGTGGAGGCGTTGCCGTTGGAGGGTGGCCGGTCCGCGTTGTGGGTGACGTTGCGCGCGTCGAAGTCCGGTCCGCCCGGGGTGACGCTGCTGCCGGGAGGTGTGCGGGTGGCGTACACAAAGGGCGTGACCGCGTTGAACCTGGTGATGGCTGGCCGGTACGGATGGTCTCCGCTGCCGACGCGGATGGAGCAGCTGCGGCGCGCGGTCGACGCGGAGCCGCTCCCCGCGGGGGTGAACCGGTAGCGCGCTGGCGAGGACCTGGGCTAAGCTGCGCGTGCGCAATATTTGTGAACTTTGAAGGCCACCAACCCGGTTCGGGGCGGTGGCCTTCGTCGTGTGCGGTCAGTGTGGGCCGTCGTATCCCCAGGTGCCGAGGTCATCTCCGGCGCAGTTGGGACAGCAGCACTGGCAGGTGCTCTGACGCTGGTTGCAGCGCCCCCAGGAGCAGTCCCCCTCAGCGCCAGCGCAGCGGTCGGAGACTTCGACGAAGTCGTACGGGCCGAAGGGGTCCTCGTCGTATGAACGAAGCACGGGGCCTCCTAGGCGACGGCCGCAAGGCGGCTCTGGGTAATCCGACGGTAGCGGGGGGCTTCGTCACGGCCGAGTTCGCGGGCGATGAGCTGGGCCGGGGTGCGGGCGGGGGTGCTGTGGCCGTCGACGGTGGTGGCCTCTTCGCGCTCCAGGATGGCGGGGATGCGGTGGAGGGTGTACGAGGCGATGCGGTCGAGGTCGAAGGAGCGGGCCACTTCCCGGAGGCGGCACATGGCGCGTACCTGGATGGCGCCCTTCTTGGTGGTGCGGATGTCGTAGGGCTCGATGGTGCGGACCGACTCGGTGCCCGTGCGGTCGATGTAGGTGATGGTGACGACGTGGCGGCGGGCAATCGCCTTGCACAGGTCTTCGCGGGTGACCTGGCTGGGCTGGCGGTTGGTGTGCTTCACGGTGTCCCCCGTCGTTGTGGTGTGCCCCCACTCTACTCATAACCCATTGCATTGCAAGAGATTATGAGTAGAGTGATTCCTGTCGGGCCGCACCGCGCAGTCCGACATCCCGAGAAGCCATAGCCCATGGCTTCTGCAATGGAAGATGGGAGACACTGGCATGGCCCACGCCGCCCCCACGCGCCCGCCGTCCCGCCCCCGGTACGGACAGGGCCCGCCGAAAGGACCCACCGTGTCCCGCCCCAGCATCGAGTCCGTCCGCGCCCACCTGATCGTCGCGTCCGAGAAGCTCCGCCCGACCGACCCGCTCATCGCCGACACGGTCGACGCCCTCCTCGCCCCCGGCGGCTGGCAGCTGCTGAAGCCCGCGGCCAGCACCGGCGCCGGGAACGTGTCGATCTCGATGAACCGATCGGTCCGGGACGCCCTGAAGGAGCGGCTGACCTCGAAGTCGCTGTCCGCCTACGCCAACGAGGCGTTCGAGAAGTTCCTGGCCGGCACGTACGTGCCTCCGGCGCCCGTGCGTGCCACCCGGAACTCCGGCGCGACGGCCGACACCGTCAACCTGAACGTCCGGACGGACGCCGAGCTGCTCCAGCAGGTGAAGGACGCGGCCGCCGAGCGGTCGGAAGAGTACGGCTGGACGATCACTCCCGCCCGGATCGCCGGCCCGTACCTGCTGGAGCAGCACAAGGTCAGCGGAACCGCTAAGGCGAAGTAGCCCGGCTGCGGTAGCGGGCCTGGACGCCGACAACCGGGCCCCTGCCGCTGCAGTACAGCCACAACCTCATAGGAGACCTCATGGCCCCGGCCACCGAGGCCCCCGCCAGCGTCACGGCGGAGGGCCCGACCTCGCACACCCAAAACCACGCCGCGCGGCTCAACGAGCAGCAGATCGGCTTCCTCCTCTCCGGCATCAACGCGAACCGCATCGGCCGCGACGGCAAGGGCTTCAGCCACGTCGAAGCGTGGGACATCCGCCGGCATCTGATCCGCGTGTTCGGGTTCGGTGGCTTCGACACCGACTTGCTGGGCATGGAGCTCGTCGCCCAGATCGACACTCCGCCGGACCGCCCGAACAGCAAGACCCGCTACACCGTGGTCTACCGGGTGGCGATCAAGCTGACGGTCAAGGTCGACGGTGTCGAACTCGGCCACTGGCACGGCGCCGCCATCGGAGACGCCACGAACCAGCCCTCGCTGGCCGATGCCCACGACCTGGCACTGAAGACGGCCGACTCGCAGGCCCTCAAGCGCGCCGCGGTGAACATGGGCGACCAGTTCGGCCTGTCGCTCTACAACAACGGGTCGTTGGACCCGGTGGTCAACCGTTCGCTGGCGTACATGAAGCCGGCCGAGGCACCGAAGCTTCCCGAGGACCCGCCCGTACAGCCGGAGCCCGGCAGCCAGCAGAACTCCGAGCCCACCGCGCCGCCCGCCGACGCCCACGCTTCGCCCGAGCCGGATGCCCCCCAGGGAAGCCAGGAGCTGTTCGACAAGCTCTGGGAGCAGACCCAACGCTGCTGGGAGAACCCGATCGCCCTCCTCCAGATCCACACCAAGGTCCTGGAGAGCAACCTCGGCCCCCGCAGGGTCCAAGGGCCTGACGGCACCTGGACAACCTTCGGCGACCTCTTGTCTGCCCGGACCGACGAGCTCAAGCACCAGAACCCTGACACGGCCACCGAGAGGAGCGCCGCCTGATGGCGTACCGAAACGACGACAACGCGCTGACGGTCATGGACTGGTTCTGCGGCGCTGGCGGCTCCTCCCAGGGGATGCACGCCGTCCCCGGAATCCGGGTCGAGCGGGCGGCGAACCACTGGGAGCGGGCGATCCAGTCCCACGAGGCGAACTTCCCCGACGCCTCTCACTACCGCGGCGACATCCGCGAGGCCCCGGTGTGGGCGTGGCCGGTGACCGACATCTTCTGGGCATCCCCGGAGTGCACGAACTGGTCCATTGCCAAGGGCAAGCGCCGCGACTTCGACAAGGCGATGCAGGGCGACCTGCTGGAGCTGTACGCCGAGCTGGAGGCCGGGAAGTTCCACCACGTCGGCGACGACGAGGACCCGCGCGAGCCGACCAGCGAGGAGGAGTCCCGGGCGCTGATGGAGGAGGTGCCGCTGTACCTGCGCGGCGTCATCGAGCGCGGCGGCCTGGTCAAAGCTGGCGTCGTGGAGAACGTCGTCGACGTGCGGCAGTGGACGGACTGGGACCGGTGGCTCGGCGAGCTCCACAAGATGGGCTACCGCACGCGGATCATCGCCCTGAACTCGATGCACGCCAACCCGCGCTCCGTACACGCTGCCCCGCAGTCGAGGGACCGCCTGTACGTCGCCTACTGGCACGAGTCGCTGGGCCGGACGCCGGACTGGGACAAGTGGCTGCGGCCGCGCGCCTGGTGCACGTCCTGCGACGCCAACGTCTCGGCGGTGCAGTGGTTCAAGCAGCCCGGCCGCGACATGGGCCGCTACCGGCAGCAATACCTCTACCGCTGCCCCAGCTGCCGCACGGTCGTCGAGCCCGAGGCGCTCCCCGCGCTCGCCGCGATCGACTGGTCCATCCCCGGACAGCGGATCGGCGACCGTACCAAGCCCCTCGCAGACAAGACCCTCGCCCGCATCAAGGCCGGACTGGAGAAGTTCTCGATGCCGTTGATGGTCCCAGCTGGCGGGACGTGGCGGACGGACGCCTCCTCCGTGCTGGAGCCGATGCCGACGAGGACAACCCGGGAGAACGACGGCCTGGCCGTGCCCCCGCTCCTCGTTCCGGTCGAGGGCCGGGACGGGAAGGAGGCGGCGTCCGCCCTCGGGCCGCTGCGTACCCAGACCGCCCGGAACGAGACCGGCCTCGCGTGGCTGCCGTTCATCGCCGAGCTCCGGGGCGGCGGCAGTGTCGCCCGACCGGTCACGGACGCCCTCGCCACGGTCACCGCGTCCGGCAACCACCACGGGCTCGTCGCCCCGGCCAGCGCCAGCGAGCACATGCTCATCCCCTACTACGACACCGGCGTCGCCCGGACCGTCGCCCAGCCGATGGGTGCCCTTTCGACCCGCGACCGGTACGCCCTTGTCCGGGGCGAGGTCAACCTCGACGACGTGCTCTTCCGAATGCTGGAGCCGCACGAGATCGGCCGCGCCATGAGCTTCGCGGACGACTACATCGTCCTCGGCTCCAAGCGCGAGAAAGTACGGCAACTGGGGAATGCCGTCACCCCGCCAGCCGCAGAGGTGATCGTTGCGGCACTGGTCGAGGCCATCACCGGCGAGGACATGGACCGCTACGCCGATCCGACCCTGGCCGTGGCCGCATGAGGGGCGTCAAGGGCAGCAGCCAGACGTGTTCCGTTGCGACCTGCGAACGCCGGATCCGCCGTAACGGTCTCTGCGAGATGCACGACAGTCGCCTTAAGCGCACCGGTACCACCGACGATCCACCGAAGAAGACGCTCGCCGACCGCTTCTGGGCAAAGGTCGACAGGCGTAGCCCGGGCGAGTGCTGGCCGTGGACCGCTGCGGTCAACGCGTACGGCTATGGAGTCATGCGCCCAGAGGGACGCCGTACCGGGCCGACCGTCAAGGCGCACAGGGTGTCGCTGATGCTCACCGGTGTCGACATCGAGGGCATGGTGATCCGGCACTCCTGTGACAACCCGCCTTGCGTCAACCCAGCACATCTGTCCGTCGGTACCAAGGCGGACAACTCTGCGGACATGGTCAGCCGGGACCGGCACGCCCGGGGCAGCCGCAGCGGAACCAGCAAGCTGACCGACGCAAAGATCATCGAGATACGCCAACGCGCGGCCGGCGGGGAACTGCACCGAGTCCTGGCTGAGGACTACGGCGTCAGCCGCTCCACAATCACGCAGATCGTCAACAGCAAGACCTGGCGCCACCTCACCGGCATCGCTCCCTAACCACCACCCGCACACCACGGCGGGGCCCACCCACACACCCACCGCCCACTGGAGGCCCCGCCGTGCCCCAGCCCGTCCTGCACACCCTCTGGGCGCTCGCCGGCGTCCTCGTCGGCTACGCCGCCAGCACCGCCTACCACCGGCGCCGAACCCGCGCCCGCGCGCTCAACGCCCGCCTGATCCGCGCCAGCGACGCCAACCACCTCAACACCCTCCGCGCCCGCCTCGCCAAGCAGCGGGCCGCCGACGAGGTCCTCACCGCCGCAACCGACACCGTCGACGCCGCCTACGCCCGCCTCATCCGCGACTCCCAGGAAGGGGGACCCACCCCGTGACCACCAGCCGTGCACTCACCGCCCTCACCGAACACCGCCACTACGCCTACCGCGGCTGCGCCCCCGACCCTGACCAGCCCACCCAGTCCGCCGCTGACCCCGACCTGCCGCTCGACGCCTGGGGCATCAGCACCATCGACGGCGGCCAGGAGCCGGGCGAACGCCTGGACCACCAGCGGCGCGCGATCGACATCTGCCACCGCTGCCCCGTCCTCGCCGCCTGCGCCGCGTACGCCAACACCGAGATCCCCGGCGGCGGCCTGGTCGAGCCGGACGGCATCTGGGGCGGGCAGAAGTCCCTGGAACGGCACCGGGCCCTCATCGACCGCCGCTCGGCCGTACCGGTCCCGGCAGAACCCGCGGCCCCGCCCGCCGGACGGCTCGAAGCGGCTGGCGCCCCGACGAAGCTCGCCGTGCTGCGGGCACTCGCCCGCGAGACCGACGCCGAGCTCGTCGCCTACCGCGCGGGCATGGACCTGCGCACGGCCAACTGGCACCGCGCCGCCCTGTGCACGCTCCTCGGCCTCGACAAAGAGACCGCGTCCCGCGACGACCTCCTCGCCGCCGCCATCCAGCACAAGATCCTCCCGGCCCGCACACGGATCGTCCCGGACGGCCGCTGGCCGATCGCCGCCGCCCCCACCACCGACGGCACCCGACAGCGCCGCCTCGCCCCCAGCCGCCCCATCCAGCTCGCCATCCCCGGCCTGCCCGACTACCCCCGCACCACCCCCACCCCGGCGCCCGCCCCTGCGGCCGCGCCCCGACGGCACCTCGCGCTCGTCACCCGCGCGGTACGGACCGTCCCGCTCCTCCTGCCCGTCCGCACCCTGGAGGCCCGAGCCGCATGACCACCCACCCCACCACCACGGCGGCGGCCGCCGCCGACCACGCCCTCGCCGAACGGGCCACCAGCCACGGCGAGTACCTCGCCGGCCTCATCAACGCTGCCGAACTCCACGTCGTCGGCCAACCCGAGAAACTGCCCGAGCTCCTCTTCCCCGACCTGGACCCGGCAGTCGTCGACCGCGTCTGGAAGCAGGCACTCGCCGTCGGCTACCGCCTCGGCCGGATCGTCGACCAGCCCCAGTGGGACGCCGCCGGACTCCGACGCCTCAAGGCCGCGCTCGCCGACGCCGGATACGCAGCCATGGCCACCCAGACCAGCCGGACCCTCGCCACCGTCCACCCCGCCGACACCGACCCCGCACGGCAGCACCCGTGACCCGGGGCCGCGGCCGCCCCGCGCAAATCACCCCCGAGGTATGGCAGCAGTTCCTCGACGAAGTCGCAGCCGGCTCCACCATCAAGGACGCCTCCGCCCTCGTCGGCTTCCACTACAACGTCCCCCCGCGACGAGCACAGACCGACAAGGCCTTCGCCGCGGCTCTAAGGAAAGCGAAATCCCGCGGACAACAAGTGCGGGATGCCCAGCGGGAGGAGCTTCCGCACGGGGAGTCCCGCTACAACCACCTCGGATGCCGGTGCGGCGACTGCCTTGCAGCCGCCACCGCCGCGCGCTCCGCACGTCGCGCCACCACCGCGCGCCGAGACACCCACGACGGCCAGGTCCTCGACCTCGACACCGGCCGGGAATCCCCCACTTCCTTTTTGCTGCCCCGTCCTTCTTCTCCGGCAGGCCGGGCCGCCGCATGAACGCCTTATTTAGTGTGAGTTCTCGTAGGACAACCGCGAGGATCCGCACGACTGTCCGATGACCTGGATATCTGATGACAAGTCGGCTCGTACGACACGGCCGAACGGATCCGGAAGGGAGCTGGCCGAGTGGCGAGCTCAACCGATAGGCTTCGCCTTGCGCCAGACGACCACTCAGATACGCGAGAGGCCGGACGGAGCCCCCAGACAGAGAGAAGGCCCCGCTGCAACCCCCGGTGCGCTAACACCGAGGAGCGGGGCCGGACCACACACACCAGCTTCGACACAAGTGAAAGCGTGGCCGCTATGCCGAAGAGTACCCGGGCACCCGGGCGAGCAACCAGTGGGACCCAGCGCACCGCCGTGAAGATCACACCGGCGACGAGCGCGGACCACGCCACGTCTACCTCGACCACCGCATGACGGGCCCGGGCCGAGCCGTCGTCATCACGGCCGCCCACACCTTCCCTGATCTCCCCGACAGCGAACTGTGCCCCTCCGCCTACACGGCGCCGGGCGCGGACTTCGGATCGCTGTGCAACGACGCCGACAACCACCAGGGCCACCACCGCGCCCTCGCTGTCGTCGCGGGTGCGTACCGGCGCTACGTCGTGTGGGCGCAGGACGGGACCGTGCTGCCCGACGAAGAGACTTCCCCCGCTGAACCGCAGGGGCAAACCACACCCAGTGAGGGAGAGCGATTGACGTAGCGACTTCCTAGGCGGGAGGTCCTGGGCCCCTTGGCGGGGGCACTTCCTCAACCGCCGGCCGCTTGGTGTTGGCGCACCGTGCGCGGCCCTCTTCCTACGGCTCGGATATGGCGTCCGAGCTAAGGCCCGAATCTCGGGACCCGTTTGGCGACGGGGCTCAAGCGTTCGAGCGACTTTCTGGTTCTTCCCGAACCCAGACCCACCAGAGCGGGCCTTTTGCTGTCCGCAGGTACAAAGCGAAAGCGAGTACATCTTGCAGCACGCGCAGCCGTCTTGTCAGCTTCCGCGCGCCCGTAAGGGCGATTCACGGCTTATTTCCACCCCGGCTGGTGGCACTCAGGGCCGCCAGGCCCCGGTTCTCGAGGCCCTCCGTGTCCCGGAGACCGAGCAGTGGTTGTCGACGACCACGGGCCGAATCGCGCCCGAGGCGTACTCGTGGATGCAGTCCGTGCACTGGGTCGGCGGCTCCGGCCTCTACACCCCGTCCCAGACGCACGGCCCGAAGTGGGGCCCGACGACCATCCTCATCGCGCAGGAGATCTCCGCGCTCGCCGAGTGCCGGCCGAGCATCGACTACCTCGCACGGAAGCTCGGCGTATCCCCGCGGACGGTGAAGTACCACCTGGCGATCCTCCGCGAGGCCGGGCTCCTCGTGTACCGGTCGAAGGGCACCCGCATCGCGGGCCGCGTCCGGCTGGCATCCGTCTACGAGCGAGTCATCCCCGTCCAGTTCGACGCCGCCCTCGGAATCCGCACGGTGCTGCGCGACGAAGCCGCCCCGGCGCACACGCGGGTCGCGGTAGGGATCGCGGAGGAGGGCCGGAAGGCCATCGGTGACCTCGCGAGGAAGGCCGCACGCAAGATCCGGCGTAAGCGGACAAAGCGGGGTGTGGACAAGTCTGTGGACCGCGGGGGGCGTTGCACCCCAATGCAGGTAGGTACCTCAGCTGGTTCTCCTACCGGTTCTCTCTCGCTTCCCTCTGAGGAAGAACTCGCAAGCGGGAAGAAGCCGTCCCCCACCCCCAAGCAGCAGAAGCCGACCGCCCGGAAGCTCAACACCGTCGGGCGCCGGTACCAGCTCGCCCGGGAGCTCGTCACCGAGGTGCCGTGGCTCGCGAACGCTGCAGTGCCCCGGATCGCCTGGGTGGCCCGCCACGTTGCGGACGCCGGCTGGACGGTCGACGAGGTCCGCGCCTTCCTGGCGCTCGCCGAAGCACCGTCCGCCCGCCGCCCCTCCGCGCTCCTCGCCCACCGTCTCAAGGGCGCCGTCCAGCTGTGGGCCACGGCCCAGCAGCGGGCGACCGCCGTGGAGGGCTGGCACCGCGCGGAGGAGACCGCGCGCAAGGCCCGCATCGCCGCCGTCCGGCAGCAGCGCGAGACCGACGCCGAGGTGCAGCTGCCGCAGAGCCGCGCCGCCCAGAACGCGCTCGCCGCCGCCGTGACCGCCGTCGAGGCGGCCGCCTTTGCTCCCGGTGAGGCAGTGGTCGTCGGCGCCGACGACGAGCAGCGCATTGAGGACCTGCCCCGCGACGTGGTTCTGTCCCTTCGGGCCGCCGCCCAGGCTGACCCGGGCCTCATCTTCGCCGCCCTCGACAGCGGCATGCCGGAGCGCGACGTCCGCCGCCTCTACACGAACTGGCTCGTCGATCAGACCCTCCGCAACACCCCCGCCCCCGCCTTCTGATCAACCCACCCCTGGAGGTGAACGCTATGACAGACCCCAGCACCACCGCGCACTCCGGCGCCGACCTCGCCCGCCAGGCCCTTGCCGCCTACAAGGCCGGCCGCCGCCCCGGCACCGGACCCGCCCAGCCCATCCGTCGCGCCCAGCGCCGCCGTACCGACGGCGGCGGCCGCGACCCGCAGACCTTCGCCACCGTTCTCGAGCGCCTCGGCACCGAACAGGGCTGGGCCGCCGGCGTCCGCGGCGGCAGCATCCTCGACCGGTTCACCGAGCTGTGCCCGCAGTTCGAGGGCCGCGTCATCGCAGTCGCGTGGCACGCCGACATCGGGCGCCTAGACCTGCGCCCCGGATCCCACGCCTACGCCGCCAACCTCCGCCTCCTCGGCCGCCAGCTCCGCCAGCAGATCAACACCAAGCTCGGCAGCAACACTGTGCAGGAGATCGGCATCCTGCCCGTAGCCTCCCTCGGCCCGTCGCCGAGAACCCCCGATCCCGTGCAGCCCGAACCGGCCCCCGCACCCGCGCGGACCCGAGAGACCGCCTCGGCCGGCTACCACCGGGCACTCGCCGCCCACCGTGAACACCGCGGCGAACCGGTCAACCTCACGGAGTTCGCCGACCGCGTCGAAGCCGCGCGCGCCCGCCAGGACGCCGCCCTCGTCGCCCGCCGGCTCCCGCCCGAGGAGCACGCCGAGTACCTGGCCCAGCTCGAACTCCAGCAGAGCAAGGCACCCGTCACCGGCATCGATGCCAGCATTCAGGCCGCGCGGCACTATGCCCGCACCGGACGGCCCGTCGGCGGTCGCCAGCCTCAGCAAGTGCTCGGCGCTGCCTGATCCGTATTACGCCGTAATACCGAGCCCTGCGCCCTGGGCGGCGACCCAGCAACAGCACCTCGTATTACGGCGTAATACCAAAGGGCCGACGCCAACACGCGCAATTCCGGCACCAAGTGCATCTTGAACCCCTCGGGGTCAGTAAGGTGACGCCATGGCATCTCCGAACCCCCCTAGCGACAGGGAGAAGGTGGCGTCCAAGCTGCCTCCTGCGCTGAAGCAAGAACTGAAGGTGCGCGCCGCCGAGCTGCAGCTCGACATCCAGGACGCCGTCACCTCCGCGATCCAGACCTGGCGCACGCAGCCCCCCGCAGCCAGCAGCGTCAACACCACCGGCGCCGACTCCTTCAGCACCTGGCTCCCCACCGGCCTGTACGACGCCTTCAAGGACACCTGCACCGAACGCAACGTGTCCTTCATCCAGGGTCTAGCCCAGGCCGTACGCCGATGGCTCGACGTCAACCCGTCCCCCGGTGACCGCCCCGAGGGCGGCATCCCGGAACGGAAGGTGGTCTGCAACCAGAAGGGTGGCGTCGGCAAGACCGCCATCTCCGCCGGGCTGGCCCAGGCCTACGCCGAGATGGGCAAGCGCGTCCTCCTCGTCGACTACGACCCCCAGGGACACCTCTCCGACCAACTCGGAATCGCCCAGACCCCTCCAGGCCACGACAGCCTCGTGGCGCACATGTGCGGAGAGGGCGACGGAGACCTCCGCGACCTCATCGTCACGGTCGACGACCCCCGGTTCGGGAAGCGCCTGGACGTCCTCCCCTCGTGCTTCGACGGCTTCCTCCTGGACGCCCGCGTCGGAGTGAAGTACGTACAGACCCGCGGATTCCAGAAGGAGAGCGCCCTCGAACTGGCCCTCGCCACCGTCGAGTCGTATTACGACGTAATCGTCGTCGACTGCCCGCCCAGCCTCGGCATCGCCATGGACGCCGCCCTGTACTACGGCCGACGCCGCCAAGGCGAACCCGCCGGCGTCTCCGGCGTCGTCATCCCCGTCCTAGCGGAAGACTCCTCGGCCACCGCCTACGGGATGCTCGCCGGACAGATAGAGGATCTCTGTAGCGACCTTCGCGTCGAGGTGGACTACCTCGGACTGGTCGTGAACCTCTACGACAGCCGCCGTGGCGCCATCGCCACCACATCCCTCGCGGAGTGGCGCAAGCTCGGCGACCCGCCTGTCCTTGCCGTCATCAACGACCTCAAGGAACAGCGTGAAGCGGTCCGAAAGAAGGCCCCGCTGCTCTCCTACGCCCCGTTCTGCGAGCAGTCGGAAGCCATGCGGGAGATTGCCAAGCGGGTGACGTCATGACCTCCAAAGCGGAAGCCCTTGGCCCCTCGGCATCGTTCGGGGCAGTCCGGAGCGCCCGAAGTCGCGAGTTCAACCGGGCCATGGGTATCGAGGCGGAGGAGGAGCAGCAGCCCATCACGCACCTGCCCGTCGAGGACATCAGCCTCAACCCCGACAACCCGCGCAGCGAGCTGGGAGACCTGACCGAGCTCGCGGGAAGCCTTCGCGACCACGGCCAGAAGACGGCCATCTCCATCATGGGCCGTGCCGCATACCTGGCAGCAAGCCCGGACAACGAAGGCGCCCTCGAGCCCGATACGCGCTACGTCGTAATCGAGGGAAACTCCCGCCTTGCCGCGGCGCGCGAGGCCGGCCTGAAGACCATCAAGGTCATGGTCGACGATGAGATGGGCAGCGACGCCAACCAACTCCTCGAGTCCGCGCTGGTCGCCAACGTGCACCGCCGAGACCTTGAGCATCTCGACGAAGCAAAAGCGCTTCAGCAGCTGCTTGCCGTACACAAGACGCAAGAGGCTCTCGCCGCCCGGCTACACCGATCCCAGGGGTGGGTCGCACAACGGCTGGCACTGCTGAACCTGACTCCCGAGCTGCAGCAGCGCCTGGTTGAAGGGTCGGAGTCTGTCGACCTTCTCCGACGGGTCGGGAATCAGCATCCCGAGAACCAGGAGAACCGGCTGGAAGAGCTGAAGAGAGAGCGGGAGGCAGTCCGCGCCGCCAAGGCGGCAGCCGCGCTTGCCAACAAGGCGGCTAAGGCGGCCAAGGTGGCCGAGGCGGCCAAGACCGCAGCTCCCGAGGCGGCCACCGACGACCAGCCACCCCACACGCCCCCGCCGTCCGAGACCGCTAGCTCGGCTCATTACGACGTAATAGTGGAGCGCGAGGAGCGAAGCTCGCACACCGCTGAACCGGAACTTCCGGCAGCCCGCCACGGTAAAGGCGGAACGGCGCCGGAAGTGGCGGCACCGTCCGGCGCGGCGAGCCCTCCCGTGCCGTGGCACGACGCGGCGGCTGTGGCGGACCTCATCATGGAGCAGATGCCCGTCGATCAGCAGCGGCGGCTGGTCATGCGCCTGCAGGCGCTTCAGTCGGCGCAGCGCATCGCCAAGACCTGACGGCTACCGCCTGGCGAGGCGGCTGGCTACAATCACCGTCATCTGACGGGCGTGCCCGTGAGGTCTCTGGGCCCCTGCAGGCCAACCAGACGTTGTCGGCAAAACTCCGTCCTGGCCCGCGGGGGCTTCTTCATGCCCCTCTACCGGCTGCATGCAGGTTCCGTACCGATTTCAGCCAAACGCGGGTCAATATGGCCCAGTGCATCCTAGTTTGGGGGGTGAGGGGGGTGTGAAAAGCAAACCAGATCCTCGCCACACGGCCAGAACGCATGCACAGTTACAGACCCGGGGTGTCAGGCAGTCTCCCCGGACCCGCGGCCCGGACAGGGAAGTCTCGGACCGAGGACCCTTCCCACACTGCCACCACGGAGCGGAGACGCCCCCGATGCCCTCAGCAGAGCACGCCCCCGCGCCCCCGGCCGGCCCGCCTGGCCCCGGCGCAGGATCCGTGATCCATCTAGCCGACCGCCGCCACCGTCGAGGCGTCCGAGCGACGCCGGCCCCCGATCCGGCACCGACCACGCCGGCCTTCGAAGCGGCCCTCACCATCCAGGCCATGTACCAGGCCTCCGGCCAGTCCCTCAACGACCCCGCCACCGCCGCCGCGTACCGGACCGCCCTCGAAGCAACCGTCCTCCTCGTCAACGGCGCCCACGCCCACAGCGTGATCGACGACGACGGGTGGAAACATCTTCGGGCCATGCTGAGCGACATGGCGCAGGCCCCGGACCTCGTCTAATCAGGGCATATGCCAAGAGGAATGCGACCCAACGGTCGGTTCTCGATCGCGGCGAGTTGATCGATCCGTACACAGCGCTGTCAACACGCACCCCACCTGTGCCACGATGAGGCGTCCGGAACCACCCGGAGTGAGCAACTCCGGCCCCGGGCGCGCGTCCCTGGCACACCGTCACGCACCCGCGCCCGAGAGGGCCGCACAGCGGACGGGGACAGCATGAGCAGTGGGGACACCCTCAACCCAGCGGAACGCCTCCGCCTCCTCCAGGACGAGTACCTGGTACCCGGCGCAGGTCAGCGCGCCGAACGCGTCAGCAAGTCCACCGAACCCGGCACACCGATCCGCCTGGCCGTCTTCGACCACATGCGCGAATCGGTCGGCGAAGTCGTCGCCCTCGCCGCGAGCATGCGCGAGAACCAGGCCCCCTCCACCGCGCCGCCGGCCAAGGCCGACAGCATCTACCGATGGCTCGTGGAAGAAACCGACCACCTGGACGCCGCGCGCCAGCAGGCCCGAGACGTCGTCATCTACCGCCAGGGCCTCGAGCACGCCATCGTCATGGGCGACTCCAAGGTGATCCGACGGCACTCCTGCCCGAACTGCGTGACCTGGGGCCTCATCTGGGACCGCGTCCACGAGGAAGTCGTCTGCCTCAACCGGCACTGCGCCGACGACGACGGCCAGCACACCACCTGGACGCTCAAGCAGCTCGCCGAGGACCACATCGCCCGCCGAAACAACCGGGCGGCGCGCGCAACCTAACGGCCCCCTCACGGGTCTAGCAGTCGTCCACCAGGACACCCTCACCACCTGACGGGCTTCCCGCCGTCCGGTGACCCGCACCAACCCGCATATCGGCCGCCGGAGCTGCGAACGACGGTCGCGCCGAGAACCCGGGAGCCCACGTGGCCATCAGCACCATCCAGCCGTACACGCGAAGCAGCGACCTGGTGACGTACAAGGAGGCGACGAAGCTCTTCGCCCAGACCGGGCATCCCGTCTCGGAGACCACCATCCGACGGTGGGTCAAGGAGCGGAAGCTGGACGCCCCGACGGTGTTCGGCATCGTGTACGTCTCGTACTCCGACCTTCTGGTCGCGCACGGCGACTGGGTCGCCCACACCGTGCCCTGACAGCCCCGCCCCTGCGGCATCCCAGCCAGCCCCGTTCCCCTCGTCCCAGGGGAGCGGGGCTTTCTGCTACCCCAACACGGCTATAATCTATTGCGCAGGCAATAGGTTATAGCTTACGGTGGTCAAGCCGACAACGCACCACCCCACCCGGGCGGTGCGGAGTAACTGACCCTGGAGCGCCGCCATGACCGTGCTCACCCACACCCGCCTCACCCCGCCGCTCGCCTACTACGACGGCCTCTACTCCTTCCAGCAGCAGGTCTTCGACACCTGCATGGAACACGCCGACAACGCCGCGGACGCCGTCACCTACAACCGGGCCATGGAGCTCGCGGCCCTCGCCATCGCCATCGACCTCCCCGCCAGCGGCAGCATCGCCAAGTGCGCCTGCGGCAACTGCGGATGCGACGCCATCTTCGACCCCGCCGCCCCCGGCCTCCGCGAAGTCGAGCCGTCCGGCCCGTACAACCTCCCCCGCTACCAGTGCGCCGCCTGCGCCGACAGCCACCCCGCACCCCACGAGGACTAACCCCCTCCAGCACCGGCCCGGCCGCCAGGTCGAGGACCCCACTCCCTCGCGGCCGGGCCGGACCAACCCCCGCAGAGACCCCACGCAGCACCCACCGGGAGACACCCATGTCCGAAACCGGCCTCATCCTGCGCACCGCCCAGCAGCTCCTCAACCACCACGGCCTCATCAACCCCGACCACCGCCACTTCGTCGACGAGCACGGCCGCCTCGACATCCCCGCCGCCGTCTTCCGCGCCGTCACCGGCAAGACCCCCGGCGCCTTCCTCGACAACCCCGACCACGCCCGCCTCCTCATCGAGACCAACGAGCCCACCATGGCCGCCCTCGCCTGGATCTCCCGCGTCCTGCCCACCGAACCGCCGGACTCCGGCAACGGCGACGACCTCATCGAGCACCTCGCCGGCTGGCTCGCCGCCACCGACCCCCACCTCGGCCACCGCCGCCCGGGCACCAGCGACGTCATCGGCCTCCTCGACCGCGCCGCACGCGCCGCCGACTCCACCGCCACCATCCCCCACCAGACCATCCCGGCCGCCGCCTGACCGCCGCCCCCCCGTGCCGGGGCCACCCAGCCCCGGCACCCCGCCCGAGAACGGAACCGCCATGAGCCTCATGACCCTGGCCACCACCATCACCGGCGGCCACGACCCCGCCTACTACGCCGGCCGCGCCGACGCCTACGACGAGCACACCACTGGCGCCACCCTCGACGAACTCACCACCCGCGCCGCACACATCACCGACCTGCACGACCCGATGTACGCCGCCGGATACACCGCCCGCGTCCTCGAGATCCGACACGAGAACGCCGCCCGCACCGCCACCGAAGCCGACATCGCCCACCACCTCCTGGCGCGTGCCGCATGACCAGCACCGACCCCCTCATCGTGTCCCGGTACGACGTCGCCATGGAGCCCGCGCCCGAGGACGAGCCGAACCTGATCATCGGCGCAGTAGCCGACGACGGACAGCCCGTGGCCCTCTTCCTCGACCCGGAAGCCCGCGACAAGGTCGCCCGCTGGCTCGCCCCCGACCTCTCCACCGAAGCCGACCGACTGCGAGCACAGGTAGCCGACCTCCAGCAGGAACGGCACACCACCAACGAGGCCCTGAGCGACGCAGCCCAGGCCCTGCGCGCCCACCGCGACGCCATCATCCCGACCGGCTCCGACCCCACCGACCACGTCGAGTACCAGGTCATCGGCGGCTGGGGCGTCGACGGAGCCGACAGCGCCGAGAAGGCCGTCGCCGCCGTTCACACGGCGCGCCGCGCCCACCCGTGGGACCGGGTCTACGCCCAGCAGCGCACCGTCCGCACCTGGGACGACGACTCCCAGTGGTACGGCCCCTGGACCGACGTCCCCGGCGCCGAACTCCCCCCGCTGCCCCGACAGCAGGAGGACCCGCACAACGGCCCGCTCGCCCGCCGCTACACCGACTGCCGCGACCTGCCCGAGATGACGGCATGACCCGCGCCTGGTGTCAGCTCGCCGCCACCACCGCCGCGTCCCTCGCGCTCCTCGCCCTCGGCCGCCACCTCTCCAAGACGGCCACCTGAACCCGCCGGGTCGGCGGTGACACGCCCCGCCGACCCGACGCCCAAGCCCCTCACAAGGAGCCCGCCATGGGTGACACCACCACCATCGAATGGACCGACCGCACCTGGAATCCGGTCAGCGGGTGCTCGAAGATCTCCGCCGGCTGTGACAACTGCTACGCCGAGACCATCGCCGAGCGCTTCCGCGGCACCGCCGCCTTCCCCCACGGATTCGACGTCCGCATCCGCGACGACAAGGTCAACGCTCCCCTCACCTGGCGCAAGCCCGCCAAGGTCTTCGTCAACTCCATGGGCGACCTCTTCCACGCCGAAGTGCCCCAGCTGTGGATCGCGAACATCGTCGCGGTCATGGCCGCCGCCCGCCGCCACACCTTCCAGCTCCTCACCAAGCGCCACGCCCGAATGCGGACCCTCCTCAACGACCCCAACTTCGTCGACCAGGTTCGTTCCATGGCCCACGGCAAGGGCCTCCCCGCCAACGACTGGACCTGGCCGCTCCCGAACCTGTGGCTTGGCGTCTCCGTCGAGAACCAGCCGTGGGCCGACATCCGGATCCCCGCCCTCCTCGACACCCCCGCGGCCATCCGCTGGATCAGCGCCGAACCCCTCCTCGGGCCCATCGACCTCAAGGAGGCCGTCCGCACCATGGGCAGCGAACGCGGCCACGGCCTTACCGCCTCGTACGTCCACGCCGGAGGCTGCTGCGACCGACAGCGCCACGGCATCAACTGGGTCGTCGCCGGAGGAGAGTCCGGCCGCGGCGCCCGCCCCGCACACCCCGACTGGTTCCGCAGCCTCCGCGACCAATGCGCCCAGGCCAACGTGCCCTTCCTGTTCAAGCAGTGGGGGGAGTACAAGCCCACCGGCTACCTCGTCATCGGCGGCACCACCAAGGGCGCCCTCCTCCTCGGCGACCCCGTCGACGACCTCGGACACCGCGTCGAGATCGCCCGCATCGGCAAAAAGGCCGCCGGCCGCGAGCTCGACGGACGCATCCACGACGACTACCCGGAGACGGAGAACCGGTGACCGACTGCCCCACCCCCGACAAGCACCGCTACGCCACCCGCGAAGGCGCCCAATCCGGCGCCCGCCGCTCCCTCATAGCCGTCGGGACCCTCTACCCCTACGCCTGCCCCTGCACCTGGTGGCACCTCACCAAGCACCGCCCCGAGGAACCCCTCAACCCTACCGACGCCGACCCCCTGCGCGTCCAGTACCTCCAGACCGTCCCCGACATCACCTTCCGCACCACCGTCGTCGAAGACGCCACCGGCAAAGCCCCGGCCACAGACCGACTCGCCCTCCGCCACCCCGCCAACCTCAAGCGCTGGCACAAGATCCTCGGCCAACTCATCCACGATGCCGAACAGCAACTCGCCGACCGCGCCGACACCACATCCCTCGCCGCACACGACTGGCGCCGCCGACACCTCGGCTACCGCACCTCCCTCCAGACCCGCCGAACCGAATGCCAGCAACTCCGCGCCGAAGCCCACATCAGCGCCACCGCCCAAGCCGAACGCGAAGCCGCCCACCTCGACAAAGCCAGGCAGACCGAACTCTGCCGAGCCGAACGTGAGGCCGCCCGCCTCAACAAGGCCAGCCAGAAGGAACTCCGCCGCCTCGCCGGCGATGCCGCCATCAAACGCCTCATGGCCGACCACCCCGACACCTGGGCCCGCTACCTCACCGAGGAATGCGACCGCATCGGCGTTGACCTCCCCGCCCGGTACCGCGACCTCCCTCAGACCGCCTGACCCCGCCAGGAGCACCCATGAACCCGCCCACCGTCATCGGCCTCGACACCAGCCTCACCGCCACCGGCATCGCCTCCAGCAACGGCTGGTGCCAGGTCGTCGGCTGGACCGACAAGAAGAACCCCATCACCCGGCTCCCCCACCCCGACCGCGCCCGCGCGCTCCAGGACGTTCGCACCTGCATCCTCGACACCATCGGCCGCCCCGACCTTGCCGTCATCGAGACCCCCGCCCTCTCCCGCGCAGGCGGAGGGGGACACGAGCGCGGCTGGCTCTGGTGGGAGATCTACAACGCCCTCACCGCCCGCGACATCCCCATCGGCCTCGTCTCCACCAATCAGCGCATGCTCTACGCCACCGGCAAGGGCACCGCCACCAAGAACCTCGTCGTCGACGCCGTCGCCCGCCGCTGGCCCGACTGGCCCACCAACGGCGACGACAACGCCGCGGACGCCGTCGTCCTCATGGCCGCCGGCTGCGACTGGCTCGGCCACCCCATCACCCCCATGCCCCAGGCCCACCGCGCCGCCATCACCAAGGCCACCTGGCCCGAGCCCACGGCTGCGGCCGCGTAACCCGAGCACCCCACCCCGGAGGAACCGATGACCACCGAAACCCGCCGCCCCATATCACCCGCCGCGTCGGCGCCTCTCGAGGGCCACTGGGCGGACTACCGAGCCTGCCGTGACGAGGACCCCGAGCTGTTCTTCCCCGTGGGCGACGGTTTGGCCGCCCGGGCCCAGACGGAGGCAGCCAAGCAGGTGTGCGGCCGCTGCCCGGTCCGAGTCCAGTGCCTCGAGGACGCCTTTGCCAAGGGCGACCAGTTCGGCGTGTTCGGTGGCCTGTCGAGCATGGAGCGCCGGAGGCTGCTCACGGTGCGGGGCCGCTCGATGCCGAATCGTCCATCGGTCGCGATGGGCCGCTGTGACGTGGAAGCCGACCGTGTGCGCCAGCTGCGGAGCCTCGGTGCGTCTGTGAAGTACACGGCGGCGGAGATCGGCGTCAGTCGGGACACGCTGACCCGCTGGCTGCAGATCGACAAGGCGCTGCAGACTGCGGCCGAGCAGGAGGTTGCGGTATGAGGGCCGGGTCGTCACTGGCACAGCGGGCCGCGCATGCACGGTGGCAGGCGCGGCGTCGGGAAGCGCAGAAGGCGGGCACATGGGACCCCTTCATGCCCGCAGAGCCGGTCCGAGCGCACGTTCGTCGGCTGCAGGCAGCCGGTATGCCGGTTCGTCCCCTATCGGTGCTGCTCGGGTACGGCCGTGACGGACTCGACTACCTCATGTACGGCGACAACGACCACAAGCCGGCGGAGAAGATCGAACGGGAACGAGGTGCGGCGGTCCTGGCCTACTGGCCCTCGCTGCCGGACTTCCCCAACCTCGCGCGGATCGACCCGACGGGTACACGGCGCCGAGTGCAGGCCCTGCAGATGCTCGGCTTCAACCATGCGTTCGTGGCTGGACGAGCGGGGGTTCCGTTCCGCGGGATGAGCCGTGCTCTGACGTCCGAGCGGGTGACAGCGCAGTTCGCGAGGGCGATCCTGCGGGCCTACAACGAGCTGTGGAATCAGAACCCGGAGGACCTCGGAATCCTGCCGTGGGTGGCCGACCGGACTCGGCGCGCGGCAGCCGTGGGCGGGTTCGTTGGGCCGCTGGCGTGGGACGACGACACGATCGACGACCCGGGCGCCGAGCCCCTGCTCGACGCTGGCGACGACACGGAAACGTACGACGAGGTTGCGGTCCGCCGGTACGCCGACGGGACCCGCATCAACCTCACCGCCTCTGAGCGTCTGGCCGCGATTGCGCTGTGCGTCTCCCGCGGGATGTCGTTCGCGGACATCGACCGGGAACACGGCCACGGGAGCAGCTTCACGTGCGTGTTCGTGGGGCGCATGCGGCGGGCTTACGAACGGGAGGGCCGGCCGTTTCCGGAGGCCCTCGTGCAGGACGGGTCCAGGGAGCTGGTGGGGAGCGAGGTGGTTGAGATCCGAACCCGGAGCTTCGAGGGGGAGACGGATCTTGAGCTCGGGATGGCGTTCGGGGTCCGGGCCCGGGTCATCGCTGAGGTATGCCGTGGTCGGACCTATCAGCAGTACGGCGGCCCGATCCGGGAGCCGAAGCAGGGGCCGACGCCGACCAGCAAGACCTTGTTCGCCGGGAAGACCGGCCAGCGCGCGGCATGACGCCGAACGTACTCAGAGACCAGACGAAGGAGCAGCAGCATGGCAGGCGAGACCGTGATCACCGTGGTCGGGAACCTCGTGGACGATCCCGAGCTCCGATTCACCCCGCAGGGTGCGGCGGTGGCGAAGTTCCGGGTCGCGTCGACACCGCGCGTGTTCGACCGGCAGACGAACGAGTGGAAGGACGGCGACAGCTTGTTCCTGACGTGCTCGGTGTGGCGGCAGGCCGCGGAGAACGTTGCTGAGTCGTTGGCGCGGGGGATGCGGGTGATCGTGCAGGGCCGGTTGAAGCAGCGGTCGTACGAGGACCGTGAGGGCGTGAAGCGCACGGTGTACGAGCTGGATGTCGACGAGCTGGGGCCGTGCCTGAAGTCGGCGACGGCGAAGGTGACGAAGGCCGGCGGCCGCGGCGGCCAGCAGGGGGGCGGTGGTGGCGGCTGGGGCGGGAGCGGCGGTGGTGGCCAGCAGGCTGCTCCTGCTGGTGACCCGTGGGCTGCGGGCGGTTCGTCCTCGGGCGGTGGCCGGCAGGGCGGTGGCGGTTCGTGGGGTGGGGGAGGGGATGACGAGCCTCCCTTCTGAGCAGCGTTGATGGGCCCGGTCCCGGGTGGGGCCGGGCCTTTCTGTTTCCCCGAGGCCGTATAACCTATTGCGCACGCAATAGGTTATGGCTTATGGTGGTCAAGCCGACAACGACCCAACAACCAGGGGGACGGACCATGCTCGACAACATCGGCTTCCACACCGACCGCGACTTCCACACCGAACTCGCCACCCTCCACACCGAGATCCGCGCCCTTACCGGCCAGTTCGAGATCGGGCTCTTCCCCTCCTGGGAGGCGCAGCAGAACGCCAGCAGCCGCCTCGCCAGCCTCCAGCACCAGGCCGGCGTCATCGCCCGCGAGGCCGCCGCCGCCGACGCCAACCAGACCCGCCTCGCCGAAGCCGTCCGCCTCGTCGGCGACCTCGACCTCGGCTTCATTGCCTACGTCGTCTTCGGCGCGGACGCCCTGCCCATGCAGCCCCGCTACGAAGTCCGCCTCATCGAGCGCCACGGGCGCGGCTACACCGTCCCTGGTACGACCCGACGTGACCTCACCGAGGACCAGATCGACGAGGTGACGCGCGAGCTGTACGCCGAGGTCCTCAAGCCCGGCGGTCACGCCCGCCTGTGGGGCCTGGACGGCCGCGACTACCGCGCCCTGGTCACCAAGTACTGACCCCACCCCAGACGGCTCCCCAACCCCCAGGGGAGCCCCGCCGCCCCCACACCCCCTGGGGGCGGCACCCCCGGGCAGGCACCCGGACACGCGGCCCGCACGGCCCCCTCCGTGCACCGACCCGCTTCCGACGAGTGCCACCCACCCCGGCCGCGCGCTCCGTACTCCCCTTCCGGGGCGCGCGGCCCACCACCCAGAGACCCCAAGGGAGTACCGATGCGCATTTCCCCCATGAACCTGAAGAGCGGGGACCACGTCATACTCGCCGGACGTCCCGAGACCGTCACCGCCGTTCAGGACGCGGGGGATTGGATGCACGTGTCCGTCACCGGGTGGGACGACGACCCGTACCTGGTTCGCCCCCACGACACCGTTGAGGTCCTGCACCGCCCGACTGGCATCAGCCCGCGACTGGACGAGTACGAGAACAACGTCCAGCACTTCTGGCGTCGGACGATCAACGGTGTCAGCTACCACTTCGTGCACGTCAAGGTGTCCCGCCACGGACACCCGTACATCGCCGTGACGCGCAGCGATGGCGTGCCCGTCCGCTGCACGTGCCGCCAGTCCGACTGCCCTTCGGTCTAACGCCTAACTCGCCCGGACACCGGTAGGGCGCGGTGACCTCGCCGCGCCCCGAACGCCCACACGGCCTTGAAGGAACAGCCCATGCCGAACCAGGACCCGAACGCCGCCCGCCGCCGTGCTGAAGCCGCCGAGCAGCGCGCCGACCGTCTTAAGGCGGAAGCCGAACGCCGCTCCCAGCAGGCCTCCAACATGTACGGCCGGTTCGCGGGAGGGCAGCCCCTCCTTCGCGGTCACCACTCCTACCGCTCCGCCCGCCGTGACAAGGCCCGCGCGGACGCCGCCTCCGAGCGCGCCATCGATGCCTTCAAGGAAGCCCAGCGCGCCGATCAGCACGCCCGGTGGGCCCGAATCACGGCTGACGCGAAGACGGAGATGGCTGAACGGCTCTCGAAGCGTGACCGTTCCTGGACGCCGGCGGACTTCCAGCCCGGCGACATCGTCGGGGTCCGCACCTTTCAGACCTCCGTCGACACGTACCGGGTGAAGCGCGTCAACAAGAAGACGCTCACGCTCGACGGCGGCGGAGGCGGATGGGACGACCCGAAGCGTGAGTACGACCGGGTCTTGTCCCGGACCCGCGACGGAGTGACCGTCACCAACCCGGCCGACCTCGACTGAACGGTACCTGCGGGGCGGGCTCGGCACGACGGCCGTGCCCGCCCCGCACTGCCACCACCCCGGAGACACATCGCAATGACCCTCGTCACCCGAGACCCCGCCACCGGCCTCAGCCGGAACCCGATCCGCTACCCCGACGGTCAGCCGCCCACCCCGTACGGCTGCCGCTGGTGCGGAACCGAACAGGGCGGACACGGCCGCCGCTGGAAGCCCGGCGCCGGGCTGCACGTCTGGGAGCAGCCGACCGACGCGCAGATCCTCGCCCGCATGCGCGCCCGCCGTACCGCCCGCCTCGCGGGACCGGCACCCCTCCACGCCACCACCGCCTGGGCGCCGGACCCCGACGGCGAAAGCGCCGACTCGTACTGCAGGGACTGCGGCACGTCCGCATGCCCCCGCTGGTGGCGGATCGACAACCGGCTCCAGCTCCGCCGCCAGGGCCTGCGCCGTTGGCCTCGCAACGACGTCCCGTTCTGACCCCGCCCGCTGACCCGCCACCACACCCAGGAGAACCCCATGGCCCGCCCGACGATCGTCCACGGCATCACCCGCGACGGCCACCACACCACGCACTGCATCACCCCCACCAGCCGAACCAGCGAGCACCGCACCGACTGCCCCTGCCACACCGTCGACACCCGCCCCGCCCGCATCCGGCGGCGCCGCAAGCCCACCACCAACGCCTGAAACCTAAGGAGACGAGACCACCATGCAGACGACCATCGACGACCTCCTCCACCGACTCGCCAACACCCTGAACGCCCTGCAGGACGCCGGGTACAGCCCCGACCCCCGCAACGGCGTCCACATCGGCCCCGGACACGGACCGAGCGCGGACCGACACACCGACCGAGTGGTCTGGGATGAGGACGCCGGCCGCTGGACTGTCGCCGACCGCGCCTGACATGCCGCAAACCGCCCCGCGGGAATCGGGGCGGTCTGGACACCTCGACCCTACCCACCGAAGGAGCAACACCCATGGCCGAGACCGAGAAGCACGAGCCCGAGAACTGGTTCTGGGACGCCGACAGCGGCGACTGCCCCCACGGCCCCCAGCCCGAGGACGACATGTCGGACGCGTGGGACGCGTGGATGGACCGCCACCAGTCCTACGCCGACGGGATGCTCTGCCTGGACGCCCCGGCCGGAGAGGCCTGTGGGGAGTGCTCGGCCGAGCACGGCGAGATGGTGCCGTGGTCGCAGTGCAGCGTCCGTACCCACCGTCGCCCGCGCCCCACCGTCGCCCCCGTGCCGGCCGCCGACCACGAGCAGGTCCCCATCTGGGTCGGCACCACCGAGTGCCTCGAGCGCGAGTGCGACGACTACTTCGACGACGACGGCGACGAGATCCCCGGCCTGGAGCACTGCCCGCACATCCGCGTGGAGACCGCGTGCTCCTGCCAGCAGCAGCCCGACGGCGACTACAGCGAGCAGCCGTGCCCGCTGGCCGTCTCCGCCGCCTGACCCCCGCCCCGCTGCCGGGCCGCGCACCACGGCCCGGCCCACCCAAGGAGCCCCGCATGACCGAACAGCCCGAGGCCTGCCGCAGCACCCAGCATTGCGCCACCCACGGCTTCTGCCACCGCTGCACGCCCTCCCTGGCCGACGCCTCGCAGCACCTCGTCAAGGCCATCGACGCCGCCGGGATCACCACCGGATCCGGTCGCGTCTACGCCCAGCTCGCCGCCACGGTCCGGGACGCCGCCCGTCAGACCGGCGCGTGCAGCTGCGGTGAGCCCGCCACCCCCGACGTCGTCCACTGCCAGGGCGCGCCCTGCTACATGGACCAGGACGGCGGCCTCCAGACCGTGGAACTGCCGGCCCCGGCCGCCCGCCAGACCGGACACCAGCCGGACACGGGCGCCCGCGGCAGGTGCCCCGTGATGTTCGAGGGCGGCACTCAGTGCGAGAAGGACGCGGACCACCGCGCAGGTCGGAGGTCGGACGACCCCCACGTGCCCGGGGCCGCCCCCGCTGCCGGTCTGGACAACAACCAGCCAGCCGACGCCCCGCTCACCGCCGCCGAGCGCCAGTTCCTCACCTTCGCCCTCGACCTCGCCGACAACCGCATGGCCAACCGCTCCGACGAGTTCACGACCGACGACTACGAAGCCCTCGCTCGCCTCCGCCGCACGGTCGAGGAGGGGCGATGAGTCGCATCTGCCGCCACCGCCTCCGCTACGTGCCCCACGCCCCGCAGTGGCTCGCCTGCGACACCTGCCAGGCCGACTTCCCCCACCGCGACGACTGCCCCGGCCACAACACCACCACCTGCGTCCTGTTCTGCCAGATGCCCGAAGCCGAACGGCAGGAGATCGCAGCACTCGAAGTCCAGTTCGCACTGCCCGCCGCCGAGGAGCGACGATGACCCAGCCAGCCGTGGACGACATGCGCCGTCAAATCGTCCTCCGCGAGATCAACCAGGGCGCCCTCGCCGGGATGCCCTCCGAGATCAGCGAAAACGCCGCCGACCTCGTGCTTGCCGCGCTCGACCGCTACGACGACTGGGCCGCCAAGGGCGCCGTCGGGCCCTCCGCCCGACTCGCACGCATCGCCCAAGCCCACACCCAGGACACGACATCGGGCGGCCTGACGACCGGCAACTGCGTGGAGTGCGGCCACCCGTCGCCGTGCCCCACCTACACCTGGGCCACCACCGACCGCGACCCGCTCGCCACCTGGGACCCAGCCGACGACGAAGACGAGGAGACCAACCGATGACCCAACCCAGCTACCCGCCCGCCCAGTGCGGGACGACATGCACCGAGCAGCACACCTACCGCCTCGACGAGTGCGCCCTCTGCACCGCCAACCTCCACGGCGGCTACGCCAGCCCCGCCTGGACCGTCCCATGCCCCCGCTGCTGCACCCTCGCCGACCGGCCGTGCCTCCGCCGCGACGGCGCCGCCGCCAGCGTCGACTGCCAGGAACGCTGGACCGCCCACAACGAGCAGCAGAACACCCAGCCCGAGCCCGCCCAGATCCGGCACACCGTCGACACGCTCCGCAACCTCGCCGACCGCGCCGAACACCACGGCGGACTCACCGGCCAAGAGGCCACCGCACTCCGCAACGGCATCAACGACCTCACCATCCGCGTCTGGGACGCCAAATCTGCCCGCGACGCATGGGCCGCCAAAGCCGACAAGCAGCAGCAGCGCGCCGAGCGGGCCGAGGCCGCCCTCGACGCGGTTCGCGCTTTTGCGGAGGACATCGACACCCCAACGTGGCGGGCACCAGGTACCGAAGTCGCCGCCAGGCTCCGCGTCGCCCTCGACGCCCACACCAACCTCAAGGACCAGACGTGATCCAGCCCGGCCAGATATACCGATCCGCCGACCCCCGCGGCGGCCCTCGCATCCGCATCGAGCGCTTCACCCCCGGACACAACCACGTCTGGGCCGTCGACGCCCAGAACGGCAAGCGGGCCCGCTGGATCCTCATCCGCAACCTGCACGCCACCGCGACCACGAAGACGGGCGCGCGCCGGCGGACCGGCTACGTCCTCGAGCAGTCGGACGTGCCCGAGCCGGAAGTGGACCCGGGCGTGCAGGCCTTTCTTGACCTCCACGCCCCGCTGGCGTTCCCGCTCGCCGACCACGGCCGGGCGTGCGGCGGGCCGGCCGTTCCCCAGCTGCGCCCCATCACCGACGTCCTCACCACCCTCTGATGCGAAGGAGCACCCCATGACCGCGCGGAACAGCAGCGCGGCGGGCCCGTCACCGGCTGGTGGCGGGTCCGCCGCGTCTCTGACAGACATTGAGCTGGCTGTCCTTGAAGCTGTCAGCACCGGTGCGACCTACCGAGCTATGGCGAAGCGGTTCAGCATGCACGTGAACACTCCCAGCAAGATCTTGCCCCGGGTGGTCAGGAAGTTCGGGGCTCGGAACGTCACCCATGCTGTCTACCTGGCCTGCCAGTGCGGTCTGCTGCCCATACGGAGCGCGGGAGACGCGGCGGGTATGACGCAGGCTGGGCCGAGCCTGCGTTTGTTGCGGTCGCTGGTGGCTGAGGGCTTCAGCGTCTCGGTAATCGCTGGCCGTATGGGCATGGGGCAGCCCGAGCTGAGCGACGTGATGGCGCGTACGACGATCACCTTGGCCATGGAGGCCCGGGTGCGCCTCGCCTTCGCGGAGCTGGCCGGCCGAGACCCGCTGGCGCTGGGTGTGCACCCCCGCGGCGTGACACGGGCGCGGAATCGGGCGCGCGCGGAGGGCTGGGAGATCGTTCCGCCGATGTCCGCGCCGACCGTTGAGCCGCACGCAGCCTGATTTCGGTTGCCGAGAGTCACGAAAGGCACCGCACCCCACGGGCGGGCGCCTACCTACTGTCACATTCCCAGAAGGAGGGCCATGTCCGCCCCTAAGCACGTCTGCCGCTCCGGCGCGAGCGTCTACTACTGCCCCGAGGCCGGCCAGGTGGAGTCCGAGTGCCACGGCGGGTTCGACACCTGCTGCGGGCACCCCGAACTCCACGAGCCGATCGTCGCGGCCAAGGCCGAAGGACTGGATGCCCGACGCCGGTACCTGGTGCCTGCCGGCGTCCTGCGGCTCTCTGGCGAGCCGGACCATACGCATCTGGCGTTGTACACGTGGAATGCGCGGATGGACGGCTGGCTCGTCGGGCAGGGCCTGTGTGGGCGCTCCGTCGGGGGCACGCCGCGGTTCGGTGGGCCGGCTGTCGCGTGTGGAGCGTGCGTGGAGTACCTGCCGGTGTACGAGGCGGCGCTCGGGCAGGAGATCGCCGGCCTCCACGCCCGCGCCCAGGACCGTACGGCGCGCGCCGATGCCGGGGACACGGTGGAGAACGGGGCCTGGCACACCGTGTGGCTCGAGGGCCGCTGGGCGTGGGTGACGAAGAAGATGACGACCGAGCAGCGGGAGTTCGCGGCTGACCGGGTGGCGGCGTACAGCGCGTTCCTGGCGGCTGTGGACGGTGAGGTCGAGCGGGCGGAGCCGGAGGGCCTGCGGTGGTGGCGGGAGCCGAGCTAGGGATGGCGCGAGGCAAGAGGGCGACGGCCCGCCGGCTCCTTTCGGGGCGGGCGGGCCGTGCTGCGTAGTGGCGGGGGTCAGTCGTTGAGGCCGACGAGCTTTGCGATGCGTTGGGCGTCGAAGTGGCTCTGGAATGGGCTGGGCTTCCAGCCGGTGAGCTGCTGGATGAAGCCGCCCTTGTCGTTGTGGCTGGAGTCCCAGAGCTTGTCGGTGACCGGCAGGCGGGCCCAGTTCAGGCGCTCTCCGGTCTTGGCGTGGGTGGGCCAGGTGTAGTGGGTGAGGAAGTCTTCGGGCAGGTAGGGAGAGGGGCTGAAGGGGGCGGTCTCGAAGATGTTGGTGCCGCGGACGGACCAGTTGATCGGCGCTGGCGCCTTGGTGGCGTGTGCGGCGAACCAGAGGTCCCAGAGTTCGCGGGGGGTCACTTCATCGGGGGTGCACTCGTCGGTGAGCCAGTCGCCTTCCACTTCCCAGTACAGGCACAGGGGTGTGGTGGGCTCGTAGTTGCTCGTGCGGGTGCGGAAGGTCCAAGGAGTGTCGGTCGGATACGGCTTGTGCTGTGTATGCATGGCGGTCATCCTGCGGCCGGGCCGGCTCTCGCGGTGGCGTGATTCACCCGTGAGGGGGATGATCTGGCTGATCGCCTTGCATTCTGGGCGACCTCCATGATTGGGGGTGTTAGTCCCAGTCGGGTTCGCGTGCTGCGCCCCACTCGGGGTCGGCGGTGAGTCCCCAGCCGGTGTCGTGACGCATGGTGTCCTCCCGTGTGTGAGCTGTTGGGGTGACCGTAATCGCAGGTGGCGTGTGTGACTAGCCTCCAGAAATCGAACAGAGGTACGTTTCTCTTGTGGCAGACACCCTCCCCTTTCCTGACGACCTGATCGAGCTCCAGCAGCGCCTGCACCAGGCACGTGCCGAGCACACAGCCCTGTGTCGAACCCTGCCCTGGTCCGTCGAGCCGCTCCCCGGATGGCCCGGCACAGCCCACCCGCACACCGGTGAGGTGACCGGCGGCCGCGAGCCGTCCCCCGGCTATACGCCCGAGCAGGCGGCCGAGGAGACGCGGCTGTGGGACCTCGTGCGCGAGCTGTCGATCGAGGTGTCCACTCACCCGTACTGGGCGACGCTCCCGAAGGACGACAAGCTCGTGAAGGCCCGTATGGAGCTCAAGCGGCACCCGAAGGCCCAGCCGGACGCCGCCGGGGCGGGCGACGCGCTGGCGGCGTGAGCGGGGCGGTCTTGATGGAGATGCCGATAGCCGTCCGGCTGGAGATGAAGCGGACGGTGCTGAAGTGGCTGCGGTGGCAGGTGACGGTGACCGAGCGGGACATCCGGGACCTCGAGCAACAGGAAGCCGAGGAGCGCCGGCGCCGGGAGGTAGCGCACCGGGAGCTCCGCTGGACCGTGAGCGAGCCCCGCGCGGTCGAGGGTCATCCCGTCCTGCACCGGGGGAACTGCTCGCTCGCGGCCCAGTACGGCGGGGCGCAGCTCCTGGACCGGGACGGCGTGATTGCCGCGGCGGAGATGCACCCAGACCTGGAGATGTGCGACGTGTGCGCGCCGTGGGGCAGCCTCGGCATCGACAAGCCTGCCGGCAGGCCGCTGACCGGTCGGGAAGGCGAGTTTCCCTAGCCCATCCCGCTGATAGGGCGCCCTTCTCGTCTGACAAGATGAGCGCCCTATCTAGAGGGGGGCACTATGAGTGAATCGGCTACTTCGCCTGGTAGACCAGGGAGCAGCCAACGACCTCGCCGCCACTGGGGGGTCGTCGCGGCGCCAGTTCTTGTCGTAGCTCTTGCCGCAGCATTCCTCGCTGGAAGGGTGACGGCAGACGACTCGGGAAGTTCCGCTGCCGGGTGTGCGCCTGTCCAGGACGCACTGATGGAGGAACTCGGCATCATTGACTCGCTGAGCACGAAGGCCGGGACAGGTTCGCTGACGGCAGATGAGCAAGCGAGGCACGAGAGTGGGCGCCGGACGGCCGCAAACTTGATCCTCACGAACCCGGACTGCTTCGATCGAACCGAAAGGGCCACCGCGCAGTCCATCCGGGACCAGCTGAGCGCCGAGCGCCAGAGCCAGGACCTCGACGATTTGCGCCGCTCCGTGTGTGCCGCATCGGATGAGCCCTGGTGGGAGTGCGCCAACTAGCCTTCCGGGCTCGGCGGCGGCAGACACAGGCCAAGAGCAGGCCGAGCCTAAGCGGACTTCTTCCGCCGCGCGGGCGCTGTCTTCTTCGCCGCGGACTTCTTGGCCGGCGTCTTCTTCGCGGCTGAGGGAGCCTTCTTCTTCGGCTTCGGCATCTCGTGCACGGTCGCCTCGCCCCCGGGTGGCGTCTCGCCGCGGGACTCCTTCGCCTTGGCCACAGAGGCCTCCAGCGCGGCCATCAGGTCCACCACTGGCGCCGCCATGCTCTCCTCACCCGCGGCAGGCTTCGGCGCCCGGTGCTCGGCCTTCGCCTCGATCACCTCGTGGAGCGCCTCGGTGTAGTGGTCGGCGACGTCCAGGTCGGCGAGGTGCTCGACGGTCATCGTGTCCATCAGCGCGAGCGCGCCCTCGATCTCGTCCTCGGTCAGCTCGGTCTCGGGCGGGGTGATCTCCTCGGAGGAGCGGATCTCGTCCCCCCAGTGCAGGCCGGACAGGAGCAGCGCGTCCTCGAGGGGGCGGAGCAGGCCGAGCCGCTCTCTTCCGCGGAGGGCGTACTTGGCGACGGCCACCTTGTCGTTGCGCTCCAGTGCCTTCCTGAGTAGCACGTATGGCTTGGCTGCGACCTGGCCGGCCGGGGTGATGTAGTACGAGCCGGCGCCGTGCTGGACGGGGTCGACGGAGGCCCGGTCGACGAACGCGACGATCTCGATGGCCTTCGCGGTGGGCAGGGGCATGTCCGCCAGGTCCTGGTCCGTGATGGGGATGATGTGGTCCTTGCGGTCCTCGAAGCCCTTGCCGATCTCGTCCTCGGTGAGCTCCTGGCTGTCGATCTCGCACGTCTTGCGGTACCGGATCCGGCCGCCGTCCTCGAGGTGTACCTGTCGCAGTGACACGTCGTGCTTCTCGGTCGCGTTCTCCAGCTTGCAAGGCACGGTGACCAGGCCAAACGAGATCGCTCCGGACCACAGAGGACGGGGCATGCGTGCTCCTCACAGGCCCCCCTGGGCGTGCTCCCAGGCTATCCAGACCCGGCCCGTGATCGCACGCCCCTGTGGCTACCCGGTGACGCGGACGCGGAGCTCGTACCGGGCGCCGGTGCTGATCGCTTCGGCCTGCTCGGCGAGGTCGGCGCCGGTGAAGCCGAGGAGCGCCTTGTCGGCGGCCGCGCGGAGCAGCGGCTCGATCTCGGCGACGGGCCGGCCGCGGCGTGTGGCGGCGAGGTCGGCGAAGGCCTCCTGGTAGGAGACGTTCGTGCTCGCCGGGTCGTGGAGCAGGTGGTCGATGCGCTGCGCGCTGACGGTGATCTCGCCCATGACGGGCTCCCAGAGCCTGGGGCCCGGCCGTTCCAGGCCCTCGTTCATGACGGTACGGGCGGGCACTGACAATCCGGGCGGTGGCGGGGTCAGCCTCCGTCGACGTGGTCGTACAGGATGACGGGCGTGTCGTCGGTCGGCGGCGCGTACCGCGGTGTCCGGTCGGGCTCGCTCTTCTCGAGAAGCTCCGCGTCCGACAGGGCGAGCGTGGCGGCGGCCTGCTGGTCGGTCATTCGGGCGACGCGGCGGGCCAGGAAGGCCTCGTCCGCTTCCCGGTATCGGGGTACGGCCTGGAGCCTGGCGAGGAGCTGCTGGCGGGCGGGGTCGAGGTCGTGGGCCACCGCGTTACTCGCCGGGCTTCACCGGGACGATCCGCACGTCGGTAACGCCGTCCTCCTGTTCCAGGCGGGCCTTGCGGCTTTCGGCGCTCGGCTGGTCGTAGGAGACGCCGGACCGCTTCTCCCGGCCGTCCTGGACCCACGTCACCCGGTAGTTCTGCACAGGTCGCTCTCTCTCGTCGTCTGGGGCCCGGCGGCAGCATCGGCTTGGGTGCCGCCGGGTTCCGTCAGGGTGCCATGGGGGTCTGACAGGGGCGCGCGCCAGCTGTAGACGCCTCTACAGCTGATCTGTAGAGTGGTCTACATCGAGAGGTGATCGCCACCTCGGAGGGGACCGCTATGCAGCGCTACGAACTCGACGCCTGGCTCGGAGACGACCACGGCCTCACCGAAGAGCAGCTCAGCGACCTCCTCTGGCAGGCCGACGAGATCGAACTCGCCTACCCGGACCCCGACGACGAAGACGAGCGCACCGCCGCGCTCACCGTCGCCTACCGCATCATCAGCGGCGAGGAAGGCGTGGTTGAAGAACTGGCCCGCGCCCGCGCCCAGGCCAAGGCCGCTGAAATCCGCGCGCTGGCCGGACTGAAGCGCGCCGCGATCATCCAGGTCTCCGGCATCGGAACCGAGTCCGAGGCCGGATTCGCGCGACGGGCGAACGTCGACCGCATGGCCGTCCGCAGCTGGCTCGGGAAGCGCGGGAAGCACTGACCCTCCCCGAGGGTTCTGTGCGCGCCTGTGGCCTCCCGTGGGGAGCCGGGAGGCGGGCGCGGCCCTGCCCGCTGTCGGCTCGCGGAAGGTGCCGACGAAGCGGCCCGCTCGGGCAGGGCCGACGGGCGACCCGCGGGGGTGAGGGCGGGGCGCCGCATGCCGTCCACCCTGCCACCGGGCCGTACAGGTACGCCAGAGGCGTGCACGAAACGGCCTCCGGCATATGCGGCCCGGTTCAGCGGCGTCCTGCGAGCCGCTGGTCGCTGTACGAGCCGCTGCTCGTCGCCGCGGCGGCCGGGTCGGCGAGCTCGGTGAGCGCGTGCACGAGTGCGTCCATCCGGTCAGGGGAGTCCATGCCCGGGATCCACGTGACGAGCTGCCCCTCCAACCGGGGGTGCTCCCCGACGTGGTGGACGAGGCCCTGGGCGTAGAGCTGCGCGATCGGCTCCGCCCGCAGCCGCTTCGACTGCTTGGCGCGCACCGGGATGATCGCGGGCATCAGCCGGCCCTTCGTCTCCCCGTCGCGGACGAGGTCCGCCCACGCCTGCCGGATGATCTGCTCCATCTGGTCCCCGCCGAAGTTGTCCTCGACGACGATCGCGTCGGCGTCGACCTCGAGGGCGAGCCGGCCGACTTCATGGCCGCGGGTATCGGCGCCCATACGGTCGGAGCGGTCGGAGACTACGTAGTAGTGCCCGTCGCTCGTGCGTCCGGTCGCTACAAGGCCGGTCTCGTCGTTCTTCTCGTCTCCGCCGCCCGCAGTGTCGACGGCAACGACGACGCGCGATAGGTCGACGCCTCGGAAGGCGACCGGGTTGGTGCGGTTGTCCATGATCCACGGCCACTTCCACACACCTCCCTCGAGCGGGCGGGGCTTCTGTTGGTAGAGGCTCCACCAGACGCGTTCGCCGACTGCGCGGCGGATGGCCTCGAGCGCGCGGCGTCCGTACCGCTTGGGCCACAGTGCGGCGCCGATCGGCCGGCCGAGGGGGTCGTCGTCGGAGTCGCAGATCGCGGGGAGGTCGAGCTTGATCCAGTCGGAGGTGTCCTGGCCTTCGAGGATCCGGCCGGCGAGGTCCTGCTCGTGCCACCTCGTCTGGATGACGATGATGGACCCGGCGGGTTCCATGCGGGTGTTGAGGACGGCGGTCCACCAGTCCCACAGGCGGCGGCGCATGGTGGGGGACTCTGCGTCGGCGGCGTCTTTGATCGGGTCATCGACCAGAGCGACGTGGGCGCCCTTGCCAGTAAGGCCGCCGCCGACGCCTGCGGCGACGAGTCCTCCCTCGAGTCGGTCGCCCGTGACGGGGTCGGCGAGGTCGAAGCGGCCGGCGGCCTTGGAGCCGGCGTGGAGTGCGATGCCCAGTTGTGGGCCGTAGGTGTTGATGGCGTCGCGGATCCACCGGGAGTGCTCCTCGGCAAGGTCCGCGCCGTATGACGCGATCATGATGCGGTGGTCGGGGTGCCGGGCCAGGTACCAGAGCGGTGCCCACCGTGCGGCGCGCCGGGACTTCCCATGGCGAGGAGGCATCGTGATCAGGGCCTTGATGCGCTCCCCGCGCGCGATCCGCTTGAACAGGCCGTCGATCAGGTCGAGGTGGGGCGCCTGCATCTCACGGCCGTCGGTGAGGATCGCCGCCATCGACCCCGGGGCGCGCTCCAGCGCCATCGTGCGTTCGACGGTGGCGAGGACGGCCCGGACTTCGGGGCTGGCGCGGCGGGCAACTCGGCGGCGTTCGGCGCGGCCCAGGCGCCGGTAGGCGGCTGTCAGTCGGGTGAGCTGCTCGGCCTCAGAGACGACCTCGACGCCGCCTTCGGTGTCGAGGTCGAGGTCAGGCTGCGTCGCCATCCTCGTCCTCGTCCTCGTCCTCGGGGTCGTACGTGCCGGCGAGATCGGTGTCGTCTTCGTCCTCGGGGTCGGGCTCGCCAGCTGCGGAGATGAGGGTCTGGAGTTCGGTCAGGCCGACGGTGTTGAGGCGGACCGCGCCGCCACCAGGTCCGGAAACCTCAAGTGCGGCGGGCATCTCGAGGCCGAACAGCTTGGCGCGCAGGGCGATGATCTGGCGGACTTCGCCGACGGCGCGGGTGTCGACGCCCTTGCCGACGTACTGGCCTTCCTTGCCGTAGATGGGGCGTTCCTCGGTGGCTTGGGGCCAGAGGGCGGCGAGCATGGCGTCGAGGCGTTCGCCTTCCTGCTGCCGGTACACCGACACCTCGGCTGCCTCGTCGTCGCGGTTCGTCTCCAGGGCGCGGATGAGGTCCTTCGACGCGGCGCCGCGGGAGGCGTAGCCGAGGCCGAGGATGCGGGGGTCGTCGAAGGGCACGCCCTGGCGGCGGAGGCGGACGAGCTGGGCGCGGCGGTCGGCGGTTTCTGCCTGTTGGGCCTTGGAGGCTGGCACGGTGGGGCTCCCGTGTGTGGTTGTTGGGGCCCCGCGCCCTACTGGTGATGATCCCCGATCAGGGCGTTTGTGATGCCCCGGGCGGGTTGCGGTGGCATTCTGCGCGGATGAGACACATGCGCAAGGTGGGTGCCGCGGTGGCCGGGTTCGCCGTGCTGGCATTGCTGGGAACGGGGTGCGGCGGCAGCGGCGGTGATGGGGCGTCGGAGGAGCCGGCTGCGGTGAGCGAGGTGCCTTCGGAGATGGTCGAGGAGACGCCGAGCGAGGATCCGTTCGCGACGGAGACTGAGGAACCGCCGGTCACGGAGGAGCCGACGAAGTCCGGGCCGGCCAGTGAGATCGATGCCATGGCGGCGACGAAGGGCTGGACTCCGGTCGGGTACGCCACGGCGTCGGAGTTCGTTCAGGACATGTGCGATTCGCTGCCGGTGAGCGCGATCGATGGGGCGTCGCGGCCGCAGTGGCTTGCCGAGGGCGGCTACATGGAGGGCGATGGCGCGGCGATCCTGCAGTACGGGGTGCCGAAGATGTGCCCGAAGTGGACGTCCGCGGTGAAGCAGGCGGTGTCGGGGAAGTTCGACCGCTGGTACGGGAACGGCACGTACGTGGTGTCGTCGGAGCCGGTGGAGGGCGAGGAGACGATCCCGCCGGGCACGTATCAGGCGACGGGGAAGATGGACGACTGCTACTGGGAGCGGACCAGTGAGTCGGGGGAGATCATCGACAACACGTTCGCGACGAGCGCCCGGAAGATCACGGTGACGATCCGGTCTTCCGATGGGCAGTTCACGTCCGAGGGCTGCGAGGTGTGGAAGCCGGTGAAGTAGCGCGGCGGGTCGGGGTATGGGTCGGCCCCGCCAGACGAGCGTCTGGCAGGGCCGGGGTGGATGAGGAGCGGACTCCGAGAGCGCGGGGACACTTCGAAACGAGGAACTTCTGCATCCGGGATTCATGGTGGCAGTCCGGACGCGGTTTGTCTGAGGTGCTATCCCCCGGTGGCCGGGGGCCGGTTCGTGGGCGCAATGTCGGGTGTTCAGTCGCTTGAGTCGCTGGTCTCGTCCGCGCTGTCGTCCGCGGCCGGGGCCGGGGCCGGGCCGTGGCCGTACATGCCGCGGACCTCTTCGCCGCCGCCGTCGAGCTGCCGGTGGATCTTCCCGGCCTTGACCAGGGCGGAGAGCCGGTTGTTCAGGGTCTGCTCCTTCACGCCGGCGAGCGCCCCGATCTGGTCGCGGTGGAGGTAGACGACGTCGAGGCCGGCGGGGTCGGCGACCTGGGCCAGCGCGGCGAGGATCTTCTCGTCGGCGGTCTCCGGCTTCTTCGGCGCGGCGACGAGGGACGGCGGCATGGATCCCAGGGTGCCGAGGCCGCTGTCGTCGAGGTCGAACTCCTTCCCGTCGTCGATGACGGGGGTGGCGGCGATCTCGTCGCGGCGGTCCCAGTCCGGCCAGTCGGCGGGGTAGGCGATGGCGTTGGTGTCGATGTAGGGGGTGGCGTCCTCGAGGAGCCAGTTCCGCATCATCTCGGGGTGCGCGCCAGGGCTGGCAGCGAAGCCGAGGCCGAAGGTACGGGACGGGTGGTTCTCGGGGAGGTTCGGGTCGAAGATCAGGGCGCGGTCTTCGGTCCAGGCAGCGGGGATGTCGGCGGGGTTGCAGCCGGCGAAGTTCTCGGGCAGGTCGATCAGGTGTTTCTGCTGGGAGTCGGAGCGCAGCAGGATCAGGGAGCCGCCGTAGAAGACGTTGTCGCGGATCGCGGCGTCACCGCCGAGCTGGGCAAGCTGCATCAGCTGGTTGGCGATGGTGAGAGGCATACCGAGGGACCGGGCCAGGGTGGCGCCTGCGTTGATGATGAAGGTGGCTTCCTTGCGGTGTGGGGCGTTCTCGCCGAGGAGCTTGCTGGCCTCGTCGAGGATGAGCGTGGCCCATGGGCGGTCGGGGCCGGGCTGGAAGTTCTTCATGCCGAGGCGGGCGGACTCTGCGACGCGGTATTGGAGCAGGGCGTACCAGACGCGCAGCGCTCCCATGGCGGCGTCGGGCCCGAGGCCGGAGTAGGCGGCCATCTTGTCGATTGCGGGGTTGGAGGAGCCCTTGGGGTCGGCGTTGAAGATCGCGGATCCGTTGACGTGGTGGGCAAGGGCGATGAGCTGGAGGGTGCCGCCCTTGCCGGAGCCGGTGACGCCGGCGATCAGGGCGTGCTGGGCGCCGAGCTTGGGGTCGAAGAGCTGGATGCGGGCGGGGAAGCCGGAGATGCCGCGGCCGATGGTGACGTAGCCCTGCTCGTTGGCCTTCAGGACGTGGGTGCCGGGGAATTCGATGCCTTCCTGGAGAGGGTTGTGGTCCATCACGCGGATGACGGCTTCGCGGGGGTTTTGGCGCGGCTCGTAGGAGACGAGGAGGGGGGTGGTGCGCAGGGCTCCGGCGAGGGAGGCCCGGTCGGGGGAGGGCAGTTTGTCGAGGTTCTCGTCGGCGACGACGCGGGCGACCTGGCCGCCGGTGTTGGGGTCGTTCTGGATGTCCTCGAGGTGGGTGTGGGCGAGGACGCCGCCGCTACGGGCGACTCGCTTGGCCCAGGCGCCGGCGAGGGTGGTGAGGTCGAGGGCGGCGGGGGCGGTGCGGTGGACGGTGATGAGCTGCTCCCCAGCGTGTCCACCGGGCAGGAGGTCGACCCAGTCGGGGCGGACCTGGTAGACGCTGGAGACCTTCTCCTGGGTCACGTTGACGCTGGTGCCGATGGGCGCGGTGATGGTGCCGGACCAGGCGGTGTCGTCGAGGGCGGTCAGGGTGAGTTCCTGGAGCTTGTGGGGCCCGGTGTGCGGGTTGGAGATGTGCTGGGCCCACAGGTAGGTGATCTCTTCGGCGAGGGTGACCGGGACGCGGGCCTGCTGCGGCCCGTACGTGCCGGCTGCCGCGGGCTGGTGCGCGGTGTGGTGGGGCTTGCGGCGCAGGACGCGGCGGAGCTGGAACGGCACGAACGCGACGCCGGCCCACCAGCCGAGGGACAGGATCCCGGGGATCGACGGGAGGTCGAGGATGCCGCCGCCGAGGGCGTCGGCACCAGCGGGCCCGGCGAGCGCTCCGGCGGCGAGCGCCATGCCGGTGGTGAGGGTGGCCGCGAACAGCGGTACCCGGTGCGCGCGGACGATGTCGGCGCCGGGGATCTGGGCAAGGACGTGGTCGGGGAGGCGGTTCATGTAGTTGGCGCCGAGGAACCCAGCGATGCCGCCGTAGGCGACGGCGGTGAGCCAGGTGGCGCTGTCGGCGAGGAACGGGGTGCCAGCGACGGTGACGAGCGGGGCGATGGTGGTGGCGAGGGCGACGGTGCGTTCGGCGGCGGGCCGGGGCGCGGCGGCGGCCGGGGTGGTGGGCGTCGGTGTGGGGGTCTGGTTCGGGGTGGGCGTGGTCACGGAGGGCTCCAGGGGCGGCAGAGAGAAGGCAGCAGGAGGGGCGCGGGGGTGCGGGGTGCGGGGTGTCCGGGCCGGGAATGGGCGAGGGCCCAGAGGGAGACGCGGGCGCGCGGGGTGGCCCGGCCCCGCGCGGGGGAGCTACTCCTGGCGGAGGAACTCGCGGCTCACGCCGGTGATGTCGACCGGCGCCCGGCTGACCTGCTCCTTGATGCCCGCGTGGGTGGTGCGGGCCTGCTGGGCGGCGGCCGCGGCGACGCGGGCGGTGGTGTTCCCGGCAGCGGAGTAGGCCAGCACGGCCGTGCCGACACCACGCAGGGCCCTCGCCACCTCCTTCGCCTCGGCGATGGTGAACGGGTCGACGGCGAGGGCGCTGAGGACGTCGGCTTCCCGGGCGGTGTCGCCGGCCATCTGGTCCATGGCCTCGGCGTTGCTCCGGATGCGCTCGGCATCCTGGAGGAGGAGCTTCTCGAACGTGGTGATCGCCTTGAGGAGCTGGGTGTACGTCATGTCGGCCATGGGGTCAGTCCTTGTAGAAGTGGAGGTCGGCGGGCGCGGTCTCGTCGCTGTCGACGACGGCCTGGAACACGCCGCCGTAGCGGGTGGAGACGTTTGCGAGGAGCGCGCCGGTGGCGTCGGTGGCGCGGGCCGCGCGGGTGAGGGTCTCGACCGCGAGGGTGGCCTGTGCCTTGGCCTGCTCCTCCAGCCGGGCGAGGACGGCGCCGAGGTTGTTACCGCCCTTGACGGTCTTGGCCGCTTCGAGCAGGCGGGTCGCGTGGGCAGCGCGTTCCTCGGCGAACTGGGCCAGGGCGCGCATCCCGTCGGAGACCTTGCCGACGTCGCCGTGCCGGACGGTGAGACGCCGCTCGTAGTCCTTGAAGGTGCGCAGCTCACCGCGGGTGACGGAACCGGCGGTGGCTTCGGGGCCGAGGTGGACGTGGGAGGCGTCGACGCTGGTGACGGTGATGGGGGAGCGCGAGTCCGCGGGAGGTGTGGTCGGCTTCGGCGGGGCGGTCGGCGGCACGGGCTGGTCCTTCCGAGGAGCGGGAACGGGCGCAGGAGCAGGGGTGGGGGTGGTGCGGTTGTCGCGGGCCTGGTCGAGGAGCTGCTTCTCCTGCTCGCCGTCGCGGAGGGCGCGGTCCCAGCCGTCGCGGAGGCCGTCGCCGTAGGCGCGGGTGTGCGCGGCGATGACGCCGGCGCGGTGTCCGTCGCGGTACCCGGTCTCCCGGGACGACTTGGTCCGCAGCTGGCCGGGGGTCTTGCCCTCCTTGGGGCCAGCGCCGGGGGCGCCGTGGGGGGCCGGGGCCGGAGGGGTCTTCGGGTTGATGGGTGTGGTGGGTCCGGTCGGCTGGTTGTTGGACTTCGAGGTGGGGCCCTGGGGCTGGGGGTGCTTGAGCGGCTTGGCCGGGTCGTTGGTGTGGCCGGCCTTGAAGCTCCTGCCAGCGCTGCCGTTGGCGGGCGTGTCGGAAGCCTTCGGGGACGTGGAGCCCGGTGCCGTGGTCGGTCCCGGTGCCGGAGCGGGGGTGGGCGACGACGGCTTCGGCGTGGACGAGGTGCTACTCCCCGCGGTGGAGCCCTTGCCCGTTCCTGCGCTCGTGGTGGGGGTCGGCCCCTTGTGCGTGCCGGTGGAGCCCTGCGGCGTGAGGGCCTTGCTCGGGCCGGTGGTGGACGTCCCGCTGCCCTGGGTGGGCTTCTGAGGCTTGTTCGGTGTGCCCGCCGACGAGGTGTTGCCGGTCGGCGTGCTGCCGCCGCCAGCGGGCGCCTGGGGGCCCGCCGTGGGCTTCGGCGCCTTAGTGGCCGGGGCGGGGTTCGTCGCGGTCGTGCTCGAGCTCGCCGACTTGTGCTGCTTCGGCGCGGGCGCGGGGGCCGGGGCGTGCTGCGGCTTGCTCTGCTTCGGAGCAGGGGCAGGGGCCTTCGGGCCGGGCGCCGGTACCGGGGCCGGGGCCTTACGCGGCGCCGACGACGACGATGACGAGGCAGGGGACGAGGGAGCCTTCGGCGCCGGGCCCGGGCGAGGCGCCGGCGGCGACTTCGGGGCGGGCGCGGGCTTCGACGGCTTCGACCCAGCCCCCGACGCGGACGACCCGGACGGCTGCTTGGGCAGCTGGTTCACCGGCGCCTTCCGGGCCAGAGCCGCGTCGGCCGAGGCTTGCGCCTTCTTCACGTCCAGCCGCTTCAGCTTCGCATCAGCGCCTTTGCGCCAGCGCTCGGCACCCGCGAGAAGCCACGCCCGAATAACACTCGGCGGGGTCTTTCCAGCGCTGCTCCGGTTCTTTTCCGTCGCGGAATTCTGGGCGGTATTCGTGGTGTCGTCGACGGGGGTGTGGAACGCGGAGCTGCTCGCGGCCTGCGGGCCCGTGGGACCGTTCTGGGCGTCGGCGGGTGGCGTGCGGGCGGGGGTGACAGGGGTGAGCAGCGCACCCAGCAGGGAGGCCGAGGTCGGGTTCGCCGGGGTGCCAGACGTGCTTCCGGCGGGGCTGCCGGGGACGGGAAGGGGGGCAGGCGGCGTGCTCGCCGACATCTCGATCCTCACTCTCTGCGGGTACTTACGACTGACTTCCTCGCGACCGGAAGCCCGGAAAACCACTGCTCAAGGCCCCATACAGGCCGGTAGGGCGGGGTTTTCCGGGCGGGAAGTCGGAAGTAGGTAACTAGGCGTGGTTGGGGCGGGTGCCGCGGCGCGCGGCGACGACGAGGAACACGACGAGCGCGCCGCCGGCCAGGAGGAAGCCGTCGTTGATCTCACCGTCGGAGGCCTGCGGGCTGGCGGTCGTGGAGCCGACCGTCTTCATGTCCAGGCCCGAGGCAGGGCTCGTGTACTGCGCCTGGCAGTCGGCGACGATGTCCCCGAGCGAAGGCGCCCCGAGACCCTTCCCGATCAGGTTCCGGTTCGTATCCACACAGGAATCCACCGACACCTGCCGTGTTTCCTCGGAAGCCGCCCGTGAATTCCGGGTCGATTCGTTGACCCGGTTCAGCTCCTTCATTTCCTCAATGCGCAGGATCTGTGCGCGAAGTTCGAGTTCCTTCGCGCGGTTCTCGTTCTCGGCGACTGTGGTGGTGTGGGACTGGTAGCCGATCAGCGCGCCGCCCGCGAGGACGGCGGCGCCGACGCCGAGGGCGACCTTCCCGCGCTTCGTCAGACCGGGCTTGGCCTGCGTGAAGGTCGCCTGCGGGTGGGTGGGCGCGTGGGTGGGCGGCGGCCCATAGGGGTGGGGGTCGTACATGCCGGTGGAGGTGGCGTAGCCGTTGTGGTGGCGGGGCGCGGGGTCCTGGCCGAGGCCGCTCTCCTGCATCATCCGCGTGAACTCGGCGTCGTCTCGGGGGGCGTTCACGGGTCAGTCTCCGATCGTGTGGGCGTGCTCGGCGGCGCGGGTGAGAAGGGCTTTGACGTGCGGAAACGTGCGGCCGGGGAGGTCGTTCCAGGCGAAGAACAGCGTGTGAACCCCGGCCTGGGCGAGGACGGTGTGCATGTGGCCTACGGCCCGCTCGCGGTCGGCCGGGGTGACGTGCCCGGTGGTCATGAGCAGGCGCTGCGCCCCACGGACGCACATGCGGCCGGCGAGGTCGACGTCGAGGGACTTGCACCAGCCGTACCGCTCGAGGACCGAGATGGTGTGGAGCAGGTGCAGGGACGGGGGGAGCGGGGTCGGCGCCTGCCACATCCCGAGGCCGGCCATGAGTTGCTGGGCGGGCCGGGGGACGATCCGCTGCCCCCAGGTCGGGGGATCCGGGGGCGGGGGGATCTGGGGCGGGCGGGGGTTCCTCGGCGGCCGGAGCGGCGCGGGGGTGGTGGGCCGCGGCCGGGCGGGGGCGCGACGGGCAGGGGCGAGGGCCGTGGTGTCCATCAGTGCTCACCCCGTACCTGGCGGAGGAAGACGTGCTGGTCGTTGACCTGCTGGACGAGCGCGCCCTCGGCGATGGTGATGTCGAGGTTGATCGGGGCTGTCGCCTGGGCCTTCCAGCGGTCCGCGGGGTCGCCGGGGGAGAGCGTGAGCATGCGGGCCTCGATGAGCTTGCGGGCGGCGTCGAGGATGTTCAGGGCTTCCTGGACGGTGTTCGCGGTCCAGCGGTGCTCGGTCATTCCGTGTTCCCCTTCCGGGAATTCTCGAAAGCGGCGTGCATTTCGTTGTAGAGATCCCGGAGGGTCTGGTCGGACTCTCCGAATCCCCGGTCGCGCCATTCCTTGATGAAGGCCCGCTGGGAGGGCTGGCCGAGGTCGGCGTAGACGCGGAACGCGCGGGACTTCCGCTCGGCGTCGGTCGTGGCGGGGTTCGAACGCGGCTGCGGCTTGTCGTTGTGCGGCCCGGCTGCGTCTTCGGCGTGGCTGGGGGGTGCGGCTTCGAAAGCCGCGCTGGTCAGGAGCCCGACGCCAAACGGAGGAGCCGAGTCCAGTCCCGGGGTTCCGGTGTTCGACCGCACGCCCTGCATCAGGGCGGTGTCGAAGCGGTCGCCGCCGATCTGCATGCCCTTCTCGTAGGCGATCCGGTCGACGAGAGTGGCCTCCGCCATCTGCCGCTCGAATCCCTCCAGGCCGTGCAGCGCGGCCCGGCCGGACTTCACCAGAGCGCGCCGGTACATTCGGCCGGTCATGTGCCGGGGCTTTCCGAGGGAATTCAGGTTCACGAACTGGTCGGAGGCGTTGCTGCGGGAAATGGCGAGGGCGTCCGCGCCGCGCGATCCAATGCCCAGCTTCGACTCGAACCGGTTGAGTCGGTCGCGCCAGGCACGGGCGATGATGCTGTTGGACTTGATCTCAACCTTGCCCAGCTTGGCCTCAAGGCCGAGGAGCTTGTGGAGGCCGTAGGCGAGCATGACCGGGCCGACGATGCGGACGACCGCAGTGCCGATGTCCTCGTGCTCCTGGATGACAACCTCGATGGCGCCGATGGCCTGGGCCAGGACCAGGAGGTAGACGACGCGGGTCGCGCCCTTGTCCCTGAACGCCCAGGCGTAGAAGGACAGGCCGAGGACGATGGCCTCGAGGACGAGGCCGACCGTCATGTGCCAGGGCGAGTCCATGTGGAGGCGCTTCTCGGCGAAGCGGGCACTGGTGTTGGTGGACAGGGCCAGGCCGGCGACGATGACCAGGCCCATGCCGAGGAGACCGATGAGGCTGCGACGCTTCTCAGGGTCGCGGGGCTTGCGGTGGCTGGTGCGGGACCGGAGCTTGGGGCCGAGGTAGTAGCCGACGGCCAGGGCCACGAAGGCGAGCAGGACGGCCCATGCCCACACGGGCACCTGCTCGACCGCGTTCTGCATCTGGGAAAGCACGGGCGGAGTCCTTCCGGTTTGAGTGGGTGGAGCGGGAGGGTCAGGTACGGGTGTTGGTCTGCTCGGCCAGGCGGGCGTGAACGATGCGGTCGAGTTCGGTGGCTGCGGCGTGCGCGGCATTGAGGACCGGGTCTCCGCCGTGCTGGTCGGCGGCGGCCTTGTCGGCGGCGGTCGCGGCCACGATCTGCGCCATGGCGGCCTGGGCCTGGGTGTGGTCGTAGGTGCTCATGCGGCGGCCTGCCCGGCCTGGGGGAGAACCTCGCCGCCGCGGGTGGTGCCGCCGGCCAGCAGGTGTACGGAAGCGGCGGGCTGCAGGGCCGCGGCGTCGATCGCGGCGAGGTTCTCGTACGCCTCGAAGACGGCCGGCATCCACGTGGTCGGGTCGCCGTGCGCGGTGCTGAACTCGGTGGCGGTGGGAGGGAGCATGGCGATCAGGTCGGACGTGCGCGTGGCCATGGTGTGCTCCTTCGGGATGAGCTCTCAGGGACGGAACGCGGGGTCAGAGGGCGTTGGGTTCGAGGGCGAAGAACAGGACTGGCAGGTCCTTCTTGCCGAGGTCCGTGGCGACTCGCTGGAGGACCGCGTCGAAGACCTGCCTGCGGGTGACGCTGGCGGGGAAGGAGCCGGTGTCCTTCGCGGTGATCTCCTTGCCGTCGACGCGGACGGTGATGATCCACAGGTACTCGCGGGTCGTCGGATGGGCGGGCGCGGGTACCGGCGGGGTGATGTGGCTGCTCACGTGCTGCTCCTTCACGTCGAGGGGTGGGGGTCCGGCCCGTTGTCGGCTCCCGAGCCGAACCCCGCAGGGGGGTGGCTAGCGGATGTCGTAGACCAGGCCGTTGTCGGTGACGGTCAGCGCGGTCTTGCAGTCGCCGCACTGGAACGTCTGCCGGTCGCCGGTCATCGGCAGCGCGTCCATCTCGTTGTCCCAGCAGTCCGGGGTGAACCCGATGCCGAGGTCGTCGCCGATGGTGAGCTCGTAGCCGTCGATCGTCGGGGTGCTCATGGGACGGGCTCCTTCGAGGTGTGGAGGGGGAGGGGCCCGGCGGGTGGTGCCGGGCCCCAGGGGGTGGGGCGGCTAGCTGACGGCCTTGGCGGTGGCCGTGGCGTTGCGGGCCGCCTGGTGGTTCGCGATGGCGGCGAGGGCCAGGGCGACGACGGCGAAGGCGAAGATCGGCTCGTCCATGCGGATCAGGTAGCTGGCGATACCTCCGCCGAGGAGGGCGTAGTTCAGCTGGTTGAGGTCGACGGTGCTGGCCATGGAAGGCTCCTTGAGGTCTGCAAGTTGGGGCCTGGCCGAACGCCGGGCCCCAGGGGGTGGGGCGGGGTTAGACGCCGTCGATGAGGGCGGCGGCCTCGGTGGTGTGCTCGCCGGGGGCGAGCTCGGCCAAGTCGTACGCGAACCGCTCACCCAGCACCTGCACGGCCTTCGCCTTCTCCGCGTCGAGGTGGTCGAGGGCCGGGTTCTCGTCGGGGTTCGTCAGGCGCTGCACGAGGAGGCCGAGCGCGCCGAGGATCGTGGCGTCCGCGCCGGCGATCGTGGAGAGGATCGTCTGGGTCTGGTCGGCCGTGAGTCGGTCGAGGGCGAGGAGGCGGATCCCGTCCCGGATCATGTCGACACCGGCGTGGATGCTGGCGGTGTCTTCCAGCTGGCCGTCCAGCTCGTCACCCAGCGCCGGAACCGGCATGGTCCGGGAGGGGATCGGAGCTGCGTGGCCCGGGACGTGGGTCGAGGGGTAGTCGTTCACTGCTGCTCCTCGTCCCAGCCGTCGACCGTCTCGTCGTCGTCGGGGATGGTGCTGAGTACCAGGTCCGCGAACGCCTTCTCGGCGGCCTCCGGCACGACGGAGGTGCGGACCTCGTCGACCAGGTCCAGGGGGTGGATGGCGGCGAACATGTCCTCGATCGCCGCGACCAGCAACGGGTCCAGCTCGTCGTACTCCAGCGCCGCCATCACGCCGCCACCTTCAGCGCCGTGCCAGCCGGGACCGGGGCGAACTGCTGGCAGCTCACGCCGTCGCAGAGCCAGCTGTCGCAGAACAGACAGCGCTCGTTCGACGCGGCCGGGGTGGCGGGGACGAGGCGGAGCACCGGCTGCCGGACGAAACCCGGCGCCATCTCGGCCAGCGTCCGCCGCGCCGGGCGGACAACCGTGAGGTTGGTGGCACGGGCCCGGCGAAGGGCCTCGGAGTGAAAATCGGGGGTGGTGACCTTGTTGACGACGTCGCTGGGGTGCGTGGCACTCCCGAGCGTCCGTGTGCGACGATCCATCATGGAATCGGCCTCCTGGTAGTGCAGGCGGGCGGGTTCTACGTCCTTGCAGGTGCGACCAACACCGGCTTGGACACACGACCCCGGTTCCGGCGAAAGCTGGCGCCGGGGTCGTGCTGTTTTGCTGAGACGACGGTAGCGGACTTCCTTGTATGAATGCAAGGAAGTGTGGGAGGATTCCTCATGACCGACTCCCCGCAGGGAGCAGAGACCCCGAGAGAGAAGAAGGGAGAACCCGACTTGGTGTCCTTCGCCGACATGCCGGCCCGGCTTGAAGAGCGGGGCCTCAAGCGCATCAGTGCGCAGAGAATCAGGCAGCTGGCAGAGACGGATCCGGACTGGCCAGTCCCCATGGACAAGGCCGCCAAGGTGGGCCGCATCCGACTGTTCGACTGGCGTGACCTGGAGCCGTACTTCGTCAACCGGAAGTCCAGACAGGGACAGCGGACCGACCGCATGCACGGCACCGACGGGAAGGGCTAACGGGCAGTTCACGGAGGCGCTCCCCAGGGTGTAGTTGCTGATGCACCCATCGCACCACCGCTAACTCGCCTCGCTGCGCAGGCTGTTGTTGTCAGCAGTCGCCGGGATGATCTGACAACAGCTCAGCTCCCGGCATCACCGGCATAAGCCGCAACCGTCCCTGTCGACGAGACCAGAGAGGAGGAACACTCACCCCATGACCACGTTCTCGGAACGCCTCAGGCAGCTCCGTATGGAGGCTGGCTGGTCGCTCGCTGGCATTGCCCAGCACGTCCACTACGACCGAACCTCCCTCCACTCCTTCGAGACCGGCCGACGCCCCGCCCCCCTGGCGGTCGCCGAACGGGCCGACGAGGTGCTGCACGCCAACGGCGAGCTCGTCCGGCTCTGGCGCGAGGAGGACAACGAGCGCCGCGCGGCCGCCGCCGCTCACAGGACTCGCGCCGCAGCCCTGGCAATGTCCAGGGACCTGACCGCGCTCGCCGACCTGGACATTTCCCAGCTCCAGGAAGGCATCGAGTCGACAGCCTTCGACTACCTCGTCAACCCGCCGGCCCCGATGATGAACCGGGCCCATGCCCTACGCGGTGAGGCGTTCGAGCGACTGCGGTCCGGACACTTCCGGCCCGGCGACCGAGCCGACCTGTACGTGGCCGCAGGAAGGCTTTCGGGCGTCCTCGCGTACGCCCTGCTCGACCTGGGCGACGCCGACGAGGCCCATGCACATGCGACCGCGGCGGGTCGCTGTGCCGAGTTTGCTGGCGACTCCGAGCTTGCGGCATGGGTTGCAGGCACGAAGTCGCTCATCTCCCGCTTCCAGGGTGACTACGGCCGCGCGCTGGAGTACATCCAGGACGGGTACCAGTGGGTCGGCTCCGGGCGCGGCACGGGAGAGGCCCGGCTGCGGTGCGGTGAGGCCCAGTGCCTCGCCAACCTCGGCGACTCTCGGGCCGCGAACGCTGCGCTCGACGAGGCCGAAGCTGCACGCGAGCGGATCCGGCGCCCGGACTCTCTCGACGGGCTGTTCGGGTTCTCGAGGGCGAAGCAGTGCTACTACGCCGGCTCATCCCTCATCTGGCTCCAGGGAGGTCACGACGCCGAGCGCGCGGAGCGGGAGGCGACCACGGCAATCGAGCTGTGGCGCACCGGCCCTGCGGAACAGCGGTCACTGGACGATGAGCGCCTCGCGCACATCTACCTCGCGACGGCTCGTGTCCAGCTCGACGACGTTGAGGGTGCGGCCGACGCCATCCGGCCGATCCTCTCGTTGCCCGAGGAGGAGCAGATCTCATGGATCGTGAAGCGGGCCGAAAGGCTGGCGGGGATGCTGAGTGCGCCCCGGTATGCCGGGAATCGGACCGCTGCTGAGACCGTCGCCGCGATCAACGCGCTGGCCTCGTGAGAAGGAGAAGAACGTGATGGGCCCGTAGAAGCCCCAGAACGTCAATGACGGCCGACCGGCTTCCCAACCGGCCGACCGCCCTTATGGCCGCTGTCCTGCGAAGACTTCTGCGGCCACGTGAACCACCCCTTGCGAGAGAGGTTCGGCATGAACCATACGCTTGCGCTTCGCGCTGTGCGAAGTGCCCCGTGTCCGGGGGCGGCCCGATGAGCCCCCGCAACCCCGATATCGACGACGACCCGCGCCTGCCGCCCGCCGTGACGTTCACCTCCGGCGCCGAGCTGCTGGTCCGCCTGGGGATCGTCGAAAGCATCACCCGTGAGGGCGTCCGCCACATCGCGGCGTCCGACAAGTACGCGGACTCGTGGCCCTTCGGGCCGGACAAGCCGTACCCCTACGGGAAGGCCGGGAAGGCCGTCTTGATGGCCACCGAGCCGTTTTTGGAGTTCTTCCGCACGGTCTACAACCAGCCCGACGGCTGACATGCCGAAGGCCGGTGAGCTTGCGACTCAGCCGGCCTTCGAAGCACCACAGCGGGTGGTCGCCCGCTGCATCAGACCGCTCTCGTGAAAGACAGGTCCACGCATGACTGTACCCGGTGTTCCCTTCATGGTGGTGCCGAGCAAGCCTCAGAAGTTCGATCTGAGCTTCAGCGAAGGTCAGCCCCCGTGTGATAGCCCCGGAGCCACAGCGCTCTACCGGTTCTTCGACGCTGAAAGCCGTCTTCTCTATGTGGGAATCACCTCTCGGCTTCGGGTTCGCATGACCGAGCACGCCCGGGACTACGCAGGCACCTGGTGGCCTGAGGTAGACAAAAGGTCCGTGGATTGGTACCCCACTCGTACCGATGCAGGGCAAGCGGAGCGTACGGCCATTAAGGACGAGCAGCCGCTTCACAACGTGCTTCACACCCCCAGGCACCGCCTCCCCCTGTCACGTCGGCGTCGCTGGCGTCCGTCCCCTGGCCAGGGGGACACGTTGCTGGAGGTGGTCCTCGAACAGTTCGATGACCGTCCGTTTACGGCGGCTGACCTTCTGGCGGTCGGCCTCCTGCGTAAGTCGGCAGTCGACAAGGGGATTCGGGGCCTGGTCGAGAGGGGGCATCTGGTTCCGGTAGGAACCCGCCATCTTGTCTCCGCGCTTCGCGGCGTCCCTATGGTCAAGAGTGCCCTGTATGCGCATGTCGGCAGTGCGGCCGCCGGCTCGTCTCAACCTGCGTATGAATGGGTCGACATCACCTCTGAATCCCGGCCTCCCCGTGCTCGCACCCGCCGTGGTGCCCCACGGCGGCGCCAGGGCGTAAATCGGTGGGCGCCCAGGTACCCAGACGGTAGGCCCGCTGCCCTGCTTGAGGACGCTCGGCGTTCCTTCGGAGACCGGCCCTTCACCAGGCCGGAGTTGGCTGATGCCGCTGGTTACGAGGTTGAAAGCATCGCCAAGTACATCCGCGCACTCGTGGCCACAGGCGACTTCGTGCATGCCGGCCATGCTTCCAAGCCGCAGGGGTCCCGGGGTAGGGCCCCCGTGCTGCTGCGCGTGGCGGTATCGGCTACTGAAAGCGTCAAGGGTGGTGCCCGGTGAGGAAGCGGCCGTCGAAGCCGTACCGGTTTGCGGCTGTCGAGAACACGGCGATCGATGCCCTTCCGTCGATCCTGGCCACCGGCCTGTTGACGAAGCTGATCCGGGCGCAGGACGGCGATGAGGTGACCGTCGAGGGCCTGTGTAAGACCCACGTCGAGGGCCGCGAGGCGCTGACGAAGGCGATGCGGATGCTCGTCGACAAGGCGTTCGTCGTGAAGTTCAAGATCCAGCGTGCAGCCTCGGAGTTGGTCGAGGAGGACGGCGAGCGCGTCGCGAAGCGTGGCGGCTCCTGGTACACGACGTTCACCGTTGACTCGAGCGGGTTCACGGCCGATGAGGTGGCTGCGATGCTCGCCGAGATCTACGACGAGGGCAACGTGAAGGCGCATCGAGTCGAGCCGGAGTACCTGGACCCGAAGAAGAACGAGATCGGCTGGACTCGACCGACCTACGGCTCTCCGTCGGTCGGTGCGACCAGGGAGAACACTGAGCCTTGGCCAGAGGATGACTCGCGACCGACCTACGGCTCACCGACGGTCGGTCCACCGACCGTCGGTCACCCGGCGGCTCATATAAGGAAGAAGACTCTTCTCTCTGAGACTGAGAGCGAAGACGAGATGCCCCTGTCGGGGCGTTGCCCCGTGGATGCACGTAGTGCCTCTACCTCAGGTAGTGGGAGCTCGAGGCAGGGCGGCGATGCCGCGCCCGCGACAAGCAAGCCCCGTCTCTCGAAGCAGGAACGCGACCAGGTGCAGGCCGTTCGGGCCCTCCTGCCCCGCGAGCTCGACGCCGCTCTCGGGGACAAGACGCCCCCGAACGTCTCTCAGGCGATCTTGGCGGCGCTCGCCATCGGTCAGCCGCGGGAGCGGACCGTGCAGCAGCTGGTCGAGTTCCGGATCCTGCCGCGCTGGAACGGCTACTGGGCTGAGCAGCTGCTCTCGGCGTGGAAGGTCGAGCGGGATGCCGGCCGGACGCCGCGGGCGCCGTTCGGGCCGCTGACGTCGATGCTGAGGGACACCGCCGAGTGCGGGAATCTCTCCTGCGACGACCGTGTGGATATCCACCTTGAGGAGATGTGCGGAGCGTGCGTCATGCGGGCCGAGGACCGGCGTGCCAGCCGCAAGGCCGCCGAGGTGGCCGTGGATACCCCCGAGCCGGCGCCCGCCGTACCCGGGCCGCGGCAGCACCAGCCGATGCCTGAGTGCAGCTGTGGCAACCCGCTCGCCAAGGGCGGCTCGCTCACCGTGTGCTGGGAGTGCCAGGAGCAGCAGGAGGCCGAAGCCGCAGGCGCGGCCCTGGCCGCTCAGTGGGCAGCTGAGGAGGAGTACGTCGCCGAGCAGGCCGCTGCTGACGCCCGGCTCGTAGCCGAACTCGAGCAGGAGGACTCCGAGCAGACCGCCCACGCGGAGGCCGAGGCTGCGGAGCGGGCAGCTGCCGAGGAAGAGCGACGTCGGCTGGCCGCCGAGGAGGACGCCCGGCTCCGTGCCGAGTTCGCCGCCCAGCACCCTGACCTTGTGGCCTTCAGCAGTCAGGGTCCTGCGCCGTCTAACTCCTGAGGGGGTGGGATCCTGACCGGATTCCACCCCTCCGTCCTGTCCCGCGGGTGAAGATGGGCGCAGCAGCCATCGGCCAAGGGGGGACCTTGACGAGCATTGACCTCGAGATTTTTACTGACGACCCCACGGAACAGGCCGCGCTCTTCGCGTACTGGTTGCTTGCGGACGACGGCGAGACGTGGCTCCAGACCGTCGCCGAGATCCGGGCCCAGCTCGGCTTGACGCAGCAGCAGATGACCCGAGTAATCCGGGAGGGCGCTGAAGCCCGCCTTCCCGAGATTTCCTGCCCCACTTGCGGCGAGCCGGCAGTCGCCACCAGCCGAACTAACTGCGTCGAGCTACGACGACTCGGCAACGTCCTCTGCGCCCCCTGTAAGGCGGCTGCCCAGGCCGAGAGGGCCCAGCAGGAAGCTGAGCGGACTGCCGCTCGGTACCGAGCGCTCGCCCAGACGTTCCAGATCAGCGCCGCCGCCGACCGGGCCCGGGCCAACGGGTGGGAGATCAAGTCGTTCGGTAGGCCGTGGAATCTGCCCATGACGGCCATGGACGAAGTGTTCTTCAGCAAGGTGCTGTGGCAGCCGGACATGATGCAGACAGTCGCTCGAGAGGCCACACCGCCTCCTCACGCCTGGGCGGCGGCGCCCATAGCCGCCACGGATGCTGATGTCGACCCATGGTCAGTCCCCGATCGACCGTACGAGCGACCCGAAGACCCATCAGACGAGGAGATCAACGACTGCGTCGAATGCGGGACCCGGATCTACCGAGACACGCTGTGCGAGCCGTGCAAGCTGCTGTAGAGCGGAGGAGCGCGGCGCGGGTGGTGGTCTCGGCTGTGTGAGCGGTGACCACCCGCAGGGTTGAGGCCCGTCACCAGCGGGTGGCGGGCCTGATGAGGCGTGGCCGATCAGGGCTCGGTCAGGGCGTACCGTGCGGCAGCGATGTACGCCTGACGCTTCTCCTCCACCTCGTTCGGCTGCGCCTGCCCAGCGGCGGAGTTCGCGTACTCCTTAGCCGCCTGGAACACTCGCCCGGGTCCTTCGAGGCTGATGACGTTCAACGAGCGCAGCGCCCGCTTGCCATTCTCGTCTGACTGCTCCAGGTCCAGCTCGGCGACAGCCTCCAGGAACTCGATGTAGGCAACGCGCCTGTGCCCTGCCATGCGGGCCCGGTACTGCTCATCCAGCGTCACCTGAACGGTCGTCATCAGCGCCTCTGCCTGCGCCTGCCCGGCGGCCTCCGCGGCGGCGGCTTGGCGGTGGCCGGCCTTCCACGCGAAGAACCCTGTCACGCTGCTGCCCAAGATGGCCGACCCGGCGGCGATCAGGGCGATCCCCCACTCACTCATGCCGGGGATCCTGCCACGAACCCCCGACACCGGGCCCGCCCGAGTCTTAGGCTCGCGGCATGGACGCCCCCTCCCTCAACGACCTCGGTGACGACGCCTGGATCGAGGCCGGCCAGACGGTCAGCAGCCCCGACGAGCTCCGCGAGTACATCGCTCACCTTCGGACCACCGCCCAACACATGCGCACTGGTCTTCTTCGAGCAGCCTCGGGCGCTCTCCAGGGCCAGGCATGGAATGACATGAGATTCGAGGAGAAACCCCTCCTGGAGAGGGACATTCCCGCAGCGTTCAACATGACCGTCACGCCGTCGGGGACGATGGCGAAGGACGCCGTCTACCGGCAGTCCATCGGAACGCTCCTGGCCGCCCTGGACGCCGTCGACCAGGCGACGCTCACAGCCTGGCTCGCCCAGGTCAACGCAGCCGACCCGGACCGGAAGGCGTGACCATGGCTCTCGGCCACATCACCATCACCGATCTCACCGGCTGGCAGTACCGGGCCATCGGCGTTCTCGAGGACCTCGTGAAAGCCGGCCTCAAGGCCGAGCGGCATCCGCTCGAGTGGACGATCACCAGCAACGGCGCCCTGCGCGGCACCGTCGACCCCCACCAGCCGGGCCAGACCGACAACGACCGGCGTGCGATCTTCGACGAGTGGTGCCGGGTCCTGAACGCCGGCGAGGTACGCGAGTCCAAGCGTCTCTCGGGCGGTATCACCCTCCGGGCCGTCTTCACCCAGCCCGCCAATCGCGGCAACGTCCAGGGTCACATTGCCCTTGATGTCGACCCGCCCTCCGAAGACGAAGAAGGCTGATTCACCCCGCCCGACGGGCGCCTGCTGTCAGGATGGTCGGGAGCGCGAGGAGGCTGTCGTGACTGATCCGCTGCCGATGGACGGCAAGGGCCCGAAGGTGCCGCCGTCCTACCCGCCCCGGACCCCACCGCCGCAGAAGAAGCCGGTCGAGGCTCCCAGGCCGCAGCCGTCTACGAAGCCCGGCACCTCCTCCCTCCCGCTTCCCGGCCCCCAGCAGGCCCGCCTGGACACCCGCCGGCCCCGCATGGCCATCAAGGACCGGCGCGCCGCGAACTGGGCGCTCACCGCCTACCCGTGGACCGCGACCCAGGCCGTCCGGAAGGTCACCGAAACCGTCCGTACGTGGGGGTACGCCCACCCCAAGGACGACGTCCTCGAGCAGACCGTACGGCTGCTCGTCGACGCGGCCACCGCCGACGAAGGCCGGCGGATCAGCGTCCACCTCGCTGACCAGGACGCCATGCTCCTCGTCGTCGTCCTCAGCCACACTGGCGCCGGACCCGACGACACGGTCCTCTCCGACCTCGCTGCCGTCCCGGGCACAGCCAGCTGCGGCACCGACACCTCCGACGAAGGACGACGCGTGTGGGCGGTGCTGTCCACCGAACGTCCCCGCAGCCGCACAACTCCCGCGGCCTGACGGTGGCCGCGTAGGCTGGCCGGTGACAGCAACGACGCCCCGGGGAGGCCCTCGTGACCGCACAGCCCGAGTACACCGGCCCGACCGGCCCCGAGCCGCGCATGCGGACGTTGGCCGAGCTCCGTGAAGCTCTCACCGCGCACGGCTTCGCGGGCGACCGGCAGGAGTTCGACGCCGAGCTCGGCGCCGTCGACCTCGACGACCTCACCCGCGTCCGCGAGATCGTCCAGGCCTACCGCCACCGCGTCCAGCTCGCCCGCGACCCTCACGCCACGGCAGCCATCGGACGCAGCAACGCCGACGTCGCCGCCGAGCTCCGCCGGAAGCTGTCCGAGGCCGACGCCCGGTGACCCACGCGTTCCACTCCGACGCCGCCGAGAAGATCCTCGCCGAACTCTCCGCCCGCGAGCAGGCCGCGGTCGAGACCGTACGCCGCGCCCTTGAGGACGCCGCCACTCTCGGCCGGCCGCTCCCCGGCACTGACACCCGCGTTGTCGAGGTCCTCCCCGACGCGACCGGCAGCCGCGGCCTGTCCGTCGTCTACCGCCACGATGCCGACCTGGACGCCGTCCTGATCCTGTGGCTGATCGCCGGACCCTGACAGTTCGCACGTCAACGAGCCCGTCACCCCGAGCGCGACGTCGTAGCTCGTCGGCGTGGTGTCGCGCCTTGGCCGACCCCGGGAGAGTGAACCCAGGCCGTCGCCCGGCAGCAGCGCCGCTACGGTGGTGAGCCGTGGGGAGGTCGAACCGGCAGGTCAAGCATGTTTTGTGCCTCCCTCGTGCCCCACGCTCCGGTACACCGAGGCGTGGGGCACAGTGCGTTCCCGGGGGCGGGCGGCTAGGGCGCGGGCGTGTAGTGGACGACCGTGGTCTCGCAGGACTCCGCGTACACCGTCAGCGCGTCGGCCTCGGCCTGGTCCGCGGACAGGCCCCAGCGGAGCTTCGTCGCCGTCCACTCGCTGATGTAGCGGCAATTCGCGTCCGGGAGCGGCGGCATCCACTGAGCCGGATCCTGGTCGGCCTTGGAGCGGTTCGTGCGGGCGGTCACCGCAACCAGGCTGGCCGCGGCGTCCTGGTCGTTCGCGTACGCCTCGCGTCGCTTCGCATCCCAGTTCGAGGCCCCAGAGTCCCAGGCCTCGGCCAGCGGCACCATGTGGTCGATGTCGAGCTTGGCAGGGTCGTTGACCTCCTGCCCGTCGTAGTACGACAGCCATTCACCGCCGGACAGCTTGCAGCCGGCCGACACCGTCGGCGACTCGGCAGCCTCGGCAAGGAGCACCTCGGAGCGCGTGTTGCAGCTGTCCCCGAGGTCGAGGCCGGCGTTCCAGTGCTTGAACTTGGTCCGCTCGTACCCGGTACGCGACTCGTCCGCGATCGGGATCTGCTCGACCGCATCAGGCAGAGCCAGCACGACCGCGGTCGGCGCCTCGGGCGCGGCCGCTGCGGTCGCCGAAGCGGGAAGAGCAAGAGGAGACAGGAGGAGGGAGAGTGCGGCCGTGCCGCGCATCAGGTTCTTGATCATGACCCAAGGAATATCGGCCGACAGCCCTCTGACGTGCCATAACCCAAGATTCGGTCAGCCGTCCGGGGGAACAGGTTCACCGGAGAAACGGTGCTGCGGCCGGGCCCGCCTCGGCGCGCGCCGAACAGGACTGCGGTGGACGATGGAGGTAGAGCCCGCCCGGGAAGCCGTCGCACGTTGCACCGGGCGGGCACCTCTGCACCTTCAGGGCAAGAACGGAACCCATGGCATCGTGCGTCACGGCTGCTTCGGCGTCGGAGCCGTCTGCATTGCCTTTCGCGCCGCCGTCACGAACGCCTGTCGGCGGTCGATCGTGACGTTCATCGCTGCCTGGAACGCGCCCCACGGAGCCTCACCTTGCGGCGGCGCGTACTGAGTCACGAGGCTATTCGCCAGGTCGACTGCTGTGTTTGCCATGGCTCTCGCGGTCGTGTCGACCAGGTCCGGGCCGAGCATGTGCACACGCTCCGCCGCCAACACGACCGGCTCGACGAGAGCCACTGCCAGGACTTCCATCCCGTCGGCTGCATCATCCTCGAGATTCCCATTGGCGATGTTGGCCAAGTCCTCATCGCACAGCTGGTGCTCCTTGAACCTCGGCACAGCCTTGTCCCATTCGGCCAGCAGCGTCAGGTATGCCTCCTGACGCTGCCCTCGAAGCCACTGCTCATGCTCTACCTGCGCCTGGTCCTGGATTGTCCGCCGGCCCAGCCACACGCCGATGAAGGCGCCGATCAGCGCGACGATTCCTGCTACTCCGGCCGCTATGACGGCCGCCCACCCCTGATCCATGGACGTCATCCTGCCGCAACTGTTCGCGGGGAGACCGAGAGCGCCTATAACCTATTGCGAGCGCAATAGGTTATAGGTTAGAGTGGGCCCGCCCCGAGCACCACTAAGGGGCGCCCGATCAGGGGCATCAACCGCGCCGATCCGCGCGACCCTTGACCCACCCCACCTTCCCCCGGAGGCCCCCATGGCCGACACCACCCCGACCCCCGACCGACAGCGCGCACTCGCCATCAACCACGTCAGCCGCATCCTCAACGCCGCCGACCTGTGGGCCGAACCCGAGACCTGCGACGCCATCGTCACCGCCGTCCTTGCCGCCCACCAGGACCCCAGCCCCAATTCGCAGCAGACAGAGCGCCGCCTCACCGTCCGGGAGCACGGCAAGGCCTGGCACGCCATCGAAGGTGCCTCCGGTGCAGAGGACGCCGACCCCGGCACCGTCCTCGCCGCCGTACTCCGAGCGCTGGACATCACCGCGCCCTCGGCCGAGGACGAGCTGGCCGACAGCCTCCGGCGCAGGCAGGACGCGAAGCGGCAGGCCAGCGGACAGCAGCCGGACACAGCCATCGTCAACCAGTTCATCCACCACATGGCCACCGATCATCCGGCTGCCACACACTTCTGCGGGAGCTGCGACGGCACCGACCCCACCAGCTGCCTCATGAACCCGGACCCAGGCGTGAGAGAGCACCTGGACCGACTCCGAGACGAGTGCGCCTCCCAACTGGCCGCCGAGGACCAGCCGCAGTGCTGACCGCCGTCATCGCCGCCACCGCGCTGGCCGCCGGCTACCTCCTCGGCCGCGTCCGCCCCTGGGACCGGCTCGACACCTGGGTCTGGCGCCGCTTCACCTTCATGGGCACCTGGACCCAGTCGAAGCCTCAGACCGTACTCACCATCGCGGCTCACATCCTGGCCCGTCCCCGGCTCTCGTACGACATCTGGCGGCGCCGCAACGACCCGCGGCCCCCCGAACGCGCGCCCAGCATTCGATTCCGCAGCCCCACCGATACCGAGGAGCCCACCCCGTGACCGACGAGGCCCCCACCCATTGCTGGGCGTGCTCCCACCCGGTCGTAGACCACGACCTCCAGCCCGACGGGACCCGCCCCTGCCGCAGCCCCGGCCACCACAAGGGCGTCCCCTGCAGTGGGTGCCGCGCCCTCCTCACTCCCGAGCACCGCGCCGCCATCCAGGACGAGCGCAAGAACGACTCCTTCGCAACGGCGTGGGGCGCCTACACGGTCACTCTTCAGGACGCCCGGAACGCCTTCGGCGAGCACGCGGCGGTCATGTTCTCCGACATCCACCAGTCCGCCCTCGCGTCCGCGCTCATCGCCTTGCGCCAGCACGACGGCGAGGCGCAACTCCTCGGCCCGGGGGAGCCCCGGTACACCATGGACACCGTCACCCCGGAAGCCCTTCACCAGCTGCAGGTCGACCGCGAGAGCGCCATCTCCGACCGCGACACGTACAGGCACCGTGCCGAACGGTGGCACGCCAAGTACAGCCAGTTGAAGACCGCCAGCACCGTCCCCGACATGGAGCCGCCCTCGCCCGCCGAGCCGGAGCCCCGCGTGCCGCTCGCCGAGCACACCGAAGCCACCCTGGCCGAGCTGTACGACCGCGTCGAGGACGCCGACGCCGACATGGCTGAGCTTCGGTCGGTTGCCAGCGAGATGTACCGGGCTTGGAAAGCTGCGTGGGAGGCCGCAGGCCAGCAGGCTGCGCTCGCAGCTGGCGTGCACAACGCCCTCCTTTCCCTTCGCCTCCGCATCCGCTACGCCAACCGGGACTGGGACCAGAACCCCACCGACGCGGGCCTCTACGCCCTCCTCATGGGCTGGGACTGCGAGCAGCAGCACGATCACACCGGCGACTGCCCCGCAGGCCTGGACGCCACCGCCGCGAAGCACGGCTGGTCCGCCGACGTCGGCAAGGCCCTCCGCCGCCACCGCGCAACCCTTGCCCAGGCCGGCCCCAACGGAGAGACCGACGCCGCAGCCCAGCGAGCGGTCGATGGAGAGGAAGACTGACCCATGGTCGAGAACCCCCTGATCCCGGACGACAGCTGGGACCGCTGGCCCCGCATCCCCATCGACACCAGCGAAGAAAGCGACTTCGCCGAGATCGACCGCGTCGCCGGTTTCGCGGCCACCTCATGGGCACTCAACAGCCGCGATGGCGTACTGGCCACCGGAATGTCCCTCGTGCAAGCGATCGACGGAGCCGTCCACGAAGCCCTCCTCCACCTCCTGGAGATCGGCTTCATCGACATCGACACCGAGCGCCTGCACGCAGCAGACGGCTACCCGATGAACAGGGAGAGCTGACCATGTTGCGCGCCGTCCCGACACCGGCCAGCGAGCAGCGCCCAAGGCGCTCGTTCCCCGAGATGGTGGCCGCAATTTACGAAGACCCCCGTGTCGGACACGAGTCCCGCGAGCTTCTCCTCGCCGTCGCCTACGCCGTCGACCTTGCCAAGCGGGAACCTGACGTCAGTCCTCTGCAGGTCGCCCGACGCAAGCTGGGTGTCGAACCCGGCCGACGGGCTCGCTATGACCGGCTGGTCGCCGACGACGCACCCCGCTACAAGCCGCCACACGACGTTGAAGCCCAGAGCGGGTACTGCGATGCCCCGCGCCTGCGCCCCTACCAGCCCCGGCCCTACACGCCCCGCGAGAAGCCCAGCCTGCCCGCGGCCATCCCCCTGCGGCCCCTGCCTCCGACCATCGTCCACGTCGACCCCGGCTACACCCCGCCCCGCGACTGGCGCACCGAAGACGGCGTCTGCGGCGCCACAGCGCACCTCCGCGTCATCGAGAAGGCCCCGCGCACCGGCTGGGTCACCGCTCACTGGTTCTGCCGCCGGCACCAGGTCCACGCCGACCGCGTCACCGAACAGCTCCGCGCCCACAACGAGCAGGCCCCCGAGCCCGTCCCCAACACCGGAGGCCTGCTGCCCTGCTACTTCAAGGCCGACTGGGCACGCGTCTACCAGCACTACAGGCCGCAGTGGACCCCTCCCCATTACGGCCTCAGCGCCGACGACTGGCCCGTCTTCGACGACGCCACCCCCCGACCGACACGTCACTCCCGACTACGCGTCCTGTCCGGCGCCAGCCACGACCTCCCGGAGGCCCAGTGACGACGCCTGAGACCCGCGCCCGCCTCGGCGCGCTGGAGCAGCAGTTGGCCGCTCCGACCCCCGACCCGCTCGACGGGCAGACCACCATCACCCTCGACTGGGTCTGCCCCGACTACGACCAGGAGACCCTGTGGCCGACTGCCCCGACTGCGACCACCCCCACGGCATCGCTGGCTGCACCTGCCGCCCCTGGACCAGGCAGACCGAACCACCCCGCTACCTCGACCAGCCCGGCGACACCGTCGACATGATCGGCGGCTGGGAACCCGGCCTGGACTGCCTGCACCACCGTCCCGCTCTTACCACGACCTTCCCCGAGAGCGACTTCATCCTGCCCTTGCCTCTGGAGCCCACGATCGGCATTCAGGGCCCGGACGGGCAGCCGCTCGTCACACTGAACACGGCCACCGGCGAGATGACATTCGGGCCCTCCTACACGCCGGACGCCGCGGCTGAGGCGTTCTGGGACGCCGTCGACACGATGGGCCTGGCCCCGGTCCGCCAGGACCATGCGGCGCGCGCGGCGAAGGAACGGGCGTGGGCGCTGGTGGGGCAGTGGCGGGCCGCGGCCTCCGCGCGCGGGGACGACCCCTACGCCGATCCGTACGCGCAGGCCCTCGCCGCCGCGCTCACCGACAGCGTCCCCCGGCCGGCTGCGGATGCCGGTGAGGGGTAGCCGAAGGCCCCGGACGGGGGTGGAGTTTTCCGTCCGGGGCCTTCTCGGATGGCCAGCGGGGCACCGGGGGAAGCACCCTTGCTGACCCGTAACGCGCGGTCGGCGCCGAGGATGCGGCATCGGGGCGATTTTCGACGTCGACCGTAGTCAGGTGAGCCCTCAAAGCCCCGGCATCGGCGAACCGGAACGGTGCCGAGCTGCGAAATCCGCACCTTCGCACGGAATACAGCACCGTCCGGCAACGCCCCTGCCGGAGCCCCGACGAGGGCAACAGGACTTTCCAGCAAGCCGATTTGACGGATTCCCCGTCAGTAACTCGCAGGAGCGTCCTGGGGTGTTGCAGTGTGGCCGCCCTATCCCGCTTCCCGGCAGGTCAGCGCGCCCACGCAGGACAGCTTCACCGTTCAACCGTCAGAAATCCACACGCAGTTTTTATTACGAAACCGCGCATCAATAAATACACTCCCAGGGCACGCGTGCACGGTACACGGGGAAAGGCAACGATGAAGATGAACCGCAAGGCCCTCAAGGCGCTCCTCGTCGAGCGCCGAGCCCTCATAGAACCGGAAGACCACGGCCTCACCCGCCCCAGCCGCCAGGGCCGCCGCGCGCCCGGCCTCGCCCAGCAGCAAGTCGACGAACTCACCGGCCGCGCCGCGAACACCTACTACCGGCTCGAGTCCGGCCGCTACCCCAACCCCCCAGTCGACTACCTCGAGCAGGTCGGCCGCCTCTTCGGCCTCAACGAACAGGAGTGGGGCAGCCTGTGCCGGTACGCCGGCATCGGCGACCCGCCCACCCCCCTCAACCGCTCCGCTGGCCTCGAAGTCGCCGGAGTCTGGCAGAAAGCCCTCGAAGGCATCTCCCACCCCGCCTACGTCAACGACGCCTCCTGGAACCTCCTGGCCCACAACCAGGCCTTCGCCGACCTCTTCCCCGGCGGCCAGGTCCCCGCCAACACCATGCGCTGGATGCTCCTCGACCCCCGCGGCCGCGACATGCTCCTCAGCTGGCGCACCGTCTGGGCCCCCCTCGTCCTGCCCCAGCTCCGCGCCGCCCTCGCCGTCCGCCCCGACGACGAAACGCTCCTTCAGATCGCGAAGGAAGCTGCCGAAGACCCCGACCTCGGCGCCCTGTGGGAATCCGGCGGCGGCCACATCCACCCCGACGGCGACGAACGCCCCATTCACCACGCCCTCCGCGGCCCCGGCCACGTCACCATGTGCGCGGCCGAGCCCCTCGGAGCCCGCGGCGCCCGTTTGATCATCCTGATCTACCACCCCGGACACACCAAGCAGCACACCAGGCTGCCCATGCTCCGCGCCCGTCGAACCAACTGAACCGCAGGTCAGGGGGACCAAACGGGCGGGGTGTGTCGTACGTTGTCCGGACCTCGCTCACGCCCGTTCACCCCTTGTGCCGGAGGCCCCGCGTGCCCTACATATCCCGCCCCTTCACCATCCTCCCCGACTACAAGATCAGCACCGGCGAGATCATCGACGACATCGTCGCCCACCACCCCGACCACCCCCGACTCCGCGTCATCCGCCGCGCCCTCGGCAACGTCGGAGTCGACACCCGCTACTTCACCCGCCCCCTCGCCGCACGCACCATCACCGGCGACGCCACCATCGAAGAACGCTCCAACAGCGCGTTCGCCGACGCACTCGCCCTCGCCAGACGAGCCGCCACAGAAGCCCTCGACGCAGCGCATCTGGGCCCGGGACCGGACCCGGGTTCCTACGCCGACATCGACGCCATCATCACCACCCACTCCACCGGCTGGTCCGTCCCCAACCTCGACATCCACCTCATCGGCGCCCTCGGCCTCCGGCCCACCGTCCGCCGCATCGCGCTCACCACCATGGCCTGCGCCGGCGGCACCCAGGCCCTCATCCGCGCCATCGACTTCATTGCGGCCCGCCCCGGCAGCCGGGTCCTCGTCGTCGCCGCGGAGGTCATCTCCAGCGTCTACAACCACAACGACGACTCGATCGAGGCCATGATCTACAAGGGCCTCTTCGGGGACTCCGCCTCCGCCTGCATCGTCAGCGACGAACCCCTCGGCCCCGGCCTCCACGTCGCCGGCCCCGACGACACCCTCGAGTACGTCTTGCCGGACAGCGTCGACCGCTACTCCGGCCGCATCGGCATCGACGGCTTCCACTTCGACTCCACGAAGGAAGCTCTGAGCGCCGCCGACGACGTCCTGCCCGCCATCCTCGACTGGATCGGCCCCCGCCAGGCCGTCGACTGGGCCGCCATCCACCCCGGCAGCCCCCGCATCATCGCCGACACCGCCAGCGCCCTCGGCCTTGACTCGGTCGACAGCCGGCACTCCACCGACACCCTCGCCGCAGAAGGCAACCTCGGCGGCGTATCGATCCTCCGCGTCCTCGAACGCACCCACGCCGACCCGCCCGAGCACGGTGCCCCCGGCGTCGTCATCGCCTACGGGCCCGGCTTCAACACCGCGGGCATCCGAGGCACCTGGCACGCCTGACGCCCTGAGTTCCCGGGGGACTGTCAGTGGCAGGTGCAAGGCTGACAGGAACCGCGACCACACCGTGGCCGCCCCTTCCCGGAAGGACTATCCACCATGTCCGAACTGAACTGGCGCACCGCCGACGTCACCCTGAACGACGGCCTGATCCCCGACCCCAACGCCGAGCACGTCCTGCTCAAGAACCTCACCGGCGTCCACGTCGCCGTCGAGGGAGCGTTCCTCCACATCGACCCGCAGAACGGCGAGCCGGCCTACCACGGCCAATCCGAACGACACGTTCACATCATCCCTGCGAGCGCAGTGCAGAAGGTCAGCTACAGAGTCACCAACCTCGACCCGGCCCCCAAGGTCTTCTGACCCTGACACCGGTGGCCCGTCCCGAGCAGCACACGGGGCGGGCCACCGGCACGCCTGGCAGGGGGAGCACCCGGTCGCCCGAACCGTACGCTGATCACAAGGCGCGGGGCCCGACACCAGAGAGGTGCGCCCCGTGGGCCTCATCAGCGGCATCAAGAGCGTCGTCATCGACACCTGGGGATGGGCGAACTACAAGCCCATCTACACGGACGCCCGTGGCATGCCCCACCGGCGCGCCTTCCCCGAGGCCGCCGCCACCTGGGTCCCCGCCGGGGACGAACGGCGGATCGCCGCGTACAAGCTCCTCGCCGCCTACACCAACAACCAGGCCGCCGAGCTCGCCCAGTTCAACGACCCCAACGCCGCCGACCGCCGCGAGTTCGGCGACCCCAGCATGTTCGTCGAGACGATCCTCGCCAACGTCCTCGGCCGCGAGCAGACCATCACCGTCCCCGGCGCCGAACAGACCGGCACCACACCCGACGGACAGGGCCCCGACCAGGCCATGGCCGAACGGGTCCAAACCCTCCTGCGCGACTGGGCGAAGAAGGAACTCCTCGAGACGAGGATGCTCCAGACCGAACGCAAGGCCGTCACCCTCGGAGACGGCGTCTACCTCCTGGCCTGGGACCCGGCCAAGCAGCGCGTCCGGCTCAAGGCGTACGACCCCGGGTTCTACTTCCCCGTCATCGGCGAGGACGACGACGGAGCCGACTACCCCGACCGGATCCACCTCGCCTGGGACCTGCCCGAGGACCCCCGGCGCGGCCTGAAGGCACGGCTGCGCCGCGTCACCTTCGAACTCGACTGGATCCGCCCGGCCACCGCCTCCGGTGTCGACCGCGGCGGACGGCCCGTCCGCGCCCCCGTCATGACCGACCCCACCGACGACGTCCCCGCCCAGCCCGCGCTAGGGCCCGGCGACATCCCCACCCCGGACGGCCTCATCGCCCGCCAGTACGCCTGGAACAGTGCACCGTCGTACGTCACCTGCTACCTCACCGACGCCGTCTGGGACCTCGGCGACCTCAAGGAACCCCACGACGTCGACAACCTCCCCATGGCCAAGGCGCAGTACGCGACCAGCCCGGCCGGCGAGGTCCTCGACCACCTCGACCTGATGATCGACTTCATCCCGATCGTCCACCTCCCCAACACCGTGCCCGACGCCCAGGAGCACTGGGGAATCTCCTCCCTCGCCAGGGTCCTCCAGGTCTTCGACGAGCTCGCCAGCACCGACACCGACTCCGCGCGGGCCTCCGCCACCACCGGCTCCCCGATCCTGGCCATCACCGGCAGCCGCAACGGCAGCGGCAAGCGCAGCGAACTCTCCGTCGCCCCCGGCACCGTCCTCGAACTCCCCGAAGGCGGCCGGCTCGACTCCGTCGACACCTCCCCCCAGCTCGCCGAACTCCGCAACCAGCGCGCCGACCTGTCCGAACGCGCTGCGACAATCGCCCGCATCCCCGCCGTCACCCTCGGCACCGTCAACCCCAGCGAGGTCCCCTCCGGCTACGCCCTGGAGATCTCCCTCGGACCCCTCGACTCCCTCGTCGGCGCCATGCGCCTCGCCCGCGGCCCCAAGTACGACCTGCTCCTCAAGATGGTCCAGCGCCTCTCCCTCGCCGGCCAGCACCCCGACTGGGCCGGGATCACCGTGCAGCCCGCCGAGCTCGCCTTCGGCTCCTACACCCCCACCGACAAGGCCGCCGTCCTCGAACAGGTCGTCCGCGCAGTCGAAGCGGGCGTCATGTCGCTGGAGAGCGCCGTCCGAATCCTCACCGAGGCTGGATGGGCCATGGACGATGCCGACACCGAGATCCAAGCCATCCAGTCCCGCCGCTTCGAGCAGGCCCGCTACCTGGCCGACGCCACCGGCTCCACCCAGGCCGTCGGCGACTACCTCGGCCTCGACATCGAACCCGACCCCGCGCCCCCGGTGGTGCAGCTGCCTGCTACGCCTGAAGAGCAGGAGGAACCGGAGGAAGCGTGACCCCGCTCTCCTCCGCCCACACCTCGCCGACTCGGTTCCACAGCTTCTGCTGCTTCGTCCTGCTCCAGCCGAACTGGATGTAGATCCGCCGCACCAGGTTCAGGTAGGAGATCGGCGCGATTGCGTACCGGGCCGCGGCCTGGCGGTCCGTCTGGGCAACGGGGCCGGCTCCGGTGTCGTCCTTGTCGAGCAGCATGGCCAGGCCGTACCCCACCCCGTGGGCAACGGCGGAGTGCAGGCGCCAGCTCAGCTTCCCTATGCCCGGCGCGATGTCCTCGGCCAGATCGGTCGTGCTCGGCACCGAGCCGTCCTTGTGCTCCGTCACGATGCTCGCGGGCGTGGGAGACGTCGCCTTCTTCGGCGTTCGCACCTCCCATCCCAGTTCCTCAGCCGTGTCCTTGATCGCCTGAATACGGGCCTCCGCAGCCGCAGCCGCCTGGGCAGCCTCGGCACTGGAATCCTTCAGGCCCGCCATCGAGTTCAGGACTTCCTTGTGGCTCTTCAGCTCCGCGTTCATGTAGCGCCTGACCCGAGTGTCGGGGTCGACTCCCGGCTCCATGCGATACCAGGGGTCACATGCCTGGTCCAGGACGCCACGGGCCAGCGTGAAGGCCGGTATCACCGTGGGGGAGTGCTCCAGGGCAACGCCCAGCGAACGCAGGTGCTCGGCCGTTCCATGGACATGGAGCAGTACGGATTCGTGGGCATCACGCACCGGCGTCTGGCCCCATGCGCCAGCGAGAGGGTCCGTCCGGACCTCGCGAGAGGCCGGGGAACCAGACACCCAGGTTCCGTCGTGGGCCCGAAGGTCGTTCTCGAATCGGTCGGCGCAGTCGTAGAGCGTGGCAGCGAGTCGCCGCCGAGAGGTAGTCGTCATGCCCGGGACGCTACGACGGAGAAGTGGGGCAGGGGGATCGAATTTCCGAGAGTGTGCTCTCCTTGGATCAAGGCGCGGGGCCTGAACTCCTTGGGAGGTTGTGCCCTCATGCGTCGCCCCACGCAGCACCCCGCGCGAACCCCGCGCGACGCCTGGTCCCACCCGTACACCGGCATCCAGGCGCTCGGCGTCTTCTACAACGACGGCGGCGACCCGACCGACCCGCCGACCGGGGGAGCTCCGGCCGCCCCCAAGCCCACCGCGCCGGCCGCGCCCGCGCCGCAGGTGTCGATGTCCCAGGACGACCTCACCGCCCTGGCCGCCCGGGAGAAGTCCCAGGGCGAACGCGCCGGCGCCCGCAAGGCCCTCGGCGACCTCGCGGCCAAGCTCGGCTTCAGCAGCATCGACGACGCCGAGACGTTCGTCGCCGCCGCCCGCCAGGCACAGCAGGACGCCCTCACCGACGAGCAGAAGCGCACCGCTGAGCTCGACCGCCGCGAGCAGGACCTCGCCGCCCGCGAACTGTCCGCCGCCAAGGCGCAGCGCGACGCCGACCGCCGCTCCGCCCTCGCCGGGCTCGGCGCCACCGGCGACGACCTCACCGACGCGCTCGCCCTGCTCCAGGTCGGACTCACGGACGACGCCGACGCCCAGGCGCTGACCGCAGCGGCCGAGGCGCTCAAGGCCCGCCGCCCCGAGCTGTTCGGCACCTCCCAGACCCCCGCCACCCCGCCGCTTCCCCCGGCGCCGGGCGGCGCCCCCGCGGGCACCCCGCCGGCCCGCCCGAGCGGAGGCGAGAAGCCCGGAAGCCGCGGCCTCGAGATGGCCCGCCTCCGCGGACACCGCACCGCCGCCTGAGACCACCCGGCGCCCGCCGCCGGGATTCAGGGACCACGCCCTCTCCTCGTGGACGCACCCGCCGGGGTGCAGCCGTCACACAGGCTCCATGAGGAGAGGCAGTCGTGAACGACTTCCAGCCCTACTCCTACAGCGACCAGGTCACCGCCGACCGGCCGTGGCTCGCGTCCCTCGTAGGGGTGCAGGACACCAACACCATCACCCTCGACCTGAGCAAGTTCACCGCTGGCGTGCACTACGCCGTCTCGGCGAACCCCCTGCTTCAGGGCCGCAACGTCATGAAGTCCGGCATCCCCCTCGGCCGCGTCACCGCCTCCGGGCTGTACGCGCCGTACGCCGGCCCGACCGACGAGCTGCAGACCGTCACCGTCACCGGCTCGCCCACGGGCGGCACCTACACGCTGACGTTCTCCGGGCAGACCACCGCGGCGATCCCGTACAACGCCACCGCCGCTCAGGTCCGCACGGCCCTCGAAGCGCTGTCGAACATCGAGGTGGGCGACGTCACCGTCGCGGGCGGCCCCCACCCGGGAAGCCCGGTCACGGTGAAGTTCACCGGCGGCGCGCACCAGGGCGAGGACGTCGCGCAGATGACCGCGTCCGGCGCAGGCCTGACCGGCGGCAGCTCCCCGGCCGTCGCGGTCGCCACGACCACCGCCGGCGGCGCCGCGACCGCAAGCGACGGCACCGAGGTCCTCCACGGCTTCCTCGTCTCCGAGATCAGCTTCAACCCCGGCTCCCTCAAGGCTGGCGGCGCTCTGCTCTGGCACGGCGAGATCTTCGCCGCCGAGCTGCCCGTCCCGTTCGACCCCACCGACGTCGCGTCCACCGCGCCCGGCGTCTCCGTCCACTACCGGTAAGAGGAGCAGACCACCATGGAAGCTCTCGAGCTCCTCCTGCGCGACACCAACGACACCGACCTCACGGTCTTCGCCCGCCAGATCGACACCCCCGCGAACTACCGGCTCACCCGCGAGGTGCTCCCGGAGACCCGCATCCAGGGCGTCCGGTTCCGCACCACCTCCGCGAAGCGCCGCGTCAACGCCGCGAAGTTCCGCGCCTACGACGCGCCGACCGCGATGGCCAAGCGCCAGGCCGAGCGCGTCGTCAACGAGGGCATGCTCCCCGCCCTCGGCCAGACCCTCGCCGTCTCCGAGATGGACCAGATCCTCCTCGACGTCGGCCACGGCAAGGACACGCAGGACTACATCGACCTGCTCTACTCCGACGTCGAGCGGCACGTCGAATCCATCCAGACCGCCCAGGAACTCGCCGCCGGCCAGCTTCTGGCCACCGGCACGGTCACCCTGCCCGGCCTCGGCCTCGACGTGAACTGGAACGTCCCCGCCGACAACCGTCCCACCGCCGCGATTCTCTGGGATGACCCGGACGCCACCCCGCTGTCCGACGAGCGTGCCTGGATGGACTACCTCGCCGACTCCGGCGCCCCGGCGCCGCGCGAGGTCATCACCTCCCGACGGGCCCGCGCGCTCCTCGCCTCCAACGCCGAGTACCGGGCGGCGTACTACGGCTCCAGCACCATCGGCGGAACCCCCACCGCCACCCTCGCGCCGAACGAGGTCGACACCGTCCGCGCCCGCTACGGCCTGCCGCCGATCGTCACCTACGACGTGCAGGTCTGGAACGACGACGTCTACCAGCGCGTTCTCCCCGACACCAAGTGGATCATGGTTCCGGACGTGCCTGCGTCCGAGTGGGGCCAGACCCAGTACGGGCAGACCCGCGAGGCCGCCCAGTTCACCTCCGGCACCAACCCGGCCCTCACCCGTGAGGAGGCCCCCGGCATCGTCGTCGTCTCCAAGGTCGAGGACAACCCGGTGCAGATCTACACCCGCGGCGCCGCGATCGGCATGCCGGTCCTTTACGTGCCCGACATCCACATCTCCGCCACCGTCCTCGGGGGCTGATGCGCCATGGTCACGCTCGCCACGGTCGTCTACATCCGCGACCCCGAACGCCACCGCGTCGTCGTCCTGCGCCCGGGGGAGGAGCCCGCCCCGCACCTGGCGGCCCTCATCACCAACCCGGGGTGCTGGGAGGGCGGCGAGCTGCCGGACCTCGGCGAGGGGCCCAACGCCCCGACCGAACCGGTCACCGACCCGGAGAAGGAGACGGAGCCGGTCAACGACCCGGAACCCGAACCGGATCCCGAGCCGGAGCCGACCAAGCCCACCCGCAAGACGGCCGCGCGTAAGACCGCGGCCGACCAGTAGCCGACCGCCCTCGAGGGCACGGCGGTCACCGCGGCGTACGGGCCCGGCCCCCTGGTGGGGCGCCAGGACCGGGCCCGTACCCGCACCCCCCTTCCCACCCCACCCGATGACGGAGGAGCCGCATGGACGCCGACGTACGCGCCTGGCTCATCTCGCAGCTCGGCACCAGCACCGACCTCGCCGACCTCGACACCCGCTACACCCGCCTCGGCACCTCCCGCGCCGTCGCCCTTGAGGTCCTCCGCGAGCGCCTCGCCGCCCTCGTCCACGACCAGCCGTCGAACCTCAGCGTCTCCGGTGTCGTCTCCCTCTCCTTCGCCGAGAACATCAAGGCCATCGAGCGGCAGATCGCGGCCATGGAAAACGGCGAGCCCCCGGCTCCCGACGACCCGGGCGCCACCGGCCCCGACGACGGCATCCCGAACGGCTACGGCGTCATCCAGCTCGTCGAACGGCCCCGGCGATGACCACCCCCACCCGGCGCCGCTCCCTGCGCACCCGGCTCCTCGCCCTCATCACCAGCGCCACCGACGCCCTCGCGGCCGCCTGGCGGATCCTCACCCGCGCTCAGCAGACGCTCCTCACCGTCCTCGCCCGCATCCGGCCCGGCCGCACCGCCCAGGCCGCCATCCGCGCCGCCGACGCAGCGTTTCAGCAGGCCATCGCCGCGTTCGACCGTACGGCCATGGGGCTGATCGAACGGTGGGCCGCAACCGACCTCCCCACCGCGTACCGGGCCGGCGGCGCCGAAGCTCTCACCCTCGCCGACCGCGACCCGGGCCAGTGGACGTGGACACCGCGGCACCAGACCACCATCACCGCGCTGTCCGCGCAGTACTACACCGACCTCACCAACCGCGTCCGCGAAGCCGTCCGCCGCGCCCGCGCGTTCCTCCGCGACGCCCTCACCGCCGCCCGCGGCCGCGTCGACCAGTTCCGACGCACCCCGTGGCCCGGCCGCGCCGCGCTCCTGGACGCCCACCCCCTCGACACCGTCATCTACGCCGGGAACACCCGCCACCCCGCCGCCGCCTGGGCCCACGCCGCCATCGCCTGGCAGACCTACACCACCGCCAACACCGGCCTCCTGCGCACGACCGCGGACGAGGTCGGTGCGAACTGGATCGAGGTCCGCGACGGGCCCGGCTGCGGCTGGAAGTCCCACAAGGACGACGACGAGGCCGACGGCTCCCTGCGCACCATCCAGGACGCCCTCGCCCACCCCGTCGCCCACCCGCACTGCCGCCGCTCCTTCCGCCCCCGCCCCGACGTCATCTCCCGCACCGACTACGCCTTCGGAGGCCCCTTCTGATGCGCATCCTCCTGAGCACCGAAGGCCGCACCGTGCAGATCATCACCAGCGCCAAAGAGCGGGCCCCGCTCGCCGACGTCGAAGCCGCCGCGCTCCGCCTCTACCAGGCCCTGCCCGGCCCGGCCGCCGAGCCCGACAAGCCGCCGATCGGGTTCGCCGGGACCGTCGACTCCGACACCGAACGCGCACCCGCCCCGACCGAAGCCGCCGACGACGACGAGGACACCGCATGACCACCCCCACCGGCCCCTCCCTCGGCGACGAGCCCCGCCCCGTCCGCATCACCACCGACGGGGTGAACGCGAAGGTCGAGATCGACGGCGTCGACATGTCCCGCCGCCTGCGCGGCTACACCCTGGAGCACCGCGTCAGCGAAGCCCCGCTCCTCGTCCTGTACGCCGGAGCCGCCACGGGCACCGTCTTCGACGGGTTCGCGCACGTCGTCGTCGGCAACACCCCCGACCCGGGCCCGACCATCGCCGACTTCCTCCGCTCCGTAGACGCCAGCGCTCTCGAGCGCGCGGCCCTCGACCGCGACGACCTCGACGGCTCCCGCCACGAACTCACCCGCGCCATGCTCGCCCAGCTCACCGACTGGGCCCTCGGCAAGGCCACCGGCTGATGGCCGGCCTCGACAAGGCGCTCGCCGGCGCCACCCGCTGGATCGGCACCAACCTCCTCGTCGACACCGTCCGCGTCCGAAGCGCCGCCACCACCGAACCCGTCCTCGACCCGGACACCGGCGACCTCGTCTACCCCGACCGGCCGGTCCTCTACGAAGGCCCCGGTGCCGTCGTCCCGTTCTCCATCGCCGTCGGCCGCTCCGCCACACCCGAAGAATCCCGACCGTGGATCCAGCAGGCCCGATCCGCCTACGTCCTGCTCACTCCCCTCGACGCCCCGATCCCGCCCGAGGGCGCGCTCGTCGACGTCACCGCCGTCCACGACCCGGGCCGCACCTCCCTCATCGGCCGCACCTGGCTTGCCGCCGACCGCGGTCAGGCCTCCACCGTCGAAGTCGTCCGCCGCACCGCCCTCGACCAGAACCGCACCCCGGCGGCCGGACCGTGACCCCCGACGAGTTCGCCGACCGCCTGGACGCCGCCGCCGACCGGCTCCCCGACACGATCGCCGACGGCGTCCGCCACACCGCCATGGTCGGCATCGGGCGCATCCGCGCGAACGCCTCTGGCCGCCCCGGGCCCAACGTCATCACCGGCGTGTACCGCTCCTCCTGGCAGGCGGAAGGCCGACGCATCCCGTACGGCGCCGAGTGCACCATCGGCACCCGCCAGCCGCAGGGCCGGCGCCTGGAGTTCGGGTTCCACGGCTACGACTCCCTCGGCCGCTTCTACGACCAACCGCCATTCCCACACGTCGGGCCCGCCATTCCCGTCATGGAAGGCGTCCTGAAGGACCGAATGCGCCACGCCGTCGAGGAGGCCTTCGCATGATCGACCGTCTCCCCGTCACCCAGGCCGTCGCCACCATGCTCGCCGCCGCGTCCGGGAAGCCCGTCGGCCGCGGCGCGCGCCCGATCGGAGTCGAACCGCCGTACTACCTGCTCACCGTCGTCTCCACCGACGTTTCCGGGGCGCCGCTCGCCGACGACAGCGAGGACCTGAGCATCGTCTACCAGGTCACCGCCGTCACCGGACCCGCGCCCAGCACGGCCGGCTCGTACGCCGTCGCCGACCAGGCCGACTGGCTCGCCGACAAGGCCCGCGCCGCGTTCCTCGCCCGCGACCCGGACACCGGGCAGTGGCTCCACCCCATCACTGTGACGGGCGCCCGCGTCATCGCGCGCCGCCTCGACAGCGAACCAGGGGGATCACGGGACGATTCCGATGCCATCATCAACAACGTGCAGCGTTTCAGGCTCGACCTGACGCCCTCCTGACCCCCGGTCAGGCCCGCACCCCGCACCGCGGCGGACCCCACGCGGACACCACCACGCAGGTGGCAGCCACCAACCGGTACACACCCAGGGGTCCCACCATGCCGCGTTTCAGCCGCAAGGGCGTCACGAAGATCCTCTTCGCCGAGACGATCGCCGCCCCCACCTACATCCCGACCCGCGCCGAGATCACCGGCGCCACCGCGCTCACCAAGCAGATCGCCGAGGTCGAAGGCTTCGCCCTGGAAAACCAGGAGATCGAGACCCCGGACCTCGAGAGCACCTTCACCAGCAAGATTCCCGGCGACGACCAGGCCGCCGACTCCTCGCTGACCTTCTACGAGGACGACACCAGCAGCACGCTGGAGGAGGCCCTCGCGAAGGGCACCACCGGGTTCATCATCATCCTCCGCAAGGGCGACGTCCCCGCGAGCAAGTCGATGGACGTCTACCCGGTGCGCGTCGCCTCCAAGTCGGCCGCGATCACCGTCGACAACGAGGCCGCCAAGTGGACGGCCCGTTTCTCCATCACGGACACGCCGGTCCTCGACGCCGCCGTCCCGGCCTCCCCGTAACCCGCGCGCCCGCCCCTCATGCCCCTGGCTGGGCCGCCCCGGAGCGTTCGGGAAGGGGCGCCCCGCGGGCGCCCGGCC
>NZ_JBIBVC010000023.1:0-96606 GCF_043080005.1 Streptomyces sp. NPDC015130 | reverse complement strand
ATACTGGATGTATCGGGGTGATCCCGACAACGCGGCGAGCGTGCGTGCCAGGCGCCGTCGGGCAGGCGGGACTTTCGCAACACGCCCTAGGGGGTGTCCGCAGAATGGCGGGCCCCCGGCACCCGGCGTAGCGTCGGGAGCGAGAGCCGGACCCCTAGGAGGCCGATCGATGATCCGCAACGTCATCGGCTCGGTCCTGGCCCTCGCCGGAGCGACGGCCGCCGTCTGGAGCCCCTTCCGTGCCTGGTACGACGGCCGTCTCGGCCGCGACTACGCGATCGACGAGCTGTTCACCGGAATCACGGAGACCAGGGCCGACCTGCTCGGCTCGATCCTGCTGCCCTTCGCCTTCGCCGCCCTCGTCACGGTCCTCGGCGTCGTCCTCCGCTCCCGGCTGCTCGTCGCCCTCGCGGGAGTCGTCGTCCTCGGCTTCACCGTCTTCTGGATGGTCCGGGTCGGGCAGGCCGAGGGCAGCATCGTGATCTCCGGCGACGGTGCGGGCCTGGGCGACGGGGTCGCCAACGCCTTCGGCGGCGGGGTGCTGCTGCTCCTCGGCGCGCTCGTCATGTCGGGCCGACACCCGACGCACCGGCTGGACCGGACGGACCACGAGCCGCGGCCCACGCACCCCACCCTTGACGGGCCGCCGCCGGTCACGGGGGTCCCGGACGGCGCGGAGGTCGGGGACGGGCCGCACCGCCACCCGCAGGCCTCCACGCCGTACGCCGCCCCGACGCAGCCCTACGACGTCCCGACGTGGGATCCGGACCGGGACGGCCCCCCGGGGCCCCCGCCGCGGTAGCGGGGGCCCGGGCGCCGTCGTCAGCGGGGCGCGGACCCCCTGCCCGTGGCCGTGCCCTTCACCGCGTCGAGCGCGTACACGCAGCGGTCCTTGCTGCACGCGTACACGACCCCGTTCTTCGCCACCGGCGAGCCCGTGATCTCGCCGCCCGTGGCGAGCTTCCAGCGGAGCTGCCCGCCGGTCGCGTCCAGCGTGTAGAGGACGTGGTCGGCGGAGCCGAAGTGCACCCGGCCGTCGGCGACGACCGGGGAGCCCACGAGCTCGCCGCCCGCCGCGAACCGCCACCTCGGGGTGCCGGTGACCGCGTCCAGCGTGTAGAGCGCGCTGCCGCTGCCCACATGGACGTTGCCGTCGGCGACGAGCACCGGCTCGGCCGACTGGCGCGGCTCGGTCGCGATCCGCCACCGGTCCTGGCCGGTCGTGGCGTCGAGCGCGTACACCGTGCCGAGGTGGTCGGAGAGGTACACCCCGCCGCCCGTGACGGCCGGACCCGGTGCGAACGCGGGCGGGGAGAGGAAGACCGCGGGCGCCTCGAAGTGCCAGCGGACGTGCCCGGCGGCGATGTCGATCGACAGGACCCGGGTGCCGGCGGAGACGTACACGCAGCCGTCCTCGGCCGGGGCGACCCGGACCGGCACGTTGGCACAGGAGGCGGCGTCGCCGATGGGGTACGACCAGCGCTCCACGCCCGTCCGGGCGTCGAGGGCCTGGAGCCGGGCGTCCTTCCAGACGTACACGGTGTCGCCGTGCACGGCGGGCCCCGCCTCCGGGGTCTCGAAGTCGGTCTGCGCGCCGGTGATCTCCCACAGCTTGGCGCCGTTGGAGGCCTCCCAGCCCTGGACGCCGCCGCCGCGCGTACCGGTGACGACCGTGCCCCGGTCCACCTGGAGGGAGTACACCCAGGCGTCCGTGTGCAGGCGCCAGCGCTCGCTTCCGTCGCTCGCGTCGAGCGCGTACAGCGTGGGCCCGTCGGAGGCGTGGATACGGCCCGAGGAGACGGCCATCGACCAGGCCACGTCCCGGGTCTTGAACTGGCGCCGCCCGCTGCCGGTGTCCAGCGCGTGCACCTCGAACGAGGTCACGTAGAGCAGGTCGCCGTCGACGACCGGGGTGCCCCAGACGTCGTTCGACATCCGGAAGCGCCAGGGCCGCCAGTGACCGGGCTCCGGCGGCTGCGCCGGGGCGGCAGGATCCCCCTGCGGGGGTACGGCGACGGGGCGCGAACCGGGCAGCGGGCCGGGCTCGGCGCCGTGCGGACCGCCGGCGGGCGGCCTGATCCAGCCGGTCGCCGGGCCTGCCTCGGCGCTGCGGCCGACGGCGAGCGCGGCCCGGGTGTCGGACACCCGGGGGCCGGGGCCGATCGGCACGGTGGCGCCGCCCAGCCGGACGGGGCCGCCGGCGCTCTCGGCGGGACCGGCGTGCCGGCCGCCGAGCTGCGCGGGCTCGGGCTGCCGGCCGGGCTCCGGGGAGCGCGGGTCGCCGGACCGCTCGGCGGGCTCGCGGGGCGGGCGCGGCGGCATCGGCGGGGCGGTCGGCCCGGGGACGGGACGGCCGCCGTTGCGCCGCTGCTCGATCATGGCGGTGGCGCGGTGCGGCAGCCAGGCCGAGGCCGTGCCGCTGTCGTCGCTGCCGGGACCGAAGAGGTGCGGGGCGAGCTGGGCCTGGAGGTCGGCCGGGCTGGGCCGCCGGGTGACGTCCATCTGCATGCAGGAGTCGATGAGGGGCCGGAGCTCGTCCGGGAGGCCCTCCAGGTCCGGCCCCTCGCGGAGCAGCATGAAGACGGTCTCGACCGGGTTGGCGCCGTGGAAGGGCGCGTGGCCGGTGGCGGCGAAGACCAGCATCGAGCCCAGCGAGAAGACGTCGCTCGCGCCGGTGACGCTGCGCGAGTCGCGGGCCTGCTCGGGCGACATGTAGGCGGGGGTGCCGACGGCGACGTTGGTCATCGTCAGGCGCGTGTTGGACACCCCCGACGCGATGCCGAAGTCGATCACCCGGGGGCCGTCCTCGACGACGAGGACGTTGGAGGGCTTGAGGTCACGGTGGACCAGGCCCGCGCCGTGGATGGACTGGAGGGCCTCGGCGACGCCGGCCGCGAGCCAGCGCACTGCCTGGGCCGGGAGCGGCCCGCACTCGTTCACTATCTCTTCGAGGGAGGGCGCGGGGACGTAGGCGGTGGCCAGCCACGGCACGGCGGCGCGCGGGTCGGCGTCGACCACGGCGGCCGTGTAGAAGCCCGAGACGGCCCGGGCGGCCTCCACCTCGCGGGTGAAGCGGACCCGGAACAGCTGGTCCTCGGCGAGCTCCGTGCGCACGGTCTTGATCGCCACGCGCCGGCCCGAGGCCGAGCGCGCGAGATAGACCAGGCCCATCCCGCCCGCGCCGAGCCGGCCCAGCACCTCGAAGGGCCCGATACGTCTCGGGTCGTGCTGCGTCAGCTGTTCCACTTGCCTGCCACCTCCCCGTACGGGCCATGAAGGTACGGCCCCGTGGCCCTGATTCTTCCTGTCCGAGGGCCTGGTTGCGAACCCGGGGGCGGATCGGGGTGTCGGACGTTCGCCACGGTGTATGCGAGTGGACGTTCGAGATGTCGCCGGTTGTGGTGCTGAAGTGCGGTAGTGGTGCGTCTGTACGGGAGCGAGTGACACGGTGAGTGTCATGAAGCTCACGGCGAGGACGCCGACTGCTGCCGTCGCCGGTGCAGATGGCGGTGTCCGGTGCGCGTGTCCGCCGGGTGCTCGGGGGGGGGGAAACGAGCAGGTACGTGAGCAGGTGGGCGCGCATCTCGGTTTCCTCGCTGCGACGGACCTCACGACCCGTTGCGCCCAAGGACCGGCGCATTCGGCCGAGACGTGGGCGGAGCGAAAGCGGGGGCTGACGCCCTTGATGTCGTCACGGTGGGCGGGGAGCCTGACGAGGGCGACGCGTATCGGAGCCATCCGGCGGGGATGCCTCACGGTGTGGCGGGCGGCTCCGAGAGGACGGCGAAGCGGGCGCCCTGGTTGTCGTGGAGGACTGCCACGCGGCCGTGCGGGGTGTCCAGGGGCGGGGTGGCGACGCGGCCGCCGAGGCGGACGGTGGTCTCGCAGGCCTCGTCGCAGTCGTCGACGACGAAGTAGACGAGGACGTGGCCGGGCATCTCGGCGGGGAAGTCGTCGCTGATGACCGCGCGCCCGCCGAAGGCGCTGTCGTCGCCGGGCCGGGAGCCGGGGGGCGACCAGACGCGGTAGTCGAAGCCGGGGTCGCGGCCCTCGGCTCCGGCGTCGGCCTGGCGGCCGAGGTAGCCGAAGACGGTGGCGTAGAAGGTGTCGACGGCGTCCGGCCGGCGGGTGTACACCTCCATCCAGCAGAAGGCGCCCGGCTCGTTCGTCTTCTCGAAGCCGTCGTCGTCGCCGGCCTGGCGGAGGCCGAAGACGGCGCCGCCGGGGTCGGCGGCGAGCGCCATGACGCCGAACGGGCCGACGGGGTAGGGCTCCATGACCATCTGGCCGCCGGCGGCCTTGATGCGGGTGGCGAGGGTTCCCGCGTTCTCGGTGGCGAGGTAGACGGTCCAGGTGGTGGGCATGCGGCCGTCCCGCTTGGGGAGGAGCCCGGCGACCCGGCGTCCGTCGAGGAGGGCCTCGTCGCGGTCGGCGTCGAAGGTCCAGCCGAAGAGCTCGCCGTAGAAACGCTTGCCCGCTTCGAGATCGGGAAGCTGCGCGTCCACCCAGCACGGGGTGCCCTCTGTGCGTGCGGCCATGGCTCCACGCTAGGGCGGCGGAGAGCCCCTCGCACGCCCTGACATGCGAACATAAAGGCGATTTATGCCCCGGGAACCCTTGGGGCGCTTGAGTTGTCCACCGAAGTTGTCCACAGGCTGTTCATAAGCCTATTCGGGTACGGGGCTCCCCCGGCCGGTCCGAGGACGTGCCCCGCACCCGCCTCCATGGCTTGAACCCGCCCCCTCCGTCCGGGGCCGCCACGCCGCGCCGACCTCGTGGAACGCCCCCGGAACAGGGCCGCACCCCATTTGCAGTCGGCCGAATCGCGCGCCGACCCCCCCTCGGTAAGCTGACGGCATGACAGGACAAGTACGCACCGTCGACGGCCGCGTGGCCGGACGACGCGGTCAGGCGACGCGGCAGAAGCTGCTCGACTGCCTCGGTGAGATGCTCAGCTCCTCGCCCTACCGGGACGTCAAGGTCATCGATGTGGCCCGGAAGGCGGGTACTTCACCCGCGACGTTCTATCAGTACTTCCCGGACGTCGAGGGTGCCGTTCTCGAGATCGCGGAGGAAATGGCCAAGGAGGGCGCCGGGTTGACCGAGCTGGTCTCCGGCCGCTCCTGGGTCGGCAAGGCCGGCTGGCAGACATCCGAGGAACTCGTCGAAGGCTTCCTGGACTTCTGGCGCAAGCACGACGCGATCCTCCGCGTCGTGGACCTCGGCGCGGCCGAGGGCGACAAGAGGTTCTACAAGATCCGGATGAAGATCCTGAACTCGGTCACCAACTCCCTCACGGACGCGGTGAAGGAGCTCCAGGCCAAGGGCAAGGTCGACAAGGAGGTCAACCCGGCCGCCATGGCGGGCTCCCTGGTGGCGATGCTGGCCTCGGTCGCCGGCCACCAGAAGGGCTTCCAGACCTGGGGCGTCAAGCAGGCCGAACTCAAGCCGAACCTGGCCCTCTTGGTCCACCTGGGCATCACCGGCAAGAAGCCGACCAGATAGACCGGACAGCCCCTTCCCACCTCCTCCACCCGTCCTGTCGTCGACGCCGACGGCGGTCCCGCTCCGCCCCCACGGAGCGGATACCGCCGTCGGCGTCGGCGTTCTCCGGGCGGAGCGCCCGGAGCGGGGCGTCAGCGCCGGGTCAGCCGGAAGAGTCTGATCTCGCGCTCCACCCGCTGCTGGTAGGTGGCGTACGGCGGCCAGAACTCCAGCGCCGCCTTCCAGGCCGCCGCCCGCGCCTCCCCCGCGAGGAGCTCCGCCCGTACGGGGACGTCCTCGCCCCGCCAGTTGACCTCGACGTCCGGGTGGGCGAGGAGGTTCGCCGTCCAGGCGGGGTGGCCCGGCCGGCCGAAGTTGGAGCCGATGAGCAGCCAGCCGCCGTCCGGCTCCGGCATGCAGGCGAGCGGTGTCACCCGGGGGAGCCCGCTCCTGGCGCCCCGTGCCGTGAGGATCACCCCCGGCAGCATCCGGGCGCTGAGCAGCACCTTTCCCCCGGTCAGCCGGTGGACGGCCTTGTCCATCGCCGGGATCACGTGCGGGGCGATCCGGGCGAAGGTCCGGGTCGAGGACACCTTCTGCATCAGTCTCACGCCGACGGGCATCTAGGCCGCCACCTCTCCGAAGAGTCCGGTCCGTTCCGCCGCCCGGGCGCGCAGTCGCCGGGCGGGTCCGAAGAAGAGTTCGTCGGAGGCGGCCCGCTGGTAGAACAGGCGGGCCTCGCGCTCCCCGGTGGCGCCGCCGCCGTGGAGGCGGACGCCCTCGCCCGCCGTGGCGCGCAGTGCCTCCAGGGCCTGGGCGAGCGCGAGCGGCCCGCCCTCGGGGCCGGGGCCGGGTTCGCGGGCCGCGCTGTAGGTCAGGGAGCGGGCGGCCTCGACCCGGACGTACAGGTCGGCGAGGGTGCTCCTGGCCGCCTGGAGGTGACCGGCGGGCCTGTCGGGGCGGGCGCGCGGGCCGAGGCCGGCGATGGCCCGGTCGAGTGCGGCGCCGGCCGCTCCGACGGCCTCGGCGGCGATCATCACGGCGGCGGTGCGGCCGGTGGCGGCGAGTGCGCCGAGGACGTCGGCCGGTTCCTCGCCGAGGAGTTCGGCCCGGGCGTCGCGGAGTTCGACGGTGGCGTGGGGGCGGGTGAGGTCGAGGGCGGTCCTTCGGGTCCGTACGAGTCCGGGGGTCCCGCCCGCGCGCTGCCGCACGAGGAAGAGGAGGGTGCGGCTGCGGGCGAAGCCGCCGGTGTGGGCGGCGACGAGCAGGAGGTCCGCGCTGTGCCCGTCGAGGACCTGAGCGGCCTCCCCGTACAGCCGCCAGCCGCCGTGCTCCGTCCCGTCGTCGCCTTCCTCGCTCCCGGTCGCGGGGCGGGCCTGGATTCCGCCGGCCCGGCCGCCGCCCGACCAGTCCTCCGCGGTGTTGTCGCCGGTCAGGCCGAGGGCGAGCGCGAGGGAGCCGCCGGGGACGGCGAGGGCGCAGGTCAGGCTTCCGTCGATGACGCGCGGGAGGAGTTCGGCGCGCTGGGCGGGGGTGCCGAGGGCCGCGATCAGCGGGGCGGCGAGCACGGCGGTGGCGAGGAGCGGGGAGGGCGCGAGGGTGCGGCCGGTCTCCTCGCAGGCGAGGGCGAGTGCGGCGGGGCCGTGGCCGGCGCCTCCGTACGCGGCGGGGAGGGCGAGTCCGGCGAGGCCGAGGGTGCTGGAGAGCCGGGCCCAGAGCTCGGGGTCGTACCCCTCGGGGGTGGCGCCGGCGGCGTGGTTCTCGGCCGGCCCGGTCCGTTCGGCGAGCAGGTCCCGCAGGGTGCGGCGGATCTTCCGCTGCTCCTCGGTGAGCGCGAGCGCGGCCTCGGGTGCGGCGGCGTCGGCTGCTGTGTCGGCGGCGTCCATGAAGCTCCCTCCGTATCTGACGGTCCGTCATGCTAGGGCGGCGGGGTACCGGTTGCCCAGAGAGACGCCGATCCCGATTCGGCAAATCTGATGTACCGTCAGATCCATGGTCGCCACTTCACGCAGCCCCCGCCGCGTCGCCGTCGTCGGCGTCTCCCTCGCCGACTGCGGACGCGTCGACGAGGCCACCCCGTACGCACTCCACGCCCAGGCCGCCCGGCGCGCCCTCGCGGACAGCGGCCTCGACCGCTCGCTGATCGACGGCCTCGCCTCGACGGGGCTGGGCACGCTCGCCCCGGTCGAGGTCGCCGAGTACCTGGGCCTGCGCCCCCGCTGGGTGGACTCGACCGCCGTCGGCGGCGCCACCTGGGAGGTCATGGCCGCGCACGCCGCCGACGCGATCGCCGCCGGGCACGCCAACGCGGTGCTGCTCGTGTACGGCTCCACCGCGCGCGCCGACATCCGGGCCCGGCGGCGCACCGCGAACCTCTCCTTCGGCTCGCGCGGCCCGCTCCAGTTCGAGGCCCCGTACGGGCACACCCTGATCGCGAAGTACGCGATGGCCGCCCGCCGCCACATGCACGAGTACGGGACGACCCTGGAGCAGCTCGCCGGGGTCGCGGTGGAGGCGCGGGCGAACGCGGCGCTCAACCCCGAGGCGATGTTCCGGGACCCGATCACCGTCGACGACGTCCTGGACGGCCCGATGATCGCGGACCCGTTCACCAAGCTGCACTGCTGTCTGCGCAGCGACGGCGGCTGCGCGGTGCTGCTGGTCGCGGAGGAGTACGTGAAGGACTGCCGGACCACCCCCGTCTGGGTGCTCGGCACCGGCGAGCACGTCTCGCACACCACGATGTCGGAGTGGGAGGACTTCACGGTCTCCCCGGCGGCGGTGAGCGGCCGGCTCGCCTTCGAGCGGGCGGGGGTGAGCCCTGCCGACGTCGACCTCGCCGAGATCTACGACGCCTTCACCTACATGACCCTGGTGACGCTGGAGGACCTGGGCTTCTGCGCGAAGGGCGAGGGCGGCGCGTTCTTCGGCGAGAAGGGCCGGCTGCCGGTGAACACGGACGGGGGCGGGCTCTCGGCCTGCCATCCCGGGATGCGCGGGCTGTTCCTGCTGGTGGAGGCGGTGCGGCAGTTGCGCGGGGAGGCGCCCGGGCTGCAGGTGCGGCGGCCGGACGGCTCGCTGCCGCGGCTGGCGGTGGCCTCGGGGACGGGGGGCTGGTTCTGCTCCTCGGGGACGGTGGTGCTCGGGCGCGACTGACCCGCCGGGGCCACCCCGGAAAGAATCTATACAAGCGTCATAGACAGTCGTGTAGGACATTCGTATAGTCATCGGCGCGGGCTAAGGAGACGCCCGCACCACCGACAAGGAGTCCGCCATGAACAGCACCGCGAACAGCACCCCGAAGACCACCCCGAACACCATCGCGAAGCCCGCCGCGCACACCCCCGCGAGCGCCCCCGCGAAGACCGTCCTCATCTCCGGCGCCTCCGTCGCCGGCCCCGCCCTCGCCCTCTGGCTGCACCGCTACGGCTTCGCCCCCACCGTCGTCGAGCGCGCCCCCGAGCTCCGCACCGGCGGCTACAAGGTCGACATCCGCGGCACCGCGATCGAGGTCTGCCGCCGGATGGGCATCCTCGACGAGATCCGCGCCAGGTCCACCGACATGCGCGGCGGTTCCTACGTCGACGACGCCGGCCGCACCATCGGCGAGCTGCCCGCCGACGTCTTCGGCGGGCGCGTCGAGGAGGACGACGAGATCATGCGCGGCGACCTCGCCCGCCTCCTGTACGAGCGGACCCGCGAGGACGTCGAGTACGTCTTCGACGACTCGATCGCCTCCCTCGCGGAGGACGCCGACGGCGTCACCGTCACCTTCGACAGCGGCACCGTCCGCCGCTTCGACCTCGTCGTCGGCGCCGACGGACTCCACTCCCACACCCGGAGGCTCGCCTTCGGCCCGGAGGAGCGGTTCAAGCGCCACCTCGGCGCGTACATCTCCATCTTCACCGCCCCCAACCACCTGGGCCTGGACCGCTGGGAGACGTACCACGCCCTCCCCCAGAAGCTGCTCTGCGTCTACAGCTCCTCCGGCGAGACGGACGCCAAGAACCTCTTCGTCTTCTCGGCGCCCGAGGACGTCCCGTACGACCTCCGGAGCGTCGCCGGCCAGAAGCGGCTGCTCGCCGACACCTTCGCGGGCGACGGCTGGGAGGTCCCCCGCCTCCTGGAACACGCGGCCGCCGCCGACGACTTCTACCTCGACTCCATGTCCCTGGTGGAGATGGACCGCTGGTCCAAGGGACGCGTCGTCCTGCTCGGCGACGCCGCCCACTGCGCCTCCCCCGCCTCCGGCCAGGGCACCGGACTCGCCCTCACCGGCGCGTACGTCCTGGCGGGCGAACTGGCCCGGGCCGGCGGCGACCACACGGTGGCCTTCGCCCGCTACGAGGAGCGGATGCGGCCGGGCGTCGAGCAGAACCAGAAGATGGCCGAGGGCTTCGTCAAGGAAATGACGGTCGACTCGAAGTGGAAGATCGCCCTGCGCATGTTCATGGTCCGCACCCTGCCGAAGACCCCCTGGAAGAACCTCATCGCGAAGAAGATCCGCGACGGGATCCAGTCCGCGGCCAACGCGGTCGCGATCGAGGACTACACCGTGCCGGCCGGCACCCCGGCGACCCCGCGCCCTACCGTGACCGCATGACCGACTTCCACCACGCCCTCCGCTCCCTCCGCGTCTGGGACACCGAGCTCCCCTCCTTCGACCCGGCGGGCGCCCCGCCCGAGCCGCTCGCCCTCTTCCACGACTGGTTCACGGCCGCCGTCGCCGCCGGCCAGACCGAGCCGCACACCCTCTCCCTGGCCACCGCGGACGAGGACGGCAGGCCCGACGTCCGCACGGTGATGCTCCACGACGCCGACGAGCGCGGCTGGCACTTCGCCTCGCACGCCACCAGCGCCAAGGGCTGCCAGCTCGCCGCCCGCCCCGAGGCCGCCCTCGGCTTCTACTGGCCGGCCCAGGGCCGCCAGGTCCGGATCCGGGGCCACGTCACCACCGGCACCCCCGAGGAGGCCTACGAGGACCTCCACGCCCGCACCACCGGCGCCCTCGCCGCCGCGCTCGTCGGCCGGCAGAGCGAGGTCCTGGACTCCCCCGAGACCCTCGCCCGGGCGAGCGAGGCGGCCTGGCACCGGGCCGAGACGGAACCGGACGCGCCCTCCCCCACCTGGACCCTCTACGTCGTCGAACCGGCCGAGGTCGAGTTCTTCCAGGGCGACGCCCGCCGCCGCCACCTCCGCCTCCGCTACCGCCGCGACGCGACCGGCACGGGCTGGCTCCGCGAGCTGCTCTGGCCGTGACCGGGGCGGCTCAGGGAGCGTCCCCCGCCCCGTACATCTCGTCGATCTCGCGCGCGAAGTCCCGCAGCACGGCCCGCCGTTTGAGCTTCAGCGACGGGGTCAGATGGCCCGAGCGCTCGGAGAACTCGGTCGTCAGGAGCCGGAAGGCGCGGATCGACTCCGCCCGCGAGACCAGCCGGTTGGCATCGTCCACGGCCCGCTGGACCGCACCGAGGAGCTCCTCGTCCCGGGTCAGCTCCCACAGCGCCAGATGGTCCTTGTGCCGCATCCGCCGCCAGTGCGTCAGGCCCTCGTGGTCGAGGCTGATGAGGGCCGTGACGTACGGCCGGTCGTCGCCCACCACCATGCACTGCGCGACCAGCGGGTGGGCGCGCAGCCAGTCCTCCAGCGGCGCGGGGGCCACGTTCTTGCCGGCCGAGGTGATGAGGATGTCCTTCTTGCGGCCGGTGATCCGCAGATAGCCGTCCTCGTCGAGCGAGCCCAGGTCGCCGGTGGGGAACCAGCCGTCGTCGGTGTACGGCACGGCCGCCCCGCGCTGGGCGTCCCAGTACCCGGCGAAGACGTGGGCGCCCTTGAGCCAGACCTCGCCGTCGTCGGCGATCCGGACGGCCGTGCCCGGCAGGGGCCAGCCGACGGTGCCGGTGCGGGGCCGGCGCGGCGGGGTGACCGTCGAGGCCGCCGTGGTCTCCGTCAGGCCGTACCCCTCGAAGACCGCGAGGCCGGCGCCCGCGAAGAACTCGGCGAGCGGCGCACCGAGCGGGGAGCCGCCGCAGATCACGTACTTCACCCGGCCGCCGAGCGCGGCGCGGATCCGCCGGTAGACGAGCGGGTCGTACAGCGCCCGCGCGGCCCGCAGCGCGAACGAGGGCGCGGAACTCCCGCCGAACTTGCGGGCGATGGCCGCCGCGCGGTCGAAGGCGGCGGCCTTGCCCGCGCGTTCGGCGGTGGCGCGGGCGGTGTTGAAGACCTTCTCCATGACGTACGGGATGGCGAGGAGGAAGGTCGGCCGGAAGGCGGCGAGGTCGGTGAGGAGTTCGTCGCCCTCGACGGAGGGGGCGTGGCCGACGCGGACCCGGGCGCGCACGCAGCCGACGGAGACCATCCGGCCGAAGACGTGGGAGAGCGGCAGGAACAGGAGGGTGGCGGCGGGCTCCTTGCTCTCCGAGACGAAGACGGGGTGGAGGAGCCGGACGGCGTTGTCGACCTCGGCGAAGAAGTTGGCGTGGGTGAGGGCGCAGCCCTTGGGGCGGCCGGTGGTGCCGGAGGTGTAGACGAGGGTGGCGAGGGTCTCGGGGGTGAGGAGCCCGCGCCGGGCGGTGACGGCCTCGTCGGCGATCCGGGCGCCGGCCCTGCGGAGCAGGTCGACCGCGCCGGTGTCGAGGGCCCAGAGATGGGCGAGGCCGGGGAGCTGCCGGCGCTCGGCGGAGACGAGCCGGGCCTGCCCGGGGTCCTCGACGACGCAGGCGGCGGCCCCGGAGTCCTGGAGGATCCAGCGGGTCTGGAAGGCGGAGGAGGAGGGGTAGACGGGGACGGTGACGAGTCCGGCGGCCCAGGCGGCGAAGTCGATCAGGGTCCACTCGTAGGTGGTGCGGGCCATGAGGGCGAGCCGGTCGCCGGGGCGCAGTCCGTGGGCGATGAATCCCTTGGCGACGGCGTGGACGTCGGCGGCGAAGCGGGCGGCACTGACGTCGTACCACTGGCCGTCGGCGTCCTTCCGGGAGAAGAGCGCGGCCTCGGGGTCCTGGCGGGCGTTGTCGTACGGCAGGTCGGCGAGGGAGCCGCGGGCCACGCGGGGGACGAGCGCGGGGACGGAGACCTCCCGGACCCGCCCGTCCACCCGTACCTTCTGCGGCTCGACCGGCTCGGTCCCGGATGCGGCGATGACGACGGACACGTGCGGCTCCTCGGTCTGCGCGATGAACTGAGGTCGTGCGTCGGTACGTTGAGCCCTGTGATCCTTTGACTAGCCGGTAACCTTACTGCGCGGTAAGGCTCAACGGGGAGACCAGCGCTCGCTTTTCATGAGGTTCCCGAGCCCGGCCCAGGCGAAGTTCATGAGCGTCGCGGCGGCCTCCTTCGCCGTCACCCCGGGCGTCTCGTTCGCCCAGGTGGCCAGGGACTCGGCGGAGCCGACCAGCGCCTGGGCGAGCGCGTCCACGTCCCGCCCGGTGACGGCCCCGTCCGCCGCCCCGGCGGCCTCCCCGATCAACCCCGCCACGAAGGCCACGATCCCGTCCCGCAGCCGCGCGAGCTCCCCGGCGAACGGCTCGCCCTGCGTCCGCGCCCGCAGGCTCAGCACCAGCCACGAGTCCGGGTGGTCGGCGGCGTACGCGAAGAAGGCGGAAAGCCCCGCCCAGAGCCGCTCGTCGGGCGGCAGCTCCGCCCCCTCGACCCCGGCGGCCACGGACCCGAGCAGCGCGTCCGCCTCACGCCGGATGCAGGCGGTGAACAGCTCCTCCTTGGACCCCAGGTAGAGGTAGACCAGCGGCTTCGACACCCCCGCGAGCTCGGCGATGTCGTCCATCGACGCCGCCTGGTACCCGTGCCGGGCGAAGCACCGCACGGCGGCGTCCATCATCTGCCGCTCCCGCACGACCCGCGGCAACCGCCGCGCCCTCACCCCGTCACCCACGGCACCCACCCCTGTTTCCAAGATCAATCGGCTGCCCCGCAGAAGACTACGTGCCCCCTGCCCGGACGGGGGCAGGGGGCACGGAGGCGTTCGGGGCGGGCCGTACGGGACGGACCCGCCGCGTCAGGCGGCGGCCGTGACCGCGACCTTCTGGTCGGACTCGCCGACCGTGACCAGCTCGTCGAGCGGGGACGCCGAGGCGTTCGCGTACGCGGTGTGGTCGAGGATCTTCTCGCGGGCGGCGACGATCACCGGGACGAGCGCCTGACCGGCCACGTTCGTGGCCGTGCGGATCATGTCCAGGATCGGGTCGATCGCCATGAGCAGGCCGACGCCCTCCAGGGGGAGTCCCAGGGTGGAGAGGGTGAGGGTCAGCATGACCGTCGCGCCGGTGAGGCCGGCGGTGGCCGCCGAGCCGATGACCGAGACGAAGGCGATCAGCAGGTAGTCGCCGATGCCGAGCTGCACGTCGAAGATCTGCGCGATGAAGATCGCGGCGAGCGCCGGGTAGATCGCGGCGCAGCCGTCCATCTTGGTCGTGGCGCCGAACGGGACGGCGAAGGAGGCGTACTCCTTCGGGACGCCGAGGCGCTCGGTGACCTTCTGGGTGACCGGCATGGTGCCGACGGAGGAGCGGGAGACGAAGGCCAGCTGGATCGCGGGCCAGGCACCCTTGAAGAACTGGATCGGGTTGACCTTGGCGACCGTCGCGAGCAGCAGCGGGTAGACGCCGAAGAGGACCAGGGCGCAGCCGATGTAGACGTCGGCGGTGAAGGTCGCGTACTTGCCGATCAGGTCCCAGCCGTAGTCGGCGATGGCGAAGCCGATGAGGCCGACGGTGCCGAGCGGGGCGAGGCGGATGACCCACCACAGGGCCTTCTGGAGGAGCTCCAGGATGGACTCGGAGAGCGTGAGGATCGGCTTGGCGCGGTCGCCCAGCTTGAGGGCGGCGATGCCGGCGACGGCGGCCATGAAGACGATCTGGAGGACGTTCAGCTCGGTGAAGGGCGTGATGACGTCCGTCGGGATGATGCCGGTGAGGAAGTCGATCCAGGAGCCCTCGCGCTTCGGCAGCTTGCCGTCCTGCGGGGTGAGGCCGGTACCGGCGCCCGGGTTGGTGATCAGGCCGATCGCGAGGCCGATGCCGACCGCGACCAGCGAGGTGATCATGAACCAGAGCAGGGTGCGGGTGGCGAGCCTGGCGGCGTTGTTCACCTTCCGCAGGTTGGTGATCGACACCAGGATCGCGAAGAAGACGAGCGGGGCGACGGCCAGCTTGAGCAGCTGGACGAAGATGTCGCCGACCTGGCCGAGGGTCTCCTTCAGCCAGGAGACGTCCTGGCTGCGGGCGATCCAGCCGAGGAGGGCGCCGAGCACGAGGCCGGCGATGATCTGGGCCCAGAAGGGGACCTTCGGTATGCGCGCGGAAGCCGGGGACTTCTGCTCGGGTGCGTTCGCGGACGCGGACACAGACACACTCCACAGGTGCGTATCGGGAAATACGGGACGGGGGTGCGGCACACACGCGTTTTCACGCGGGCCGCTGCATGATGCCGGGTCAGAGCTCGCGGCAACAGACCGCGGACATACTGGGGGTCCCCCCTGCACGAGCGGAGCCGAGTCCTTGGGGGAGGCACAGATCGACGTGCAGGCGCGCCACGAGCGGGGTGCTCGCGGCATGAGAGGGGCGCACTGCTGTCGTCATGTCGAACACGTTAACACTTGAACTTTGAGATCCTCAAAGCCATTCTTTGGGTGCGCGGGAGCCCCCTTCCGCCTCTGAAACACAGAAATCCCCAGGCTGGAGCCTTGGAAGGCCCTACCTGGGGTGGTGTTGGTCGGGTACGCCCGTGTACGTCTGTGAGGAACCTTACGCGGGCTTTACGGCGCTACAGCGAGTCCTCCTGGGACCGGTTCGAGGCGAGCCGGCCCTTGGCGCGGTCGACCTTCGCCACGACCTCGGCGCTCGCCTCGTCCCGCACCTTGCGCAGGAGGACGAAGCTGAGCGGGGCGGAGACGACGATGGCGAGGACGAGGACCCAGAGCAGGTTCGAGTCGCCCAGGCCGCGCGGCAGCACGCCGACGTAGACGAGACCCCACAGGGCGAAGAAGCACCCGGCGAAGATGCCGAGCCGCATCAGCGAGTAGCGGAGCATGTCAGTCAGTCCACTCTTCCGTTCCGAAAAGTTCCCATACGGGACGAGCGCGCCTCCAGTGAAGCACGGGGAGGGGCGTCCACCGGGAGCGGGGGGTTGCCGGAGGGGGGCCGAGGTGAGGCCGGAGCAGGGGCCCGCGCCTCTTGAGACCCTCCCCACGTAATGGCTAAGCTCTACACATGACCCTTACGTTCGAGGTGGACCCGGCCGTCGACCGGACCCTGCGCGACGGCGTGCTCTCCCTCTGGGCCGACGTCTCCAACGCGGGCGGCGCCGTCGGTTTTGTACCGCCCGTGACCCCTGACGAGATCCGCCCCGCGCTGCTCAAGCACCTCGTCGCCATGGCCGAGGGCGGTACGCGCCTGCTGGTCGGCCGCGACGAGGACGGCGAGGTCGCCGCCACCGCCTTCTTCACCTTCAACACCCACCCGCTGATGGGCCACTGGGTGTGGCTCTACACGGTGATGGTCCACCCGCGCCACCAGGGCAAGGGGTACGGCTCCGCCCTGATGGCCGCCGTCGAGCACACCGCCCGCACCGCCCCGGGCTTCGAGGCGATCGAGGCGATCCGCCTGACCTGCCGGGGCGGCACCGGCGTCGACGGCTTCTACGCCCGGTCCGGCTACAAGGAGGTCGGCCGCGTCCCCGACGCGATCCGGGTCGCCCCCGGCGACGACCGCGACGACATCGTCATGCTGCTGCCCCTGAACTGACCCCGCCGGGACCCGACCGGAACGGGCACGGCTTGTCGGGTCCGGCAGGGGCCGCCCTTCCTACCGTGAGGACCTGGAAGAAGGAAGGACACACCCGTGCTGGAGCGGCTCAACGAGGCCCTGGACCACATCGAGGAACACCTCCGCGGGGACCGCGAGGACCTCGACGCGGCCGTGCTCGCCCGGATCGCCATGACGTCGGAGTACCACTTCCGGCGGCTGTTCTCGGCGCTGGCGGGGATCCCCCTGTCCGAGTACGTACGGCGCAGGCGGCTCACCGTCGCCGGCGCCGAGGTGCTCGCCGGCGAGCGCACCCTCCTGGAGATCGCGGTCCGCTACGGCTACGGATCCGGCGAGGCCTTCGCCCGCGCGTTCCGCGCGGTGCACGGCGTCGGACCCGGCGAGGCCCGGCGCACGGGCGCAGCGCTGAACGCCCAGCCGCGGATGTCCTTCCGCCTCGTCGTCGAAGGGAACAGCACCATGCGGTACAGGGTCGTGGAGAGGGAAGAGTTCCGGATCGTCGGGCGCCGGGCCCGGGTGCCCCTCGTCCACGAGGGCGAGAACCCGGCGATCGCCGCGCACATCCGGTCCATCGGCCAGGAGGCCCTGGGCCGGCTCGCGCGCCTGTCGGACGGTGATCCGGCGGGCGTCGTCTCCGCCGTCGTCCACCTCACGGAGAGCCGGGAGGAGGGGGCGGAGCTGGACTACTGGCACGGGGCGGTGAGCGGCGCCGAGGTCCCCGCGGAGTTCGACGCGCTCGACGTGCCCGCCGGCACGTGGGCGGTCTTCGAGAACGAGGGCCCGTTCCCGAAGACGCTGCAGTACCTGTGGCGGGACATCTTCACGCAGTGGTTCCCGTCCAACCCGTACGCGAGCCGGCCGGGCCCCGAGGTGCTGGCCGTCTCGCCGTCGGAGGACTGGACGACGGCACGGGCCGAGCTGTGGATCCCGGTGGAGCGCACGGAGAGCTGACGGCGGAACGGGGAGAGGGGCCGGCGGGGATGTCCCCACCGGCCCCTCTCTCCACTCTCTGTCCGAGGAATCCCCGCCCGACGGATCCCTGTCCGACGGATCCCTGTCCGACGGATCCCTGTCCGGCGAACGCCGGTGCGTCAGAACCGCATCGACTGCGGCGTCTCGCGCCGGTCCGCGTCCGGGCCGGGGTACTCGCGGATGATCTCGTACCGGGTGTTCCGCTCGACCGGGCGGAAGCCGGCGTCACGGATCAGTTCGAGCAGGTCCTCGCGGCCCAGCTTGTTCGGCGTGCCGTAGTTGTCGGCGTCGTGCGTGATCTTGTACTCGACGACCGAGCCGTCCATGTCGTCCGCGCCGTGCTGGAGCGCGAGCTGGGCGGTCTGGACGCCGTGCATGACCCAGAAGACCTTGACGTGCGGCACGTTGTCGAAGAGCAGGCGGGAGACCGCGAAGGTCTTCAGGGCCTCGGCTCCGGTCGCCATCGTGGTGCGCGCCTGGAGCTTGTTGCGGACCTTGCCGTCCTGCATGTCGACGAAGTCGTGCTGGTAGCGCAGCGGGATGAAGACCTGGAAGCCGCCGGTCTCGTCCTGGAGCTCGCGCAGCCGCAGCACGTGGTCGACGCGGTGGCGCGGCTCCTCGATGTGCCCGTACAGCATCGTGCTCGGGGTCTTGAGACCCTTCTCGTGCGCGAGGCGGTGGATCCGGGACCAGTCCTCCCAGTGGGTGCGGTGGTCCACGATGTGCTGGCGGACCTCCCAGTCGAAGATCTCCGCGCCGCCGCCGGTGAGCGACTCCAGACCGGCCTCGATCAGCTCGTCGAGGATGTCGGAGGCCGACATGCCCGAGATGGTCTCGAAGTGGTGGATCTCGGTGGCGGTGAAGGCCTTGAGGGAGACGTTCGGGAGGGCCTTCTTGAGCTCGGAGAGCGAGCGCGGGTAGTAGCGCCAGGGCAGGTTGGGGTGGAGCCCGTTGACGATGTGCAGCTCGGTGAGGTTCTCGTTCTCCATCGCCTTGGCGAGGCGGACGGCCTCCTCGATGCGCATCGTGTACGCGTCCTTCTCGCCCGGCTTGCGCTGGAACGAGCAGTACGCGCAGGACGCGGTGCACACGTTCGTCATGTTGAGGTGGCGGTTGACGTTGAAGTGGACGACGTCACCGTTCTTGCGGGTCCGGACCTCGTGGGCCAGGCCGCCGAGCCAGGCCAGGTCGTCGGACTCGTACAGAGCGATGCCGTCCTCACGGCTCAGCCGTTCACCGTCCCGGACCTTCTGCTCAAGTTCGCGCTTGAGTCCCGCGTCCATGTACGGCCGCCTCCCTTTGTCTCCGAAATCAGGCTCCACCACCGTACTCTCAGCCCTCTTCGGGAAGGTCTCCGACCCGGTTCTCCCACTTCGTGGAGAGCACGATCGTCGTGCGGGTGCGGGAGACGCCCTTCGTGCCGCTGAGGCGGCGGATGGTCTTCTCCAGGCCGTCGACGTCGCTGGCGCGGACCTTGAGCATGAAGGAGTCGTCGCCGGCGATGAACCAGCAGTCCTCGATCTCGGCGAGGTCCTTGAGCCGGCGGGCCACGTCCTCGTGGTCGGCGGCGTCGGAGAGGGAGATGCCGATGAGGGCGGTGACGCCGAGGCCGAGCGAGGCGGCGTCGACGGTGGCCCGGTAGCCGGTGATGACTCCGGCCGCCTCAAGTCGGTTGATGCGGTCGGTGACGGAGGGGCCGGAGAGCCCGACGAGCCGGCCGAGCTCGGCGTACGAGGCACGGCCGTTCTCACGCAGAGCCTGGATGAGCTGCCTGTCCACGGCGTCCATAGGTATGAAGCCTTCCATTGTCCAGCGATACCGCGAGTTTAGGTATAGAATCTAAGGTACACAGGGAAGACGCCCTGTGAATCTTTCAGCAGATCAAAGACGATCTTTCAGGAGTGGTGTTCACCGTGTACACGATCGAGATGGCCTACGCCCGTATGCGCGAGCTGCAGGACCTGGCCAACCGCTCGCGTGCCCACCAGTCGGTCTCCGCCTCGAAGCGCGCCGCGAAGAAGCGCGCGAAGAAGCGCTAATCAGCCCGGAGAGCAGCACCCAGCTCTCCCTCCCAGCGGCGGTACAGCCGGTGCGGCACCCTTGCCGCGTCCAGCACCCGCCCGGCGACGAAGTCCACCAGGTCCTGGATGTGCGTCGCCCCCGCGTAGAACGCCGGAGAGGCGGGCAGCACCACGGCGCCCGCCTCGTCCAGCGCCACCATGTGCTTGAGCGTCTGCCCGGTCAGCGGGGTCTCCCGCACGGCGACCACCAGCGGCCGCCGCTCCTTCAGCGTGACGCTCGCGACCCGCTGCAGCAGGTCCTTCGAGAGCCCCAGCGCCACTCCCGCCACCGCGGCGGTCGAGGCCGGCACCACCAGCATCCCCTTCGCCGGGTACGAGCCCGAGGACGGCCCCGCGGCCAGGTCCCCGGCCGCCCAGTACCGCACGTCCGCCAGGTCCGGCGCGGACACGTCGAAGGTCCCGGGCTTCCCGTCGGCGCCCCGCGCCAGCCAGGTCGCCAGGTCCTCGCGCCAGTGCGCGTCCCGGAAGGAGATGCCCGTCTCGTCCAGGAGCGTGAGCCGCGAGGCCCGCGACACGACGAGGTCGACGCTCTCCCCGGCGGCGAGCAGCCCCCTGAGGACGGCGGCGGCGTACGGCGTGCCCGACGCGCCGGAAACCCCCACGATCCAGGGCCGACGACTCTTCAATTCCTGCGACTCCACGACAGAGAGCCTATCCGGCCAGGAAAAAGCGGGCCTGGGGGCGGCACCCGCACCGCCCGCCGCCGTCAGGCGTCCCGGAAGCGCAGCAGCCGCTTCGCGGTGCTCCTCACCAGGCGGTCCGCCTCGGTGAGGGGGAGGCGTTCGCGGCGGAGGCGGAGGGAGGGCCGCCCCTCGGCCCCGAAGCCCTCCTTGAAGCGCGCGAGGGAGGAGCCCGGACGGGAGTCGCCCATGACGTACGCCTTCCGGCCCTCCGTGCACGCGTCCTCGATCGCCCGCCGCTGCAGCAGGAAGTTCGCCCGCACCGGATGGGCCAGCTCCCGTTCCATCGCGCCGCGCCAGTACTTGGCCCGGTCGCCGTACGACAGCACCACGACGCCGGCGGCCGGCTCCCCGCCGACCCGGGCCAGGTAGACCGCGCACGAGCTGCCGAACCGCGCGGCGACCTCCTCCAGGTACCGCCGCGGGAACGCCCGGGACTGCCGCAGCCGGGCGAGCGCCCTCGGCTCGTGCTGCTGCCCGGCCCAGCGCACCATGGACGTCTCGTACAGGCCGTAGAACTCCCCCACCAGCCGGCCCCCGCGGTCGACCTCCACCTCGACGGGCGAGCGCTCGGCCTTGCGCGCGTCGCGCCGCACCCGCTGGTGGAAGCGGTGCTCCCAGACCTCGTCGAAGCCGCCGCCCAGGTCGAGGACGTACGTCGTCAGGGTCTCGGCGGCGAAGTCCGCCGCCGCGGCGGACGTCCACACCGGACCGGCGTCCGGTCCGAACCGCACGCCGACCCGCAGCGCCGGGAGGCGGGCCAGGTCGCGGAGGACGACCCGGGCCTCCTCCTCGTCGGGTGTGCCCGGGGCCGCCAGCGGCCCGCCGATCCCCCAGCCGGACGGCCAGGACTCCTCGGCGGTCAGCCGTCCGGGCAGCCCGCGCCGCCGGGCGAGCGGCACGAGGAGCCGCCGGCCGCCCTCGAAGGCGTACAGCCGGCTGGCGTCCTCGTAGGGTCCGGTCGCGCAGAGGCTGTCGAGCCACGCCGGGGTCTGGGTGACGAGCGTGGCCGGGTCCTCCTCGGCCAGCCGCCACCACTCCTCGCGCGGCGCCGGGCTCGTCACCCGCACCGGGCCCGCACCGGTGGTCCGGTCGAGGACCTCCACGGTGCTCACCGCCTCCCTGCTCACCGTTTCCCGGCTCACCGCCGCGCCACCTCGGTGAGGACCGGCACCACGTTCCCGGTGACCCAGCGGCGGCTGCGCCCGTAGCGCGCGGACTTGGCCGCGTTCCCCGCCACGTGCCACAGCCAGGTGAGCAGCGGCAGCAGGGCCTCGTCGGTCTCCTGCGGCGGGGGCGGGACGTCGGAGTGGGCGAGCAGGTCGCGGTCCTCGGGCAGCAGGCCGCCGCGGCGCACGGCCTCGGCGACGATCCTGCCCAGCTCCCGCCGCTCGCGCTGCTGCCGCAGGGTGAGGACGAAGAGGTAGGAGTCGACGGCGCACGGCCCGTCGGGGCGGGCGTCCGCCCAGTCGATCACCCCGGAGAGCGCTCCGCTCTCCTCGTCCACCAGGATGTTCCCGGGGTGGTAGTCGCCGTGGGTCCAGGCGGTGGTGAGGGTGCGCCCGGCCAGCCCGCCGAGGAGGCGGTCGCGCAGGGCCCGCAGGGCGGTCCGGCCCCGGGCCCCGCCGCACCAGGGGACCTCCTCCGTCAGCACCGCGAGCCGGGTGTCCACCCAGTCGGCGCTCCTCCGGTCGGCGCGCTCCGGGCGGCCGGTGGCGCGGTGCAGGGCCGCGACGGTGTCGAGCGCGGCGAGGGCGAGCGGCAGGGTCCGGCCGGGTGTGCGTCGCAGGAGGGTGTCCGCCTCGACGCCCGGCAGGCAGCGCTCGGCCACGAGCAGCAGCCGTCCCTCGTACCGCAGCTCCTCGGCCGGCGGCAGCAGCCTCCGCCACTCCCCGACCCGCTCGTCCCCGGCCAGCTCGCGCAGGGCCGCGCAGCCGTGGGTGAGGGAGCCGGCGGCGCGGGCACTGCGCGGGTGCTTGATCACGAGGGGGTCGGCCGCGTGGTCCTCCAGCCGGAAGACCAGCAGGTCGGAGACGGTCCGCTCCAGCCGGTGCAGATCGCGGAAGCGGACGTTCCCGCCGCGCAGCAGTCCGGCGAGCCGGTGGGCCCGCACCAGGTCGGACGGGCGGGTCAGCAGCGGGTTCGGGTCGAGCGGGAGGAAGCCGCTCCATCCCGGGCGTTCGGGGCCCGGCCGCTCCCCCGGCACGGTCCGGGGGAGAGTGGTGTCCACGGATCCTCCCGGCCACGCGTCGGACTGTCGCACGCTCCGACGCACGCGAACCGACGATGACGAACCGACGATGACGAACTGACGAATGCGAACCGACGAATACGAACATTTCACTCTAACGCGGCCATAGCGACCCTCGCGCGGCCCTGGCCCGTACGTCCCTTCCGACGCGGCGGGCGACGGCCCCGAGGAACCGGACCGCCTCCACCGCGGCCGGCAGCGGGTCCTCGCGGCTGAGCCAGGCGCGCTCGGCCTGCGGCCCCGGCAGCAGGGCGGGCGGGAGCCGGTGCTCCTCGCGCAGCCAGGCCAGCACCGACGGCAGGTCGAGCTGCCCCGCGACGAACACCCGCCCGTCGGCCTGCGGCGCCGGCGGCACGTCACGGCCCGTCAGGTCGAGGTGCATGGCCCGTACGACGTCCACACCGGCGACGTTCTCGAAGAGCCGGAACTGCGCGCCGGCCCGCGGATTGAAGTCGACCAGCTTGTACCGCTCGTCGCGGCGGTCGTAGCGCCAGTCGAGGTCCGCCGCGCCGCTGTAGCCGATCCGGCGGCACAGGTCCGCGGCCAGCCCCACGAGCGGGGGGTTGTTCAGCGCCACGGCCCGGGTCGTCACCCCCGCGTGCGGCGGCCAGGAGCGCAGCTTGAGGCCGGTGAACGCGACCCGGATCTCGCCCCCGGTCCCGCAGTACAGGTGGGTGATCCAGTCCTCCGCCCACTCCCTCGGGATGTACTCCTGCACCAGGAGCGGGGGCAGGACGCCCGGCTCGAACCGGTCCAGGAGCCCGCGCTCGTCGCGGACCGCGGTGGTGCCGCCCACGGCCGGGTCGCGCAGCCGCGTCCACGCGTCGCGGTTCTTCAGGACGACGGGGTAGCCCAGCTCGCGGCCCGCGTCGACGAGTTCGTCGCGGGTGACGGGCGCCCTGGTGCGCGGCGAGGCGACGCCCAGTTCCTCGCAGAGGACGTGCAGGCTCGCCTTTCCCGCCAGCAGTCGCGGGAGCCCCGGGGGGACCCGGGGCAGCAGGAAGTACTCGGACAGGGTCTCGTAGTGCTCGGCGAGCAGGATCGCGGCCTCGTCGTCGGTCGGCACGGGGACGCAGGGCCCGCCGACGGACCGGCCGATGTCGAGCAGGGCCGCGACGAGGTCGTCCTGCCGCTCCAGGCCGGTCGTCGGCCGGACGAAGGCGCGGGACAGGTGGCGGGAGAGCGCGACCGGGGTGAGCCGGTCCTCGACGACGGCGTGGACGGTGACGCCGGCCCGGCCGAGGGTGCGGACCACGCCGAGGCCGCCGTGGTGCTGGGGGTAGCCGCCGATCTTGGCGAGGAGCGCGGGCACCGCCGGGTCGAGGAGCGGATCGTCCGGCGCGCGCGGGCTCACGACTCTCCCTTCGGCGGCCCCTGCGGGGTCCGGTCCGAGGTCCGAGGTCTCATCAGGCCTCACAGCAGGGGGCGTTCTAGAATCACACCATAATGTCTCTTTTGCGGCTTACCGGAAGGTACGGTCCCGCCGAACAGGTCATGGACGTGTTCCGGTGAGCGGGTACCACCACCGGGCCCACACCGAAGCCGGACCGGGAGGCCGAACCGGACCGGGAGGCGGAACGGGATCGGAAACCGGAGCCGGTCCGGAGACGAGAGCCGGGTCGAAGACCGGAACCGGGACCCGTACCCGTACCCGGCCCGCCGCCGTTCGCGTCTGGGCGTCGCGTCTGATCCTCCCCCTGTCCGTCGCCCTCTGGCTGCTGTCGCTGCGCTCGGTCCCGATCGACCGGATGCGCGACCTCGGACTCCTCCAGGTCCTGCCGCCGCTCTTCTGGGTGGCGGCAGGACTGCTCACGCTGGGTTTCTGCCTGGCCCTCACCGACCGCCGCACCCACAGCGCCTGGCTGACCGGCTACGTCCTCGCGCTCATCGCCCTGCTCCACGCCACCCCCACACTGCTCTACCCGACCCTGCGCTACTCGTGGGCCTGGAAACACCTGGCGGTCATCGACGCGATGATCCGGCACGGCGGCGAGGTGCCGTACGCGGACAAGTTCTCCGTCTACAACGACTGGCCGGGCTTCTTCCAGCTCCACGCGCTGTTCCTGCAGACCACCGGCCTCGATTCGAGCGTCGGGTACGCCTCCTGGACACCCCCCTTCGCCAACGCCCTGCTGCTCGCCCCGCTGCTCCTGCTGTACCGGTCCGTGACCCGCGACCGGCGGCTCGTCTGGGGCGCGGTCTGGATCTTCTACAGCTGCTCCTGGGTGGGCCAGGACTACTTCGCGCCGCAGTCCTTCGCCTTCCTCCTGTTCATGACCGTCATCGCCCTCCTCTTCCGGCAGCTGCCGGCGCCGGTGGCGGCGGCGGCGTCCTCGGCGGCAGCGGCCTCGAAGGCGGCGGCGGCGCCGGACGCCGCGTCCGACGCGCTCCCCCGCCCCGATCCGCGGCGGCGGACCGGCTGGCCACCGGGGCTCCTGGCCGCGGTCGTGGTGATCGTGGCCGCGATCGTGGTCTCCCACCCCCTGACACCACTGATGCTGATCAGCGCCCTGGCGATGCTGTCCCTGCCCCGCCGCACCCGACGCCTCGCGGTTCCGGTGCTGATCGCCGCGGCCGTCCTCACCGCCGCCTGGGACGCCACCGTGGCCCGGTCGTACATCTCCGTGAACATCAGCAACCTCATCGACTCCCTCACCGAGCCCGACAAGAACGTCTCCTCCGGACTGGCCGCCCTGGGCAACGCCGCTCCGGGGCAGATCCTGCTGTCCTGGGTCGACCGCGGACTGTCGGCGGCGGTCGCCGTCCTGGCCCTGGCCGGTCTCCTGGTCCGCCGGTGGACCCGGCGCACCGGCCTGCCCCTGCTGGCCGCGGCCCCGCTGCCGCTGCTCGCCGTCAACGCCTACGGCGGCGAGATGCTCTTCCGGGCCTATCTCTTCGCGCTGCCCGCCGCCGCGTTCCTGGTGGCGGCGCTCGTGCTGCCACCGGGCGACCGGCGCCACGCCCCGCGCACGCTCGCCGTCTACCCCCTCCTCCTGGCCATGTTCGGCGCGCTGGTCTTCGGCTACTACGGCAAGGAGGCCCTGAACCAGTACACCCTCAAGGAGGTCGCCGCCGCCCGGTACGTGATCGAGCACGCCCCACCGGGCTCGACGTTCGTCACGCTCACCGAGGACGTGCCCGACCTCGACCTGGACTACGAGAAACACCACCGGGTCCAGCTGGCCTACCAGGAGACGGACGAGTTGCGGGAGCTGGTGCGCGACCCGCTGGAGGGGGTGGAGGGCTTCGTCTTCGGCGCCACCGAGAAGAACCCCGCGTACATCGTGCTCTCCCGCGCCCAGGACATGAACCTCTTCGTCACCGGAGCACTGCCGGCCGACCTCCCGGAGCGGATCCAGTCCGTGCTGTCGGACGCGCCGGGCTTCACGAAGGTCTACGACAACGGCGACGCGATCGTCTACCGCTACGTGACACCGCCGCCCGACTGAGGAGTCGCCCCATGACACCCCTGCGCCTGGGACTCGCCGCCTCCGGGTGGCTCGCGCTCCTCGCCACGGCGCTGCCGGAGGCCGCCCCGCTGCGGGTGGCCGCCGTCGCCGCGTTCCTGCTCGTCTGCCCGGGTCTCGCGGCCCTGCTCGCGCTGCGGCCGGGCGGCCCGCCACGGGACGGGCACGCGGGGGCGCTCCTGGAGACCGCGCTCGTCACCCTCGTCCTCGGCCTCTCCCTGACGACCCTCGTGGCCGTCGCGCTCTTCCTCGGCGGCGTCTTCACGGCCACCCGGTCCCTGCTGGCGCTCGCCGCCCTGACCTCCGTCCTCGCCCTGGTGTCCCTCCGTCCCGGCGCGCGGAACCGGGACACGGGGGTGCACGCTGGTTGAAGGGCCCTTCCTCGCAGGACCGACAGGATCGCCAGGATCACCGGAGACCGGAGAGGAGACGCGCGATGGCCCAGGACCCCACCGTGGTGGTCGTCGGAGCCGGGCCGTTCGGGCTCGCCACCACCGCCTGGCTGGGCGCGACCGACGTGGCCACCCGCGTCTTCGGCGAGCCGATGGAGACCTGGCGCACCCACATGCCCGAGGGCATGTTCCTCAAGTCGGTGCCGACGGCGTCCTCGATCTCCGCTCCCGGGGACGGTCACCGGTTCGCGGACTTCCGCGCCGCGCGGGGCCTGCCGCCCGTGGGCGACACCTACCCGATCCCGGTCGAGGAGTTCGTCGCGTACGGCCACTGGTTCCAGGAGCGGCTGGTGCCGGACCTGGAGCGCACGGCGGTCCGTGAGGTGCGGCGCGCCGACGGCGGTTTCGCCGTCTCGCTGGCCTCCGGCGAGGAGGTCGCCGCACGGGCCGTGGTCGTGGCCACCGGACTCGTCGCGTACGCCCACCGGCCGGCCGGACTGGCGCCGCTCGCCGCTGCGGGCCTCGCCTCCCACACGTGCGACCACCCGGACCTGGCCGTGTTCGCCGGCCGTCGTGTCGCCGTCGTCGGCGCCGGCCAGTCGGCCCTGGAGAGCGCCGCCCTGCTGCACGAGGCGGGCGCGCAGCCGGTCGTGATCGCCAGGACCCGGGCCCTGCTCTTCGGCGACCCGCCGGAGGCCGACCGGCCGGCCGACCGGTCCTGGCCCGAGCGGCTGCGCAAGCCCAGCTCGGCGCTGGGTCCCGGCTGGTCCCTCTTCGCGGTCAGCCGCGGCCCCGCCGCCTACCGCCGGCTGCCGCGCCCGGTGCGCGCGCACTTCCTGCGCACCGTCCTCGGACCGTCCGGCGCCTGGTGGCTGCGGGACCGGGTCGACGGCCACTTCCCGGTGCTGTGCGCGCGCCGCCTGGTGGCGGCCCGGCAGGAGGACGGCGCCGTGCGCCTGGCCCTCGCCGGCCCGGCGGGATCGCGGGGCGTCCTGCACACCGACCACGTCCTGGCGGCCACCGGCTACCAGGTGGACGTGGAGCGGATCCCCGTCCTGGAGCCGGCGCTGCGGGCCTCGGTGCGCACCTGGACGGGCGGTGCGCCCGTGCTCTCGTACGGGTTCGAGTCGTCGGTCCCCGGCCTGTACTTCACCGGACTCGCCGCCGCCCCCACGTTCGGCCCGCTCCTGCGGTTCGTGCACGGCACGACGTTCGCCGCGCCCCGCGTCGCGGCCTCGGTCGCGGCCTCGGACGGGGTCGCGGATGCGGCCTCGGTCGCGGCCTCGGCATCGGCATCGGCATCGGCCTCGGCATCGGCCTCGACTTCGTACGGAGGCGGGGAGCGGTGAGCGCGCGGGGCGCCGTCCGGTCCCTGCGGCGGGCCTCGGCGCTGGCGTTGTCGTCCGTCCTGCTGCTGACGGCCGCCGCCTGCGCCGGCCCCGCCGAGGGCAGCCGGGCCGGGCCCACCGGCGTGGCCACCGACGGACCGACACCGGCCGACGAGTGGCGGATGGTCCTGGACGAGAACTTCGACGGCTCGGAGCTCGACGAAGAGACGTGGACGACCTGCTACGACTGGAACAAGGACGGCTGCACCAACAGCGGCAACGACGAACTCCAGTGGTACCTGCCGGAGCAGGTCTCCGTGCGGGACGGCGAGCTGACCCTCACCGCCGAGCGGCGCGAGACCCGCGGCAGCGACGACGAGACCTACCCGTGGACCTCCGGAATGGTCTCCACGGGCCGGGACGACTGGTACGCCGAGCCCCGGCGCACGTTCACGTACGGCTACTTCGAGGCGGCGATCAGGATCCCGCCCGAGGCCGGCATGTTCCCCGCGTTCTGGCTGATGCCCGCCGCGCGCTTCACCCCGCCGGAGATCGACGTCATGGAGTTCCTGGACACCACCCAGAAGGTCAGCATGTACGTGCACTGGCGCGACGAGGAGGGCGACGAGGCGCGGCAGCGCGGCACGTACGGGCCGGTCGACTTCCCCGCCGGGTTCCATGTGTTCGGCCTGCTGTGGGAGCCCGACGAGCTGGTCTGGTACGTGGACGGCGTCGAGCGCCTCCGCGTGACGGACACCGAACGGATCCCGGACGTGCCCATGGAGATCCTGCTCAACCTGGCGGTCGGGGTGCCGAAGGCGCCCCCGGATTCGGTCGACGAGGCCCGGATGTACGTGAACTGGGTACGGGTGTGGGAGAAGCGCTGACCCTCCGGAAGACCCGTAGGGCTGACTTGCCGACAGGCCGGACAACCCCTACGAGACCGCCCTGTACGGCACCTTCAGCCGGGCCCTCAGCCGCCGGTAGGCGCGCCAGCCCTTGGTCCTGCGCCCTTCGGGGAAGGGTGCGACCGGCGCCGCGGCGCCCCGGGTCCACTGCCGGAACCGGTCCCGGTCCGTGTCGGCGCGGACCATCAGCCGGGCGATGCGCAGCGGATCGTCGTCCGCCGAGCTGTGCGCGTCGCGCACCGCCGTCGCCGAGGTCCACCCGGCAGCCCGCACCTGCTCACGCACCGCCGGGCTGGAGTAGCCGTGCGGATAGGCGAACTCGGTGACGCGGCGCCCCAGGAAGTCCTCCAGCTCGCGCCCGCACCCCGCCACCTCGTCCCACACCCGCTGGGCGGGCAGGGTGTCGAGCTGCGGGTGGGTCCGCGTGTGGCCGCCGACCTCCACCCCGTACTCGTCGAGACCGACGAGCTGGCGCCAGCCGAGCATCCGGGACTCCGGCGGGAAGACCTCGCCCTCCGGGCCGCCGGCCCGGCCGCGCAGCGCGCCGGTGGTGACGTACAGAGTGGCGGGGAAGCCGTGCCGGACCAGCAGGGGCAGCACGGTCGAGTGGAAGTCGGCGAAGCCGTCGTCGAAGGTGAGGACCGCGGAGCGGGCGGGGAGCGGCGGGCCGCCGCGCTGCGCGTCGACGAGCAGGCGCAGCGGCACGATCCGCAGCCCGCTGTCGGCGATCGCCTCCAGCTGCTCGGCGAAGACGCGGGGGGCGACCGTGAACGGCGCGATCCAGGACGGCGGATCGGTCGACACCGAGTGGTAGAGGAAGACGGGTACGGCGGTGGCGGGGGTGACGGCGGTCATGACGGCCCTCCGTCCACCCCTCCCGCCCCCGTTCCCACGCCTGCTCCCGCTTCTGCGCCCGCACCCGCGCCTGCTCGCGGACCCGCCCCCGCACGTGCCCCGTCGCCCGCCGGGCGCCGGGCCCGGCCCACGACGTATCCCGCGACGGTCACCCCGACCCCGCCCACCAGCGCCGAGGCCGTGCGCAGTCCGCCGGGGCGGCCGGGCCGCAGCGCCCGGACGACGGCGCGCGGGACGGTCGACCGCAGATAGGCGCGCTCGCTGGACAGGGCCGCGCGGCTGCTTCCGAGCTGGGCGACGCGCGCCTTGGACAGGCCCTCGGCATAGCACCGCGCGAGGAAGTACGCCCAGGTGGCGCGGGCCGCGGGCACCCGGTGGCGGACCGCGGCGGCGGGTTCGTGGAGCAGGACGGCGGCCGGGCGGCGGGCGGCGACGCGCAGGCACAGCTCGGTCTCCTCGCAGCCGAGGGGGCGCTTGCCCACCCGGCCCAGGTCGGTGCGGAAGCCTCCGGCGGCGATCACCTCGGCCCGCCGGAAGGACATGTTGGCGCCGATGAAGTTCCGTACGGGGGAAGGCCGTTCGGGAAGGCCCCGGTAGGAGCAGCCGACGACCCAGTCGAACTCGCGCGGGAACCACACCGGCCGCCGCGTGACCCACCAGGGCCGGACCAGCCCGCCGACGCCCACGACGGCCCGGTCGGCATAGCGGGCGAGGAGCCGCGCGGACCAGTCCGGGTCGGCGGCCGCGTCGTCGTCGAGGAAGGCGACGACCTCGCAACGGGCGGCCGCCACCCCGGTGTTGCGCGCCCCGGACAGGCCCTGTTGCTCCCGGTTCGCGAGCACCCGCACCCCGGGGAAGGCGGCGGAGGCCCGCTCGTACAGCTCACGGCAGTGGTCGACGACCAGCACGGTCTCGTCCACGCGATGACGCTGGGACCGCACCGATCCGATCGCCGTCCGCAGGTCGTCCCAGCGGTCCAGGGTGTAGGCGCAGACGACGACGGTCAGGCTCGGCGCGGGGCGCGTACCGGTGCCGGTGTGGGGGTCGGGACGGGTGTTCACGAGGACCTCCGTGATCCGGTCGTGAGCCAGCGCGACCGCCAGATCAGCAGCGGCGCGGCGAGCAGGCACATGGTCACCAGCCAGGCGACGCCCGCCCCGGTGATGCCCAGCGTCGGCAGCAGCAGCTTGGTGAGCCCCAGGACGAGCACGCACATGGCGAACTGCACGCCGACCGCCCACCGCAGCCGCCGGCGCGCCCGCCACACGTCGATGGCGAGGCTGACCAGGATGTTCGGCAGGGCGGACAGGGCGAGGAGCCGCAGCAGGGTCGTTCCGTGCTCGGCGTACTCGGGGCCGAAGAGGGAGAGGATCTGCGGCGCGAGCGCGACGACGAGGACGACGGCGGCGCCGAGCAGCAGACCGGTGTGCCGCAGCATCCTCATCGTGTGCTCGACCAGCCGCTCCGGGCTCCTGACCGCCTCCACGACGAGGGAGCTGCCCAGGTTGCGGGCGATCAGGTAGAGCACGTAGCCGACGATCCAGGCGAGCGAGAAGTAGGCGCTCTGCTCGGCGCCCAGGTTGTTCAGGACGAGCAGCGGGACGACGGTGTACGCCGCCATCCGGAAGAGCGAGCCGACGTAGTCGGCGGCCGCGTACCGCAGCGCCCTGGCCGGACGCTGAGCCTCCGTCGACACCCGTACGTGGTCGGGCACGGCCCGCCGCAGCAGGACGTAGTTGGCGACGAGGAGGGAGACGGCGAGCGCCCCGACCCAGGAGAGCAGGATGCCGGAGAACAGCGCCAGGGCGGCGCCCATGCCGAGCAGCCCGATCTTCACGCAGGCGAAGATCACGTTCTCGCCCACCACCCAGCCGGGCCGCCGCACCGCGGTGAGCGCGCCGTCCTGCATGACGAAGACGGCGTATCCGGCGGTGGCGGCGACGAAGCAGGCGGCGGTCACGGGGGTCAGCAGGAAGTCGAGGCCCGGGGCGACCGTGGGGACGAGCATCAGGAAGCCGATGGCCACCAGGGAGCTGACGACGGCGCTCACGGCGTAGCAGAGGAGGATCAGCCGCCGGGTGTGGTGGCCGGCGGAGGGCACGAACCGGACGAGGAAGTCGGAGAGGTTGAGCTGTCCGATGCTCGCCAGGAGCAGGGTCATGGAGAGCGCGGAGTAGCTGAGGCCCACCACCTCGTCGTCGTACCAGTGCGTGGCCAGGACCCAGAAGATCGAGCCCAGCGCGGAGCTGACGAGGGAGCTGATCGCGAGGAGGTGCCCGTTGCGCAGCAGCGGGTCGCGGGGGAACACGGCGGCGACGCCGGAGCGGACCACCGCTCCCAGCGAGCGCCGCGTGTCGAGGGGGGCCGGGTCGCCCGCGGTCCCGGGGTCGGCCACCAGGGCCGCGGGGGCGGGCCGTGCGGTGCGCGGCTCGGTCATCGTCTCTCGCCCCGCCTCCGGGGGCCGGGGTCCGCGAGGTCGCCGTGGCGGCGACCGGACCCGGTCCGCTGCCGTAGCCGCCGCTCGATCAGGCGGCTGCGCAGATAGCCGTACGGGCCGTAGAGCAGGCCGCGGATCTCCAGGCGGGCGAGCCTGGCGGGGCCCGCGGCCGGCCGGCCGGCGCTCTGCCCCGCGGCCGGCGGGCCCGAGCGCTCGCGGTTCCTGGCGATCACGTACCGGACGCCGCCGGGCAGCCGGCGCAGCAGCGCGGGCAGCATGCGGGGTTCGTGGACGAGGGCCCCGGCCAGGTAGGCGCCGAAGCCCGCGCCGTAGCCGAAGGCCTGCGCGTCGAGGGCCTCGAAGGTGCGCCGGTGCCGGTGCCAGACGATCGCGGCCGGCTCGTAGGCGAGGGAGCCGCCGTGGGCCAGCACGCGGAAGAAGGAGAGCAGGTCGTCGCCGCCGCGCGCGGGGGTGCCGACGCCGGTGGCGGGGTCGAAGCCGCCGAGCTCGTGCAGCAGCTCCGTACGGAACGCCATGTTCGCGCCGGAGCCGAAGCGGCCGGCGGTGAACGGGAACAGCGGGTCGGCGGGCGGGGTGCGCAGCGACCAGGTGCGGGGTGCGTACCCCTTCGCGAACGCGCCGTGGCGCTCCAGGGCGACCTGCGCCTCGGTGTCGAGTTCGGCGGGGACGATGAGGCCGGTGACGCAGCCGGTCCGGGGGTCGGCCAGGAAGGGCTCGACGAGCGCGGCCAGCCACAGCCGGTCGACGAGGGTGTCGTCGTCGGTGAAGGCGGCGATGTCGCCACGGGCCGCGGCGAGCCCCCGGTTGTGGGCCCGGGCGAGGCCGGGCACGGGCTCGCGCACGTACCGCACGGCGGGGCCGTGCCCCGGCGGCGTACCGCCGTACTCGCCCCGGACCAGCTCCTCGGTGGAGGTGTCGGCCGGGGCGTTGTCCACGACGATCACCTCGAACCGCGGGTACTCCACCGCCAGCAGCGAGTCCAGGCAGTCCCGGAGCATCCGGACGCGGTTCCGCGTGGCCACGATGACGCTGACCGGGGGCGCCCCGGCGAGGACCGGCCCGCGCCCCGCCGCCCGGCCGCCGGCCGAGGACTGCCGACGCCCGCCGGTCGAGGACGGCGTCCGCTCGCCGGCCGAGGACTCCGGCGGCCCGTCGGTCGCGGGGTCCCGCCGCTCGTCGCTCGCGAACTCCCGCCGCGCCGAGGCCGCGAGCGCCTGCCACAGCTCCTCGGGCCCGCCGCCGGCCGCCTCGGCCATCCCCAGCGGGCGGCCGTGCAGCCGTACGAGCCCGAGCGCGCGGCCCGACGGCCCGGGCCGGGCCGCGCCGCCCGGGCGCCGGAACGCTCCGGGCTCGGCGAGGTCGATGTCCACGACCGGCAGCGGCCCCGACAGTACGAGGGGACGGACGGCCACGCCGGTCACGGCGTGCTCCGCTCCCGCGGTGCGGACGCGGGCCGGCCGTTCACCGGCTGACCGTTCGCGGGCCTGCCGTTCGCGGGCAGCCCGTCCGCCTTCTGGACCTGGGCGCCCGGGCGCTCGGACAGGAGCGTGCGCAGGACCCGGCGGCCGTCGGAGATCGCGTGCAGGTTGGAGCGTCCGTTGCGGCGGGGCAGTTCGAGGCTCGGGACCTCGGCGATCCGGAGTCCGGAACGCAGCGCGTGCACGATCATCTCGGCCTCGATCTCGAAGCCGGTGGCGTGCAGGTCGAGCTGGTCGAGGAAGCTGCGCCGGAACGCGCAGAAGCCGTAGCAGAGGTCGGTCAGCGTGGCGTCGTACAGCCGGTTCACGAGGGCGAGGAGGGCGTGGTTGCCGAGGCTGCGGAAGCGGGTGATGTCGAGCGAGCCGCCGCCCTCGACGAAGCGCGAGCCCTTGACGAAGTCGTAGCCGTTCTCCAGGAAGTGCACGAAGTGCGGGATCTCGGCCGGAGACATGCTGCCGTCCGCGTCCATCATCACCACGTAGTCGCCGCGCGCCGCGAGGAAGCCGGTGCGCAGGGCGTTCCCCTTGCCCTTGCCGCTCTGCGGGATGCTGCGGACGGTGGGCAGGATCTGGGTGGCCACGCGGACCGTGGCGTCGTGGGAGTCGCCGTCGACGAGCAGGACCTCGCCGACGCAGTCCGGGATCTGTTCGAAGACCCAGGGGATGTTGCGCGCCTCGTTGAGCGCCGGGACCACCAGGCTCACGGCGGGTCGTGTCGGCGCCTTGTCCTCGGCGCGCCGCATCGGGTGCGGGGGCGGGTCGGTGGAGCGGCGGAGCGGGTGGTCGACGGGCCGGGAGTCGGTGGTCCGGCGCAGGGTCGGGTGAGTGGTCATGATGGCTCCGGATCGAATCGGTGCACGGTCGCGTGGTGCCGTCGTGCTGGCGTGCTGCGGAGGCCGTCCGCCGGAACGTGGCGATCGGTGGGTTCACCCTGCCGATGCACCATACGTTTACGACGTATATGTACACTTTATCCCGGGATGTCCCACGGTCAAGGCGAGAGCGCAGGCAGGCGGGCAGGCGGACACATGGCGATCGAGAAGGACCCCTCGACGGAAGGCCCGTCGGCGGGAGGCGCCCCGGCCGGGCGCCGCACGCCGGGCCGCCGGGCCGGCGACCACGGGCGCTACGGCCGGCTGAACCGCGAGCGCGTGCTCGCCACCGCCCTGCAGCTCGTCGACCGCGAGGGTCTCTCCGCGCTGAGCATGCGCCGGACCGGCGCGGAGCTCGGGGTCGAGGCCATGGCGCTGTACCGGTACGCGGCGGGGAAGGACGCGCTGCTCGACGGTCTGGTGGAGGCGCTCTACACGGAGCTGGAGGAACAGCTGGCCGCCTCCGACGAGGCACCCGAATGGCGGGACGAGCTCCATCGGATCGCGGCCGCGACCTACCGGGTCGCCCTCGCCCACCCCCATGTGGCCCCGCTCCTGGCCACCCGCATGCTGGCGGTCCCGCTCGCCCGCCGCCCGCTCGCCGTCCTGAGGGACCACGAGCGGATCCTGGCGCTCCTGGCGCGGGCGGGCCTCGACGAGGAGGGCACGGTCACGGCCTTCCGGGCCGTCACGGACTGGGTCCTCGGCTACGTCCTCGGAGACCTGCGGGCGATGGTCGACAATCCCGACGAGCCCGATCCGGCGTTCCGCCTCGGCCTGCACCGCATGCCGGCGCGCGAGCTGCCCGGCCTGCGGGCCGCCGCCCCGACGCTCGCCCGGCGCGGCGGCCCGGAGGGCCTGGCCGCGGGCCTGGACGCCCTCCTGGACCGCCTCGCCCCCGGGCCGGGGTGAGTGTCTCCCCGGCCCGGGGTGAGTCCCGGCCGGGGTAGGTCCCGCGGGTGCGTCCTACGGCGTGAGCCCGCGCACCAGCAGGTCGAGCAGGGCGCAGACGAACAGCGCCATGCCGATGAAACCGTTCACCGTGAAGAACGCCCGGTTCAGCCGGGACAGGTCGTGCGGCTTCACGATCGAGTGCTCGTAGCAGAAGGCCGCCGCCACGATCACGAGGCCGACCCAGAAGAACAGGCCGGCGTCGGTGGCCAGGGCGTACCAGACCAGGAGCCCGGTCGTCACGACCGCCGAGGCGCGGGCGCCCCACAGGGCGGCCGGGATGCCGAACCGCGCCGGCACCGACATCACTCCGCCGGCCCGGTCCGCCTGGACGTCCTGGCAGGCGAAGATCAGGTCGAAGCCGCCGATCCAGACGCCGACCGCGAGACCGAGGACGACGGCGTCCCAGGACCACTCGCCGGTGACCGCGAGCCAGGCGCCGATCGGCCCTATGGCCTGGGCGAGCCCGAGGATGGCGTGCGGGAAGTTCGTGAACCGCTTGCCGTACGGGTAGACGACCATCGGGATGACGGCGAGCGGCGCGAGCGCCAGACAGAGCGGGTTGAGCAGGGCCGCGGCGCCGAGGAAGACGACGACGGCGATCCCGGCCCCGGTCCACGCGGACCGCACGGACACGGCGCCGGTCACCAGCTCGCGCCCCGCGGTGCGCGGATTGCGGGCGTCGATCTCGCGGTCGATGATCCGGTTGCAGGCCATGGCGAAGGTCCGCAGGCCCACCATGCAGACGGTGACGAGGAAGAGCGTCCACCAGTGGATGTTCCTGTCCATCTGGTACATCGCGGTGAGCGAGGCGGTGTACGCGAAGGGCAGCGCGAAGACCGAGTGCTCGATCATCACGAGACGCAGGAACGCCTTCGTACGCCCCGGATCAGCGCCCGGTACGGCGGCCGTGGTCACAGCCCGTACTCCTTCCAGCGGCGGTCCACCAGGGCCGCCGTCGCCGGGTCCGACTCCACCATGTCCGGCCAGCCGCCGTCCCGGGTGTAGCCCTCCTCGGGCAGCTTCTTCGTCGCGTCGATACCGGCCTTGCCGCCCCAGAACTGCTGGTAGGAGGCGTGGTCGAGGTGGTCGACGGGCCCTTCGACGACGGTCAGGTCCCGCGCGTAGTCGGTGTTCCCGAGCGCTCGCCAGGACACTTCGTGAAGATCGTGGACATCGCAGTCCTTGTCGACGACGACGATCAGCTTGGTCAGCGACATCATGTGCGCGCCCCAGATGGCGTGCATGACCTTCTGCGCGTGCTTCGGGTACTTCTTGTCGATCGAGACGATCGCGCAGTTGTGGAAGCCGCCCGACTCCGGCAGGTGGTAGTCGACGATGTCCGGCACGATGATCTTGAGCAGGGGCAGGAAGAACCGCTCCGTGGCCCGGCCGAGCGGCCCGTCCTCGGTCGGCGGCCGGCCGACGACGATCGACTGGAGCAGCGGACGCTTCCGCATGGTGATGCAGTCGATCTTCAGCGCGGGGAACGGTTCCTGCGGGGTGTAGAAGCCGGTGTGGTCGCCGAAGGGACCCTCGGGCAGCATCTCGCCCGGCTCCAGCCAGCCCTCGACGACGACCTCGGCGTTGGCCGGGACCTGGAGCGGGACGGTCTTGCAGTCGACCATCTCGATCCGCTTGCCCTGCACGAAGCCGGCGAAGAGGTACTCGTCGATGTCGCCCGGCAGCGGAGCCGTCGAGGCGTACGTGACGGCGGGCGGGCAGCCGAAGGCGATCGCGACGGGCAGCCGCTCGCCCTTCGCGGCGGCGACGGCGTAGTGGTTGCGGCTGTCCTTGTGGATCTGCCAGTGCATGCCGATGGTGCGCTTGTCGTGGCGCTGGAGCCGGTAGAGCCCGAGGTTCCGCACACCGGTCTCGGGGTGCTTGGTGTGCGTGAGCCCGAGGTTGAAGAAGGAGCCGCCGTCCTTGGGCCAGGTGAAGAGCGCGGGCAGCAGGTCGAGGTCGACGTCGTCGCCGGTGAGCACGACCTCCTGGACAGGAGCGTCCTTCACCTTCTTCGGCGGCACGTGGACCATCGAGCCGAGCTTGCCGAAGGCCTCGCGGACGCCGACGAAACCGTGCGGAAGCTCGGGCTTGAGCAGCCCGCCGATCTTCTCGCTGATCTCGGCGTACGACTTCAGGCCGAGCGCCTTGAGCAGCCGGCGGTCGGTCCCGAAGACGTTCATCGCGAGCGGCATCGAGGAGCCCTTGACGTTCTCGAAGAGAAGCGCCGGGCCTCCTGCCTTGTTCACCCGGTCGACGATCTCCCCGACCTCCAGGTACGGGTCGACTTCGGCCTTGATGCGCTTGAGGTCGCCTTCACGCTCCAGAGCCCTGAGCAGCGAGCGGAGATCGTCGTAAGCCATAAGGGCCAGTATCGGTCACCGGCTACCCTGGACCTGTCACCGGGGCCGCCGAAACGCGCCTCCGCCACCGCTTCCAGGGGGCTGTCCCACATGCTCAGGGCGCTGTTGTACATCCTGCCGCTGGCGCTGACGATCTACGCCTTCATCGACTGCCTGAACACCCCGGAGGAAGAGACCAAGCACCTGCCGAAGGTGGTCTGGGTCATCATCATCCTGCTGTTCTGGATCGTCGGGCCGATCGTCTGGTTCTTCGCGGGCAAGGCGCGGCGCGCGGCCCCGGCGCGGGGCCGGTCGGGCGGCTGGGTGGCCCCCGACGACAACCCCGAGTTCCTGAAGTCCCTGAAGCAGCAGGACGGCCCGGACGACGAGGCCGCCCTCAAGGACTGGGAGGCGGACCTCCGCCGCCGCGAGGAAGAGCTGAAGAAGCGCGAGAGCGGCGAGGACACCGACAAGTGATGGAGCTGAGGCTCCTCGTCACCTTCGAGAAGGTCGCCGACGTCCTCTCCTTCACCCGAGCCGCCGCCGACCTCGGCTACGCCCAGTCCAGCGTCACGGGGCAGATCCGCTCCCTGGAGACCTCGCTGGGCGTCGACCTCTTCGAGCGGCTGGGCTCCCGGATCCGCCTCACCGAGGCCGGCGAACGCCTCCTCCCCTACGCCCGCCGGATGACCGAGCTGGCCGAGGAGGCCCGGGCGGCCGTCGCGAGCGCGGGGGACCCCGAGGGGACGATCGCCGTCGGCACGATGGAGTCGCTCACCTCCTACCGGCTGCCGCCGCTCCTGGAGTACTTCCACCACCGCTACCCGAAGGTGCGCCTGACCCTGCGCCCGACGCTCGGCGACGCGACCCGGCAGGCGCTGCGCCAGGGCACGTACGACGTGGGCTTCCTGATGGAGCCGGACACGGAGCACGAGGGCCTGGAGACCGAGGTCCTCGCGCCCGAGCCGCTGGTCCTGGTGGCCGGCCCGGGCCACCCCCTGTCGGGGCGTACGGGGCTGACGAACGCGGACCTGGCGGCGGCGCACCTCGTGGGCACCGAGCCGGGCTGCCCGTACCGCGACCTGTTCGAGGCGGAGCTGCGGGAGTGGGCGCCGCCGTTCATGGAGTTCGGCACGATCGAGGCGACGAAGCGGGGCGTGACCTCGGGCCTGGGCGTGGCGCTGCTCCCCCGCGTGACGGTCGCGGAGGAGCTGGCGTCGGGCGCCCTCGTCGCCCTGGACTGGGAGGCCCCGTTCACCCTCTTCACGCAGCTCGCGTGGCGACGGGGGAAGCGGCTTCCGGCGCACGTCCGGCTGTTCGTGGAGCAGGCGCGGCGGCTGGTGTCCGAGCAGAGCCTGCCAGCGTGACCCTGAGGCTGGCGAGCACGATGAGCGGGACGCCGAGCGCCTGGACGAGCCCGATGTGGTGCCCGTACACCGCCCAGTCGACGCCCATGGCGACGGCGGGGTAGGTGAAGGCGAGGACGGCGATCTTGGCGGTCGGCAGCTTGGCGTAGGCGGCGTACATGAGCACGTACATCAGCCCGGTGTGGATCAGCCCCAGCCCGACCAGCCACGCCCAGCCGGCACCGAGGCCCGCCGTGGCGGACAGGTCGACGAAGGGCAGCAGCAGGGGCAGTCCGACGAGGACCTGGACGAGCGCGACGAGGTGCGGCCGGATGCCGGTGATCCGCTTGGTGACGAAGACCGAGAGGGCGTAGAGGACGGCGGCGGCGAGCGCGAAGCCGAGCCCCTTCAGGGACGCGGTGTCGCCGGGCCGCACCCCGGACACGAGCACGAGCCCGACGAAGGCGACGGCGAGCCACCCCAGCTTCCCGCCCGGGATCCGCTCCTTCGCGAAGACCGCCCCGAGCAGCACGAGGAAGAAGGGCTGCGTGTGGTAGACGACGGTGGCGAGGGAGATCGAGGTGGCCTCGTACGCCTCGAAGAGGAACACCCAGTTGAAGACGATGAACGCGCCACCGAGAGCGGCGAGCCCCAGCTTCCTCGCGGTGAACCCGTGCCCGGTGAAGAACCCCCGGGCCAGGCTGTACGCCCCGAGCGCGGCGGCCCCGAAGAGGCACCGGAAGAACACCACCTCGAAGGGCGACGCCCCGGACTCGACGACGAAGACGCCGAGCGTGCCGGAGAGCACCATGGCGAGGGTGAGTTCGACGGTTCCCCTGGTCTCGTTTCTCATGGCGACGACGCTACGAGCGCCGCCGAACGCGGTCCACGAGCCAGTGGACCGTCCTCCCGATGGGACCGATCGGCGGGGCCGATGGGGGGGCGCCCGGAATACCCCCGGAGCAAGGAAAGTTGGCCACGAGGACCGGGCACCACGCCCCCATGGCACCGAGGCACCCACACCACCGGAGCAGACATGACCCTCGACACGGCACGCGGCGACTCGGACGGCCCGGACCTCCGGGACCGCTCGTTCCTCTTCGTCCTCGGCAGCTCGCGCTCCGACGGCAACACCGAGGTCCTCGCCCGCGCCGCCGCCGCGCAACTGCCCTCCTCCGTCCCGCAGCGCTGGCTGGACCTGAACGACCTGCCGCTGCCCGACTTCCAGGACGGCCGGCACGAGACCGCGGAGTGGTCGGCCGGAGAGACCGAGGAACTGCTGCGCCGGGCGACGGTGGAGGCCACCGACATCGTCATAGCCTCGCCCCTGTACTGGTACACCCTCTCCGCGCAGACCAAGCGTTACCTCGACTACTGGTCGGGCTGGCTGAACGTCCCCGCCTCGGACTTCAAGGAGCGGATGGCGGGCGGGACGCTGTGGGGGGTGACGGTCATGTCGGACGACGACCACGCGGTCGCGGACGGCCTGGTGACCGCGCTGAACCATTCGGCGGCCTACCTGGGGATGCGCTTCGGCGGGGTCCTGACCGGAACCGCCTCCCGCCCCGGCCGGGTCCGCGCCGACGAACAGGCGATGCTCCGCGCCAAGACCTTCTTCAGGAACGAGCCCCCGCTCGCCCGCTTCCACTGAGGGCCGTCACGCAACAGGACCCGGACCGCACGCAGCGGCCCGGGCCCTGGGACGGCGCTGCGTCAGCTGTCAGCGGCTCCGTCGCCCGCCTGCCCGGCACCCTCGGCCGCACCGGTCTTCTCACGCATCTTGCGCACCAGCTCAGCCTTCTTGTCCGCCGCACTCCGCCGGTCGAGATTGCGGTGCGGCCCGTTGTTCTGACGCTCGGCGCGGGACTGCCGCTTACGCTGGCCGCCGCCCTGGCCCACGGGGTTGTTGATGTTCTTGCTGTCGGGCATGCGTACGACGTTACCCGCTTCCGCCGACCCCGCACGCCAACCGTTCGACTCCGGTCCACGGTGGCCCGCCCTCCCGATGCGGCCCCGGGGCTACTCGGCGGCGGGCAGCGACTCCCGCAGGGCCTTCGCGGTGACGGCCGGGTCGTAGCCGGCGGGGACGCCCTCGACCAGGATGATGTCGGCGGGCATGTGCCGGTACCGCAGCGGCGCGATCTCCTGGTACGCCGGCGAGTCCCACCAGGCCCGCGCCTCGGCGATCCCGGGGAACCCGATCATCACGACCGCCCCGGCCCAGTCGCCCTCCTTCACCTCGTGCGCCGTCCCGTGCACGAGGAAGCGGCCGCCGAACGGCTCGAAGGTGGCGGGGATGCGCTCGATGTACTCGACGACGTCGGCGTGCGGGGCCTCGGTGTTCAGCTTCGCGATGGCGTAGGCGGTCATGGTGCCGGTGTCCTTCCGGTCGGCCGGGCTGGGTACGGGACCGATCGTGGCACCGGCCCTGACCGGAGGTCGATGACGTCCCAGGTAATGGCCGGCTACTCAGGTGCCATCGGCAGCGCCGCCGCCTCCCTCCACACGGCCAGCTGCGCATCGTCCACGGGCTTCATCTCGCCCTGGTACCTCAGCCAGTAGCCGTCGGCGTCCTTCGCCTGGGTCGCGAACACGTACGTCTCGCCGTCCACCAGCCGCTGGGCAGGCTCCTTGTCCGAGGCGAAGGGGACGAGCACCGTGCCCCGCACGTTCCCTCGCAGCACCGACACCACGTCGACCCGGTAGATGTCCGTCGTCCAGTCGTCGATGTCCCGCCGCTCCTCGAACGCCCTCACGCGTCCGGTGAAGACGTTCTCGGAGTGCGGCGCCGTACCCGCCGGTGTGTGGGCGTCGTACCCCCGCAGCACCTCCCCCGCCGCGACCTGCGCCTCCAGCTGCTGGTAGCCGAACCAACCGCCCACCACCAACGCCCCGGCGGCCACCGCGCCCGCGGCGAGCCCCACCGCCTTCCTCTTCACGGCCGCCCCTGCCTACCGAGGCGCCATCGGCAGCGCGACCGCTTCCTTCCACACGGCCAGCTGCCGCTCGTCCAAGGGCTTCATCTCGCCCTGGTACAGCTGCGCGTGACCGTCCTTCACGGTGTCCGCCCAGGCGTGGGTGGCGAAGAGATACGTGCTGCCTTCCTCCAGCCGGGCGGCGGTGCCCTCATCCAGGCCGTACGTCACCCGGACCGTCCCGCGCACGGTCCCCCGCAGCACGGAGGCGACCTCGACCCGGTAGACGTCCTGCGTCCACCCCTCGATCTCGCGCTGCTCCTCGAAAGCCGCCACGCGCCCGGCGAACACGTTCTCGGTGTGCGGCGCGGTGGCCGCCGGGCTGGTGGCGTCGTAGCCCCGCAGGACCTCTCCGGAACCGAGCGGCTCCTCCAGGTACCGGTACCCGAACCAGCCCCCCGCGACCAGTACCCCGGCAGCCACCGCGCCTGCCAGAAGAGCCGTCCTCTTCCTGTTCATGCTCATGCTCGTCCCCAGAGTGCGTGATACGCCGTGATGTCGTGCGAGGTCGGCCCGTTGATCCGCTTGCCCTCGATGAGGCCGTAGTCCGCCCACATCACCGAGTGGTGCGTCCCGTACCCGTACGCCTTGTGGCAGAAGCCGAGCGCGTGCCCGAGCTCGTGGGCGGCGACCCGCCTGCGGTGGTCGGCCGTGCCGTACCGCTTCCCGTCGTCCAGGTAGGCCCGGTTGAGCATCAGGTGATCCGTCCCGTGCCGCGCGGCCCACTTGCCGTAGACATCGGTCCACTGGCCGGTGACGCTGTTGGCGTCCCGCCACTCCAGGTCGGCGTACGAGGTCGCGCCGTCGGGCTCGATCGTCACCTGCTTGAGCGTGCCAGCCGTCCAGACCTTGATCGCGTGCTTGCGTGCGTCGTCGAACTTCGACTCGTCGTCCCACGCGATCTCACGGCCGTCCACGGACGACCGCCCACGCGAGTCGGCCTCGCCGCCCTCGCACCGGTGCGGGGCCGCGGCCGGAGTCGCGTGGGCGGGCACGGGGACCGCTAACAGGAGGACGGCCGCCGAAGCGGCCGTCAGGGCCAGGTCGTCCATCCTCATAGTCACCGGACGATAGCGCTCCGTCACACCTGCAGGTGCTCACCCGGCCCCGCCAAGGGCTCCGCACCGCCGACCCGCCCGCCACGCGCCCCCTGACCGCCCCCGGGCGCCGGCTCACTCCCCCGACCCCGAAGGCCCTCCGGTCAGCAGATCGCGCCCGGCGCAACCGCGACAGCCCTCAGCAGGTCCCGCACCAGACCGAGATCGACGTCCTCCGGCTTACGGAACCGCAGGCAGCCCTTGCCCATGTCCCGGCCGGCCAGCCGCTCCTCGAACGCCTCCCGGACGTCGCTCCGCATGAGGTAGAAGGAGATGTACTGCTTCTGGCTCGCGAAGGCGATCTCGGCGGCGCCCGCCCGCATGTACGTGGGCATGCCGTACGCCATGACCTCGTCGAACCCCTTGAGCTCGGCCCGGCACAACCGCCGCAACGCGGTCAGCGCGTCCCTGCGCCCCTCAGGCACCTCGGCCAGGTACGCGTCGACGTCCACCGCACTGCTCTGCACCATGCGGCGAGCCTATTCCAGCCGGTCGAGCGCCGCCGGATGGCAGAGGCATCCGCACACGAGGTACCGGACCCCCTGTACGCCGCTGTCGCGGGGCTCATGATCCCGGCAGCGGTCGTGACGGCCGACGATGCAGCGCGGCGACCGGAACTCCGGCTCGGGCGGGGCCGCGAGGGCACGGGCCAGCAGGGACACGGTCACCGCGTCGGCGATCTCCGGCGTCACCCACCAGCCGTCGCCCGCGCGGTCACGGTGCGGACCGTCGTGCCCCACGGCGAGCACGCAGAGCGAGCCGCCCCACACCGGCCGCACCACCTCGGCGACGTCGCACACGGACCGCCTCGCCCCGCAGCGACTCATCGGACACTCCCCGCGTGGATGTTGCGCTGGTCGACGTCCACCCCGACCGTCGCCAGCCACAACGCCCGCCGCCGCCTGCGCTGCTCCACCCGCAGATAGGGCCGCTCCAGCGGCGACCGGGAGCCGTCGAGGAGCTGCGTCTGCTCCTGGGCGTAGGGAGACCGCCGGGCGGGCGCCCGATGCCGGGGCGCCCGCGCCGGCGCCGCGGGGCGGGGCCGGTGCCGGCCGGTGGGCGGGAGGGTGAGCATGAGCAGCCCGAGCAGTACGGGGATCAGCGCCCTGCCCAGTAGGCGCGCGATAGGGTTCCGCACGTCATCAACTCCGTTGGTAGTTGGTGGCCATGCCCCGGGGCCGTTCCAGCGGTCGCCGGGGTTTCACGTTCATTCACCATAGAGCTAGCTACACAGTGCCGCATTACTGTGTAGCTAGGTCCATCCGAACGTGTCACTGTGTGACTATCTAGCGTTGACCTATGAGCCTTGACCCGAAGTCGGGACGTCCGCTGTACGTGCAGCTGGCCGACGTAATCGCGGCGCGGATCGCCACCGGGGAGTACGCCCCCGACCGCATGGTCCCCACGCCGGCCCGCCTCGCCGAGGAGTACGGCATCGCAGTGCTGACCGCCCGCCGGGCCATGCAGGAACTCCGCAGGCACGAACTGATCTACACCGTGCCCGGCAAGGGCTCCTTCGTCGCACCCGCCGCCGGAGTGAGCGCCCCGGCGACCGTGGAACGCGAACAGGCGCAGCGTTGGCTCGGCACCGCCCTCGACGAAGCCCGTGCCGGGCTCGCCGAAGGGGGCATCCCCATCGGGGCCGCGCTCTACGGGGCCGACGGGATGCTCCTCGGGCGGGGGCACAATCGGCGGGTGCAGGACGGGGACCCCTCCCTGCACGCCGAGACCGCCGCCTTCCGGGCCGCCGGGCGGCAGCGCTCGTACCGGGGGACGACGATGGTCACCACCCTGTCGCCCTGCTGGTACTGCTCCGGTCTCGTCCGGCAGTTCGGGATCTCGCGGGTCGTCGTCGGCGAGGCCGAGACCTTCCACGGCGGGCACGACTGGCTCGCCCAGCACGGCGTCGAGGTGCTCGTGCTCGACGATCCCGCGTGCACGGCCCTCATGCGGGACTTCATCGCCGCGCACCCCGCCCTCTGGCACGAGGACATCGGGGAGGAGTCCTAGGCTCTGGAACGCCGATGCGATCGGCCGCTGTCGCTCTCGCCCGCGGCGAGTTCGCAAGCGGATCGGTGGCACGTGGTGGCATCCAAGGCCCATGCGGCTTCGAGCGGTTCGGCGCCGGAAACTCGCCCCCTCACCTGCACCGATCCGGGAGATGTCACACTTTGGCCATGAGCAACGCCAAGGACATCGTCCACCAGTTCCTTCTACAGGTGCGCTCGGGGCGGCATCCCGAGCGGGCCGGTGACTTCATGGCCGACCGGGTACGGGCCCATCAGGTCGTCTCTGAGGCGCCGGCGGTCGTGGAGCGGACACCGAAGGAGTACACCGAGCACGTGCAGGAGATGCTCGACGCGTATGGCTCCTTCACGCTGACCGTGGACGAACTCATCGCCGAGGGGGACCGGGTCTACGCCCGCTGGACCCAGCACGGGCGGCACATCGGACCGGTCGACCACCACCAGCCGACCGGCGCACCGGTCACGGCGATGACCAGCGCGGTCTACCGCGTCGAGAACGGCCTCATCGTGGAGTACTGGATCCAGATCGACCGGCAGGGGATCACCGCCCAGCTTCACCGGAGGGCCACCGAGCACTGACCCCGGCTCTGCGCCGCGCGGCGACCGCGGACCTCCGGCCGTGACCCGCCCCGCCGAGAGCGAACATCCTTGGACACAGGGCCTGTTGGGGGAAGACTGGGGCACCCGTCCCGGACACCGGAGGCCCGCATGAGCGCCGAGCACACGCACACGCTGTACGAGGCCGTCGGCGGCGCCGACGCGCTGCGGCGGCTCTCCGCGACGTTCTACGAGGGCGTCCTCGCCGACCCCCTCCTCGCACCCGTCTTCGCCGACTTCACCCCCACTCACGTGGAGCACGTGGCCGTGTGGCTGGCCGAGGTCTTCTCGGGGCCGGCCGGCTTCACCGCCGAGCACGGCGGGCACCAGGCGCTGCTCCGCGCCCATCTCGGGCTCGGCATCACCGAGGAACAGCGGCTGCGCTGGATGGAGTTGATGACGGCGGCGGTGGAGAAGGAGCTGCCGGAAGACGCCCTGCTGCGCCGCCGGGTCGTGGAGTACTTCGACTGGGGCACGCGGATCGCGAAGGACGTCTCCGCCTCGGCGCCGGGCACGGATCTCGGCGACCCCGGCCCCACCCCGCGCTGGGGCTGGGACGGCCTCGCCTGATGCGTCCGCCCCGGTGAGGACCCGCACTCCACCGGGCACAACCCCCTCAAGGACACCGGCGCGACCCCCACGGCAACCTCGCAAAGGCTGGCGTGTTCCCAACACCCTGTCGATATCCTGGACTTGAGATGTGACGGGGCACATCTCGTGGGGTAGCAGGGGGAAGCAGGGGGGTGGCGGGTGGACAGGGAGCTCTACGGCCGCGAGGCGGTCCTGCACGACAGCGGTCTCGTCGCACGGCTCAGCGGACTCACCCGGCACGGTGCCGCGCGGGTCGCGTACGAGCACGGCGACGATCCGCCGGTCACGGTGTTCACGGGCGGGCGCGGCATGGGGAAGACCGCCCTGCTCAAGGAGGTCCGCAACCGGTACAAGGGCTACACGCCGCTGGCGCTGCTCGACTGCGCGCACGTCGAGCCGCCCGCCGACCACGGCCCCGGCTGGAGCGAGGTCACCGGGGCGCTCACCGAGCTCGCCGTACAGCTGTCGCCGAAGGTGCTCGCCGCGAAGCCGGTGCAGTTCCCGAGGCTCTCGCTCGGGCTGGTCGCCGTCGCCTCGCTCGGCTGGTCCCAGGAGGACGACGAGCGCGCCCGGAACGACCTCCTCCAGCTCGGGCCGCTGCTCGCGACCGTCGACGCGTCGAAGGGCGCCGCCGGGGCCTGGGTCGCCAAGGTCCTCTCCAAGCTGGCCGCCAACTTCGCCGAGGCCACCGCCCCGATGGCCGGGGTGCTCGTCGAGGCGACCGTGGAGACCGTCCTGGAGGAGGTCTTCAGCCGCTTCCAGCGCTCCTCCGAGAACTGGTACGGCACCTATCGCAACGCCGGAGGCCGGGGCAAGGCCGGCCTCCGCCAGCTCGCGATCGACTTCGAGCAGGGCGGCCGGCGCCGCCGCGAGGCCGAGGACTTCCTCGTCGGCGCCCTCACCGAGGACCTGCTCCACGCGTATACGGGCCTCCGGCGCGGCACCCGCGTCGGCAGGCCCCTGCTCCTTCTCGACAACGCCCACGAGGAGCTCGGCCGGCAGCTCGTCGAACCGATTCTGCGCGCCCGCGCCGGCGGCCGCCGCGACCGCGTCGTCGTCCTCGCCGCCTCCCGGGTCCGCGAGCACGAGGGGCTGCGGCAGGCCACCCGGACCCGGCTGCCGGAGACCGCGCACCGCGCGCCCTGCCCGCGCGGGACGAGCGTCGGCTCCGGCATCCTCGCCGTCGAGCTCACCCCGCTCTCCCCCGCCCAGACCCGCACCGCCTTCGACCGCCAGGACCCGGCCGGCCGCACGCCCGCCGAACTGGCCCGCGCCGTGCACCGGCTGACCGGCGGCCGGCCGCTCGGCGTGGCCCTCCTCGGCCGGGCCGCCGGCGAGGCGCCCGCGGAGCTGAAGGCCGGACTCACCCCGGGCGGGCTCCTCGACCTGACGGTGGAGCTGCGCGAGGACGCCCCGCCCGTGCCCGTCGCCCCCGCCCTCCTCGCCGAGCTGCTCCCGGTGCGGCGCCCCGGCCCGTACGCGGTGCTCGCCGCCACCCACGACGAGGAGTCCGCGCGGATGCTCGCCCACGCCCGGCTCCAGGGCGAGTCCCTGGACGGGGACGTGGCCCTGCGGGTCCGCGACCAGCTCCGAGCCGAGGACTGGCCGGAGGGCCCACGCCACTTCGTCGCCGACCCCCTCCTGCGCGCCCTGCTCCTGCACCGGCTGCGCTTCGAGGACGCCGACGACCCGCGGTACGCGGCCTGGCGCGCGGTCCACGAGACCCTGCACCGGCACTACGGGCCCGAGCCCGGCCCGTACCGGCTCCACCACGACCTCGCGCTCGGCCGCACCGAGGAGGCCGTGACCCACCTGCGGACCACCTTCCCCGAGCAGGACGTCCTCGGCTGGCTCGGGCGGCTGAAGTTCGTCGCCGCCGCCCCGTACCCGCGCGAGCGGAACCGGCCGGGTCCCGACCCGCGGCGGGCCGTCGCCCTGGGCCAGGCCCCGTCCGGCGACCTGCCCGCCGGCCTCGACGCCGACAGCACCGAACTCCACCTGTCCCTACGGCGGCTGCTGCACGCCGTATGGCTGCTCACCGATCCGCTCGCACTGCCCGACGACGAGGTCGCCGACCGGCTCGCGCACGAGCTGCGCAGGCTCTCCGGCCGCCATCTGACGGGCAGCGGTTCACTCTGGGACGCGGCCACCCACTGGCCGCGCGACATCCGCGCCTGGCGGGAGCTCTCGCTGCCGCCGGGCCGCGAGGACGGAGTCTGACGCCATGCCCGACCGTCTGACCGACCGGCTGCGCCGCCGCGTCCGCACGCCCCGCCAGAAGCTCGTCGCCACGCTCGCCACGGCCGCCGTCGTCATCGGTCTCGGCACGTACGGGATCAACCGGCTCACCACCCCGGAGGACCGTTCCTGCGCGGCCGGCGTCGAACGCACCGAGACCAGCTCCGAGTGCGTCGGCGTCAACGGCGACGGCCATGACTTCGGCATCCCCGAACTCGCCGAGATAGCCGGGGCCATAGGCGCCGAGAACGCCGGCCTCAAGCCCGGCGAGTACGCCACCGTCGCCGTGCTCCTGCCCCTGACCTCCCCCGACGGAGGCATGCGGACCAAGGTCCTCCACGAGCTGCAGGGCGCCTACGCCTACCAGTACCGCGCCAACCACGAGTCCAACAGCCAGACCCCGAAGATCCGACTCGTCCTCGCCAACACCGGCCGGGGAAACACCTACTGGCAGGCCACCACCCGGCAGCTCATGTCCATGACCGGCGCCCCGGACCGGTTGCGGGTCGTCTCCGGTGTCGCCACCTCCTCGACCGAGATGCGGGAGGCGGTGACCGCGCTCACCGGGGCCGGGATCGCCGTCGTCGGCACCACCATCACCGCCGACGACATCGCCAACGGCCCCGGCGCCGGGAACAACCGCTACCCCGGCCTCGCCCGCGTCTCCCCCACCAACAGCGACGAGGCCAAGGCCCTCGCCTACTTCGGCCGCGTCGACGCCGCCAAGGCGATCCTCGTCCAGGACACCCGCAGCGGCGACCACTACACGGACACCCTCAAGTCCGCCTTCGCCGCCTCCCTCAAGGGCGCGCCCTACGAGCCGCAGCTCTTCACCTCGCCGCCCGACCCGACCGACGAGGGCACCACCGCCAACACCTTCCGCCAGATCACCCACCTGATCTGCGACACCCGCGCCGAGACGGTCTTCTTCGCGGGCCGGCACACCCAGCTCCGCCAGTTCATCAACGCGCTGGGCTCGCGCGGCTGCACCGAGCGCGCCTTCACGATCCTGACCGGCGACGAGGGCTCGTACCTGGGCGCCGACAAGAAGCTCGACCGGAACGCGCTCCGGACGAAGCTGACCGTCCGCTACGCCTCGCTCGCCCACCCGGACGCGTGGAAGCCGGCGAAGGGGCGGCCCGTCCCGGCGACGGGCGGTTCGGTGGTGGCGTACTCGACCTTCGAGACGGACATCGCCCGCGCCTCGAAGAAGCCGGTGGCGCTCGCGGACGGGCAGGCGATCGTCGCGTACGACGCGATGGCGACGGCGGTCCACGCGATCCGCCAGGCCACCCCGCGCGAGGCCCGGTACCCGGAGCTCGCGGACGTGGTCACGCAGTGGCCGCAGGTGAAGGGCTCGCTGCGGGTGCAGGGCGCGAGCGGCTGGATCTGCCTCGACAACTACGGCAACCCGTACAACAAGGCGGTCCCGATCGTGGAGCTGGCCCCGGACGGCTCACAGCGCTTCGTCCAGATCGCCTGGCCGGAGAAGAACCCCCCGAGCACGTCCTGCCTCCCGCCGAAACGGGGCTGACGGCGGGCTCCTCACGGCACCCACTTCGGCCAGGGCGCCTCGTCCCGCTCGTAGAGCGACCGCAGGTGCCGCCAGCGCTCGGGCGACCACGCGGCCCAGTCCGTCCGGCGGCCCTCCAGCGCGGCGGAGAGCCGTTCGAAGTGGTCGTGCCAGCCCGCGAGGCAGTCGAGCCGGTACTCCCGCGTCCCCCGGAACTCGTTGGTGAAACGCAGCACGGTCGACCCGCCGCCGCCGGGGCCCGGCTCCAGATGGAACCGGATCCGGCCGTGCGGCGGATCGACCGTGTACTCGGCGACGTATTCGGGATCCCAGGCCGTCACCCAGCCCGAGACCTCGGTCTCGCTGTTCAGCCAGCGGAGCGTGACCCGGCCGCCGAGCCGGGGCTCCAGCGGGTCCGCCGCGCACAGCCAGCCCGGGAGGCCTCCGGCGGTGGCGACGGCCTCCCAGACCTCGGCGGGCGGATGCGGGAGCTCCATGACGTACCGCAGCAGATGCGTGTCGCCGTCGTGGGTCTCGCACCTGCCCCGGGGTATCTCGCTCATACCTCAAGCGTGGCCCCGGGGTCCCCCACCCGCTACTCCACTGCCGCCGTTACTCCACGCCCGCGTAGGAGTGCTTGCTGGTGACGAAGATGTTGACGCCGTAGTAGTTGAAGAGGAAGCAGCCGAAGGCGATGAGCGCGATGTACGCGGCCTTCCGCCCCTTCCAGCCGGCCGTGGCGCGCGCGTGCAGGTACGCGGCGTAACCGACCCAGGTGATGAAGGACCAGACCTCCTTGGCGTCCCAGCCCCAGTAGCGGCCCCACGCGTCGCCGGCCCAGATCGCGCCCGCGATGATCGTGAAGGTCCAGAGCGGGAAGACCGCCGCGTTGACCCGGTACGAGAACTTGTCGAGCGAGGCCGCGGAGGGCAGCCGCTCCATGACCGAGCGGGCGAACGCGCCGGGGTTCCCGCCGGTCGCGAGCTTGTTCTCGTACGAGTCGCGGAAGAGGTAGAGCAGGGTGCCGACGGCGCCGAGGTAGAAGACCGCGCCGCAGAAGATCGCGGTGGAGACGTGGATCCACAGCCAGTACGAGTCGAGCGCCGGGACCAGCTGGTCGCTGGGGGTCTTCAGCCAGGTGGTGGCCATGCCCAGGTCGAGCAGGACGGTCGTCACCAGGGGCAGACCGATCCAGCGGACGTTCTTCTTGGCGACGAGGAAGCCGAGGTACGCGCCGACCGCCACCGTGGAGAAGGTGGTGGAGAACTCGTACATGTTGCCCCACGGGGCCCGCTGCACGGAGAGCGCGCGGGTGATCACGCCGGAGGCCTCGACCAGGAAGGCGAGGGCGGTCAGCGAGACGGCGATCCGGCCGTACAGGTCGCCCTTGACCGTGCCGCCGGCCGCGCCGGGGCCGTCCGGCACGTCCCGGGCGCCGGCCGCGGCGCGGGTGACGACCTGCGGCTTGTCGAGCACGGCGGTGCCGCCGGCCTGCTTGACCTGGACGGTCACGGCCGGGGCGGCGGTCCGCTGCGTGAGGGCGGCGGCGGTGCGGCCGACCTTGCTGCGGCTGCCGAACACCCACTCGGCGATGTGGGCGAAGAAGGCCAGGGTGTAGACGGCCATCGAGGAGTAGATGAGCAGGTCGCTGGTTTGCGCCAGGCTCTCGTTGGTCGTGGCGGCGAGGATCACTTGTCGGCCTCTCCAGAAGGGGCAGGGTCTTCTGCGGGTTCTTCCGCGGGTTCCGGTACGTCTTCCGGATCGGCTTCGGTCACGTCTTCCGGATCGGCTTCGGTCTCGGCTTCCGGATCGGCGCCGGTCACGGCTTCCGGACCGGCTTCGGGCGCCGGCGGCGCGTCCGCCGTGAGCGCGACCGCGAGGTCGCCCAGCTCCTCGGGGAGCCTGGCGGACTCGCTCCGGCCCAGGCCCGCCATCTCGACGACGGTCACGCCGTCCTCACCGCGCACGGCCCGGACCCAGACCCGGCGCCGCTGGATGAAGAGCGAACCGGTCAGACCGGCGATCGCGGCGATCGCGCCCGCGAGGGCGAGGCCGTTGCCGGGCTGCTGCGAGATCTGGAAGCTCGCCCACTCCTTGATGTCCTTCTCGAAGGTGATCGAGCCGGCGCCGTTCGGCAGGGTCATGGTCTGGCCGGGCACGAGCCGCTGCGCGAGCTTGTTGCCGGACGCGTCCATGAACTGCACCAGCTTGGTCTTGTCGAGCTGGTACACGTTCTGCGGCAGACCGGAGTCCACGCCCAGGCTGCCGTGGTAGGCGGTGAGCGCCATGGCCGGCGAGACGAGCGCCGGGAACTGGGAGAACATCGTGCCCTGGCCGGCGCCGGCGAAGGTCGGCACGAAGAAGGCCTGGAAGCCCAGCTGCTCCTTCTTGCCGTTCTTGTCGCGGTAGCCGTCCATCACCTTGATGGCGCCGGTGGAGGTGATGTTGTTGTCGATGGGCAGCAGCGGCACGGCGCCGTGGTAGACGGTCTTGCCGCGGCCGTCCTTGACGGTGACGACGGGCGCGTAGCCGTGGGCGATCAGATAGACCTTGGAGTCGCCCACCTTCAGCGGCTCGTTGACCCGGATGACGGCCTTCTTCTTGTCGGTGCCGCCCTGCCGGTAGGTGACGTTCGCCTCGAAGGTGCGGGGGGTGCCGCGCTGCGGGCCGCTCATCTCGTACGTGCCGTGGAAGGAGTCGAGCTTGAAGCCGAAGGGCTCCAGCTCGTCGAGGCCGAACTGGGAGCCGGACTTGAAGTCGTCGTACTGGGTGAGCGTGTTGGAGAAGCCGTCGCCCTCGACGATCAGCTTGCCGCCCTCGGACTTGAAGAGCTGGCCCCAGGCGAAGGCGACGAGCATGACGATCAGAGCGACGTGGAAGGCCAGGTTCCCGGCCTCGCGGAGGTAGCCCTTCTCGGCGGCGACGGCGTCGCCCGCCGGATGGGCGCGGAAACGGCGGCCCTTGAGGAGGGTGAGCGCGGCCTCCCGGACCTGCTCGGGCTCGGCCGCGGTGCGCCAGGTGGTGTACGCGGGGAGCCGGTCGAGTCGCCGGGGGGCGCCCGGCGGGCGGCTGCGGAGCTGGCCGACGAACTGCCAGGTGCGCGGCACGATGCAGCCGATGAGCGAGACGAACAGCAGGATGTAGATCGCGGAGAACCACACCGAGCTGTAGACGTCGAAGAACTGGAGCTTCTCGTAGATCGGCGTGAGGGTCTCGTGGGCTTCCTTGAAGGTCTGCACCTTCAGCTCGTCCGCGCTGGTCTGCGGGATGAGGGAGCCGGGGACGGCGCCGAGGGAGAGCATGAAGAGGAGGATCAGCGCGACCCGCATGGAGGTCAGCTGCCGCCAGAACCAGCGGATCCAGCCGACCACTCCGAGGACGGGTCCGCCGATGGCGGTGTCGCCGCGCTCCTCGGCGGGGGCGGTGGAGAGCTGGGCGGCGGCCGCTTCGTCGCCGGTGTGCCCGGTCTCCGCCGCTCCGGTCTCCGTCGTTTCGGTCTTGCTCATGGAACTCAGATCCCCACCGTGAAACCGCTGGACCAGCTCTGCATCGTGGCGACCATGTTGTCCCACACGCCCGTGAGGAGCAGGAGGCCGGTGACGATCATCATGCCGCCGCCGATCCGCATCACCCACGCGTAGTGCTTCTTGACCCATCCGAACGCGCCGAGGGCCTTGCGGAAGGCGACGGCGGCGAGGACGAACGGTACGCCCAGGCCGAGGCAGTACGCGAAGGCGAGTATCGCGCCGCGGCCCGCGCTGGCCTGCTCCAGGGCGAGGGCGTTGACGGAGGCGAGCGTCGGGCCGATGCACGGGGCCCAGCCGATGCCGAAGAGCGCGCCGAGGATCGGCGCGCCGACCAGGCCGGCGACGGGCTTCTTGTGGAAGCGGAACTCTCGCTGGGTGAGCCAGGGCATCAGGCCGAGGAAGAACACGCCCATGAGGATCATGAGCGCGCCGAGGACCAGGTTGAGCGTGTCGCTGTACTTCTGGAGGTAGGTCCCGAAGTAGCCGAAGAGGGCCCCGCCGGAGACGAACACGGCGCTGAAGCCGAGGACGAAGAGGAGGGCTCCGGCGGTCATCCGGCCGCGGCGATTCTCGGCGAGGTCGGTGCCGGTGACCCCGGTCACGTACGACAGGTAGCCGGGGACGAGCGGGAGCACGCACGGCGAGAAGAAGGAGACCAGACCGCCGAGGACCGCGATGGGCACGGCGAGCAGCAGGGCTCCGCTGGTGACCGTCTCGTTCACCGGCTCACTTCTCCTTGAGGAGAGGCTCGATCATCGACCGGAGCTTCGTCTCGTCGAGCGCCATCAGGGCCCGGGCGGCGATCTTGCCCTCCTTGTCGAGGACGACGGTGGAGGGGATGCCCTGGAGGCTGAGGGTGCCCTTGGGGAAGCCGAAGAGGATCAGCTCGCCCTGCGGGTCGTAGAGGCTGGGGTAGGGCACCCCGTAGTCCTCCTCGAAGGCGAGGGCGGGCTGCTTGTTGGGGTCGCGGGTGTTGAGTCCGACGAACTCGACGCCCTTGCCCTTGAGGTCCTTGGCGACCTTCGCGAAGTGGGGGGCCTCGGCGCGGCAGGGTGCGCACCAGGAGCCCCAGGCGTTGAGGACGACGACCTGGCCCTTGAGGTCGGCGACGTCGAGCTGCTTGCCTTCGAGGGTTTCGCCCGCGAGCTCCCCGGGGGTCGCCCGCTGGCCCTTGGCGGCTGTGGAGATACCGCCGCCGCTGGTCACGAAGTTGGTGTTGCCACCGCCGCCGGACTTGCCGTTGCTGTCGCCGCTGCACGCCGAGAGCATGAGGGCGGCGGACAGCACTCCGACGGCGAGCAGGGTGCGTCGTGGGGCACGGCTAAGGCTCATGTGAAAAGTTTCGCATGGGCGTTTGGGGGATCTTGGGCACCCCCCTACGTGCCCGTAAAGCCCCTTGTCAAGATCGCCTAAGCGGTCGGTTGACGACCGGGGCCGGTCAGGCGGGCCTGAGGAAGGTGTTCCAGCCGCCGGCGGGCTTCTGTCCGACCTCCAGCGTACGGAGTTTGGCCAGGATCTTGGGGTCCTGGACGTCGAGCCAGTCCACGAACTGCCGGAAGGAGACGAGCCGGACGTCCTTCTTCCCGGCCATGCCCTTGAGCGCGTCCTCGACGGCGTCCATGTAGATGCCGCCGTTCCACTGCTCGAAGTGGTTGCCGATGAAGAAGGGGGCGCGGTTCGATCCGTACGCGCGCTGGAAGCCGCCCAGGAGGGCGTCGGTGGCCTGCTTGCGCCAGCCCGGGTAGCGGGACGGCATGCCCTTCGTCGTGTTCTTCGACTGGTTGGCTAGCATGTTGTAGTCCATCGAGAGGACCTCGAAGGAGTGCCCGGGGAAGGGCACGGCCTGGAGCGGGAGGTCCCAGACGCCCTGGCGCTTGGTGGGCCACATCTGCCGGCCGCCGGGCGAGCTGGCGTCGTAGCGCCAGTTGAGGCGCTTGGCGGTGGGCAGCAGGTTGTCCTGGCCGAGGAGGCAGGGCGTACGGCCGCCGACGAGTTCCTTGGAGTAGTCGAAGGGCAGCGGGTCGAGGTCGGTCCAGCCGCTGTTCGTCTTCCACTCGGTGACGAACTTCGTCGCCTGGTCGATCTCGCTCTGCCACTGGGCCGGGGTCCAGTTGCCGACGGAGCCGGAGCCGCCGCAGAAGTGCCCGTTGAAGTGGGTGCCGATCTCGTGGCCCTCCAGCCAGGCCTGCCGGACGTACTTCAGCGTGTCCTTGATGTGATCGTCGGTGAGGTAGCCGATGTCGGAGGCGCCGACGCGGTTGTTCGGCGGACGGTAGAGGTTCTTCTTCGACTCGGGGAGGAGGTAGATCCCGGAGAGGAAGAAGGTCATCGCCGCGTCGTGGTTCTTGGCGAGTTCGAGGAAGCGGGGGAAGAGGCCGTTGCCGACCTCGCCGGCGCCGTCCCAGGAGAAGATCACGAACTGCGGCGGGGTCTGGCCGGGTTCGAGCGGCACGGGGGTGTCGGGCTGGTGCGGCTGCTTGCCGGTGTCGGCGGTGGAACCGTCGCCGATGAGCTTGGCGTCGTCCTTGGTGGGGGTGGGGGTGCTCGGCTGCCCCGACGCGTCACCGCCCTTGGCGGGTCCGGAACGTCCAGGCTTGTCCTGGTTGTTGCCTCCACAGCCGGCGATCCCGACGGCCGCGGCCGCGCCGACGCCCGCCCCGAGGAGCCCCCTTCGACTGATCCCGATGTTCCCGCGCATGACATCCCCATTCGCGCTGACGTATGAGACGTATGAACTCAACGTCATCCAAACCGACAATGAGTGAGATGCCGGGCGGAACACGGAGGTTCCGGAAAATCGCACATAAATTTCAGGCGTAGATCAGAAATAGCACAGGGCGACCGGATGGCATGTACACCACCCGACCGCCCTGACGATGGACCTCTTCGCCCCCGCTGTCCAGGGGGACAGCGGGACGACGCCCGACGACGGACCCCACGAGGCCCGGCCGCGGACCCCACGAGGCCCGGACATGGACCCGTGAGGCCCGGCCACGGACCCGTGAGGCCCGGCCACGGACCCGTGAGGTCCGGGCCATCCGCCTGCGGGACTACGCCCCGAAGGCCTTCGACTTCCCCTTGACCGGCTTCGCCCCGGCCAACAGGTGCGCCGGGACGAGGTCCCGGGCCGGCTCGCTGTACCCGACCGAGACGATCTTGTCGCCGCGGTACGTGAACGAGGTCAGCGAGGCCAGCGTGCACTGCCGCCGCCGCGGGTCGTGCCACAGCCGCCGCTTCTCCACGAAGCTCCGGACGATCCAGATCGGCAGCTGGTGGCTGACGCAGACCGCCTCGTGCCCGCGCGCCGCGTCCTTCGCCGCGTCCAGCGCGCCCATCATGCGGACGACCTGCTCGACGTACGGCTCGCCCCAGGACGGCTGGAACGGGTTGGTCAGGTGCTTCCAGTTCCCCGGCTTGCGCAGGGCCCCGTCCCCGACGCCGAAGGTCTTGCCCTCGAAGACGTTCGCCGCCTCGATGAGCCGCCCGTCGCTCGCCAGGTCCAGACCGTGCGCCTTGGCGACCGGCATCGCCGTCTCCTGCGCCCGCTCCAGCGGGGAGGCCACGACGTACGTGACGTCCCGCCCGGCCAGGTGCTCGGCGACCCGGTCCGCCATCTGCCGGCCGAGCTCGGAGAGGTGGTAGCCGGCGCGGCGGCCGTAGAGGACGCCGTCCGGGTTGTGGACCTCGCCGTGCCGCATCAGGTGGACGACGGTGATGTCCTCGTCCTTGGTGCCGTTCTCGCTCATGCGGTCGCCTCCGCGGCGGCACGGGCGGCGGCCGGCAGCGCGGCGGCGATCCGCTCGATCGCCCGCTCGTCGTGCGAGGCCGAGACGAACCAGGACTCGAAGGCGGACGGCGGCAGGTAGACGCCGTCGGCCAGCATCGAGTGGAAGAAGGCGTTGAAGCGGAAGGCCTCCTGCTGCTTCGCCTCGTCGTAGTTCCGCACCTCGTCGGCCGTGAAGAAGACCGAGAACATGTTGGAGGCGGTCTGCAGCCGGTGCGCGACGCCCTCCTTCGCCAGGGCGCCGGTGACGAGCCCCTGGATCTCCTTCGACACCGCGTCGACCTTCGCGTACGCGGCGTCGTCGAGCAGCCGCAGCTGCGCGAGCCCGGCGGCGGTGGCGATCGGGTTACCGGAGAGCGTGCCCGCCTGGTAGACCGGGCCGGCCGGGGCCAGGTGCCCCATGACGTCGGCGCGGCCACCGAACGCGGCGGCCGGGAAGCCGCCGCCCATGACCTTGCCGAAGGTCAGCAGGTCGGCCTTGACGCCGTCCACGCCGTACCAGCCGGCCTTCGACGTACGGAAACCGGTCATCACCTCGTCGGAGATGTACAGCGCGCCGTTCTCCCGGCACACGTCCGCCAGGCCCTGGTTGAAGCCCTCCGCCGGCGGCACGACGCCCATGTTGCCCGGCGACGCCTCGGTGATCACACAGGCGATCTCGCCCGGGTGCGCGGCGAAGGCCGCCCGCACCGCTTCGAGGTCGTTGTACGGCAGCACGATCGTGTCCCCGGCCTGCGCGCCGGTCACGCCGGGCGTGTCCGGGAGGCCCAGGGTCGCGACCCCGGAACCGGCCGCGGCCAGCAGCGCGTCCACGTGACCGTGGTAGCAGCCGGCGAACTTGACGACCTTGGCGCGCCCGGTGAAGCCGCGGGCGAGCCGGATCGCGGACATCGTGGCCTCCGTACCGGAGGAGACGAGCCGGACCTGCTCGACGGGCTCGACGCGCGCGACGATCTCCTCCGCGAGCGCGACCTCGCCCTCGCCCGGCGTGCCGAACGAGGTGCCGCGGGCCACGGCGGCCTGCACCGCGGCGGTGACCTCCGGGTGCGCATGGCCGAGAATCATCGGCCCCCACGAGCAGACCAGGTCGACGTACTCACGACCGTCCGCGTCGGTGAGGTACGGACCGGTACCGGAGACCATGAACCGGGGCGTACCGCCCACGGCTCGGAAGGCACGCACCGGTGAGTTCACGCCGCCGGGCGTCACGAGGGACGCGCGGTCGAAAAGCGTCTGTGAGACTGGGGCTTCGTATGAATACGGCACTGTGATCCTGACCTGCGAGTACGGCTGCGAGTACGGCTTCGAGTACAGAGGAACGGTGTGGGCACCCTGAGATCACGCCGGGGCGGCGATCGGCCGCGTCTGCGAAACTGGGGCGTCAGAGGGATGGCTCACGGAATCCATGGTGTCAGAGGCCACGGCGTTCTTGCGGACAGGTGTTTCACCGTACGAACGCGGGGGAGGTCACTGACACGATGATCGGGTTGCGCGGCGGGGTCGTGTTGCCGAGAAAAAGCAGTCGGGTGGAGATATGCATCGCGGTGGCGGACCGGGCGAGGGGACGGACGACCTGGGTCCGGAGTCTGCCCGGCGGGGGAGGCACCGGCGCCGGCGGGCGGACGGGCCGACTCCCGGCGCGCCCGGCGCTCCGGGAAGCCCTGACGCCCCGGGGGAATCGACACCCGCGAGCGGAGGCGGGCGGTCGTTGGGCGTGACGTACAAGTACTTCGGCGCGCCCGACGGCGCCACGGCGGCCCGCGTCCCGATCTCGATGCGCCCGGAGGAGCTCGGCGGCGACGAGCTCGGCATGGGCGGCATGTTCACCAAGATCAAGCCGGAGACGATAGCGGCGATGGTCCTCACGGGCATCCAGGGCATGCCCCTGCACAAGGTGCCCCCGCTGGAGCTCGTCGTGCTGCACCCGGACTACGCCGTGGTGAAGCTCCCGATGACGGTGGTCGACCCGCTGCGCGCGATCGGCGAGGAGTCGGTCGGCGCCGCCGCCTTCATCTGGTCCACGGTCCCCGACCGCGGCGGCCCGCGCGACGCCTTCGACGTCTACCAGCTGCTCCACGAATGGCAGGACTTCTCGGTACGCCTCCACGAGGCGGGCCACCAGCCGTACTGTCTGGTGTGGCCGTAAGGGGACCGGCTCCTACCGGTCCCGCTCCCCCGGCGGCCCCTCCGCCCCCGGCCCCGTCCGCTTCCCCTCCGGCCCCGGCGGTCCCTGCGACCCCGGCTTCCCCTGCTCCGCCCGCTCCCTCAGCCGTCGCTGCTCCCGCTGCTGCTCGACCAACTCGCGGGCCGAGGCGAGCCGGTACGGCACGTCGATGACGACGACGTTCTTCATGAACAGGAGCCGCGTCTTCAGGCGCAGGGCGCTCTGGTTGTGCAGCGGCTGCTCCCACCAGTGCCCGACCACGTACTCGGGGATGACGACCGACACCACCGAGTCCGGCGACCGCTCGGGCAGCTCCCGGACGTGGCGCACGACGGGCTGGACGAGTGAGCGGTACGGGGAGCTGAGCACCCTCAGGGGCACGTCGATGCCATGGGCCTCCCAGGTCGCGCGGAGCACCTCCGCCTCCGCCGGGTCCTCGGCGACGGTGACGGCCGTGAGGGAGGCGGGCCGCAGGGTCTTCGCGTAGGACAGGGCCCGCAGGCTGGGCGCGTTGACCGAGGCGACCAGGACGATGACGTGGTGCGCGGCCAGCGCGCGGGGCCGCGCGCCGGCGTCGACCGCGACCTCGGCGGCGACGGCGTCGTAGTGCCGGCGCACCCCCTTCATCCCGGCGAAGAGCACCGGCATCGCGATCACCACGAGCCAGGCGCCGTGGGTGAACTTGGTGATCAGGACGATGACGAGGACGACCGCGGTCAGGCAGGCGCCGAAGGCGTTGATCGCGAGGCGGCGCCGGATGCTGTGGCGGTCGGCGGCCCCTCCCGGGCCGGCCGCCGTGGCGGGTCTGGCGAGTTCTCGCCGCCAGTGCTTGACCATGCCGGCCTGGGAAAGGGTGAAGGAGACGAAGACGCCGATGATGTAGAGCTGGATCAGCCGGGTCAGCTCCGCGTCGAAGGCGACGATCAGGGCGACGGCGGCGAGCGCCAGGAGGACGATGCCGTTGGAGTGGACGAGCCGGTCCCCGCGGTGGAAGAGCTGGCGGGGCGCGTAGCGGTCGCGGCCGAGGACCGAGGCGAGCATCGGGAAGCCGTTGAAGGCGGTGTTGGCCGCCAGGATCAGGACGCCCGCGGTGACGGCCTGGAGTGCGTAGAAGAGGACGTGCCAGTCACCGAAGGTCGCCCGGCCGATCTGGGCCAGCGCCGTGGACATCGGGGTGCCGGGGGCGAGCCCGAGCTCGGTGGGGTCCTCGGCGACGTGGACCTCGTAGACCATCGCCAGCACGGTGATCCCGAAGAACATGGTCACCGAGAGCGCCCCCATGATCGCCAGCGTCATGGCCGCGTTGCGGCTCTTCGGCGGGGCGAAGGCCGGGACGCCGTTGCTGACGGCCTCGACACCGGTCAGCGCGGTACAGCCGGAGGCGAAGGCGCGCAGGGCGAGGAAGACCAGCGCGATCCCGGAGTAGGTCGAGACGGCGTTCACGGGCAGGTCGGCGGACTCGGCGCGGATCGTCGACCCGGTCGCCATGCGCACGGCGGCCACGGCGAACATGACGTAGATGACGGCGATGAAGGCATACGTGGGAATCGCGAACCAGCGCCCCGACTCCCGCACCCCCCGCAGGTTCAGCCAGGCCAGCACCGCCACAAAACCCACCGACATGGCCACCGCGTGCCCGTCGAGCGCGGGCACGGCCGAGGTGATCGCGGCGACCCCCGAGACGACCGACACCGCGACGGTCATCACGTAGTCGATGAGCAGGGCGGAGGCGGCGGTGAGCGCGGCGGTCTGCCCCAGGTTCTCGGCGGAGACGACATACGCCCCGCCGCCGCCCGGGTAGGCGTAGCAGGTCTGCCGGTAGGACGCCACGACGACCAGCAGCAGGACGACGATGCCGACCGCCGCGTACCAGGTCAGATGGAGCACGGCGAGGCCGCCGAGGGCGAGGATCAGCAGGATCTCCTCGGTCGCGTAGGCGACGGAGGAGAGCGGGTCGCTGCAGAAGATCGGCAGGGCGAGCTTCTTGGGCAGCAGGGTCTCACCGAGCCGTCCGCTGTCCAACGGACGTCCCACGAGCAGGCGTTTCGCCGCACTTCCAGCTCTCATAAGTGCTGAAGTTAGGACGAATGGTATGTAATGCGCGGATGCCGCGCCCTGCGGGAGCCCCTTACGAGAAAGGACGTCACGCGTGAGCGGAGTACGGAGCGGAGTACGGATGGCCGGCGAACCCATGCAGATCGGCGAGGTCGCCGCACGGACGGAACTGTCCCTGCGCACCATCCGCCAGTACGAGGACAGCGGCCTGGTGGTGCCCTCCGCGGCCTCACCCGGCGGCTTCCCGCTCTACACGGACGCGGACGTCTCCCGGCTCATGGTGATCCGCCGGATGAAGCCGCTCGGCTTCACCCTGGACGAGACCCGCGAGCTGCTCACGGCCGTGGACCGGCTGACCGAGGACCGGCCGGGCACGGACACGGAACTCGCGCCGGAGGACCGCTCGGCGCTGGTGACCCGCGTCCGCCGCTACGAGCAGGCGGCCGCGGAGCGGGTCACCGAACTGCGGACCCAGCTGGCCCGCGCGGAGGAGTTCGCCACATCGCTCCGCACCCGGCTGTCCTCGACCCCGGCGTGACCCCACGCCTGTGGTCAGGCAGGCTTCAGGCGGCCAGGGCCTCGGCCAGCTCGCGGAAGAACCGCGCGTAGGCGGCGGGGCTCGGCGGGGTCTCGGGGTTCCACGCGGCGAGCCGGGTGCCGGGCGGGGTCTCGTACGGCGGGACGGCGTGGAACCGGTTGTCGAAGAGGATCAGGTCCGGGCCGAGCTCGGCGACCCGGCCCCAGTCGGCGGTCAGCCAGTTCGCGCCGGGCCCCGGGCCCGGGTCGAGCAGCCGGACGCCGAGCGCCGCGAGCCGCGCCAGCTCGGGCCAGGCCTGCGGACGGGCCAGATGGACCTGGTCGGGACCGGCCCCGGAGAGCGCGAGGACGGCGAGCCCGGTCCGCCCGGCGACCCCGCGCAGAACGGCCTCGGCCTCCGCCACACCCGCCGGGCCCACGGCCGAGCCCGCCGAGGGGCCCGCCGAGGGGCCCGCCGAGGGGCCCGCCGCCGACGGGTCGCCCGTCACCGGCGCCCCGGCGCGGAGCGAGGCGCCCAGCGCCCCGAAGCGGCCGAGGATCTCCGGAAGCGTGAGCTCGTTGCCGACGGACAGCGCGACGAGCGGCACCCCGAGCCGGTCGGCGACCGCCTCGTCCAGCGCGTACGGGCTCTTCCCGTCGTACGTGACGTCGACGACCAGATCCGGCCGCAGCTCCCGCAGTACCCCCTCGTCCAGCGCCCGGCCGGGGCCCAGGTACGGCACCCCGGCCGCCTCGAGCCCGCCCGCCTTGGCCGGGTCGTACCCCGGACCGTCGTGCCCGGAGCCGTAGACCGCAACCGGCCTCACCCCCAGATCGAGCAGCGCCGCCCCGGCCCGTACGTACGCCACGACCCGCTCCGGCACACGGGCCGCCCCCGGTTCCGTACCCCTGTCGTCCGTGAAACCCCATGGCTGTGCTCCGGACATACGGCTGCTCCTCCCCGGCGAACCGCCTGCTGCCTGCTGCCTGCCCCGTCACCTTGGAGCGGTTCACCGGCCCGCACAAGAGGGCCTGTGGCGGCTCCGGGCGACCACCGCCGCCCGGCCGGGACTTCGGTCCCGGTCCCCCCTGCCGAAAGTCCCCCAGGTTGGTGTTAACTGAACGGGTCGGGAGGAAGCAGTAGGAATCACCAGCGCCTCCGTGCACGCGCGCCACCTGCCGGGGCGCGGCGCGTACGGACGGCCCTCACGTCCTGGAGCGAGCCATGTCCTTGCCCGACCAGTTCTCCGACCCCCGCGTCCTCACGCTCTTCGGGCTGCTCGCCGTGTCGACGGCCGTGTGGCTGACGCTGGGCCTGCGGTCCCGCGCCCGGGCGCGCCGCCACCGGGCGGCCGGCCCGCTGGCTCGCGTCTGGCACCCGCAGGAGTCGGTGCAGCTGACCCCCGCGGAGGAGCACGCCTTCGGCCAGGTCGTCTCCCGCCTCTCCCTCGGCGCCCCGGGCCGCCTGCGCTGACCCGGAACACCGGCAGGACCCACGGGCCGGAGGGCGCGCCGGACCGCGCAACACGCCCTAGGGCGTGTTGCGAAAGTAGCGCCGGCCGCCCGAAGGGCGGGCCCGACGGCGTCTGGTGCGTGCGATCGCAAGGCGGAGGGTCGCCCCGATACTGGATGTATCGGGGTGATCCCGACAACGCGGCGAGCGTGCGTGCCAGACGCCGTCGGGCAGGCGGGACTTTCGCAACACGCCCTAGCCTCCGGACGCCCGGGACCGTAAGCCGTCAGCCCCCGGACCGCCGAGGAGCGCAAGCCCCGACCGCCCAGGACCGCAGGCCATCAGACCGCCCAGGCCCGCGGATCGCGCCCCGTCACGGCGAGCAGCCGCTCGAACTCCGTCGCCCCCTCGGGCAGGTCGACGCCCTCCCCGAAGACGTTCATCTTCCGGGCCATCGGTGCCATCCGCTCCACCTCCTCCACCAGCCCGGCCACCACGGCCGGATCCGGTTCGAAGCCGCGCCCGGTGGCCCGAGCGAGGTCCCAGACGTGCACGGTCAGATCGAGCAGGACCATCGACCCGACCGTCCGCGCGGGCAGCCCCATGGCCCCGGAGGTCCCCTCCTCCGCGCCGGGCGCCGACCAGGCGGCGACCAGCTTCCCGGTCTCCAGCGAGAACCGCTCGCGCCAGCCGTCCTCAGCGAGCCGGTCCGGGGTCTCGGAGAAGTCGGCCGCCTCCTTGGCCGCGAGGGCCTGGAAGTTCACGACGACGGCGAAGAGGTGGTTCAGCAGGGCACGCACGTCGTACTCGGAGCAGGGCGTGGGCGCACCGAGCGAGTCGTCGGTGGTGGCACCGACCACGGGTGCTGCGTGGGCGGCGGCGGAGCGGAGCAGATCGGCGATGCGGGGCGGGGCTTCGTTCGTCATGCCCCGACGCTAGGGGCACCCGCCGCCCCGGTCTTGAAGAAACGCGCCGCCCCACTTCCTCGTCCCCGACATCTCCGCGCGGGGACGGCCCTACCATGCGGACCATGTCCGCCACCGCCCCGTCCCCGCGCCGGGACACCCGCGGCATCGTCGACCCCGCCGAGCTGCTCGCCCGCGTCCGCTTCCGCCGCCACACCCCGGCGCCGGAGCTGCGGCCCTACCTGGAGCACTACTGGCTGATCGACTGGAAACTGGCGGAGCCGTACGAGACCCGGGTCGTCCCGCACCCGTCGGTGAACATCGTCTTCCAGCGCTACGGCCCCCTCGACGCACCGCCGGACGCGGCCGAGTCCTCCGCCGAGGTCGCCGGGATCGGGCTCGGCCTGTTCACGCAGAAGCTCACCGGCCGGGGCCGGGTCTGCGGGATCCAGTTCCGCCCCGGCGGCTTCCGCCCCTTCGCGCCGGCGTGGCCGGTGTCGGCCTGGACGGGCCGCCGGACCCCCCTCGCGGACGTCTTCACGGCCGGGCCCGGCCAGGACGCGGGCACCGCAGCCGTCATCGCACACCCCGGCCGCCCCGACGACCCCGGCCCACTCCCCGCGGTCCTCTCCCCCGACGGCGAGCACGCGCGCGTGGCGGCGCTCGACGCGTTCCTCCTGGCCCACGGCCCCGCCCCCGACCGGGCCGCCGAGCTGGCCATGGAGCTCGTGGACCTGATCCGCACGGACCGGGGGCTCCGCAGGGTGTCCCGGCTGGCCGCGGCGTCCGGTCTGTCGGCGCGCTCGCTCCAGCGCCTCTTCGCCGGCCACGTGGGCGTCGGGCCGAAATGGGTCATCCTGCGCTACCGCATCCACGAGGCCCTGGAGCGCGCCGAGTCCACGGGAACGGCGGGCGCCCCGGACTGGCCCCGCCTCGCGGCCGAGCTCGGCTACAGCGACCAGGCCCACCTCGTACGGGACTTCACGACGACCATCGGGGTGCCGCCGACCGCGTACGCCCGCACGGTGTCAGTGCCCTGACCTACCGTGCGGGGCATGACCGACACCGCCGCGCACACCTCGCCCGTACGCCTGGAGCCCTGGTCCGAAGAGGACGCGGGGCTGCTGCGCGCGCTGAACGCACCGGAGCTGATGGAACACCTCGGCGGCCCGGAGACGGAGGAGCAGCTGGCCGGCCGCCACCGACGGTACGTGGCGCTGAGCGCCGACGGCACGGGCGCCGGACGGATGTTCCGGATCCGGCTGCTGCCGGAGGACGTGGTCGTGGGCAGCATCGGCTTCTGGGCACAGACCTGGGACGGCGAGCCGGTGTACGAGACGGGGTGGACCGTGCTGCCGGGCTTCCAGGGCCGGGGCGTGGCGACCGCCGCCACGCGCGCGGTGGCGGCGGAGGCCCGGGCCGCGGGCACCCGCCGGCACCTGCACGCCTTCCCGTCGGCGGACAACACCGCGTCGAACGCGGTGTGCCGGAAAGCGGGTTTCGTCCTGCGCGGCGAGCGCGGCTTCGAGTACCCGCCGGGCCGCCCGATGCGCTGCAACGACTGGCGCCTGGACCTCGGCCAGGCCCTGTCGTCACACTCCCGTCGTCCGCCCGCCGGGCAGGCGGGAGTGTGACGACAGGACCTAGGGCGTGTTGCGAAAGTAGCGCCGCCCGCCCTTCGGGCGGCCGGCGGGACTTTCGCAACACGCCCTAGGAGGCGTCGCCGTCCGGGCCGCCGACGGGCCGGACGAAGTGGAAGGCCGCGATCTCGAAGCGCTCGCGCAGGTAGAAGCGGTGGGCTCCGGTGCGGTGGGTGCCGGAGTCGAGGTTCAGCTCACGGCAGCCGGCCGCGCGGGCGTGGCCGTCCAGGTGGGCGATGAGCTCGTGGCCGACACCGGTGGAGCGGTCGGCGGCGGCGGTCACCAGGTCGTCGACGTACAGCTGCCGCAGGGAGCTCGTGTTGTTGACGATCCGCCAGCCGGCCGCGCCGACACAGCGCCCGGCGTCGTCGTAGGCGGCACTGAACCGCAGACCCTCGGCGTGCCCGGCCTCGTACACCTCGCGGAAGAGCTCCGGAGTGAGGTGCGGGCGGAGCTCCGAGAGGACCGGCAGGAGGTCGCTCTCCAGCCGGGGATCGCCCGGCCCAAGGTCGATGATCTTCATGCCGGGACCGTACCCCAGGGCGAATTCCCTGGCCCCCCACGAGCCCCGGTGCCATCCTGTCCCGGTGAACGGACCGGAGATCATCATCAGTTTCGCCCCCGGCCTGCGGCTCTTCGTCTCGGCGGAGCGGCGCTCGGGACGCACCGCCGTGACCACCGACGGCGTCTCCTCGCTCGGGCACGTCGTGGAGTCGCTCGGCGTGCCGCTCACCGAAGCGGGGCGGCTCCTCGTCGACGGCCGGAGCGTGACCCCCGCGCACGTCCCGGCCGCGGGCGAGACGGTCGAGGTGGAGGCGGTCACCCGCCCCCAGCCCGTGCCGGGCGCGCCGCTCCGGTTCCTGCTCGACGTGCACCTCGGCACACTGGCCCGCCGGCTGCGCCTGCTCGGCGTCGACGCGGCGTACGAGAGCGAGGACATCGGCGACCCCGCACTGGCCACGCGCTCCGCGGAGGAGCGGCGGGTCATGCTCTCCCGCGACCGCGGCCTGCTGCGCCGCCGGGAGCTGTGGGCGGGCGCCTACGTCTACAGCGACCGGCCGGACGACCAGCTCCGCGACGTGCTGGAGCGGTTCGCGCCGCCCCTGGCGCCCTGGACCCGCTGCACGGCCTGCAACGGACGGCTGTCCGACGCCGACAAGGACGCCGTCCGCGAGCGGCTGGAGCAGGGCACGGAGAAGACGTACGACGTCTTCGCGGAGTGCGTGGACTGCGGCCGGGTCTACTGGCGCGGCGCCCACCACGCCCGCCTGGAGGCGATCGTCTCCGAAGCGGTCCGCGAGTTCGGCGGCGCGGGCGCCCACTAGAGAACCCTAGGGCGTGTTGCGAAAGTAGCGCCGGCCGCCCGTCGGGCAGGCGGGACCTTCGCAACACGCCCTAGAAGACGTACGGGTCCCCGGTCGCGAGCACGAGCACACGGTGCCGGTCGTTCCCCGGGTTCCGGTCGGCCGCGCCGGCCCGCCAGGCCGTGGTGATCTCCACGGTCAGCTCGTCCGGGAGGCCGGCGGTCCTCAGGTCGAGCGCCAGCTCACCGACGGCCCCGGCGGCCCGGAGCTCGCCCGTGCGGCAGGACACCACACGGTCGCTGCTCCACAGACAGGCCGGCGGCAGCTCCTGGGCCCCCGCCATCGGCTCGGAGAAGGCGAGCCGGACCGTCGCCTGGGAGAGGTCGGTGGGCCCGTGGTTCTGGCTGACGAGCCAGACCCCGACCCGCCCGTCCCACAGGGAGACATGCCCGTGATGGGCGAGATCGGCCTCGACCAACGGAACACCGGGATGGGCAAGATCGGCCCCGGCCACCGGAACACCGTGAGGGGCGAGATCGGCCCCGGCCACCGGAACACCGACCCCGACACCCGCACCCGCACCCGCACCCGCACCACCCGCCCCGGCATCGGCGGCACTCACCCCTGCCCCCGTCACCACCGAAGCCGCGAGCACAACCCCCACCACAACCTTCGACATTCCTCGCATAACCACAAAATACCCACATCACATCCACCCGCCTGAGACCCCATCAGCCCGCGTGTCCCCGGGACCTGACACCCTGCCCCCATGCCGATCGCCCGCTCCGCAGTCCTCTTCGTCCTCGCCGCCCTCTTCGAGATCGGCGGCGCATGGCTCGTCTGGCAGGGCGTACGGGAGCACCGCGGCTGGATCTGGATCGGCGCCGGCTTCCTCGCCCTCGGCGTCTACGGCCTCGTCGCCACCCTCCAGCCCGACGCCGAGTTCGGCCGCGTCCTCGCCGCCTACGGCGGGGTCTTCGTCGCGGGCTCGCTCCTCTGGGGCATGGCCGCCGACGGCTACCGCCCCGACCGCTGGGACGTCATCGGCGCGCTGATCTGCCTCGCCGGGATGGCCGTGATCATGTACGCCCCACGCGGCCGCTGATCCCCGCCCCGCCCTATCCTGGCCGGGCGATCCACGGAATCGACCACCTGCGCGAGGAGCACGCCACCATGACCGCCGCCGGCACCCCCATCGCCGTCATCACCGGAGCGAGCAGCGGCATCGGCGCCGCCACCGCCAGGCAGCTGGCCGCCGCCGGCTACCGCGTCGTCCTCACCGCCCGCCGCAAGGACCGCATCGAAGAACTCGCCGCCGAGATCAACGACGCCGGCCACCAGGCCACCGCCTACGCCCTCGACGTCACCGACCGCGCCGCCGTCGACGAGTTCGCCACCGCCTTCCGCACCCTCGCGGTCCTCGTCAACAACGCCGGCGGCGCCCTCGGCGCCGAGTCCGTCGCCACCGGCGACCCCGACGACTGGCGCCGGATGTACGAGGTCAACGTCCTCGGCACGCTCCACATGACCCAGGCCCTGCTCCCGGCCCTCACCGCGAGCGGCGACGGCACCGTCGTCGTCCTCTCCTCCACCGCGGGCCACGCCACCTACGAGGGCGGCGCCGGCTACGTCGCCGCCAAGAACGGCGCGCGCGTCCTCGCCGAGACCCTCCGCCTGGAGATCGTCGGCACCCCGGTCCGCGTGATCGAGATCGCCCCCGGCATGGTCAAGACGGACGAGTTCGCCACGACCCGCTTCCGCGGCGACACCGAGAAGGCCGCCAAGGTCTACGCCGGCGTGGCCGAGCCCCTGACCGCGGACGACGTGGCCGACACCATCACCTGGGCCTGCACCCGCCCCCCGCACGTCAACATCGACCTCCTGGTCGTCCGCCCCCGCGCCCAGGCCTCCAACACCAAGGTCCACCGCGAGCTCTGACACGTCCGGGTGAACGACCTCGATCACCCACACGCCGACCGAAGACCCGCTCTGACGTCGAAGACAACTCCATACAGAACGGCCCTCGGCAGGGATTGCACTCCCCGCCGAGGGCCTCACCATCCGGAAGGCAGAACTTCCCATGGCTGAACAGGCCCCTGCCGCCGCAGCCACCGCGCTCGACCGCACCGAGCAGAGCTGCTTCATGCGTCTGTGGCGTCTCCGCACAGGCCAGACGCCCATGCCCGCCCAGTAGGCCAGCACGAAGCGGAAAACGGGGTGCCACTGACGTGGCACCCCCCTTTTTTTCGCCCTCAGCCCTTCACACAGATGACCTGCTTCAACTTGGCGACGACCTCCACCAGGTCCCGCTGCTGCTCGATCACCTGCTCGATCGGCTTGTACGCGCCCGGGATCTCGTCCACGACGCCGGAGTCCTTACGGCACTCCACACCCCGCGTCTGCTCCTCCAGGTCTCGCGTCGTGAAGCGCTTCTTCGCCGCGCTCCGGCTCATCCTCCGGCCTGCGCCGTGCGAGGCGGAGTTGAACGACGCCGCGTTCCCCAGGCCCTTCACGATGTACGAGCCCGTACCCATCGAGCCCGGGATGATCCCGAACTCTCCCGAGCCGGCCCGGATCGCACCCTTCCGGGTGACGAGCATGTCCACGCCCTCGTACCGCTCCTCCGCCACGTAGTTGTGGTGGCAGGAGATGACGGCGTCGAAGGTCACTCGCGCCTTACGGAACTCTCTCCGCATGACCTCCTGGAAGAGCGCCATCATGATCGCGCGGTTGTACTTGGCGTACTCCTGCGCCCAGAACAGGTCGTGCCGGTAGGCCGCCATCTGCGGAGTGTCCGCGACGAAGACGGCCAGGTCACGATCGACGAGCCCCTGGTTGTGCGGCAGCTTCCGCGCTTCGCCGATGTGGTACTCGGCGAGCTCCTTCCCGATGTTCCGGGATCCGGAGTGCAGCATCAGCCACACCGAGCCCGAAGAATCGATACAAAGTTCAACAAAATGATTCCCTTGGCCAAGGGTTCCCATTTGCGTAACCGCCCGGTCTCGCCGGAACTTCACCGCGTCCGCGACCCCGTCAAACCGCGACCAGAAGTCGTCCCACCCCGCCGTCGGGAACTGGTACAGCCTCTTCGGGTCCACCGCCTCCCGGTGCAGCCCACGCCCCACCGGGATCGCCTGCTCGATCTTCGACCGCAGCCGTGACAGATCGCCCGGCAGGTCGTTCGCCGTCAGTGACGTCTTGACCGCCGACATCCCGCAGCCGATGTCCACACCGACCGCCGCCGGACACACCGCGCCCTGCATCGCGATCACCGAACCGACCGTCGCGCCCTTGCCGTAGTGCACGTCCGGCATCACGGCCAGGCCCTTGATCCAGGGCAGCGTCGCCACGTTCTGCAGCTGCTGCATGGCGCCGCCCTCCACCGAGGCGGGGTCGGCCCACATCCGGATCGGTACTTTCGCCCCCGGTACCTCTACATACGACATACTTCCTCGATTCCCCCGAAAAGTCTGATAACGCAAAAACCGGAGCCAAAGCCCGTACAGGTGACAGGGGACCGGCATCAACGGCTGCGTGTGCGATAGACATTGTGTCCATCGGCCGGGTTCGCGCGGCAAACAGTTTTCTGGAAAGACTTCGGGTGAAGGGAGCCTGGGACCGTGCAGCGAAAGAGGTACGCATCCGGTCGCACCGGGTCCACGGCACGCAACGCCGTCGTCCTCACCAGCGTCATCGGACTGGGCCTCGGGCTCGGCCTCACCGGATGTTCGGCGGGCCCGACGACCGACGATCTCGCCGTCGACGCCAAGGCCGGCCCCGTCGTGGCCGTCGCACCCCCCGGCCGCTACCGCACGCTCTTCGAGCCCTGCGGCGCCGTCCCGCAGGGCACGCTCAAGGACCTGCTCCCGGGCGCCGCCGCCCTGCCCGACGCCGAGCGCGGCAAGGCGTACCGCGGCGTCGCGGCCGTCACGTACGACACCGACCGGCGCGTGGGCTGCACCTGGAAGGCCGACAGCCCCGAGACCTCCCACCGGCTCGCCCTCGACATCGAGCGGGTCGTCTCGTACGACCCCGCCGTCAGCGACGACGCCCGGGCGCAGGAGGTGTACGTCCGCAAGCAGCTCGCGGCGGGCATCCCCCTGCCCCCCACGACCCCGCCCACCCCCACCGGCACGACCACGACCACGGCCACGGGCGCCGCCTCCGGCACCGCCACGCCCCCCGCGGCACCCCCCGCGACCAAGAGCGGCACGGGCACCGCCGCTCCCACGGGCAAGCCCTCCACGGCCTCGGCCCCGCCCTCGGGAGCGCCTTCCGTCGGCACGCCGCCCACCGGCCCCACGCCGAGCGCCACCGGTCTGGAGCCCCGCGGACTCGAAGGCCTCGGTGACGTCGCGTACCTCGACGACGCCCTGAGCACCGTCGGCGCGAACGGCCACCAGCGCGTCGTCAGCGTGGTGTTCCGCACATCGAACGTCATCGTGACCGTCTCCTACCGGGAGCAGACCACCGGTTCCGCGGAGGCCCCCGACAGCAAGGAACTGCAGGAAAAGGCCCGGAACCTGGCCCGGATGCTCGCCGAGCGCCTGGAGGAGTAGCCGTTCCGCTCCGATCCGTGAGCGGACGGCGACCACGTAACGTGTCGGCGTACCCGTGGCCGCCCGATGGCCGTGGCCGCCGACCGGCCGGCCGGACCGTACGACAAGCGACTGAAGGAACCATGCAGCGATCAGCCTCGCGACTCCCCCGCATACTCGCCTGCGCAGCCGTCCCGGTGATGCTCGTCGCCGCCGGCTGCTCCTCGGACTCGGGCGGCAGCGGCGGCTCCGGCAAGCAGGGGACGCAGGACAAGACCTCCGCGTCGGCGTCCGCCACCCCGACCCCCTCGCCGACGCCGACGGTCGAGCCGGCGAAGTTCGCGAAGCTGCCCGAGGTCTGCAAGTCGGTCTCGGCGAAGACGATCGGGTCCCTGGTGCCCGACGCGAAGAACAAGAAGGGCACGCCGGCGGCCTCCAGCGACCTGGGCAGCCGTGGCGGCTGCTCCTGGAACGGCCTGGACGACAAGGGCGTGGACGGCTCGCAGTACCGCTGGCTCGACGTGTCGTTCTACCGGTACGCCTCGGACGTGTCGCTCGGCAGCGGCGAGGAGCGCGCGCGGGAGAACCTGACGAAGGAGCTCGCGAAGGTCCAGGAGACGCCGGGCGCGAAGAAGCTGAAGACCACCACGGCCTCGGGGATCGGCGAGGAGGCGAAGGCGGTCTCGTACAAGCTGCGGAAGACGGACGAGGACTTCGTCTACGCCTCGGTCGTCGCGCGGACGGGCAACGTGCTGGTCCTGCTCTCGTACAACGGCGCCGGGTACGCGGGTGCCGACGCCCCGTCCGAGAAGAAGATCATGGATGGCGCGGTGAAGGCCGCCAAGGAGGCCGTGGCCGCCGTGGCCGCAGCCAACAAGTAGTCACAAACCAGCGCAGACGGAGACATCCGCGTGGAGCCCGTCCCTCCCCAGAGGGCCGGGCTCCGCGCGCATGTGCCAGTCTGTGCGCGCGAGATGTCGTTTGACGGGAGGGTCCGCGGGTGGCCGCGATGCAGCTGACACGCACACACCGAATACTCATCGGCCTCGTCATCGCCGGTGCGCTGATCATCGCGGGGATCGGTTTCGCGGGCTCGTACGCCGCTGTCCGCGAGCTCGCGGTGGCCAAGGGCTTCGGTACCTTCTCGTACTTCTTCCCCATCGGCATCGACGCGGGCATCTGTGTCCTGCTCGCCCTGGACCTGCTCCTGACCTGGCTGCGGATTCCGTTTCCGCTGCTGCGGCAGACCGCGTGGGTGCTGACGGCGGCGACGATCGCCTTCAACGGCGCGGCCGCGTGGCCGGACCCGCTGGGTGTCGGGATGCACGCGGTGATCCCGGTCCTGTTCGTGGTGGCCGTGGAGGCCGCGCGTCACGCGGTGGGCCGGATCGCGGACATCACGGCGGACAAGCACATGGAGGGCGTGCGGCTGACGCGCTGGCTGCTCTCCCCGGTGCCGACGTTCCGTTTGTGGCGCCGGATGAAGCTCTGGGAGCTCCGCTCGTACGACCAGGTCATCAAGTTGGAGCAGGAGCGGTTGATCTACCAGGCGCGGCTGCAGGCCCGGTTCGGTCGCGGGTGGCGGCGCAAGGCGCCGGTGGAGGCGCTGATGCCGCTGCGGCTGGCGCGGTACGGGGTGCCGCTGGCGGAGACGGCGGCGGCGGGTCTCGCGGCGGCGGGCATCGAGCCCGCGGTGCTGCCGCCCGCGGAGGGCCAGGCGCAGTCGCAGCCGGTCGCGCTCGCGCAGCTCCAGTCGGCGGCGCTGCCGGCGCAGGTCCCGGCGCAGGTCCCGGCACAGGTCCCGGTCGGGCCGCAGGCACAGGCGCAGGTTCCGGTCGGGCCGCAGGCGCAGGTGCCGCAGCAGGCGCAGGCCCCCGTGGGGCCGGTGAATCACGAGAGCCACTGGTTCGACGCCTCGCAGGTCTCCCCGGCGTCCTATGAGGGCAGCTACAACCCGCAGATCGTGGAGGGTCTGGAGCCGACGCCGGTGCCGGTGCCGCAGGGGCCCGAGGACGTCCCGGCGCCGGGCCCGGAGGAGTTCGTCGAGTACCCGGAGTACGTCGAGCGGCAGGAGCCGCACGCGGACGAGTTCGAGGACGTCGTCTACAAGGTCCTGGGCGCGTACGTGATGGAGCACGAGCGGCTCCCCGCCGAGGCCGAGCTGGCCCAGCTGGTCGCCGAGCAGTACGGCCTCCAGGAGTTCCCCGACGCCGACATCGACCTGCTGCGGCGGGCGATGCCGAGGGCGCAGGAGCGGGTCCAGCAGGCGAGGGCCGACGTCGACACCCCGTAGGGGTCCTCGTCCATGTGAGCGGAAAGGGCCGCCACCCGGATTGCGGGTGGCGGCCCCTTCACGTGCTCACGTGCTCACGTCCTCACACGCTCACGCGCATGCGCACGCGCACGCTCACGCGCCGAGGAGCTTGCGCACCCGCTCCGCGCCGACCGCGAGGAGCAGCGTGGGCAGGCGCGGCCCGGTCTCGCGGCTCACGAGGAGCTTGTAGAGCAGGGCGAAGAAGGCGCGCTGGGCGAGCTTCAGCTCGGGTGTCGGCTTGGCCTCGGGGTCGAGACCGGCGAGGACCTTCGGGACGCCGTAGACGAGCGTGGTGAGCCCGTCGAGCGACCAGTGGGTGTCCAGGCCCTCCAGGAGGAGCCGCAGCGAGTCGCGGCCCTCGTCGTCCAGGGTGCCGAGGAGCTCGGTGTCGGGCTCCTCGCGGACGATGGTGCGCTGGTCGGCCGGGACCTGGTTGGTGATCCAGTTCTCGGCGCGGTCGAGGCGCGGCCGGACCTCGTCGAGGGAGGTGACCGGGTTCTCCGGGTCGAGCTCGGTCAGGATCCGCAGGGTCTGCTCGTCGTGGCCGGCCGTGATGTCCATGACCGAGGCGAGCGTGCGGTACGGCAGCGGGCGCGGCGTGCGGGGCAGCTCGCCGGCGGCGGTGCGGGCCGCGCGGGTGTGGGCCGCGGCGTCGGCGGGGAGGACGGTGCCGTCCGCGACCTTGGCCTCCAGCTTGTCCCACTCGTCGTAGAGCCGCTGGATCTCCTGGTCGAAGGCGATCTTGAAGGACTGGTTGGGCTTGCGGCGGGCGTACAGCCAGCGCAGCAGCGGCGCTTCCATGATCTTCAGCGCGTCGGCGGCGGTCGGTACGCCGCCGCGCGAGGAGGACATCTTGGCCATGCCGCTGATGCCGACGAAGGCGTACATGGGGCCGATGGGCTGGACGCCGTCGAAGATCTCGCGGACGATCTGGCCGCCGACGACGAAGGAGGAGCCGGGCGAGGAGTGGTCGACGCCGGAGGGCTCGAAGATGACGCCCTCGTAGGCCCAGCGCATGGGCCAGTCGACCTTCCAGACCAGCTTGCCGCGGTTGAACTCGCTGAGCTTGACGGTCTCGGCGAAGCCGCAGTTCGTGCAGGTGTAGGCGAGCTCGGTGGTCTCGTCGTCGTACGAGGTGACCGCGGTCAGGTCCTTCTCGCACTGTCCGCAGTACGGCTTGTACGGGAAGTAGCCGGAGGCGCCGCCGGAGCCGTCGTCCTCGGCGGCTGCGCCGGAGCCCTCCTCGGCCTCCAGCTCGGCCTCGTCGAGGGGCTTCTGCGACTGCTTCTTGGGGGCCTTCTTCGTCCGGTACTGGTCGAGGATGGCGTCGATGTCGCCGCGGTGCTTCATGGCGTGCAGGATCTGCTCGCGGTAGGCGCCGGCGGTGTACTGCTCGGTCTGGCTGATGGGGTCGTACTCGACGCCAAGCTCGGCCAGGGACTCGACCATGGCGGCCTTGAAGTGCTCGGCCCAGTTCGGGTGGGGCGAGCCGGCGGGGGCCGGGACGGAGGTCAGCGGCTTGCCGATGTGCTCGGCCCAGGACTCGTCGATGCCCTCGATGCCGTTCGGCACCTTGCGGTAGCGGTCGTAGTCGTCCCAGGAGATGAGGTGGCGGACCTCGTGTCCGCGGCGGCGGATCTCGTCGGCGACCAGGTGCGGGGTCATGACCTCGCGGAGGTTGCCGAGGTGGATGGGGCCGGACGGGGAAAGACCGGACGCGACGACGACCGGTTTGCCAGGCGCACGTCGCTCCGACTCGGCGATGACCTCGTCCGCGAAACGGGAGACCCAGTCGGTCTCGGTGCTGCTCTGAGCCACGGTCGGTACGTCCTTCTTCCTGAGGGGTTCTGCCTGACAGCCCTACGTGAGCCATTCTCCCAGACGGAAGGGCGCGCTCCGAGGTTGTCCACAGGCGGAGAAAACACGTTGCTCTCCCATGGGACACTTGACAAGCGAAATAGACCTGACGGACTCAACAGGAACGGAAGCTCATGGCCTCGGTCCCTTCCCTCGCTTCGACCGTGCAGCAGCGCCTCGCGGACGGACTCTCGGCAGCACTGCCGGAGGCCGCGTCCGCCGACCCGCTGCTGCGACGAAGCGACCGGGCCGACTTCCAGGCCAACGGCATCCTGGCGCTGGCCAAGCAGCTCAAGGGCAATCCGCGTGAGCTGGCGACGAAGGTCGTCGACGCGATCCCGGCGAACGACGTGCTGAAGGAGATCGAGGTCTCGGGCCCCGGCTTTCTGAACATCACGGTCACGGACTCGGCGATCGTCGAGACCCTCGCCGCGCGCGCGGCCGACGCCCGGCTCGGCGTGCCGTTCAACGAGTCGGCGGGGACGACGGTCATCGACTACGCCCAGCCGAACGTGGCGAAGGAGATGCACGTCGGGCACCTGCGCTCCGCCGTGATCGGCGCCGCGATGGTGGAGATCCTGGAGTTCACGGGCGAGAGCGTGGTCCGCCGGCACCACATCGGCGACTGGGGCACCCAGTTCGGCATGCTCATCCAGTACCTGATCGAGCACCCGCACGAGCTGGACCACAAGGCCGACGGCGAGGGCGCCGACGCCTCCGGTGAGGAGGCCATGTCGAACCTGAACCGGCTGTACAAGGCCTCGCGGAGCCTCTTCGACTCGGACGAGGAGTTCAAGACGCGGGCGCGTGCCCGGGTCGTGGACCTCCAGGCGGGCGAGCCGGAGACGCTGGCGCTGTGGCAGCGGTTCGTGGACGAGTCGAAGATCTACTTCTACTCGGTCTTCGAGAAGCTCGACATGGACATCGACGACCCCGACATCGTCGGCGAGTCCGGTTACAACGACATGCTGGCGGAGACCTGCCGCATCCTCGAGGAGTCGGGCGTCGCCGTCCGCTCCGAGGGCGCGCTGTGCGTGTTCTTCGAGGACGTGAAGGGCCCGGACGGCAACCCGACCCCGCTGATCGTCCAGAAGTCCGACGGTGGCTTCGGTTACGCGGCGACGGACCTGTCCGCGATCCGTGACCGCGTCCAGAACCTGAAGGCGACGTCCCTGCTGTACGTGGTGGACGCCCGTCAGTCGCTGCACTTCAAGATGGTCTTCGAGACGGCCCGCCGGGCCGGCTGGCTGAACGAGGACGTGAAGGCCGTCCAGCTGGCGTTCGGCACGGTCCTCGGCAAGGACGGCAAGCCGTTCAAGACCCGTGAGGGCGAGACGGTCCGGCTGGTGGACCTGCTGGACGAGGCCGTGGACCGGGCGACGGCGGTCGTGGCGGAGAAGGCCGAGAAGGTGGGCCTGAGCGAGTCGGAGATCGCCGAGAACGGCCGGTTCGTGGGCATCGGCGCGGTCAAGTACGCCGACCTGTCGACGTCCGCCGCGCGCGACTACAAGTTCGACCTGGACCAGATGGTCTCGCTGAACGGCGACACGTCGGTCTACCTGCAGTACGCGTACGCGCGGATCAGGTCGATCTTCGGGAAGGCCGGCGACCGTGCGCCGCTGGCCCACCCGGAGCTGGAGCTGGCCCCGGCGGAGCGCGCGCTCGGCCTGCACCTGGACCAGTTCGGCGAGGTCGTCGCCGAGTCGGCCACGGAGTACGCCCCGCACAAGCTCGCCGCGTACCTGTACCAGCTGGCCTCGCTGTACACGACGTTCTACGACCAGTGCCCGGTCATCAAGCCGGAGCCGGCGCGGGAGGTCGCGGAGAACCGCCTCTTCCTCTGCGACCTGACGGCGCGCACGCTCCACCAGGGCATGGCCCTCCTCGGCATCCGCACCCCCGAGCGCCTCTGACGCCCGGAGCGGCATCCTCCTGAGGCGAAGCCCCCGGTACGGGCCGTACCGGGGGCTTCGTCGTCAGCGAAGACTGTGGGAGGTCCTGCCCGAGACCTCGTCGATCTCCGTGTGGGCCTTCTGGAGCAGCTGGGAGGCGAGGTCCATGAGGGCGCGGGCGCCCGCGATCTCCTCCCCGACGCGCAGCTGGTCCGGATCGGAGGGGTGCCGGTTGGCCGTGCCGTGGGCCCGGAACTCGGTGCCGTCGGTGAGCCGGACCATGGCCGCCGCCCGCGTCCGGTCGCCCTCCTCCTTGAATTCCATCTCCACGTGCCATCCGACGAGTGTGTGCATCATGAGGACCACCTCCACCGAGGTACCTGTCGGCTACCTCTCCAGAGTGCGCCGCCCGGTGCCGCCCCACCACTCGCCCCGTTGTCAGTGGTGCCCCGTACGTTCTCCGCATGGCGATGATCCCGAACCAGCTGCCTCGGCTCGCAGCCGATCCGACCGGCCGTTCTCTCGGCCTCGACCTGCCGCCCGGCGCCCTGACCGGCCCCGCGGACGCCCCGTACCTCTGGTCGGGCCACGGCGCGGCGGGCCCCGCCGGCTGGGGCGCGTTGCGCCCGGCGGCCCGCACGGCGGGGCTGCTTCCGGTGCTGCTGGGCGGTGACTGGGGCCTGGACCGGTGGGAGCTGATGCCGGAGCGGATGAGCGACCCGGCCGACCACGAGGCCGACGAGGTCCTGGCCGGGTTCTGGGACGCGAACGCGTCCGAGGAGATGCCCGGGAGCGCCGGCTGGCCGGGGCTGGCCCCGGAGCGGCCGTACGACACGGATCCCGACGGGACGGCGGCGGCCGTCGCCGAGATGCTGACGGAGCCGGGCTTCTGGCTGGAGGATGCCCGTCCGGCGCTGGTTCCGGCGCGGCGCAGCGCGGACATCCCCGCGGTGATCGGCTGGACGGGGCCGCTGAACCACGAGAACGACGTGGCCAGGCTGTGCGCGGTGCTCCGGTCCTGGGAGGACCGCTTCGGGGCCCGGGTCGTCGCGCTCACCTTCGACCAGCTGGTGGTGTCGGTGGCGTCGCCGCCCGTGACGGTGGAGGAGGCCGAGGCGGTGGCGGCGGAGCACTACGCGTTCTGCCCGGACAACATCGACCAGGGCAGCGCCTCGACCCTCCGCGACTACGCCCGGACGGGGCTGCTGGACAGCCCCGTCTGGACGTTCTGGTGGGACTGAGCCCACCGGGGGCCTATCGGCGTGCGGCGGACAGCTTCTGGGCGACCTCGGTGGCCCAGTAGGTGAGGATCATCTGCGCGCCGGCGCGCCGGATGCCGGTGAGGGTCTCGAAGATCGCCTTGTCCCGGTCGATCCAGCCCTTCTCGGCGGCCGCCTCGACCATCGCGTACTCACCACTGATCTGGTAGGCGGCGACGGGGACGTCCACGGCCTCGGCGACCTTCGCGAGCACGTCCAGGTACGGCCCGGCGGGCTTCACCATCACCATGTCGGCGCCCTCCTCCAGGTCGAGCGCAAGCTCGCGCATCGACTCGCGGAGGTTGGCGGGGTCCTGCTGGTAGGTCTTGCGGTCGCCCTGGAGGGAGGAGCCGACGGCCTCGCGGAAGGGGCCGTAGAAGGCGGAGGAGTACTTCGCGGTGTACGCGAGGATCGCCACGTCCTCCTTGCCGATGGTGTCCAGGGCGTCGCGGACCACCCCGACCTGGCCGTCCATCATCCCGGAGGGTCCGACCACGTGCACGCCCGCGTCGGCCTGCACCTGCGCCATCTCGGCGTACCGCTCCAGGGTGGCGTCGTTGTCGACCCGCCCGTCCGCGTCGAGGACACCGCAGTGGCCGTGGTCCGTGTACTCGTCGAGACACAGGTCGGACATGATGACGAGGTCGTCGCCGACCTCGGCCCTGACGTCCCGGATGGCGACCTGCAGAATGCCGTCCGGGTCGGTCCCAGCCGTTCCCGCCGCGTCCTTCTTCGCGTCCTCGGGTACACCGAAGAGCATGATCCCGGAGACCCCGGCCTCCAGCGCCTCCACGGCGGCCTTCCGCAGGGTGTCCCGCGTGTGCTGCACGACGCCGGGCATCGCGCTGATCGGGACGGGCTCGCCGACGCCCTCCCGCACGAACGCGGGAAGGATCAGATCGGCCGGCTGCAACCGCGTCTCGGCCACCATGCGCCGTATGGCGGGCGTCGTCCGCAGCCGCCGCGGCCGCGCCCCGGGAAAGGATCCGTACGAGTTCATAATCCCGAGGCTACGCCCGCCCAAACGGTGCTCTTACCGACACCCTGTTGCCGCCGAACCCCACCCGGTCACGCCCCACCACCACCGCACCGCGTACAACCCCAGCCCCACCCCCGCGGGCACGCACCCCAGCCCCACCCCCGTGTGGGCAATCGTCCCGCTGGGCGTGGGGGTCCCCCCCTCTGGGGGAGGGTGGGCACACGGGACGGCGCCCTTCGCGGGCGCCTCCGCCCCCGTACCGACCCGCACCACCGGATCCCGCACCCCGCCAGGCCCCCCACGCACCGGCCCACGGGCCAAGCCCGAGAAAACGCCGGGGCGCGGGCCCCATAAAGGAACCCGCGCCCCGACCGAGCAAACAACCACCCACCTACGTGGTCCGCCGCCTCCGCGCCCCCGGCCGCCGCTCACTGGGCCGCGTCACCGGATCGCCGGCCTCCAGCGCCGCCTCCCGCCGCCGCAGCCCGAAGTCCGCCAGCGCCTCGGCGAGCTTGTGCACGGACGGCTCGGGCGACAGCACGTCCACCCGCAGCCCGTGCTCCTCGGCCGTCTTGGCCGTCGCGGGACCGATGCACGCGATCACGGTCACGTTGTGCGGCTTCCCGGCGATACCGACCAGGTTCCGCACGGTCGAGGACGACGTGAACAGAACGGCGTCGAACCCACCGCCCTTGATCGCCTCACGCGTGTCCGCCGGCGGCGGCGACGCCCGTACGGTCCGGTAGGCGGTGACGTCGTCGACCTCCCACCCGAGCTCGATCAGGCCCGCGACCAGCGTCTCGGTCGCGATGTCGGCCCGCGGCAGGAAGACGCGGTCGATCGGGTCGAAGACGGGGTCGTACGGCGGCCAGTCCTCCAGAAGCCCGGCGGCCGACTGCTCGCCGCTCGGCACCAGGTCCGGCTTCACGCCGAAGTCGACGAGCGCCGCGGCGGTCTGCTCGCCCACCGCCGCGACCTTGATCCCGGCGAAGGCGCGGGCGTCGAGCCCGTACTCCTCGAACTTCTCGCGTACGGCCTTGACCGCGTTCACCGAGGTGAAGGCGATCCACTCGTACCGTCCGGTGACGAGCCCCTTGACCGCCCGCTCCATCTGCTGCGGGGTCCGCGGCGGCTCGACGGCGATCGTCGGCACCTCGTGCGGCACGGCGCCGTACGAGCGCAGCTGGTCGGAGAGCGAGGCGGCCTGCTCCTTGGTACGCGGCACGAGCACCCGCCACCCGAAGAGCGGCTTCGACTCGAACCACGACAGCTGGTCCCGCTGCGCCGGGGCGCTGCGCTCGCCGACCACGGCTATCACGGGCCGGTGTCCCTCGGGCGAGGGGAGGATCTTGCCCTGCTTGAAGACCTGGGCGATCGTGCCGAGCGTCGCGGTCCAGGTCCGCTGCCGGGTCGTCGTGCCCGCGATCGTGACGGTGAGCGGGGTGTCCGGCTTACGACCCGCCGCCACCAGTTCACCGGCGGCCGCGGCCACCGAGTCGAGCGAGGTGGACACGACGACGGTGCCGTCGGAGGCGCCGACCTCGGCCCAGCAGCGGTCGTCGGCGGTCCTGGCGTCGACGAACCGCACGTCCGTGCCCTGCGCGTCGCGCAGCGGGACACCGGCGTAGGCGGGCACGCCGACGGCGGTGGCGACACCGGGGACGACCTCGAAGGGGATGCCCTCGGCGGCGCAGGCGAGCATCTCGGCTCCCGCGTTCCCGTCGAGACCGGGGTCGCCGGTCACCGCACGGACGACCCGCCTGCCGCCCCTCGCGGCCTCCATGACAAGATTGGCGGCATCCCTCAACACGGGGACTCCGGCGGCTGTTGACGCCTCGTCAACAACCGTCAGCTCAGGCGTGCTCACCCCCGCACGCGCATGGTCGCGAACGACCTCGAGCACCTCCGGCTCGGCGATCAGGACGTCCGCGCCCGCGAGGGCCTCGACGGCCCTGAGGGTCAGCAGTCCGGGGTCTCCCGGTCCTGCGCCGAGGAACGTGACGTGCCCGTGGCCGGTGAAGGCCGAGGACACAGGGCTGGTGGTCGGGCGGGTGGGGTTCAAAGTGCTCGCTCCCCCATAAGACCAGCCGCACCCTTGGCGAGCATCTCGTCCGCGAGTTCGCGTCCGAGCGCCATCGCCTCGTCGTGCGAGGTGGGTACGGGACCGGTGGTGGACAGCTGCACCAGCGTCGAGCCGTCGGTGGTGCCGACGACGCCGCGCAGGCGCATTTCGGTGACAACCTGCCCGTGACCGGGGTCGTCGGCCAGCAGGTCGGCCAGCGCACCCACGGGTGCGGAGCAGCCGGCCTCCAGGGCGGCGAGCAGGGATCGCTCGGCGGTCACGGCGGCCCGCGTGAGCGGGTCGTCGAGAGCGGCGAGCGCGGCGACGAGCTCGGCGTCGGACGCCGGGCACTCGATCGCCAGGGCCCCCTGGCCGGGGGCGGGCAGGACCGAGTCGACCGACAGGTGGTCGAGCGACAGGGAGCCGGTCAGCTCCGCGGTCCCGCCGATGCGGTTGAGACCGGCCGCGGCGAGTACCACCGCGTCCAGTTCACCGCTGTGCACGTAGCCGACCCGGGTGTCGATGTTCCCCCGGATCGGGACACAGGTGAGTTCCAGGCCGTGGCTGCGCGCGTACGCGTGGAGCTGGGCCATGCGCCGCGGCGAGCCGGTGCCGACGCGGGCGCCCTTGGGGAGCCGGTCGAGCGTGACGCCCTCGCGTGCGATCAGGACGTCGCGCGGGTCCTCGCGCTTCGGGACGGCGGCCAGCGCGAGCTCGGGGTGCTGCGCGGTCGGCAGGTCCTTCAGGGAGTGGACGGCGAAGTCCACGTCACCGGCGAGCAGCGCGTCGCGCAGGGCGGCGACGAAGACGCCGGTGCCGCCGATCTGCGCGAGGTGCTCCCGGGAGGTGTCCCCGTACGTCGTGATCTCCACGAGCTCGACGGCCCGGCCGGTCAGCCGCCGGACGGCGTCGGCCACGTGCCCGGACTGGGCCATGGCGAGCTTGCTGCGCCTGGTCCCGAGCCTCAGTGCCCTCTCGGTCATACTCGCCCTCGGTTCTTGACGTCGGCGTCATTCAGGTCGGCCCGGCTGACGGATGCGACCGTCTCCGGGTCGAGGTCGAAGAGTGTCCGCAGCGCGTCCGCGTACCCGGCACCGCCGGGCTCGCTGGCCAGCTGCTTGACCCGCACGGTCGGCGCGTGCAGGAGCTTGTCGACCACGCGTCGCACGGTCTGGGTGATCTCGGCGCGCTGCTTGTCGTCGAGGCCGGGCAGCCGGCCCTCGAGCCGGGCGACCTCGCTGGCCACGACATCGGCGGCCATCGTGCGCAGGGCGACGACGGTCGGGGTGATGTGCGCGGCGCGCTGGGCGGCGCCGAAGGCGGCGACCTCGTCGGAGACGATGCCGCGGACCTGGTCGACGTCGGCGGCCATGGGCGCGTCGGCGGAGGCCTCGGCGAGCGACTCGATGTCGACGAGCCGGACGCCGGGGATCCGGTGCGCGGCGGCGTCGATGTCGCGGGGCATCGCGAGGTCGAGCAGGGCGAGCGGGGTGCGGCGGCCGAGTACGGCGGCCTCGACGGCCTCGGCGGTGAGGACGAGTCCGGTGGCGCCGGTGCAGGAGACGACGACGTCGGCACGTGTCAGTTCGTCGCCGACGGCAACCATCTCGACCGCGCGTGCGGCCACTCCCGTACCACCGGGCTCGCCGAGGATCTGGGCGAGCCGCTCGGCGCGGGCCAGGGTGCGGTTGGCGATCACGACCTCGGAGACGCCGGAGCGGGCGAGGGTGGCCGCGGCCAGCGAGGACATCGATCCGGCGCCGATGACGAGCGCCCGCTTGCCCTTGGCCCAGGTGTCGACGTCCGCGTCGCCCGCGCCGCCGGCGAGCTGCTCCAGGCCGAAGGTGACGAGCGACTGCCCGGCCCGGTCGATCCCGGTCTCGCTGTGGGCGCGCTTGCCGACCCTCAGGGCCTGCTGGAACAGGTCGTTGAGGAGCCGTCCCGCGGTGTGCTGCTCCTGGCCGAGCGCGAGGGCGTCCTTGATCTGGCCGAGGATCTGGCCCTCGCCGACGACCATGGAGTCGAGCCCGCAGGCCACCGAGAAGAGGTGGTGGACGGCCCGGTCCTCGTAGTGCACGTAGAGATAGGGGGTGAGCTCGTCCAGGCCGACGCCGCTGTGCTGGGCGAGGAGCGTGGACAGCTCGGCGACACCGGCGTGGAACTTGTCCACGTCGGCGTAGAGCTCGATGCGGTTGCAGGTGGCCAGGGCGGTGGCCTCGGCGGCCGGTTCGGCGGCGAGGGTGTCCTGGAGGAGCTTGATCTGGGTGTCCGCCGGCAGCGCGGCCCGCTCCAGGATGGAGACCGGGGCGCTGCGGTGGCTCAGCCCGACGACGAGGAGGCTCATGCCGGCATCACGGCGGGGACGTCCCCGTCGGGTCCCTTGCGGCTGCCCGGGGTGCGGGCGGCGGGCGGTGCGGTGGGCGCACCGGTGTCCGTGGCCGTCTCCGGGCCGCCCTCGGCGCCCGCCTCCTCGCCGGCCTTCCGCTGCTCGTGGAAGGCGAGGATCTGGAGCTCGATGGAGAGGTCGACCTTGCGCACGTCGACGCCGTCGGGCACGGAGAGCACGGTGGGGGCGAAGTTCAGGATGGAGGTGACTCCGGCGGCCACGAGCCGGTCGCAGACCTGCTGGGCGACGCCGGCCGGGGTCGCGATGACGCCGATGGAGACGCCGTCCTCGTTGATGATCTTCTCGAGGTCGTCGCTGTGCTGGACGGGGATCCCGGCGACCGGCTTGCCGGTCATGGCGGGGTCGGCGTCGATCAGGGCGGCGACGCGGAAGCCGCGGGAGGCGAAGCCGCCGTAGCCGGCGAGCGCGGCGCCGAGGTTGCCGATGCCGACGATGACGACGGGCCAGTCCTGGGTCAGCCCCAGCTCACGGGAGATCTGGTAGACGAGGTACTCGACGTCGTAGCCGACACCGCGGGTGCCGTACGAGCCGAGGTAGCTGAAGTCCTTGCGCAGCTTCGCGGAGTTGACGCCCGCGGCTGCCGCGAGCTCCTCGGAGGAGACCGTGGGTACGGAGCGCTCCGACAGCGCGGTCAGTGCGCGCAGATACAGCGGAAGCCGGGCGACGGTGGCCTCGGGAATTCCTCGGCTACGGGTCGCCGGTCGGTGAGTTCGGCCAGTTGCCACGGTGCTCCTGCGGGATGAGCGGGGCTGCAGGCGGCCATATGTCCCAAGACCGCCCCGTCGAATGCAGGCTATGTCTTTGTGAACGCGTGCACAAAGATGGTGTCCGTTTTGTCCGGCCAAAGTGACCGGGGTCACGCGGCTGGTTCCCATCGTCGCGGAACCGCGGAGTCGGTCAGAGCGTTGAGATCTCGAAGGGGGCAAAACCGCACACACTCCTCACGACGCCGCCCCCGAAACCCAACAAAACGTCCATGATGGTAACCGCCTTTCGGTCACACACCCAGTTCACGCCGGAGCCGCTGGGGGTCCACCCGCCAGAAGGTGTGCTGCTCACCGTCGACGAGTACGACGGGGATCTGCTCCCAGTAGGCGCGGTGGAGCTCCTCGTCGAGCGTGATGTCCTTCTCCTCCCATCGTGCCCCCGTTTCGGCGCACACGGCCTCGATCACCGCCCGGGCGTCGTCACAGAGGTGACAACCCGGCTTGCCGATCAGCGTCACGGTGCGCGACGCGGCGTCCTTCTTCTTCGTCCGTCCGAACATGACGTCCATTCTGTCCAATTAACAGGGGAGCCCCGCAGTGTTCACGCCCCGGCATCGTCACAAGTCGGGAAGTACCGAACAGACTGGCTATGCTCACGGCATGGCCGCTCTGGGATGGCTCACCCCTCGTAGGCGCTCCGCCACCGCGCGCAGCGTCCTCGCAGGCGAGGCCGCTGCCGAGGCAGCGCGGAAGTCCTCGCTCCAGCTGGAACGGGAGCGGGAGGAGGCGGCGGCGGAGACCGCGGCCGCCGAGACCGCCCCGGCCGAACCCGAGTTCCCGGTCGTCGGCGACGTACGGGCGGCGGCCTTCTTCGACCTCGACAACACCGTGATGCAGGGCGCCGCGATCTTCCACTTCGGCCGCGGCCTGTACAAGCGGAAGTTCTTCCAGCGCCGCGAGCTCGCCCGCTTCGCCTGGCAGCAGGCCTGGTTCCGGCTCGCCGGTGTCGAGGACCCCGAGCACATGCAGGACGCCCGCGACAGCGCCCTGTCCATCGTCCAGGGCCACCGCGTCTCCGAACTGATGTCGATCGGCGAGGAGATCTACGACGAGTACATGGCCGACCGCATCTGGCCCGGCACCCGCGGCCTCGCCCAGGCACACCTGGACGCGGGCCAGAAGGTCTGGCTCGTCACGGCCGCCCCGGTCGAGACCGCCACGATCATCGCCCGGCGGCTCGGCCTGACCGGCGCGCTCGGCACGGTCGCCGAGTCCGTCGACGGCGTCTACACCGGCAAGTTGGTCGGCGAGCCCCTGCACGGCCCGGCCAAGGCCGAGGCTGTACGGGCCCTCGCCTCCGCCGAGGGGCTCGACCTGAGCCGCTGCGCCGCCTACAGCGACTCGCACAACGACATCCCGATGCTCTCGCTCGTCGGGCACCCGTACGCGATCAACCCGGACACCAAGCTCCGCAAGCACGCGAAGGACCGGGAGTGGCGCCTGCGCGACTACCGGACCGGCCGCAAGGCCGCCAAGGTCGGCATCCCCGCCGCCGCGGGCCTGGGCGCGCTCGCCGGCGGCACCGCCGCCGCGGTCGCCCTGCACCGCCGCCGCCGCTGACCCGGCCACCCGCCGGACACCAGCCGCACCGGAGGCCTCCCCCCGGCGCACCGCCGCTCTGCCGATACGTTTCGGCTGCGATCATCTGCGACAACCCCGGACCAGGCGCCCTCACCCGTCCGTGGTCGAACACCCCCGCACAGGTCGACTCCCAGGCATTCCGGGGTCCTTACCCAGCAGCGGCCCCGATCACTCACCCGTTCTGCACTTGAGCACAACGCAACGCCCGCGCAGTCACACTCGGAAGCAATTCGATCAACAACCGGTCACGAACAGTGGCCAGTTATGACTGCAAGCAGTAACGGAAACGACGTAATCGGTGATTTGAGCAACTGGGTGTAGCGCTGCCTGTACGAAGCGTTATTCTCCTCAGACGCACAAAGGACCCCTCCCGTCGCCACGACGAGTGAACGGTCCTGTACTGCACGTGATGGAAGCTCTGCCTCTGGGAGTCCCGTGTACCCACACGTCGGGGTTGACACCTCGGGCCTGGCTACGCTGCGCGCAACGGTCCTCGACCACTTGCGCGGCTTCGTCCCCACCGCGTACGCCGGCCCCGTCCCCGCCTTCGCCTTCGCCTCACCGGCACCCGCCGGCCCTTGCTATGCCCTGGCCGACGGCAGCGCCGCCGTGGGCAGACGGGGAACCCGCGGCGGCGCCGGAACCTCGACCGCCGCCCGCCGCCCCACCGCCGACAGCGACAGCGCCCGCATGATGGACCTGGTCGAGCGGGCCCAGGCCGGCGAGGCCGAGGCCTTCGGCCGGCTGTACGACCAGTACAGCGACACCGTCTACCGCTACATCTACTACCGCGTCGGCGGGAAGGCGACAGCGGAGGACCTGACCAGCGAGACGTTCCTGCGCGCCCTGCGCCGGATCTCCACCTTCACCTGGCAGGGCCGCGACTTCGGCGCCTGGCTCGTCACCATCGCCCGCAACCTGGTCGCCGACCACTTCAAGTCCAGCCGCTTCCGTCTCGAAGTGACGACCGGCGAGATGCTCGACGCCAACGAGGTGGAGCGCAGCCCCGAGGACTCCGTACTCGAGTCCCTCTCCAACGCGGCACTCCTCGACGCGGTCCGCCGCCTCAACCCCCAGCAGCAGGAATGCGTGACCCTGCGCTTCCTCCAGGGCCTCTCGGTCGCCGAGACCGCCCGCGTCATGGGCAAGAACGAGGGCGCCATCAAGACCCTCCAGTACCGGGCCGTCCGGACCCTGGCCCGCCTCCTCCCGGACGACGCCCGCTGACCGGTGCGCCCCCCACACGCGCCTCCACCCACCGGTCCGGGCCCCGCCGGCCCACGCCCCACCCCCCGCTCCTCCCCCCACGCCCCACGACCCCCGTACAACTCACAGTCGGTGACGCCTCGGTGACGCACTGGTCCGATCATCTTTCGCGCGTAACCCAAGTGCCGCGCCGCTCGTTGTGCGGAATGCAGGCTCCCTGTGGTCACGCCATGCCCGCAGCCACTCACTCGTTCGTGTGGATGTGTTCAAGGTGTGCAACCTTCCGGACACCCCGGGGAGTCGACCGTCATGACGAGAGGAGGTGCCGCCAGTGATCGCGAACGTATCGGCGCACCGGCGGGCGAACGCCTTCGCCCAGGCCCTGGAGGACCGGGCGGCCGAGGGCGCGGCAGTCGAACAGCCCGAAGCTCCGGCCGAACCGGCCGAGCAGGGACGGCTGTTGGCGCTGGCGAACGGCCTCGGTGAACTGCCGAAGCCACAGCTGGATCCCGAGGTCAAGGTGGTGCAGCGAGCGCAGCTCGTCGCCGCCATGGAAGCGATGCTCATGGAAGGGAGCGCGGCCGCGGGACCTACGGTCCCGGAGCAACGGGCCCCGGGCGGAAAGGGAACCCACCGGGCCTCCCCGCTCCGCAAGCTCCGCCCCCGTTCCCGCTGGTCCAAGGGCCTAGCCGCCGGCGGCCTCACGGTCGGTGTGGCGGCCGGAGCCTTCGGCGGCGTGGCCGCCGCCAGCTCCGACGCCCTCCCCGGTGACTCGCTGTACGGCCTCAAGCGGGGCATGGAGGACATCAAGCTCGGCATGGCGGACGACGCCGCGGACCGCGGCGGCATCTACCTCGACCAGGCGTCCACCCGGCTCAGCGAGGCCCGCAGGCTCATGGAGCGGGGCCGCTCGGGCGACCTCGACCACGAGTCGCTCACCGAGATCCGCCGGGTCCTGGGCGGAATGAAGCACGACGCCAGCGAGGGCCACCGGCTGCTCCGCGAGGCCTACGAGCAGGACGGCGAGATCGGCCCGATGGCCCGTCTCAACTCCTTCGCCCAGGCCCACCGGGACACCTGGAACGGCCTCCGCGACCGGCTCCCCGTCCAGCTCGCGGACGTCGGGAGCGAGGTCACCGGGGTCTTCGACGCCATGGACGAAGAGGTCGAGCCGCTCCAGTCGGTGCTTCCCCGCACCCTGGAGAAGGACGGCATCACCACCGAGCGTCCGACCGGCCGGACCAGCGCCCCGCAGGACACCCGGCAGCCGGACACCCAGCGTCCGCCGTCCACCCACGAGGCACCGTCCACCGGCAGCACCTCCGCCCCGCCCCGCCCGACCGGTCCCACCCCGAGCACCGGTACGAGCACGAGCGCGAGCACGGACAGCGGCAGCACCACCTCACCGGAGGACGACGGTCTCCTCGGCGGCAACACCGGGGGGCTGCTCCAGCCGCCCTCCCCGACCGGCCCGCCGACGGCACCCACCACCACGACCCCGGCACCCCCCGAGGCACCGGACGTGACCCTTCCGCCACTCCTGCCGGGCCTGCTTCCAGGCCTCGGCATCGACAGCGAGGACGCTCGCTAGCAAGGGAGGAGGGGCGCCCCACGGACGGGGGCGCCCCTCCACTCTGTCTTCTGCCTCCCTCGCACCGCTCGGCCCCGGGGGGCCTCACGGCCTTCGGAAGCCTGCGCCGGACTCCGTCCGTCGGGCGGGCGCGGGGATCAGAAGAACACCGACCGCCGCTGTACCAGCAGCTTGTAGAGCGTGTGCTGTATCTGCTCCCTGACCTGGTCCGTCAGATTGAACATCAGCATCGGGTCCTCCGCCGCCTCCGGCGCGTACCCGTCCGTCGGAATCGGCTCCCCGAACTGGATGGTCCACTTCGTCGGCAGCGGCAGCGCCCCGAGCGGCCCCAGCCACGGGAAGGTCGGGGTGATCGGGACGTACGGGACACCGAGCACCCGCGCCAGCGTCTTCGCGTTCCCGATCATCGGGTAGATCTCCTCGGCCCCCACGATCGAGCAGGGCACGATCGGCACCCCCGCCCGCAGCGCCGTCGAGACGAAACCGCCCCGCCCGAACCGCTGCAGCTTGTACCGCTCCGAGAACGGCTTCCCGATCCCCTTGAAGCCCTCCGGCATCACACCGACGATCTCGCCGGCCCGCAGCAGCCGCTCCGCGTCCTCCGCGCAGGCCAGCGTGTGCCCCGCCTTCCGCGCCAGCTCGTTCACCACCGGCAGGACGAAGACCAGATCCGCGGCGAGCAGCCGCAGGTGCCGCCCCGCCGGGTGCCGGTCGTGGACGGCCACCTGCATCATCAGCCCGTCCAGCGGCAGGGTCCCCGAGTGGTTGGCGACGATCAGGGCCCCGCCCTTGTCGGGGATGTTCTCGATGCCCTTCACCTCGACCCGGAAGTACTTCTCGTACAGCGGGCGCAGCAGCGACATCAGGACCTGGTCGGTGAGCTCCTCGTCGTAGCCGAACTCGTCGACCTCGTACTCACCGGTGATCCGCCGCCGCAGGAACGCGAGCCCACCCGCGAGCCGCCGCTCCCACCCCCCGGCCCCGGACACGCCCCCGGCCTCCGCCCCGGCAGGCCCTTCGGCACCGGCCTCCACCGCGGCACCGGCCCCGGCAGGCCCCTCCGGGGCCTCCTCCGGCTCCTGGGGGCCCTGCTGGGCCCCGGGCAGGGCTCTCACGGCCGCCGCCTCCCCGTCGGCCCGGCTGGGCCGACGACGGGCCCGCGAACGGTCGTCGTCGAACGGAATGACCTTGGCGTCCGCCATCGCTGTCCGGTCCCCTCAGGCGCCGTGGTGAAGTGAGTCGGTGGCCGCCGGGGCGAGCCGGCCCGCGAGCCGGTCCACCGCCCCGGCGAGCATCTCCGGCGGCAGGAGGCCAGGCCCCCGGCTGCCGGCGAAGTCCGCGAAGGTCTCCGCGGTCGTGTAGCGCGGCGAGAAGCCGAGGACCTCACGCATCTGCACCGTCGAGACGACCCGGCCGTGGGTGAGCAGCCGGATCTGCTCGGGTGCGAAGTCGGTGATCCCGACGGTGCGCAGCGCCGTCCCCACCCAGGTGACGGCGGGCAGCAGCACGGGGACGGTCGGCCGCCCCAGCCGCCGCGCGCACTGCGAGAGCAACAGGACCCCGTCCCCGGCGACGTTGAACGTGCCGCTGTTCAGGGTGGCCCGGCGGGGCTCGTGCGCCGCGAGGCGCAGGACGTCGATCACGTCGTCCTCGTGGACGAACTGGAGCCTCGGGTCGTAGCCGAGGACGGTCGGCATGACCGGCAGCGACAGGTACTCGGCGAGCGGGGAGTCCACCCGCGGCCCGAGGATGTTCGCGAAGCGCAGCACGCACACGGCCACGTCGGGCCGGCGCCGGGCGAAGCCCCGCACGTACCCCTCGACCTCGACGGCGTCCTTGGCGAAGCCCCCGCTCGGCAGCGACTTCGCCGGGGTGGTCTCGGTGAAGACCGCCGGGTCGCGCGGCGCGGAGCCGTAGACGCTCGTACTCGACTTGATCACGAGCCGCTGGATCCGCGGCGACTTCTGGCAGGCCCCCAGGAGCTGCATGGTGCCGATGACGTTGGTCTCCTTGACCGACGTACGGCCGCCGGCGCCGAGCGCCGTGCCGGTGACGTCCATGTGGACCACCGTGTCGACCTCGTGCTCGGCGAGGACCTTCGCGATGGCCGGCCGGCGGATGTCCGCCCGGACGAACTCGGCGGCTCCGAGCTGGTGCGGCGGGTCGACCGCGTCCACCGCGATCACCCGCTCCACTTCCGGGTCCCGCTGGATCCGCCGTACGAAACGGCCCCCGAGGTGCCGGGCGGCACCGGTGACGAGCACGACCCTGCCCAAGATCAGCGCCTTCCGTCCGTCTTCCGTTGGTCGCCACCGTAGCGCCTCCGTATTTCGGCGCGAATAAGGCGTGGCCCTCCACCGCGAACGGTGAAGGGCCACGCCTGACGCACGAATCGCTGCGGTGCAGCGGTCGCCTTACTTCTTGTTGCGACGCTGAACGCGCGTGCGCTTGAGCAGCTTGCGGTGCTTCTTCTTCGCCATCCGCTTGCGCCGCTTCTTGATAACAGAGCCCACGACTACCCTCGCTCACTTCTCGGAACATCCCCGCCTCCCGGCGGGGATCGGTGCGGGGCGTCTGGGCCCACACGACCTACGTCGGCCTAGCCTACCGTCCCGAGCACCTCGCTTGTAATCCGAGGGCCGTACGCGACTTTCCCGGCGAAACCGGCCGCGCGCTCGCTACGCGGTCCCCACCCCCACGAAGGACTCCCTCAGGTACTCGTGAACCGCCTGTTCCGGCACCCGGAAGGACCTGCCCACCCGGATCGCCGGCAGATGACCGCTGTGCACCAAGCGGTACACGGTCATCTTCGACACGCGCATCACCGAGGCGACTTCCGCCACGGTCAGAAACTTGACCTCGTTGAGAGGTCGCTCGCCAGCAGCCATGACCCACCTGTACCTTCCGCCGCGACGCCCACCGGCTTCCCCTCCGGTGACTCTTCGTCGCCGAGCGCTCACTCGCCAGACTAGGGGCGGGTGGTACGAGTGGGGAAGAGGAGCTGTCACCGGCCGTTTACCGTGACAGACACGCTCGATTGAGTACATAGCGCGTGAGCGGATGGTAGTAGTCGGAGCGCACGCCGTCATCAAGCGGAACGGCCACCGACACCTGCCCCTCCGCCTCACCGACGAACAGCGCGGGATCATCCGTATCGGCGAGACCGATGGCCTCGATACCCAGCTGACCTGCACCGCAGACCCATCCGTGGTCCCCGACCACCAGCTCGGGAAGCGGCCCGCCGGCCTCCGCCGCACTTTCGAGCGCAGCCCTAACCGGCAGCGCGGAGTGCGAGTGCGCCCCCGGCTCACGGCCGTCCCCCGACAGCCCGGGCTCCCGCACCAGCGCGACCCCCCGTACGTAGTCGAGGAGGTACGTACGTACGCCGAACCGGGTCGTTATGTCGACACATCGCCCCTGCGCCGGAGTGAGGACAAGACATCCCGCCGCCGACAAAGCGTCTGCGAGCGCGACGTAGAAACCGAGCAGACGATGCGGATGCCCCGTTCCGAACAGCACCGGAACCCGCCGCGCGGCCGCCGCGCCCAACCGCGCGGCGAAGGCGTCGAGCCCCCTCAGCGTCCGCTCGGGATCGATGACGTCCGGCCCCGACCGGTGCTCCGGGTCCCCCGACACCCCGCACTTGTCGGCCATCAACCGCAGCAGATCCGCCTCGTCCCACCCCCAGGCGGGATCGAGCCCCAGCAGCACCCGCGGATCACGCGCCGCGAAGAGCCGATAGCTCCGCAGGCTCTCCTCCCGCGACGTCGCCACCGTCCCCGCCAACCCCGCCGCCAAAAGATGCGCCCGCAGCGCCCCGGTACTCAACACCCTCCCGATGCTGCCGGAACACACCGCCCCCGGAGCCGAAACCCCGGGGACAGCGCACAGTCGGCGTAACGGCCGGCGGCCCCCTTCAGGGGAAACCGACAGGCCCACTCCTCTAGGGAAGCAGCCCCCGCAGCGGGAAGGCAGCCTTCCGGGTCGCGAGCACCGCCTGGTCCAGTCGGTCCGCGGGGTCGTAACCGGCGGCCCACTCCCGGAAGCCCACCGGCCACCGCCCGTCCGTCATCCGCGCCGGCCCCAACTGCCGGGTCCGCGCGTACACCTCGTCCCGCCAGGACGACGGAGTCATGGACTCCGGCTCCACCGGGGCATGCGCGGCGATCCCCACCAGATGCGTCCAGGACCGCGGCACGACGTCGACCACCGCGTACCCGCCACCGCCGAGGGCGACCCAGCGCCCCTCCGCGTACTCGTGCGCCAGCTCGTGACAGGCCTCCTGCACGGCCCGCTGCGCGTCCAACGACACCGCCAGATGGGCCAGCGGATCCTCGAAGTGCGTGTCCGCCCCGTGCTGCGTCACGAGCACCTGCGGCCGGAAGTCCGCCATCAGTTCCGGCACCACGGCGTGGAAGGCCCGCAGCCACCCCGCGTCCCCGGTCCCCGCCGGCAGCGCGACGTTCACGGCCCCGCCCTCACCGGGCCCCGCGGCACCCGTCTCCTCCGGCCACCCGGTCTGCGGGAACAACGTCCGCGGATGCTCGTGCAGCGACACCGTCAGGACCCGCGGATCCTCCCAGAACGCGGCCTGCACCCCGTCGCCGTGATGCACGTCCACATCCACGTACGCGACCCGCTCGGCCCCCAGCTCCAGGAGCCGGGCGATCGCCAGCGACGCGTCGTTGTAGATGCAGAAACCCGAGGCGCTCCCCGGCATCGCATGGTGCAGCCCGCCCGCGAAGTTCACCGCGTGCGCGGCCTCCCCGCGCCACACCGCCTCCGCCGCCCCCACCGACTGCCCCGCGATCAGCGCCGACACCTCGTGCATCCCGGCGAACGCCGGATCGTCCACCGTCCCCAGCCCGTACGCCTGGTCGGCACGGCGCGGATCGGCCGACGCCGCCCGCACCGCCGACACATAGTCCTCACGGTGCACGAGCCGCAGCGTCGACTCCCCCACGGGCTTCGCCGACACCACGTCCGTCGCCCGGTCGAGCCCGAAGGCCCGCACCAGCGACATCGTCAGCGCGAGCCGTACCGGATCCATCGGGTGCTCGGGACCGAAGTCGTACTGCGTGACAGCTTCATCCCACATCAACAGTGCGCGGCCGCTCATGCCCGCCACCGTATCGGGCCTCTCTCGAACCGAACGACGTGGCGTACACCACCGTCACCAGGACCAGCACCATCGGAACGAGCATCGCCCCCCGGTAACTCCACGTGTCCCCGAGCGCCCCCACCAACGGCGAACCGACCAGGAACCCCACGTAGTTGAAGACGTTGAGCCGCGCGACCGCCGCGTCACTCGCCCCCGGGAACAACCGCCCGGCAGCGGCGAACGTCTGCGGCACCAGCACACTCAGCCCGAACCCCAGCACGGTGAACCCGGCGATCCCCACCCACGCACCGGGCGCCACGGCCACCACGGCGAACCCCAGCGCGGCGAGCACCGCCCCGCACCGGACCACCGTCGCGGCGCCCAGCCTCCGCACCCCGAGGTCCCCGACCGCCCGCCCGAGGAGCGTGGTCACCATGTACGCGTTGTACGGCACGGTCGCGAGCTCCTCCGAACCGCCGAGGACGTCCTGGAGGTACTTGGCACTCCAGTTGGAGACGGTCGAGTCCCCTATGTACGCGAAGGTCATGACGAGACAGAGCGGCAGCAGCAGCGCGAAGGAGACCCCGCTCCCCCCGCGCTCCGCCCCCTCACCCTTCACCGGCGGCGACTCACCGGCCCCGTACCACCGGCTGCCGACGAGAGCGGCGGGCAGCAGCACCGCGACGACCGGCAGGTACGACACGAACAACGACAGGTGCCAGTGCGCCCCCACCCAGGCGAGCGAGGCACCCGCGATCCCGCCGAGGCTGTACGAGGCGTGGAAACCGAGCATGATGCTCCGCCCGTACGCCCGCTGAAGGTTCACCCCCAGCATGTTCATGGAGGCGTCCAGGGCACCCACCGCGAGCCCGAAGAGCCCGAGGGCGACCGCGGCCTCCCACAGCTCCGAGCCGGCCCCCACACCGAGGAGCGCGAGCAGGACGACGGGCTGCGCCCACCGCAGCACCACCGCGGGCCCCACCCGGGCGACGACCTTCTCGGTCGCCACGCTCCCCACCCCGGCGAGGATCGGCACGGCCGCCAGGAACGCCGGCAGCAGCGCGTCCGAGATCCCGTACCGGTCCTGGATCCCCGGTATTCGGGTCACGAGCAGGGCGAACGTGACCCCTTGTACGAAGAAGCTGACCGCCAGGGCTCCCCGCCCACGCCGCAACCGCGCATCCGTCATGGCGGCACAGCGTAGGCCCGGGGCCTACCCGTGGGTAGATGGATCACAGACCCAATGTCGCGGGCAGCTCGTCCATCGCCCCGAAGTACCCCGTCGCGCCCGCGAGCTTCTCCTTGGGCGTCATCGCCGTGAACCCGTACACGTCCATCCCGGCCGCGACGGCGGCCTGGACCCCGAGCCCACTGTCCTCGACGACCACACACCGCTCGGGGGCGACGCCCATCCGCGCGGCGGCGTGCAGGAACAGGTCCGGCTCCGGCTTGCCCCGGCCGACGTCCTCGGCACTGAAGACGTTCTCGTCACGGAACCACGCGTCGAGCCCGGTCTTCCGGTGCCCCACCCGGATCCGCTGATGGCTCCCGGAGGAGGCCACACAGTACGGAACCCCCGCCTCTGCCAGCCCCTTCAGCACCTCCGCGGCCCCGCGCACGGCCTCCAGCTCCCGCTCGAAGGCGGCGAAGACCCGCGCGTGGAACGTCTCGTCGAAGTCAGCGGGCAGCCGCTCCCCGGTCCGCTCCTCGACGAGCTCGTGGATCCGGTGCATGGCTGACCCCATGTAGTCCCGCACCGACTCCTCGTACGAGGTGGGATGCCCGAGCTCCGTCAGATAGCCGGCGAGGAGCGTATTGGAGATCGGCTCGCTGTCCACGAGCACACCGTCGTTGTCGAAGATGACCAAGTCGTATCGCATGGACAAAGCCTAGAACGCAAAAATGCCTCAACCCCCGGAATCAATCCGGGGGTTGAGGCTAAAAATTGTTCGGCGGCGTCCTACTCTCCCACAGGGTCCCCCCTGCAGTACCATCGGCGCTGAAAGGCTTAGCTTCC
>NZ_JBIBVC010000022.1:0-117330 GCF_043080005.1 Streptomyces sp. NPDC015130 | reverse complement strand
TCGCGGCCCTTCGAGGCGACCGCCGGGAGGACCTCGACCGTGGTCTCGGCGCGGTCGGCGGCGATGAAGCGGATGTGGCCCGCGGGGACGTCGAGAACGACGGCGATCGGGGCGGTGGTGGGGAACTGCATGGCGAACTCCTTGGTCTCCTGCGGACTGGGCGGCTGCCGGACTCTCGCCCGCGCCGTTTCCGACAAGAGAAACGCTACGTTGCATTCAAAGATCGAGCAACAAGCGTGTTGCACCAAAACTCCATCAATGCAGGTCAGCGCCAGGATTTCATTGCAACGATCCTGGGTGCTAACGCAACGAGCATCGCACTCACGTTGCAATGGATTGAAAGTGAAGGCTATGCTTCAGTGAAGACCGGGCAAAGCGACGGCCCGGTCGACGTGGTGAGGTCCGAGACAGCCCCAAGACTCTCGCGCGGCCCGCTCGCCGTGCCGGACCGTGACGGAAGCACGTGGGCACGGTTCGGCGCGGGCGGCGTCGGGGAGGGCGTGATGCCTTCCCCCTCGCGCGTGGAGGAGCACCACCGAGTCTTCCAGGACGTCAGAAAGGGAGTGGCTGCGGGGAGTCCGGCCTGGAGTAGGGGGCGAGGTAGTCGGGCAACTGACCGGGACGGAAGGGAACCTTCCAGTCGCCGGTGCCCTTGTAGACGGTGAGCCAGGAGTATCCGTTGTTGCCGCTGTCGGCGATCAGGTCGGGATGTCCGTCGCGGTCGGTGTCGCCGATGTTGACGATCTGGCCGTAGACGCCCCAGCCGCCGCCGACCTTCGTGCGGGGTGCGAAGGTGCCGTCGCCCTTGCCGAGGTAGAGCCATAGGACGCCGGAGCGGTCGGTCGCGATCAGGTCGGGACGGCCGTCGCGTGTGAGGTCGGAGCCGGCCGCGAGCCTGTCGTACGTGTTCCAGCCGCCGCCGACAGGGATCCGCTCGGCGAGCACCTGGCCTGTGCTGGGGTACAGCCACAGGACGCCGGACGTGTCGCGGGCGAGGATGTCGGAGTGCGGGGTCGCATCGAGGTTCCCGGCGGAAAGCAGCTGGTCGTAGATCTGCCACCCGCCGCCCCGCTCGGTCGGTTCCCAGTCGGCTGCGTGAGGGCCGAGGAGCTGCCGGACGTCGTAGGAGACCAGGTGTCCTTGTCCGGTCCGGACGAGCAGGTCGGGGGAGTTGCTGTCGGAGTAGTCGTGCCTGGCGCTGCCGCTCGCGACCGTCAGGAAGCCGGTTCGCTCGACAGCTCCGCCGATGTTGCTGAGCGGGAAGGCCGTCATCTTCCATTCGTAGGCGCCGTTGTAGGCCGCCGTGCCGTTGGTGAAAGTGCCGTCCCATTCGAGAACCGCTTCGGTGTCCGCGCCCAGGAGCGTCTGGTTCGCGGTCCAGGTCCTGCCCGTCTGCTTGTGCGTGACGCGCAGGCTCACCCGCAGGTCGCTGCGGCCGTACACCCACCGCAGCACCGCCTTGTCGCCGGCAGCGCGGAAGCCGGCGGTCGCGGGCGCCTGCGAGGTCACGAGGGTGGTCGGCGTGGTCACGCCGTTGGTCGCCAACAACACCGCGGCGGGCCGGCCGTCCGGGCCGGTGTCGATCCGGTAGACGCCCCTGCCGAGTTCCGGCGTCGTGCCCTGCGCCAGCAGGCCCTGGTCGGCGCCGGCCAGAGTCTTCACGTCCTTGAGCAGGCTGATGACGGTGCCGTCCTTGAGGGACACGGCCGAGAGGGCTCCTCAGGCGTCCCGTACACCACCCAGTCGCCCAGCAGACCGATCTGTGTGGAGTAGGCAGAGCGCAGGGCTGTGTGACGTGTCCTTTCCCACGTGTCACGGCGAGCGGTCACCAGGGTGCTGGCTCCGGTGAGGTGGTCCTGCTCGATCCACGCCAGGTGGGTGGAGGAGACCGCGATGTCGGAGACGCCTTGGGCGCCGGGGAGTACCCGGTCTTCGGTCACTTTCGCTTCCGCCAGGTCGATGACGGCCAGATGCCCCTCGGACGCTTCACCGACGGCGACCTGGTAGTGGATGGCGAGAGTGCCGGGCAGGGAGTACGCGAGCCTTTTGAACTTCATGCCGGCGGGGAGGCCGGTCACCTGCCGCTGGACGGTCGTGCCCGCGGGCTTGGACAGCAGGCGCAGGCTCTCCCCGCCGACACCGGTCCTCCAGAACACGAGGGTGTCCTGCAGCAGAAGCCTGAAGTTTCGATCCTCCGCGACGGAGGAAGCGTCGAGGTCGACGGGCGCGCCGCCCGCCATGTACAGGATCCGGTAGGCGTTCTTCTGCGTCCGCACCACGACGCGGCCGCTGTCGGGGGCGACACCGGGGAATGTGCCGTCGGAACTGGCAGGAAGCGTGGTGGTGACCCCATCCGCGGACCGGTGCCACCGATGGGCGTACTTCGTCGACCCGGCGGGGATGGCATAGGTCACGAACCCGGAGGGGCTTCCGGCCCACAGCTGCGCGTCGCCGGCGAGGACGAACGGCCGAGTCGGCTCCTGCCGATCCACGGCCCCGGCCCGGCCTCCGTCCGTAGCAGGGAGGGCGGCTGCCAGCCCCGCTGCCAGCGCAGGGCCGGCAGCCGCCGTGAGAACGAGGGAGACGGCGAGGGCAAGCCGGTCGACGCTTCTGCGGTGCTTCAAGGGGGATTCTCCTGGAACGCTGTGGTCGTGGCACCCACGCGCCACGACCGCAGGACTCACCGCAGCCACCAGGGTTGTGCGAAGTCCACCACGGAGAATGGGTCTGCCGGCTCAGGGGACCCGTCTGCGGACAGCTGCCCCGGGGCTCAGGGCGTTGGGGCAGCCGGGATCGGCTCGGGTTGGGCCAGGGGGGCGGTCTTCCGGGTGGTCGTGGTGGCTGGTGGTCAGCGGCGCTTGGCGCACAAGGCCGCGTCCACCGCCCCTTGGAGGTGGCGCAGGCTTTCGCCTTCGGCCGCCCAGGTCGTGGTGTAGACGGTCACGGTTCCGCGGCCGGCCGTGGCGCGGCCTCCGCCCACGGAGTTGCCGGGCAGGTCGCCGCCGTGGCCCCAGTAGACCCCACCGCAGCTGAGGGGGATCGAGGCGATGCCGTAGCCGTAGCGGCTGCCCGCCGGGTAGACGTCGCGCCCACCGACCGCGGTGGTGTCCCGGGTCATCTGGCGCACCGCCCAGCCGGGCAGGAGGCGGCCGCCGAACAGCCCGTCCCAGAAGGCGTTGAGGTCCCTGGGGGTGGAGACAAGGCCACCGGACGCGCCGAATTCGTACCCGGGAAGCTCGGTCAGATCCATCCGGCCGGCCTCCGGGGCAGCCGGATGGATGCCGTAGTTGCGGGCGTGGGGCCCGCGCAGGGACAGCTCGCCGGGCGTGGGCCAGTAGGTGTCGTCCAGGCGCAGCGGGCGCAGGATCGTGCGCTCGATGTACGTGCGGAAGCCGATCCCCGACGCCTTGTCGATCACCATGCCGAGCGCGAGGTAGTTGGTGTTGGAGTAGCCCCAGTCGGTGCCGGGCTCGAAGCCGGGCTTCTCCTTGAGCGCGAGAGCCAGATAGTCCTGCGGTGTGCCGGGCCGGGTCCAGTCGACCAGCGTGGTGTACTCCGGCAGCCCGCTGGTCTGCTTGAGTAACTGCCTGATCGTGATCGTGTGTTCGGAGAGCTGTGGCACGTATCGGCCGGCGCGGTCGTCCAGCCGTATCCGCCCGTCCGCCACCAGGCGCATCACCGCTGCCGCGGTGAAGGCCTTGGTGTTGCTGGCCACCCGGATCCGCCCCTGCTCATCGACCATGGGCCGGCCCGACTCCAGGTCCGCGACACCGGCGGTACGCGTCTTCCTGCCGTCGTACGCCAGGGCGCCCGGGACCTTGTCGGCGTCGACGAGCAGGTCCAACTGCCTCTGTACCGGGTCGAGCGGCTGGGCCGCCGCCGCGGGAACGACCCCCCCGATGGTCGTCGCGGCAAGCAGAACTGCGGTGGCGATGCGCTTGCGGTACATGAGGCTTCCCCCTAGTCACCGGCCCGTGTGGGCCGATCAGTCGCTTGACGACGAGTCTGCCAGGATGCCGAGACAAGATCATTGCGCCCAGCCCCCGAACGGGACGGCGGTTACCCCCCTTGACACATCACGGCCTGTCAGGATCAGGGTTCGGCCCGGGAGCGGCGGGGTGACGTGGGGCCATCGTTCTGCGGGTCGGGCTGTCCGGTGTCCCTTGTGAAGTGCAGCCAGGCGCTCAGCGTCACCTGCAGCGCTACCACCGCTGCCCGGTCGAGGAGTTCACCCACGGGCCTGCACCCGAGTACGGCATCCCCCTCCGACCCCACGGCGGAGGGTCCCATAACGCCGACAACGCCCCGGACTTCGCACTGGACGGTCGGAGGCTTGCGGTGGCCGGCGACTGCGCGGGTGCCACCATGGCCACAGCGCTCACCCTCATGGCCAAGCAACGCGGTGGCCCTCGCCTGCGCGCACAACTGCTCTACTACCCGATGACCGCCCCGCACCTCGGCACCGCCTCGCGGAAACACTTCGGGTCCGGCTATCTCCTCACCACCAAGGCCCTGGACTGGTACTGGCAGCAGTACACGGACGACGATCGCGAACTCGCCGAAGCCACGGCCTCCCCGCTGCGGGCGACAACCGCCGAGCTCGCGGGCCTGCCACCCGCACTGGTCGTCACGGCCGAGGCCGACGTCGTCCGGGACGAGGCGGAACAGTACGCGCGCCGGCTACAGCAAGCGGGCGTGGCCGTGGCCGCCGTCCGCTACCTCGGAACAGTCCACGACTTCGCGTCGCTCAACGCTCTCCGCGACAGTCCGCCCACCAAAGCCGCCATCCACCAAGGCGGCGCCTTCCTCAAAGCCGCTCTCACCGCCGGGCAGTGAGAGCGCGGACGTGAACCGCCCCAGCACCCAGGCCAGAACCCCCAGCACCCTGAACTTCACCCGGGTTCCGACTCCGGGGGAACCGGCGATGTGGCCGGCGCGAGGGTAGCGCCAGGACTGCAGAACGACTTCCGGGCCGGGGTGCATGGAGACGGTGCAGCGGGGGATGGATGCCGGGGCCTGGTCCAGGCGGGGCCGGGGCATCCATCCTTCGCTCATGCCGTGGCGTCCAGGAGCGGAAGCGCCAGGTGGCCGTGGATGAGCCTCCTCCGCGCCGCGAGAGGCAACGGTCGGACCGGGATCCGACGATGCACGCGAGGTGCACCGTGATTCCCCTGGTCGAGGAGGACGGCGGCAAGTGCGGGGATGCCGGTCAAAATGAGGAAGGTCATGCCGTGGCCCCCGCCGCGGGGGTGTCGGCGTGGACGGTACGGAGACCCGTCGCACGTGCCGCGTTCAGGAGGTGCTCAACGGCTCTGGACCGGTTCGCCAGCCTGAGACGTCGCCCGCGCTGGGGCCACCACTCGAGAACGGCGAGGAAGGCAGAGTCACAGAAGGCCACCCGGGCCGTGTCCAGGACGAGACCGGTGTAGCCGTCGTCGGCTGCGGAGGCCAGCAGCGCCCTCAGCGGGCCGATGCTGTAGCGGTCGATCTCTCCGGTGAGCTGGATGACCAGCGTGGTGCCGAGGCTGGTGCAGGACTCGATGCCTATGACGTAGGGCGCGGTGTCCGCGCCCGAGTCGTGCACGACAGAAGGAACCGGGACGGTCAGGGGAGCCGGCTTTATCGGGGCGGTGTTTGAAGTACTCACATCTCCATCAACACTGCTCGCCGTGGCCCGGGTAGCGAGCCACGTGGCTCTTTCACCCCATGTGACCAGCAACAATCCCCGCAAGAGGGAAAGTCTCCACCCGGATGAGGGCGACCGCGCCGAGCTTCTTGACCGGAGAGGGGCCAGCCCTCAGCCAGGTACTTCGTGGTATCGGAAAGGGATGTCGGGCTCTATGCGGTGTACCCAGCCGGTCAGGTCATCTCTCTTGTGACGAGATGGCGTAGGGGACATGCGAGTGGATGTCACTTTGTGTTGCAACTGTCTTTGACTCCGCGTCGTCGTCTTCTGCAGTTCCACGACGACTGCGGAGGCACTCATGAATGGGTTTCAGGCGCTCGAAGACACTCCGGCCGCGCTGTTGGATCTCGACCCGTACCGTTTCCCCGGCGCGTACATCGACGACGGGTGCGAGGAGGCGTCCACGGCCGGCGGCATCACGGCGTTCGGCGACCACCCGCAGCCCGCGCCTGCGCCTACGAACTGCCCGTCCCTTCGTCTGGAGCCGGCTGACCGCCGTCGGCTGGAGTTGCACGCCGCCCTCACCACGGCGGGTATCGCGCCCCTGCCGGGCGACCTCGACGCCATCGAGGCCCTGTGCACGCTGGACGACACCACCCACATCGCGCTCCGGCGATGGCTCAGCGGGACTGGCAACGTCTGACAGATCACAAGAATCGCGGGTTGAATTCGCCACGCTCCGCCTCCCTGCCCATACCGCTGTTGATCGGGGATAGTCGGCCACTTCGTCAGCTGATCCCGGAAGCGAGGTAGCAGATGAATCCCACTTTGTGGTCGGCTCGGTGGTTGGCTTCCGCGGGGGATGACCCCACCGCGTGTCTGCGTGAATGGAGACTGAACGAACAGGGGGTGGTGCTCCTTCCGGCAGGGAGACTCTGGGACGCCTTGGCGGTCCCGGAGACGCTGGGACACAGCCTGCTGAACGCTGTCGCACGCTCCGGGCACCCGACAACCGGCCCGGTGCTCCGCGACACCAGGCGCCAGGAGCTTGTGCTCCTGATGACTCCAGGCAGCCCCGCCACGAGGCTGGAGCGCGCTGCTCGGCATCTGACGACCGGGACCTGGCTGGCCGTGCCTGCCCCCGGCCGGAGAGTGTCCGGGCTCTCCTGGCTCGTCCCACCCGACGGAAGCGGAACGCTCTTCTCCCCACGGGACGTATATCCCGCACTCGCACCACGACGGTCAGCGAAGTGAAGCGAGCAGGGAGGAAAGGCCGCGGCTGCGCGTCTTCGAGGCCAGACAGACGCACGCCCCCGCGGACCTTCGGGACTCGGCTGAGGGCTGCTTGTCTCGGATACTTCTCCGCGCTTCTGCATCGCCTGGTCTGGGGAGCCCGCCACGACGTCTACCGATTCAGGGGCAGATTGCCTGAGGCATCAGAACCAGAGGACCGCGAGATGTGATCCATGAGACGGGGAGGGGGCGGGTGGCGCGGAGGCCGCGTCCACGAATGGGAAGAGGTATGAACGTCCCCGCAGGCCTCGCCCTACGGACCGGGATCACGCAGCGGGGACAGTTCCTGGGGAATGCGCCTCAGCGTGCGAGCGTCTGTCGGGTGGTTCCCGTCGGTTGCTGGGAGTCAACAGGCGACCTCATCGCGCCAGATGGGGTAGTTGGCGCTGGTCATCGATCGCAGGAGATCTCAGCCAGCCATTCCGGGGTGTAGCACTCGGCGAACGACCACTTCTGGTCCGAGTACTGATCGTCTGTGCTGTCGGTGTACACCTCAAGCCTGCCTTGCGGCGTCAAGCGATAGTACTCGCGAATCGGGTCACCCTCCACGGTGGGATAGGCCACCTTCAGTTCCGCACTCTCGCCGTTCTTGAGGGCTCGCTGGAGGCAGGCAATTTCCCGCGCCGCCTGTTTCCGCATCTCCTCACCCTGATCCAGGCTCACCTCGCCACAACGTGAAAACTCGGTTCTGGACTCCCAGCGTTCCTTGACCGGATCGTTCAGCATGCCGCAACCGGCAACCAACAAGGATGTGAGCGTTACCGCGACGAGCCGCGCGCGCATCGAAACAGCCGCCACGCGACGACGACGGGCCCTGCCTTGAGCTATCACGCCGCCCCCTTCCTGGCCCTCAGACGCAGCGTCGACGAAACCGGTTCCATGCGCCCACGTCCTGGCGGTGAGTCTTGACTCACCGCCAGCCTGCAGGTCAGCAGCCTTGTCTCTGCAGTACCTGATGAGACGGAACACCTACCATGGGGACATGAGTTCGAACGTGGGTGCTGAGACGCGACCGGAGCTCAGTGCGGCGTTGAGCGGGGACGAGCTGGCACGCTGGTACTGGACGCTGGCCGAGCTGACCGCGCTCGCCCGGGAGATCGGGGTCTCGCGGAGCGGTGGGAAGGCGGCGCTGACGCAGCGGCTGCGGGCCGCATTGGACGGCGTCGCCCCGGTGGCCGCGCCACCCCGGACGCGCGGCACCGGCCACCAGCTTGCCGCGCCGGTGAACGGCTCCACTGCGATTCCCGAGGGCCAGCGGTGCAGCCAGGTGCTGCGTGAGTACTTCCGCCGGGAGATCGGCCCGAGCTTCCACTTCGATGCGTGCATGCGAGCGTTTGTTGCCGAAGGTGCAGGGCGCACATTGGCCGACGCCGTCGCCCATTGGCATGCCACCCGCCGGACTGCTTCCCAGATTCAGGAGATCGGCGCACAGTTCGAGCTCAACCGCTTCCTGCGTGACTGGCACGCCGAGCATCCGGCCGGCAGTCGCACCGAAGCGCTCGCCGCTTGGAGGGCTCACCGCGGCCGACCTCGCAGCCCGGCAGCGAGGTGACCGGGTCGGAGCGATGACTGGGCGCCGTAACGACGTTCGAGGCATGCCACGCTGCCCCCTCGCCGCTGAGGAGCTGTCCGGGCGATCATGCGACCGCTCCGCGCCTGGGTCTTCATTGCGGGCATGGGGCGGGGCGGTCTGACGGATGCCGAGTGGGAACGGTTGCGCCCGTTCCTGCCGGTGAACAATGGGCGATGTGGCCGGTGGCGGGATCACCGGCAGGTGATGGACGGGATCCTGCACCGGGTGCGGACAGGCGTGCGGCGGAAGCATCTTCCCGAGAAGTACGGCCCTTGGCAGACCTTCTATGAACGCCATCGCCTGTGGTCGGCCGACGGAACTTGGGTGCGTCTGCTGCAGCAGGTCCAGGCCGCCGCCGATGCCGCGGGCGTGATCGACTGGGACGTCTCAGTGGACTGCACCATCGTGCGGGCCCATCAGCACGCGGCCGGTGCCCGGACCGGACCGCCGTCGGGACTCGCGTCAAAGGGGGCCGGAACGGCAGAACACCAAGGCGAAACACCGTGGCAGAGAACCCTGCTCCCAGCGCCCTCAGGTGAGCGGCAGGTGGGGGCGTGTGGCGCTGCGTCGTGCCGGCGGGTTGAACCTGTGTCGAAGCACGGCAGTTGGTACCGGCAGAACTTGTTGGGCTGGTGCAGGAGACCGGTCGAAGCAGCCTGATTGTCACCAGTGAGGCATGCGGCTTGTCACAGGTCCTCGTTGAGGACCATCGCGTCCGGCCGGAAACGGCCTCTCAAAGAGCGTTTTATCCCGTATGGAGTGTTTAGCGGTTGCTTGGGTAGTGGACTGGGCTGTGACTCCTGAGGCCAGGGCGGCCAACCGTGACGTGGGAGGCAGCTGACGCCATTGCCGGGCACGTCTCGGCCCGTTCACTCCTGCCTGATCCCAAGGCGCCCCCGCTCACCCCTGTTTGCGCCCTGTGGCGGGACGTCGTTCGACGGAACTATCGAAACATGTCTCGACAGCGGCCGTATCCGAGTGACCTGTCTGATGCCCGATGGGAACTGCTTGAGCCCATCGTGTCGGCCTGGCGGGCCGAGCGGAGAGGGAAGGGTCTGGACATCGGGCGGCCGCCCGAGCACGGCCTGCGCCGCATCATGGACGCGGTCGTGTATGTGGACCGGACCGGGATCCCCTGGCGCTACCTTCCCCACGACTTCGCGCCGTGGGAAACCGTCTACGGATACTTCGCCGCCTGGCAGAAGGACGGCGTGTTCGACCAGCTCAACGGCCTGCTCCGCCGAGCGGTCCGGGAGGCCGCAGGCCGGGACGCCGAACCGAGCGCGTGCGTGCTGGACGCTCAAAGCGTCAAGACCTCCGCCGACGTCCCGGCCACCGGCCAAGCATCGACGCGGGCAAGAAGATCGCAGGACGCAAGCGCCACATCGGCGTCGTCACCCTCGGCCTCCTCCTCGCCGTCTGGGTCACCGCAGCCAGCGTCTCCGACAACGCCGGCGGAATCCACCTGCTCTCGCACATCGCCAAAGCTCACCCGAGGATCACCAAGGCCTGGGCCGACACCGACTACCGGACCAAGGCCATCGAACACGGCGCCACCCTCGGCATCAACGTCGAGGTCACCCGCCGCGACCCGGGCCAGAAGGGCTTCAAGGTCATCCCGCGCCGCTGGGTCGTCGAACGGACCTTCGGCTGGCTCATGAACCACCGCCACCTCGCCCGCGACTACAAAACCCACCCACATCGCTCCGAAGCCATGATCCGCCTCGCGATGATCGACCTCATGACCCGACGGCTCACCCGCGAATCCACCCCAAACCGGCGCGACACCTGACCGTGCGGTGCGGCATCACTGCCCGTTCTTGGGGCACTTGCGAAGCACTTGAACGACCGCTCCACCAGGTCAAGCAGTCCTTCAAGCGGCCGGGCTCTGGGCAGGGCATCCCCCGTAGATGTACGGGTCGATTTCGTTGCCCCTCCTGTCAAAAAGGTGGAAGCAGTGGCCGTTGGCCCACACAGTGACCGAGTCACGCCGGTGGTCAACCTGGAACGGCTCGTCCCCAAGCTGCGTCCCGGGCCACGATCCATCTCCCGCAGGGGAATGAGTGACAACGACGCACTCCTCCTTCGGCAAGATCCGATGGACGTCACCCCAGGGCTCCAGCATCAGATCCAACGGCACCTCGTCGTCGTTGCCGACCACTAGCCGCGCCGTTCTCCCTGCGAACATTTCCATCACCCCTCCTTGGCGGCTCGGGCGGCCACGCGCGAAACCGCTTCCTGGGTGCGCACACGGCACGATCTTCGCACGCAAGACACCCGTACCAAGCGTCTGCGACCGAGTTACCAGAAACCCCGGCCGGGACGAAACGCTCTTTCAGTATCCCCAGCCGGCGTAGATGGTGACGTTCTCGCCGTTGTCCCTGGCTCCGACACACACGTCACGCCAGTCAAGCAGCCAGCCGCTGGAGTGGCAGCTCTCCCGCTGGAGGCCGAGTTCGCGGATGATCTCCGGGCGGGACAATCCGTCCCCGCTTCTCACCGTCGCAACGCGCCAGCAACCGCCGGAACCGCAGCTGGTGCCTTCGTTGACCGTGCTGATGCCTGGCGGCAATGAGGGGAGTGCTTTGGACGGCGGAGCATCCGAGCCTTCGCCGAGCATCAGCGCATACAGGAGGCTGGCCACGAGGGTGAGGGCGAACTGCATCCCCAGGAAGCCGATCGCTCCGTTGCGGCGGGGAATCCATTCCGGGGGAGGGGAGTTGTCGTTCCGGCCTTCGAGTCCCGCACCGCAGGCGATGAGCAGAGGTGCCAGGATCGTGAACACGAGATGCGCGTCGGGCCTGGGGACGTGGATCCAGCCCTGCTGGACGCAGATCAGCAGACTCGCTCCGGCGAGCAGCGTGCCGCCGATCGCGAAGCCGACAGGGCGGGTGCGGGCGATCGTCGTCCAGACGACGGCGGGCGCGACGGCGAAAAGCATCCCCAGGACGATCAGCATGTACGGGGGGACGTGCGGCCTCAGGCGCCCGGTTCCACACTGCCGGGGCTCACCTCAGGCCCGCAGGCCGGTCGTTCATGCCGCGTAGTGGGCGAAGTCGTCGTTGCCAAGTCTCACCCGTCCGCCCCTACGGCCTTGCCAGTGACAACAAGCCTGCCTCAGTGACAACTGGCGGTGATCGCACTGCGCCATGCCAAGCACGCCGCCCGGAGGCGCCGTGGCGGCACCGGGGCGGCACAGCGGGCAGCGGGTGGCGGCCCCAGCTGCGGCAGGGAAGTCCACGTGCCGGGGCCGGCCCGGGCCTGCGTGCCGCACGCCCTTGCGGCAGCGGCCCGGGCCCCGCACCTGGACGCGCGGCTCGCCGATATCCTCCGATGCCAGGCGGACTCGGCTCCGCATGAGCCCACGCACCTCTTCCCCTCCGGCACCGAACGGCCGACCGCTGTACCCCCGGCCGACGTCGGGCAGGCAAGGCGGCGGCAAGGGCCCGAGCCGACTGCGGCCGGCTGTCCTGAACCCGTACGGCCTCCCTGAGCCGTCGCTACGCTGGACGCTGCTGAGAGCAAGGACCCGCTGGTCGGGCCGACGTGGAGGAGACCCGTGCCCCAGGACGACCCCCCGACCCCGCAGCCTCCTCACGATCTGGATGCAGAAGCGACCGTGCTGCGTGCGATGCTGCGCTCCACCGAGGCCATCGCCGGCGTCGTCGAACTCCTCCACCACGACGACTTCTACCGCCACGCCCACGGCCGGATCTACCTGGCGATCCTGGAGGTCTACGCCCGCGACGAAGACCCTGACATGCGCAGCGTCGCCGACCAGCTCGCCAAGCACGAGGAACTCGCCGACGTCGGCGGCCACGTGTATCTGCAGAGGCTGGCCAGCACGCCCACGTCCAAGGACGCCTGGGTGCAGGCGGCCGGCACCATCCAGGGCATGGCCGTGCTGCGCCGCATGAGGGTGGCCGCCGCCCGCATCGACGACCTCACCACCGATGTCACCGCCGAGACCGTCGACCGCCTCGTCGACACCGCCGAGGCCGAGATCTTCGCCGCCACCGACCGCGGCCGCTTCCGGATCCCGCAGTCTCACCGGCTGGGCGATGTCATGGAAGGCGCCCTGGACGAGATCGAGGCCATCGGCCGACGTCCCGGCGCGATCGCCGGCATCCCCACCGGCTTCAGCGACCTCGACGCCCTCACTGGCGGCTTCTTCCCGGGCCAGCTCATCGTCATCGCCGGCCGCCCCTCCATGGGATCTTCTACCCTCGCCCTGAACCTGCTGCGCTCCGCAGCCATCAAGCACAACCTGCCGGCAGCCTTCTTCGTACTGGAGTCCCGCCGCACCGACACCACCATGCGGATCCTGGCCGCCGAGGCCCGCGTCGCCCTGCACCACATGCGCTCCGGCACCATGACCGACGACGACTGGACCCGCCTCGCCAAACGGATGCCCACAATTGCCAGCGCCCCGCTCTACCTCCAGGACGACCCCTACGCCAACTTCACCGAGCTCCGCGCACACTGCCGACGCCTGCACCGCCGGCACGGGCTGAAGCTCATCGCCGTCGACGACCTGCAGCTGCTCAACTACGGCACCCGCCCCCTCGGATCCCGCTACCAAGAGGTCTCCGAGATCGCCCGCAGCCTGAAGCACCTGGCCAAGGAACTCCAGATCCCCGTCATCGCCGTCTCCACCCTCAACCGCGGCCCCGAACAGCGCACCGACAAGGTGCCCTTCCTCAGCGACCTCCGCGACTCCGGCGCTCTGGAAGACAACGCCGACCTCGTGATCCTCATCCACCGCGAAGATATGTACGAGAAGGACACACCCCGCGCCGGCGAAGCCGACCTGATCGTCGCGAAGCACAGGTACGGGCCCACCGTCACCCTCACAACGGCCTTCCAAGGACACTATGGGCGCTTCGTCGAAATGGCGCAGGACTGACCCTGGCACGCTGCGGCAGGACGAAAGGTGGGGTTCGTGCGGGATCACGGCCGGCGACGACCACCAGGCGGTGCTGGTGGTCGTCACCGAGCTGGAGCGGATCACCCCCGACCCGGCCGGGGCCGCGGGGGCGGTGTGGCGGCGGCTCGGGCGCGATGAGTGGCAGACGCTGGGCGAGGCGCTGGATACCCCGACGGTGACCGCCTGTATGTCGCGCAGTGGAAGGAGGCCCGCGACCGGCAGGGACATGCCCGATTTGGGCAGGATGGCATGCAGGCGCGACGTTCACGATCTTGCGGTGGATCACATGATTTCCACGGGCTGCGCCCTTCCGCGTTCACACGGCCTCCCGTCCAAGATCCGAGCACGCATCACGCCTGACGACGAGACCGAGCTGCACTTCCTGCCCTCGCACTCACCCGAGCTGAAACCGGACGAGTTGGTCAACGCCGACCCTCAACACGGTCCTCCGCACCCCCGCGGGCCAGGAACCAGGCCGAACTCCCTGTGGAAACAGGGAAGATCCATCGCCGCCGACAACGTCGGCCGCACATCGTCACCGGCTGCGCCCCCACGTTCGCTACGTCCTCGACGAGTGAACCCAATGAGTTGGTGATCCATCAATGGCGTTGATCACCAACCGGACGGGCCCGTCCGATCAATCGGCCCCGACCATCGAAGAGGCAGGCTCCAGCTCACCCGTTGGTCGGAGCGCCGGTGGCGCGAAGGGAGTGGGCGACCTGGGCGGGGTGGGTCAGTTGGGGGTAGTGGCCGGCCCCGGCGATCTCGATCACCGGGACGTCGACGGCCTCGGTCAGCGGGTCCGTCGAACCCACGACGATCTGGACCGGGACGGTCACCCGGTCGAGGAGAGCCCGCCACTCGCTACGCTCGGCGGCGTCCCCGCGCAGGGATGCGACCACGCGACGCGCCACGCCGGGGCGTCTGAGGTCGGCCGCAGCGCTCCGCACCTCCGGTCCGTCGGGGACGCCGAGCGTCCGGGCCAGCCGAGGAGGTGGCATGCGGCGCAGCATCGGCGCGGCCACGACGGAGCGGGCGAGCCGCGGGGCGGGCGCCTGAAGGAACGCCGGGGAGACGAGGACAAGGCCGCCGAGGCGGTCCGGATGGTCGACGGCGAAGCGGAGCGCGGTCCCGCAGGCCAGGGAGTGCGCGACCAGTACGGGCTGGGTCTGCACCGGGCCCGTCAGATCGGCGAGCCACGCGTCGATCGACGAGGTGGACGGGGCCGAGCGGCCCAGGCCGGGCAGGTCGGGGACGAGCACCGGGCCGGGGAGGTGGGCGGCGACGGGCCTCCAGAGGTCGCCGTTCATCGGCAGGCCGTGCAGCAGGACGTGGGAGGGTCGATGCCGGTCGCCGGTCACCCAGGTGGGAGCGCCGGCGACGGTGTGGAAGCCGTACTGGCTCTGCCAGGGTGATGCGGAACCGAAGCGGGCGGCCACCAGGTCGTCGGCCCAGGTGTGCAGGGCCTCGGTCGCCGAAGGCATCTCCAGACCGATGCGCGCGGCGAAGGCATCGGCGGAGGCCGTCGGGTAGCGGTCGGCCGACAGGAACGACAGGGTCTCGGGGTCGGCACCGGTCAACCGCTGCGGCAGCCGCCGCAGCAGGCCGACGGGAATGGTCCGGCGAGGTGCCCGTACGCCCATGTGAGCGGCCATTGTGCCGATCAGGTCGGGCAGGAGCGGGGTGTCGTCGTCGAGCACCCAGTAGTGCTCACCCGCGGGGGACGCGGGAATCTCCGCCAGGAACCGCACGAGGTAGTCGATGGTCGTGACCGGCAGGAAGGTGTCGGATCCTCCGGGCAGTGCGGGGAGCCGTCCGTTCCACAGGTCCTCGACGAGGGTGGCCAGGCCGATGTACTGGCCCGGCCCGATCACGGTGCTGGGGTTGGCGACGGTCAGTGGCACCGACAGCGCCTCGGCACGGGCCCGTACGGCGAGATCGGCCTCGAGCTTCGAGGCCTCGTAGGCCCCCAGTTCTGCGTAGTCGGGGTGACCGTCGGCTGCGCTCACCCGGTATCCGCTGATGTGCACGAGCCTGCGCAGCCGGGGCAGTGTGGCGGCCCATTCGACCACGTTCAGCGCCCCGGTGACGTTCACCGACCGCGCATCCCGCTCGCTGAGGCCGAAGGCGAAGCGGCCGGCTGCGTTGTACACGTCCCGGACGTCGGGCAGTTCCGCGAGCGGTCGAGTGATGTCGGCGGTGACGATCTCCAGTCGGCGGAGGTCGACGCCCTGAGAGGTCAGCCAGGAGGTGAGGGTGTCGTCGCGTACGGCCGCCGCCACCCGCTGGCCTCGGGCGAGCAGCTCGGCGACGAGGGAACGGCCGATGAAGCCGGTCGCGCCGAAGACGATCGCGTCCATGGAACTCTCCTTAATAGATCGGTCTACATATTTTTGAGGCAGTAAAAGACCCGCCGGTGACGGCGGGCCGTATCAGCCGACCAGGGCGCCGATCCGGCGCGCGACCCGGTCCAGAGGCTCCTTGCTGCGATGCGTCCGGGCCAGCAGGAGTGCACCCTCCACGAGAGCCAGGATGGTGATGGCGAGGTCGTCGCCGTCCGGGTGGCCCGCCAGCCGCGCGCGCAGAGCCGCCTCCCAGGACGTGTAGACCTCCGAGCATGCCTCCTGCAGCGGGTCGTTGGTGCTGGCCGTCTCCAGCGCGACGGTGGCCACCGGGCACCCCTTGTGCCACCCTGACTCTTCCAGCCGCTCGCCCAGGTGGCGCAGTACCGCTTCGACGAACTCCGTCACCGAGTGACTGGAGTCCGCCAGGCTCTCCAGCTCACCGCCGATCGCGCGCCCGGCCCGTCGGACGGACTCGCCGACCAACTGGTCCTTGCCGCCGGGGAAGTGGAAGTACAGCGAGCCGCGAGGCGCGCCACTGGCCGCGATCACCTGGTTGAGCCCGGCGCCGAGGTAACCCCCGGCCTCGATCAACTCCTGCGTCGCGTCCAGCAATCGGTCGCGCGTTTCGGCGCCCTTCAGTCCCATGAAGCTACTGTAGACCGATCTACATATTCTCTCAATGTCTCTCTGGGTGCGCCTTTCCGGGGCCTCCCGCTCCTCAGGACAGCAAGGAGCCGTCGCGGACGAAGCGCGATTCCGGTGACGACACGGTCTTCAAGCGGGCCGTCCGGCTTGCCGACGAGGCGGAGGTCGACACCGCCCGCCGCGCGCGGGACCCGCATGACGAGGGTCGAGCCGTGGACCGCGGAGAGCGTGGCGGTCGCGCCCAGGGAGCTCGTGTCGATGACCGTGGGTGCGGTGCCCGCGGCCATGTCGTACAGCGTGTACGTGCTGCCCTCGGTCTTCACGACCACGTCCGTGCCGAGTCCGCCCCGGTACGCGCCCACGGGCAGGACGGTGCTGACGCCGTCCGCGTACCGCGTCCACCGGTGGACGGTCGCGCCGGTCACGCCGTCCTTGTGCGAGGTGAGGAACCCCTTCGGCCCGTGGCCGAGGACCACGGAGTCCGGCAGGAGCGCGGCGACGCCCTCCTGGGCCGTACCAAGCGACACGGTGGTGGTCGTCGTGGCCCCGGGAGTCGCGGCGCCCGCCGCGCCCGTCGTGAGCGTGCCCACGCAGGCGGCGGCGAGGGCCACGGCGACGGCGCCGGTGAGGTGGCGGTGGGGCGAACGGGCTTGGGACAAAGCGGATTTCCCCTCGGGCATCGTGAGAGCGGCGATCCATGCCGCACCCGCCTGATCCTTGAGGGCCTCGCAAGGTTGTACGACGCACGTGCAGCCAGTCGAGCGGAGCGGAAGCAGGTGGCACAGGCGCGCAGCGAGGCGGCCAAGACGTCGAAGTAGCCCCGGCGTGAGTGTGTCGGTCGGTAGCTGCCGAGGTGCTGGGACCGTCGCGCCCCAGCACCTCATGCGGTTCGGTTCAACGGACTGGTGCCGGCGTCACGCCCACTGCACGACGAGTTCCCGCACTGCCTCCAGCTGTTTCTGGGCGAGTTTTCCCGCCGGGCCTTGGTGTTCGAGACCCCCGCGACCAGCTTCACGGCCACCGGCTCTGCCTCGCCGTCGATCACCATTTCTTCAGCGGGACCGCGCGGCACGGGCCGGTCCGCGCCTTCCCGTTCAACCCACTGCGCCGGGGCCGCCGGACTCCGCTGAAACGCCTGTTGAGCCTTGCTCGGAGGTTCGCCGCGCCCTGCTGTGCGCTCCGACCGCCCTGCCCTATCCGTACGAGAGCGCGGTCCCGTAGGCCACCAGGTACCAGGAGCCGGGGTCTCTCCCTTTCTGGATGGCCGTCAGGCGTGCGCCGATGACCTCGGCGGCACCGGTTTCGGCGGCGCTCACGCTCAGAGAAGAGAACGCTTCGCCCGGAAAGACCTGTAGGTCGCCCCAAACGACCCACCTGGAAGTCACAGGTCGGTCCATGCGCTGGGGGTTGTCGACGGTGAGGACCGGGACCGGAAAGGAAAGTCTTCTCGCCATGCCTCTGCCATACCGCCGTTCCGGCGGAGCAAACGGCTCCGGCGTCCTGCCCCCGCACCGACGGTGCGGAACGGCGAGGCGCTGTCGTGATGATGAGCACCACCCGCGGCTGGGCCACCGGCTGACGGCACCACCACGCTCGCGGAGCAGGAGCCGTCGCGCGAACTCCGCTGCGGGCTTGAGGACCGCATCACCGGCCGCCGACATCGAAATCGCAGTGCGGCTCACCTGTTCCGGCCCGTACGCTGCCGACGCAGCCCTCGTCGGCCGGCGGCCCAGGGCACCCGGTCGCCGGTCCGCCGGGGCGGGAGACCCGGATCCGAATTCCGGCGGCGTCACACCCTTCGCCGGTCCCGGCGCTCCACCCGCAGGACGAGGGTGACGGGTCCGTTCAGAGGCATGTGAGGGAGATCCGGTGCAGGACGTCTTGTGCGGAATCGCGGCCAACCCGGCCCTCCCGGGCCATCTGTTCGAGCGGCTCGCGAGGACGGGCGATGAAGACGTGCGCCACGAACTGACGTATCGCGACGACCTGTCCGAGCCCCAGGCACGCATCCTCCTGGCCCACGAAGACGTCGACGTCCTTTCGCTGATCGCGCGCGGCAAGGTCCCCTGGACCGAGGTGCCACGCCATGACCCCTCCTTCCTGCAGGCCGCCGCCCAGGCGGGGATCGCACCGGAAACAGTGGTGCGCGAACTCGCCGCGCACCACGACCCGGAAGTCCGTGGCGACCTGGCCTCCTACGTCGCCGGCCTGCCGCCCGACGTCCTCGCCGCCCTGACCCGCGATCCCGACCCGGCCGTGGCCGAGCGGGCGGCCGAAGCCGCCGACCTGCCTGCCGACCTGGCAGAGGAACTCGCCCGCCACCCCCACGTCGTGGTCCGAGTGAGCCTCGCGTACAACGACCGCACCCCGCCCGAGCTGCTCGCCGCGCTCCTCGCCGACGGCGGTACCCCCGCGCCCACCCGCTGCGCCGCATGCCACCACCGCACCGAAGGCTGCCCCGACCATGCCCCGGGCCTCCGCAGGATCCGGCTGGCCGCCGCTGCCAACCCAGCCGTACCGACCGTTGGTCTCGAGAGCTTCCTCGACGCCGAGGAAGCCGCGGCACCGGCCGAGATCGCGGAACGGACCGACCTCCCAGCCGCCTTCCACGCCCGCCTGGCCACCCACCCGGCAGCCTTCGTACGGCAGACCCTCGCCCGCAATCCCAGCATCGGTGAACCGCTGATCCTCGGACTCGCCGAAGACCCCGACCCCGGCGTCCGCCTGGCCGTCGCGGAGAACCCGTCCGTACCCCTGGCCTGCCTCACCGCGCTCGCAGGCCGCCGAAGGCTCCCGGAGGGGCCGTTGCCGCGGATCCTGAACGCGACCGAGCCCGAACTGCACGCACTGGCCACGAGCCGCGTGGCCCAGGTGCGTGCCCTCGTCGCCACGCGCCCGGACCTTCCCGCGCGGCTCGTCGACCGGCTCGCCGAAGACACCGACATCGGGGTCGTCGGCAAGATCGCACCCCACCCAGGTCTCACCGGCCACCAGCTCGCCGCCATCGCCGACCGCCACGGACCACCTGTGTACGGCGCCATCGCTCACAACCCTGGCTGCCCCGCCCAGCTGCTCCGCCGGATGGCACGGGACACCGGACCCGCGCGTAAGGCGCTCCGCACGATCGCGTCCCACCCGGCCTCACCACCGGACGTCATCGAGGCCCTGCTCACGAATGCCGACCCCAGGGTCGTCCACGCAGCGGCCGCACACCCCGCACTGCCGGTGGCAACGATGGAACGCCTCCTCGACCGCGCCACGGCGAGCTGACACGGCTGGTCGACCGGACCGCAGCCATCCCTGTGCAGCCCCCCACCAACCGTGCCTGGCACGCCACGGGCGGCGGTCGATAGTGTCGGCCCATGTCCAGTCCTGGAGACGTGCCGCCGGAGATTCTGAACAGGCTGCGGTCGATCTGCCGCCAGCTGCCCGAGTCCTACGAGGAACCGGCCTGGATCGGCATGCGCTGGCGGATCCGCACACGCACGTTCGCCCATGTCTACTCACCGGACGTGGAACGCTCCCCGAACTACGCCGCGTACGCGACCGCGGATCAGGACCCCGTCGTGATGACCTTTCGAGTACCCGCCGACGACCTCCTCGGCCTGACCGCCCCCGGGTTCCCCTTCCGCCGCGCCGACTGGGGCCACAACCGTGTCGTCGCCGTCCTCGGTGAGCACACCGACTGGACCGAACTCGCCGAACTGATCACCGACAGCTACCGCGAGATGGCCCCGAAATTCCTCGCCGCCCGCCTCCCCCTCCTGCCGCCGCTCGACTGACCGAAGGGGCTGTCCGCGGGGGGAGCCGTGCAACCCGGCGATGGACCGGTGCTCTCCACCGACGGCATGCAAGTACGCCGCGCCGGCTCCGTCGACCTACCTGGCGTGCCCCTCGCTGCGAATCCGGTGCAGCGGTTCGTGTCAGGAGAGGTCGTCTCGTCCGCACCCCGAAGCAGGCACGGCGACGGACTGTGGCCTGACCTTCCGGCACCGTGCCGCCGGCGGTCAGTCGGGGAAGGAGAAGTAGAGCGCCTCGCTGTAGAAGGACGCGAAGTGCCTCTCCCAGTCGGCCCGCACCGAGGCCAGCCAGTCGTCGTTCCGGCCGGCGATCGCGGCCTCGGCCCTGGCGACGGCGTCGGGGATGTCCTCGGACGCCAGATGCCGCACGCTCGCCGCCGGATCGTCGCCCGTCATGGAGACGATCTCCCCGGTCTCGAGGACGAAGTACTTCGCCTGCTGCTTCTCGAGGTGCGCCGTGGTCCGGGCAACGCATGCGGCGAAGTCGGCGTCGTCCTCCAGACCCTTGCCGACCACGCGCAGGAGGTCGCGGAGCAGGTCCGCGCCGCCGGCGTAGTCCGCGGCAATGCCGATCGGAGGGTTCCAGATCATGGACGGGACGATGGTCGTGCCGCGCCCCACCATGAGCTTGTGCGCGAGCGGGATGTCCCCGTTGTGCTCGGATACGCATCGGATCTGCTGGGGGATGCCTGCATCGTCCGGCAGGGAGTCTGCGGAGTAGAGATACGAACGGTTTGCCATGATCGCGACGCTAGGGCGTGTTGCGAAAGTCCCGCCTGCCCGACGGCGCCTGGCACGCACGCTCGCCGCGTTGTCGGGATCACCCCGATACATCCAGTATCGGGGCGACCCTCCGCCTTGCGATCGCACGCACCAGACGCCGTCGGGCCCGCCCTTCGGGCGGCCGGCGCTACTTTCGCAACACGCCCTAGCACCGGGGTCCGACAACGCCGACGCCGCCGGACTCCTCCCGCGCGACACCCGGCCTCCCCGGGCCCGCCTCGACTGCACGGCCACGCCGCGAGCACGGGCGCCGGCTTCCCCACCCCGTACATGAGGCCCGCGCCCAGGCGGGGGCGTCAACGGCCCTTGCCGCGCAGTTCGTATCGCCACATCGCGTCGAGTTGGCAGCAGCACCTCCGGTTCGCACCGGTGGGGGAGCCGGGCAGGCGGAACCTGGTCCCGGCACCGCGCGCAAGCGGGCTCTCGACGCGGCAGCCAGGAGCCGCATCAGGCCGTGCCCGGAACCTGCCCGGAACCGGGACCGGAACCGGCGCCGCAACCGGGGCCAGAGCCGCCTCCGGTGGCCGGGACCGGGGGCGAGCTCGCGTCGATACCCAGTTGAAACACAGCCGTGGGGCGTTCGAAGCGGTGCTCGGACCGGCTGGAAGGGTGGTCACGCGACTGTGTGCCCGTACCCGATCGCCGGTGTACGTGAGGCAGGAGGCCGTTGACATGCTGAGCACTCCCCACCGCCCCGATGCCGCCACCCGAGCGGTGCCCGCCGACCTGCCCCGGAAACGGGACGGCGCACGGTCGCGCGCAGGCAGGGTCCCGGCGGGCCGTCGCGGCCGGCTGATCGCCGCCTCGGCACTGGGCGGAGCGCTGCTGATGATGCTGCACGCCCGGATTCCCAACGAGGTCGGCCAGCTCGGCAGCCTGTTCCAGACGTTCCTGCCGTGGGCCGGGTTGAGCGTCCCGGTCCTGCTCATACTGGCGGCGGTTCGACGTTCCCGGCTCGCGGCCGTCGCCGTCGTCGCGCCCGCGGTCGTCTGGGTCTCTCTCTTCGGCGGTGCCGTCGTCGACAAGAGCTCCGCCGGCGGAGACCTCATCGTGCTCACGCACAACGTGGACGAGGCGAACCGGGAGCCCGGGCGCACCGCGCGTGCCCTCGCCCGGTCCGGGGCGCACGTGCTCGCTCTCGAAGAGCTGTCTGCGAAGACCACACCGGTGTACGAGCGTGAGCTGGCCGCAAGCCACCCGTACCACTCGGTGCACCTCGGCATCGGACTGTGGAGCACGTACCCGCTGCACCGTGTGGAACCCGTGCCGATCATGCCCTGGACCCGTGCGGTTCGGGCCACGGTCGACACCCCGAAGGGCCCCGTCGCCGTATTCGCCGCTCACCTCGCGTCGGTACGTGTCACCCCGACCACCGGCTTCGCCACCGCCCGCCGCAACGAGGCGGGAAGGAATCTCGCCGAGGCCGTGGCTGCGGAGCAGCTGCCCCGCGTCGTGGTGATGGGCGACTTCAACGGGACGAGCGAGGACACCGCGCTGAAGCCGCTGACCTCGCAGTTGCGCTCCGTGCAGCGGGAAGCGGGCGCCGGCTTCGGCTTCACCTGGCCGGCATCGACCCCGCTGGTACGCATCGACCAGATCCTCGTCAGGGGAGTGAGCCCCGCCTCCTCCTGGTCGCTGCCCGCCACCGGCAGCGACCACCTCCCCGTCGCGGCCTCGCTGAGGCTGTGACCGGACCGCCCGAGCAAGTGACTAAGATGACGAAACATATGATCGCGCATGAAATAGACAGGTGACATGTCGGTCATCCCCGAACCAGGTCTCATCAGCGTCCTCGTGGTCGAGGACGACGCCGTCATCCGTCGCGCCGTCCAGCTTTTCCTGGAGCGCTACGGCTATCAGGTCACGGTGGCCGTTGACGGACTCGCCGGCCTGGAGGTCTTCCGGGCCGGCACGCATGATCTGCTGATCCTGGACGTCATGCTGCCCGAACTCGACGGTATCGGGCTGTGCCGACGGATCAGAGACGAGAGCTCGGTACCGATCCTGATGATGTCCGCGCGCGGCGACGCCCTCGACGTCGTCGCAGGACTGGAAGCGGGCGCCGACGACTACGTCGTCAAACCCGTCGACACCGCCGTCCTCGTCGCCCGCATCCGCATGCTGCTGCGCCGCGCGAGCTTCCAACCACCTCAACAAGCAGGTAAGCATCCCACCCGCCCCACGGACACCCACGCACGCACGGACCAAGCCGACGCGGTGACCCCCGGAGTACTGGTCTTCGGCGACCTGGCCGTCAACACCATCGGTCTGGAAGTACATCGCGACGGCCGGCCCGTGCCGCTGACCCCCACCGAACTGCGCCTCCTCCTCGAGTTCGCCGCGGCACCCGGGATCGTGCTGGACCGCCGACGGCTGCTCCGCGACGTCTGGGACTACGGCTGGGAAGGCGACACCCGGGTCGTGGACCTGTGCGTACTACGCCTGCGCAAGAAGATCGGTACCGGCCGGATCGAGACCGTCCGCGGCTTCGGCTACAAACTCGTCCGCGACTGAGAGGCCGACCCGGCACATGGCACTCCTCAACCCACGCGCCCTGCGCTGGAAGATCGCAGCCCTGACCGCGACCGCCTGCTGCGCGGTGGCCGCGGTGATCGGCGTACTCGTCCACCAAGCCATAGCCGAACGCGGTGACCGGACCGGTGAACAACGCGTCGCCGCCCGCCTGACCGCCGCAGAGCGCGAATACGCCCGCACGGGCACCGCGCCCATCGACGTCGAGATCCGTACCCCTCAGCAGCTCGACGCGCCCCTCGCACACGCCCTGGCCGCCAAGAACCCGAACGACCTGTACGCGACCTGGTACGACCGAAAGCCCCCCAACTGGTACTGGCTATGGGCGGCCATGCCCGTCGAGGGCAACCGCGTACTCGTCGCCCGGACGGACATGAGTACCGAGGTACGCAGCCTCCAGCTCCTGGACCGCAGCATCATCAAAGCCGTGCTGGCCGCCCTCGCGGTCATCGTGCCGCTCGCCGCCCTGGCCACCGAACCGATGAACCGCCGGCTGCGCCACGGTTCCCGCACCGCCCGGGCCATCGCCGACGGTGACCTCGACGCCCGGATCGGCCCCCGCGGCCGGGCCCGTGACGAGATCACCGAGATGTCGGCCGCCATGGACATGATGGCCGAAACCCTGCAGCGCAAGCTGGAGAACGAGCGGCGATTCACCGCAGACGTCGCCCATGAACTGCGCACCCCGTTGATGGGCCTGTCCACCGCCGCAGAACTGCTCCCGCAGAACGACGAAGCGGCTGAACTCGTACGCGACCGGGCCTCGGCACTGAACGGTCTGGTCGAGGACCTCCTGGAAATCTCCCGGCTCGACGCCGGGGCCGAACGGGCCCGGACCGACGTCGTACCACTGGGGGATCTGGTCGCCGACGTCGTGCGCCGGACCGGGACGCAGACCCTCGTCACGACCAGGGACGCCCAGGTGGTGGAGACCGACCCGCGAAGGGTGGAACGGATCGTGGTCAACCTGGTGACCAACGCCCACCGGCACGGAGCAGTCCCCGTCGAGGTCACCGTCACAGGCACCCGGATCGCCGTACGGGACCACGGGCCCGGCTTTCCCGCCACGCTCCTCGACGAAGGACCACAGCGCTTCCGCACGGGAACCTCAGCACGGGGTCGCGGCCACGGCCTCGGACTCACCATCGCACTGGGGCAGGCCGGTGTCCTCGGGGCCCGGCTGACCTTCGCCAACGCCCCCGGCGCAGGCGCGACCGCCACCCTCGACCTGGCGTCGACCCCGGTTCACGGTCCGGGGTCCGGGGTCAGACCTCGATGACGATCTTCCCTGAGGTGTGGCCTTCCTGGCTGAGGGTGAAGGCCGCGGCGAGTTCGGAGAGCGGGAACATTGCGGCGACATCGACCGTGAGCCGGCCCTGGTCCGCGAGCCTGCCCAAAGCCGCGAGGTCCTCGCTGTCCGGGCGGACCCACATCCACTGGCCACCGGCGCCGAGGACGGTGTGGTCGGCGATGGAAGCATGCCGCCCGCCCTCGGCCAGAACAGCCAGGGTGGTGTCCAGTACCCCGCCCACGAAGTCGGCGACAACCGAGACTCCGTTCGGAGCCAGGGCACGAACGCGTTCGGTCAGCCCGTCGCCGTAGGCGACGGGCTCGCAGCCGAGCCCTCGCAACCGATCGTGGTTGCGCGGGGAGGCGGTGCCGATGACCCGCGCTCCCCGTGCCCGGGCCAGCTGCACGCCGAGGGACCCGACGCCGCCGGCCGCGCCGTGCACGAGAACGGTGTCGTCGGAGGTCGTCCCCAGACGTGTGAGGAGCTGGTGGGCCGTCAGGCCGGCCAGCGGCAGTCCGGCGGCCTGCGCCCAGTTCAACGAGGCCGGCTTGGCGGCGAGAGCACGTACGGGCACGCTGACGTACTCGGCGAAGGTACCGCCGTGCACGCAGTCCTTGCGGGCGTAGGCCATCACCTCGTCGCCGACCGCGAACTCGGGCACGTCGATGCCGAGCCGCTCCACGGTGCCGCTCACGTCCCAACCAGGAACCACCGGGTGAAAGACATCCATCAGGCCGTCGAGGCCGCCCGCCATGATCTTCCAGTCGACCGGGTTCACCCCGGCACATCGGACCTTGACGAGAACCTCGCCAGGGGCGACCTTCGGCAGGGGCAACCGGGTCTCACGGAGCACCTCCGTCCCGCCGTAGGTCTCATACGTCATCGCCCTCATAGTGCCCTCGGACATCCGCGACGCCTCTCCCGTACCGTTCGGCCCCCGCTCCATCTGAGCACGGTGAGCCCCGGACACATCGCAAGGCTCGCCCGGAAGCAGTGGCGGGTGGGAGCCTGGTGTGCGGCCCTTGCGGACCATCACCTGGTGGGGTTCGCGAGGCCTACCGGGATGCGGTGAACTGCCGTGGAGAGAACCTGCGGGACGACGAGCTTCCGGAACCCGGGAGGACCTGGAGAGTGGCGCGGTAGCTGAGCAGAAGTGGGTGGAGGAACAGATTCGGCAAGCCGAGGGCCGAGAGTTGGACTCGCCCCCGGCGAAAGGCCTGCTGCGCTAGCCTCAAGGGCGTACCCGATCCACGAGGGGGCCACCGTGGCGCACCTGACTTTCGACGAGGCCGAGCAGCGCGAGCTGCGCGACGCCGCGCGCGCCGAGTTCCCCGGGAACCCGGTGCTTGCCTACGTCCTCGAGAACCTCGCGGCCGAAGGGATCGACCTGGACCGGTGCCGTGACTGGGACGACATTCGGGCCGAGCAGGGCCTGCCCGAGCGCGATGGCGGGGCGCAAGGTGTCGCCTAAGCACAACCGGGGCGGCCGGCGCCCGAGGATCGTCTTCATCGAGCCGGCCGAGACGCAGGTTCGCGTCCTCACCACCGAGCAGACCGGCTGCCTGGACACGGCGCTCAACGTGATCGCGGCCGACCCCACCGTCGTGAAGGCGCACGCCACCGCGTCCGCGCTGCGTGACTACCAGCACGATGGTATCCGCGTGATCTTCTACGCGACCGCGCTCGGCAGCATCCTCATCGTCACCTACGTCGAGGTGGACTGAGCTCCCGACGCATCCGTCGCCAGCGCGTTCACCGGGGTGTGGCCGGGGTGGTTTCGGTCGTGGCGCGAGAACGGTCCGACGACGGGGCGGGAGGACGGTACGGCATAGAGCGATCGGGTTGCGGCCCACAAGGCTCCCTGTTGACGAAGAGGTCGGCGCTGAGCGCGGAAGGCGGGTCAGTTGTCCGGAGTGCGCGCGGTGACGCGCGTCCCGGGGTGGGCCAGCGAGCACAGGAAGGCCACGGCCAGGGCGATCGCCATGCCGTAGAAGACCCACTGGTTGGCCTCCGCGAAATCCATCCGGATCGCGTCCCCCGCCCCCTGCAGGGCCTTCGCTACCGGCCCGTCACCGGGGGGACCCTGGCCGTCCGGGTGACCGGTGACCGCCTCGGCGACCTTCTCCGCGGTGGCCGAGGCCTCGGCCGGCGGCAGCCCGCGGTCTTGGAGCGTGGTGGTGATGCGGTCCGTGGAGACATGGGACAGCACGGTGCTGAAGACGGCCATGCCGATGGCCGCCGCGTAGTTGCGGATCGTCTGGGTGATCCCCGTGACCTCGCCGTACGAGGCGTCGATGGCCCGGTTGACGGCGTCGGTGGAGGCCGGTGCGAGCAGGAATCCGATGCCGGCGCCCGCCATGGCCGCGTAAGGCCACTGGTCGTGCATCGACAGTTCGGTCATGTTCTGCGCCCAGAGGTAGAACCCGACCGCGCCGAGCGCGCAGCCGAGCTTCATGGCCGGGCGGGCGCCGCGCTTGTCGAGGATCCGCCCACCCCACTGGGAGGCGAGGCCGAAGCCGATGAAGAAGTACAGCAGGAAGAGCGCGGCCTGGTTCGGAGAGGCGCTGAGCGACACCTGGGCGTACACGGACGAGAAGAAGAACACCGGTACGAAGGCGAGCATCGCGAAGAACAGCACGAGACTGTCGACGGTGAAGGCCCGGTCCCGGAAGACGTCGAAGTCGATCAGCGGGTGGGCGGTGCGCCGCTCGTAGCCGAGGAACAGCACCAGGACGAGCAGGCCGCCGACGATGCAGGCCCAGGTCGCGACGCTGCCCCAGCCCCAGGACGAGGCCTGCTGGAAGCCCAGCACACTCAGGCCCATGCCGACGGCGACCAGCGCGGCGCCGACGATGTCCAGGCGCTCGGAGCGGCGGCTCTCGGGGATCCGGGCGAGCACGGCGAGCACGATGGCGACGACGGCCACCGGCACGTTGACCCAGAAGATCGCCCGCCACGTCCACGCGGTCAGCCAGCCGCCGAGCAGGGGTCCGACGGCGGTGAGGGCGCCGGAGAGTCCGAAGAAGAGCGCGAGGGCGCGACCGCGACGGTCGACGGGGAAGACGGCGATGACGACGGCCAGCGCTGCCGGGAACATCAGGGCAGCTCCGAGACCCTGGGTCGCGCGGAAGACGATCAGCCAGGTCTGGGCGAGGTCGCCGGAGGGCACACAGCCGCAGAGCACCGAGGAGATGACGAAGACCAGGGTGCCGATCAGCATGACGCGGCGGTGCCCGAACAGGTCGGAGAGCCGGCCGCCGAGCGCGAAGAACGCGGCGAGGGACAGCAGGTAGGCGTTGACGACCCACTGCATGCCGGAGGCGGTCAGGTCGAGCTCGTCGGTGATGTTCGGGGCGGCGATCGAGACGATGGTCTGGTCGATGAAGGTCATCGACACCGCGAAGAGCATGGCTGTGAGCGCCAGCTTCTGGCGGGGCGCCTCGCTGCGGACAGACCCGGTCGGGGTGGGGGGTGGGGAAGTACCTGCCATGTTCGGATGATCGTCCCGGCGCTCCGTGTGTGCATGCCGAGGCCGCCGCCCCGGGGGTCGGCGGCGCCGAAGAGTGACCCGTTCGAGTGGGCGGTGTCTCCGGTCTTCCGTTCGGTGGAAGGTGCCCGAGTGTGCCCGCGGTGGTGCCTGGTGGTGTCTTTCCGGCCATCGGAGCGTTGGCCGGTCGTGAGGGACGGGGAGATTTCTGACGCTGTGTGGGCAGTGATCGGACTACTCCTGCCGCCCGTCGGTCAGATGCGCGAGAAGGCCCGGGCGGCCGAGGCTGTCGTCGCGCAGGCGAGCGACGGCACCGCGCGGAGCTGAGACACCGCCGCCGAGGGCGGCACGGTGGGGGTATCGTCGTCCGGTCACGGACGGCAACAGGATCGTCTGTCCGACCCGAGGGAAACGACATGACCGATCTGAACGCGCTGCGGGCGAGCCTCGCGTCGGGTGAGCACGAGTTCGCCGACACCCTGGCCTTCGTCTCCGCGCACTACGCTTACCAGCCGCAGGCGTTCCGCAACGGGGACGCGGAGAACGCCGCGGGCGAGAACGAGGGTTCCTGCAAGACGCTGGGGCTGGCCCTGCTGGAAGGGCTGAGCGACCAGGAAGCGCTGCTGGCCTTCGGTGAGCACTACCGCAGCGTGCTCGCGACGCCGAACGACACCGATCACGGCAACATCCGCAACCTCATGGCCCACGGCCTGGCGGGAGTGAGGTTCGCGGGGCAGCCGCTGGCTCGCAAGAGCTGAATGATGATGGCGCCAGCGGGGGGGTCCGCCCCCCCCTCGCTATCGAGCGGCCGGCCCCGGCTCCGGCCGATCGGGCTCGTCCGTCGGTGGCGGCAGCCCGGTGAGGAAGGTGCGGATCTCTCGGCCTCGGGGACCGAGGGCCGTGTAGTGGCCGAGGGGCCGTCGGGCGGGGTCGTGGGCGAGGTTGACGCGACCGAGGTCGCGGTGGACGTGCGCCAGGTCGTGACCACGAGACTCCGAAGGCGGGCGTTCGGTGTCGGTCGGCCCGAGGGTATCGACGAGCTCGGTGCGGTACGCGGGTACGGACCTCTCGCAACTGAGCTTGTACGGGTGACCTGACCGGTGCCCTGCCCCCGCCCGGCACCATGGGGCCGACCAGCCACCCCGGGCCCGGCACGACACGCTTGTCGGGTGCGCGTCACGCGGACCGGGGTGCGGGTGGCCGGCACTGGAACCAGGCCCTCTGTTGGTGTGGGGAAGACCCTTCCGCGGGGAGGGATCACGTCCTTGAGGGTGCGTCGTCGGATGTCGAGGAGTGGACCCCGTGTCACCTCGGGCAGTATCCTCGCCGCCCTGCGCAGCGCGCTGCTCTGCCTGCACCACTTCGGGCGGACCATCAGCTCCGACAGGTTGAACGTGTCGGTGGTGTCGGGGCGGGGGAGAGGTACTCGCGACTCCCGCTCGTGGACGGCCGGGGCGCCGTAGGCGTAGTCGGCGGGCTCGTCGCCGTCGGAGGCGATGACGCAGTCGAAGCCGGGCAGGTCGCCCCAGTGGGGGCCCGACGGGTTGCTCAGCAGTGCGCCAAGCGGGCCCTGAGAGCAGCCGGACTCCGTCTGGCCGGGGTCTTCGACAACACCGCTGTCTTCGACCGCCAGCCCGTTACCCGCGCTCATTTCCCGGAGCTGCGGAGCTTCTCGAACCCCATCCTCGGAGTGGCGGCGGACCCCTTTGCATCCTCCAGCTCCTACCGCTGTTGGTGCAGGGGCGTGCGACGGGCGTCAGGTCCCGGCGGCCGCTCGCCGGATCGCGTCGAGCGTGCGCGCCACATCGTCGTCGGTGGTCGACCAGTTGCTCACCGAGATGCGCATGACGCGTCTGCCGTGCCAGCTGGAGCCGCTGATCCACGCCGTGCCGTCGTCGAGCAGCCTGGCGAGTATCCGGTCGGTGCGTGCCTCGCTGCCGAACTCGGCGCAGACCTGGGTGAACGCGACCTCGTTGAGAACGGTCGCGCCGTCGATCTCGGCGATGCCGGCGGCGAACGTGGAGGCGTGGCGGCACAACCGCTCGACGAGGTCGGAGACGCCTGATCGACCGAGGGACCTGAGGGCGGCCCACACGGTGAACGCTCGGCCGCGCCGCGAGAGTTCGGGCACCTTGTCGATGGGGTCGCCGTGTTCGTGCTGGATGAGGTAGTCGCCGCGCTGGCCCATCGCCGCCCGGACAGCAGTGGCGTCGCGCACGATCGCGAGTCCGCAGTCGTAGGGCACGTTCAACGTCTTGTGAGCGTCCGTTGCCCAGGAGTCCGCGTCCGCGCAGCCCGCCGTGAGGTGGGCGTAGCGCGGCGAGGTGGCTGCCCACAGTCCGAACGCCCCGTCGACATGCACCCAGGCGTCCGCCTCGCGCGCCGCACGGATGCTCGAGGCAAAGGGATCGAAGGCGCCGGAATGGATGTCGCCGGCCTGGAGGATCACGATCGTGGGGCTCTGGCCGTCGGCCGTCACGGCCTTCCGCAGGGCCTCGGGATCGATGCGGCCTTGATCGTCCGCAGCGACGAGGTCGGGTCGTCCGAGCCCGAGGTAGCGCAGGGCCAGGTCGATGGCCATGTGGCGGGACTCGCCGGCGATGACACGCACGGGCGGGCCCCCCGTGAGGCCGTCGCGGGCGACGTTCCAGCCGGCGCGCCGCAGTACCGTGTCCCGCCCGGCGGCGAGGCACGTGAAGTTGGCCATCGTCGCACCCGTGGTGAAGCCTACGGAGCTGTCCCTCGGCAGGCCGAGCAGATCGAGCAGCCAGGATTCGGCGATCTCTTCAGCCGCCGCGTATGCGGGCGAAACAGTGCGCATGACGCAATTCTGGTCCCAGGCGCTGACCAGCCAGTCAGCAGCCAGGGCAGCGGGCTCGGTGCCGCCCACCACGAATCCGTAGAAGCGGCCGCTGGGGAACGCGGTGAGCCCCGGCTCACAGGCCGTGGCCAGCAGGTTGACGACGTCGGCGGGCGTGCTGGGGCCTCCAGGCAGATCGGGACCGAGCGCTCGGACGATCTCGTCGACCGAAGCGCGGGCGGGTATCCGGCGGTCAGGCAGACTCGCCAGCCACCGGACAGCATGGTCGTACGCATCTCGGAGCGCTGCCTCGCGCGCGTCCATACCTCGGACTATGCGACCGTCGGCGCCGCCCCGCAAGCCGACCGCGGGCGGGGTCCCCCGGCGTTCCGGCTGCTGTGCTCCCCCGGACGGCACGAAGTGCGCGGTGATGCTCTCCAACGCCGCGTCCGCGCCGCCATCCAGAGGGAACGAGGAATCGGAGCAGATCGTCAGGACAGCCAGGGCAACGTCTCGGGAAGGTCTGCCCGTTCGCGTCCAACCCGAGGCCGCTCCAAAGATCTTGAGCATTGGTATTGCCCGTGCTCGATGGCGATCATCCCGTAGCGCGGCATAGCCGGCGCAGGCACCTTGGAGACCACCAGTCGAGTGAGTGGTCCCGCCAGAGGGACTTCACATGTCGCGCAAACGAAGACCACTGCTTCGGCCCCTGTGGCGCCCTGGGCAGCGTGGGTGCGGCCTTGCCGGTGCGCTGATCCTGGTCTCGTTGGTCGTGCATGCGCGTGACGGTACGCGGCATGCTTCCCGGCTTTGCAGCCACCCCGCCCCTCCCGCCCCCAGGACCTAGGGCGTGTTGCGAAAGTCCCGCCTGTCCGACGGCGCCTGGCACGCACGCTCGCCGCGTTGTCGGGATCACCCCGATACGTCCAGTATCGGGGTGACCCTCCGCCTTGCGATCGCACGCACCAGACGCCGTCGGGCCCGCCCTTCGGGCGGCCGGCGCTACTTTCGCAACACGCCCTAGCCGGAATGCTCACCGGCGACGTCGAGCTGCACTCGCGCGGCCTGCCCGGTATCGGCGCCGCACCGGCTGACCCGTCAGAACCTGAGCCGGGCCCACAACGCCACTGCGGGTACACCGCCACAGCACTCAACTGATCGTCCGCCACGGTGTCCCGAACCGATAGGCGGTTCGGGACACCGTACTCCCCTGCCGAATCCCTCACGCGCCGCTGATCACACAGGCTTGGGCCCTCGCCCCAGCACATTCTGATAGTGGCGGCCAGCCTCGGCGGATTCGGCCGTAGCACGACACCTGAGCCACGATGCGGCGCGACCCGCGACACTGAGCTGCACGAACCTCACACCCCCTCGCTCCTGCACTGGGTCTGAGCCCCCGTCGGGGGACGCTATCAACCACGGCCAAAAGGATGCGTCTGCTCGAATACCAGGACGCAGAGACTCGCCGTACTGCAAATGCCTGATGCGCTCAATGCGCTTCCGGCACGACCTTGACCTCGTACGCGAGGACAGGCACCGCGGCGAGCTGCTCGTCAACGTGCTCCCGGACATCGCCGGCCAGCGACAGCACCATCTTGGTTCTCGCCCCGGGGCCGTCGGCCCGGGGAACGGGGCTCTCCACGGGACCGACAGCGCTACCGGCCAGGCTCTGTAGAGCCCTGCGAGCCTCGTCGAGCGCATCGTCACTAACAGTCATCGAAACAACGGTGGTAAGTGCCATGGCAAGCCTCCCGGCAGTGAACGAACACGCGACTGCCCCAAGGATCACCCCCTGGTGCCTCCTCTGCACTGTGAGTACACGTGCGCGGCTACTTGGATGCGATGCCTCGAAGGCTGTGTGCAGGGTTTTGTACAGCGGATCGACAACTTGTTGCGTGTCGGCGGCATGGCGCGAAGCATCGTGAGGATGGAGGGCGGCCATGGGCGTGCCTGTTCACACCACCGGTCGGCACCGCACCTGAGGCAGGAGGTGGAGCGGCGGGCTGGGCTCGCTTATCGGTCGGGTGCGCGTGGCGCTGCCACTGGGTTTCGGGAGCAATGCAACGTGGCGGTGTTCGGCACGGGTTCGGGCGGGCGGCGGAAGCGGCTCCTGGCCCTCGGCCCCGTGGTAGCTCAGGAGTAGGTCATGGGGCAGCCGTGCCGTATGGCGTACTGCGCGGCGCGCAGGTAGAGAGCCACGTAGAAGGCCGCGTCCCGGTCCTCGGCCCACGGGCCCGGCCGCGCCCGGGCGGTCCGCTCCGCCCCGCCTTCCAGGAACCACAAGCTCAGCGTGAGGTTCTCGCCCGCCGGTATCGCGTCCACGGGCAGTTCGACGGCGTCGGCGAGCCGCTCGGCCAAGGCGAGCACCCGCGGGGCCCCGGCGACCACTGTCTCTTCGCCGGAGTACGCGGTGCCGACGGGGAGCACGATCTCCTCCTCCAACGCGAACGGCACCAGCACACTCCAGTCGAGGAGGGCCGACACCTCCGCATCGGTCAGCCGCGTCCTGCACAGCGCCACGAAGCTGTCCATGGACGGGCTGACCTTCTCCTCGAACCAGCCCGGCGCCTCCCCTGCGACCTGCCGCAGCCCGTAAGGGGGCAGCCCGCGCCGCTCCAGCTCGGTGTTCAGCACGGCGGCGATATCCCCGTACCCGTCCTCCCCGAGCTGTGACCAGTCCTGCGCGGTGACACTCACCAGATAGAGACCCATGATCGCAACGTACAGGCCGCCACCGACAACGTCCCTGCCTTTCGTACGAGCGCGGCGGCCGTGCCCACCGGTTCAGTACCGCCTGAGGCGTGTGCCAGGGCAGAGGCGCCGACCGCTCGACCGCCCGGCACCCAGCGCCCTGTCAGGCTTCGCCGCGCCGGGCCCAGGCCCCTCTTCCACCCGCCGTCATCAGCGTGTTGACGATGTGCGACCGGTTGCGGCCGCCCCGAAGGAGCCGCTCGGCCGCCAGGCCGAACGCCAGCGCAGGTCCCACGAGACCGAGGGCCTCGCCGGTGCCGAGCGCCAGCCCCGCGCCGGCGAGCCCGAGGCCGGCCTCGGCGGCGGCCCAGGCGAGCCGCCCTGGCCGCTCTCCGGAGGCCGGCAGCTTCCGCCGGACCGCCCGCAGCAGTGCGGGGAGGGCGTCGTCGGCCGCCGCCGCGTCCCCGGCGCGCAGCGCCGCCTGGAAGGCGTCGCGGCGACGGGTCACGACCTCGTCCTGATGGACCTTCGCGATGTCCTGCCAGCCCAGTTCGGCGACCGCCGCCAGGTTGCCCGGGGCCATCCCGTGTTCCGCAGGGGCTGTGGCCCCGGGGTCGGCGGGCTCGAAGAGCGCGTCCGTCGGACGCCCGAGGTAGAGCCCGATGTCGGCCGCTTCCGGGAGCGACCGCGGGGACGCCCCGTCGGTGCCCAGCGTCCGCTGCACCGCTGCGTTCCAGGCCTGCGTCGCGGTGTTCCACATCGCCGTCCTGTGTGGCGGGTCCGTCGCGTCGAGCTGGGCGAAGAGCACGGCCCTGCGGTGCCGGTCCGACGGCTCCACGTGCGCGTCGAGATAGGCGAGGGTGCGTTCCACCGGGGCGTAGTCGTGGCCGGGGAGCCCCGGCAGTTCCGCCACCTCCTCCAACACGTCGCGGTACGAGCAGGGGCGCGTCACGGCGCTCGTGCCGAGCGGCACTCCCGCCTCGCGGGAAAAGTGATGCAGGGTCCAGGCCACTGCCTCCAGCCTGCGCCGGATCACCCCACCCTCCTCGTACCGTGCGCCCAGGGCGGTACCCCGCGCGAACAGCGGCCCGGGATTCGCCTCCCCACGCTCCAGAACGGCTTCGGACAGCCTGACCAGGGGCTCCGCCGTGTCGAACGAAGACGAGAGCCAGCCGGGCTCCAGGGCGCGGTGCAGGCCGGTGGTGACCAGGGCGAACGGGTCGCTGCCCGCCGGAGCGGCGGTGGTGCAGCGCAGGAACGACGGGCAGCCGCGCACGAAGGACCGGAAGTCCTCCGTCTCGAACAGCGCCTGTACCGCATGGCTGTCGATGAGCTGCACGTCGCTCAGCACCACCGTGTGCCCCAACAGGGCCTGGATCTTCAGCATGACGGCCAATGACGTGTCCTGCGGACCCCACCCGGACACGCGCAGGTGCTCACCATCAAGCCAGTGGGCATAGATCTCCATGGTTCCCCTTCCCCCGCCGGGCGAGGGGCTCCCCCTCGGCATCAGACCCTACGGTGAAGAAGCCAACTGCGCTAAGTGCCCGGTCGGTTGGGGCCCGCCATACACCCCGCACTGCGGCGCACTGGACCGCCTTCGAGAAACTGACGCGCGGGGTGTCCGATAGGGGTGACGCCGGTGGGAAAATCCGGTCGACAGGCGCCCCGCGACGGACTGTGATGGCTCCAACTGCCCGCCGCAAGGGGCGGGCCGACTGCAGGAGCTGCTCTTGGCAACCGGGAGAGTCACGGACGCCCGTCCCGCGATTGATGCCGCGCTGGTCAGGCGCCTGGTCGACAGGCAGTTCCCGCAGTGGGCCGAGCTGCCCCTGGAGTTGCTTGACCCGGCCGGCTCGGACCATGTGATCTACCGGATGGGCGAGGGGCTGTCCGTACGGCTGCCCCGCCATGCCGGTGCCATCAGGCAGGCCCGGAAGGAGTCCGAGTGGCTGCCACGGCTCGCCCCGCACCTGCCACTGGCCGTCCCCGTGCCAGTGGGGCTGGGGGAGCCCGGCTTTGGTTATCCGTGGCCTTGGTCGGTCTCCCGCTGGCTGGACGGTGAGGTGGCGACTGCAGAGGTACTGGGCCATTCCTCCGAGGCCGCTGTCGAACTGGCCGGGTTCCTGACCGCTCTCCAACGGTTCGAGCCCGGGGAGATCTCGCCCCAGGGCACCCGCGAGAACCTCACCGCCGGGCCGCTGGTTGCACGGGACGAGGCTACGCGGGCCGCCATCGCAGAAGTCGACGGCACGTTCGACGCCGCTGCCATGACCGAGCTGTGGGAGGCGGCGCTCAGCGCCCCCGATTGGGAGGGCCCACCGGTCTGGTTCCACGGCGACTTCCATACCGGCAACCTGCTGACCGTCGACGGCCGTCTCAGCGCGGTCATCGACTTCGGCGGACTCGGCATCGGCGACCCGGCCTGCGACCTGATGATCGCCTTCACCCTGATGTCGGCCGGGAGCCGGGCCGTTTTCCGCGCCGCGCTCGGCGTGGACGACGCCACCTGGATCCGGGGCCGCGGCTGGGCACTGGCCACGGCCCTGAACGCCTACACGTACTACGCCGCCGTCAACCCCCGGGTCGCCGCGCAGACCACCCGTCAGATCACCGAGGCGCTCATCGGCTGAAGCGTGTTGCAGAAGGTCGCGTCGGCTCAGCCCGGGCGTTTACGGTGCGAACCGACGAGTCCGGTGTTGATACAGGCGCCGCCACCCAGCACGGTCACGCCCTCGCAGACGGCGGCCAGGCCGGAGTCCCGCTGTGCCCTCGCGTCCGAGGTCTTGCCGGGCACCGGCCGGGCCGCTGCGATCACGAGTTTCGTGTCAGCGTCGATGATGACCTGCACGTTCGCCGAGAACCGGTAGTTGCGTGCAGATGCCCCCACCTTCCTGTCGCGGACCGGGAGTCGCGGACCGGGATCAGGGTGCCGTCCACGATCCATAGCCGGTCCACTGTGTCGGCCGGGCGGGCGGCCGACTCGATCGCCAGGAGCGGCCGCAGCCGTTGGATGACGCGGCACACCGTCGCCGGCGAGCAGCCGAACAGCGGCGGGAGCTGACCGCGGCCACCGGAGCGGCGGGTCCGGCGGGGCCGCGCGCAGGCGTGACGGCGTACCGACGCCGCTGCCGAGGGGGCGTACTCGGTCGTACGAAGTCGTTCACAGCCGCTGGACGCGGTGGAGGGTCGCGCGCAGGGCACGGGGACAGAGGACGGTTCGGGCCGCTCGCGCGGCGGACCGCCGGTCGGGTGCCCCGGCGGCAGACCGGCCGACAGTGCGGGCGGGGGATCTCGGCCTCCGGGCCAGAGGGCCACGGGGGAGTGGTCGCGACGACAGCCTGGCGCAGGAAGGGACAGGTCCTCACGGCCCTGTGGGCGGCGCGGTGGCCGATGCGAGGCACAGTGTGCAGGCTGGTAAGGAGCATCGCGGAGAGCGTCAGCCGAGGCTGCGCACACCGCTCCCCACCGGAGTAAGGAAGGCGGTCGCAGTGTCCCGGAATCGCCGCTTGATCCTCAGCCCGCCGTCCCGTGTGTGGGGCCTGCTGTCCAACGGACATCGCTACGGGGAGTGGGTCTCGGGAACGCAAGAGGTCATCGCAGCCGACCCGCACTGGCCCGAGGTGGGCGCCCGGCTCCGGGTCCGGGTGGGAGTCGGCCCCCTCACCCTCGACGACACCTGTGTCGTCCGCATCTGCGAGCCCGGTCGCCGTCTGGAACTGGAGGCGAAAGCGGATCCCTTCGGCGCGGCCCGCATCGCCATGAACCTGATCCCATGGGGCGAGAACACGCTCTTCCTCCTCGAATGGCACCCCCTCCGGGGCCCCGGCACCCGCATGCACGGGCTCCCCGTCGACTACGTCGTCTCCATTCGCAACGGCATGATGCTGACGAAACTCGCCCGGATCGCCGTCCGCGAGCAGCACGGCAGCATCGCTGATCTGCCCTCGGAGGCTATTGGCCGGTGATGCGTCGCCCCTCTGCCGATCCGACGCCCAGGGCCCAGGGTCGGTCCGACCTCGACGGGCAGCCGCCCCCGTCCGGTACCGAGAGACCTGGAGCCACGGCGGAGAGTCAGCCCCCCTTCTGGGCCCTCAGGTCGTCCTGCGAACGGTGACGACGGGGCAGTGCGCGTGCGTCATCACGGCCTGGCTCACCGACCCGAGGAGCAATCCGGCCAGGCTGCTGCGCCCGCGAGCACCGACAACCAGCAGCTGAGCCGCCTCGCTCGCGTCGAGCAGGGCCTCGCGCGCCGTGGCGTCCACCAGGTCGCGTCTGACGGTGACGTCCGGGTAGGTGTCGGCGCGGCCGGCGGTCGCCTGGGCCAGCACCTTTCCCGCCGACTCGGGAGCCGCGCCGACCGGCGCCTTGTCCGGCTGCCATGCGTGAACCGCCACGAGCGGGGCCCGGCGCTGCGCGGCTTCGGCGAAGGCGACGTCGACAGCCTTGTCGCTGTCCCCAGAGCCGTCGATCCCCAGGACGACGGGCTCCTCGTCAGCGGAGGCCCGGTGTGCTTCGCGGACCGTCATCACCGGGCAGTGGCTCCGGGAGGCCAAGGACACCGGTGTGGATCCCAGCATCAGGCCTGCGATGCCTCCCGTACCTCTGGAGGCGACGACGATGAGCTGCGCGGATCGCGACTCGACCTCCAGTACGTGCACCACATCGCCCGTCACCACGGCCCCGGTCACCACGAGGCCAGGGGCCACGGCACGGGCGCGGGCGACAGCATCGTGGACCAGAGTCCTGGAAGCCGGGTCCGGCACCGCGAGCCTGGGCTTGATCGGCACCTCTGCATGCACCACACGCAGCTCCGCACCGCGCCGTGCCGCTGCCGCTGTGGCTGCTTCCACCGCGGTGAGGCCCATCGCCGAACCGTCCACACCGACCACGACCGGTCTGCCCATAGCTCGCTGCTCCCGTTCAACCTCGGGGGTTCCCAGCCTGGCGTCGCCGACACGTCGCTGCAATTCCTGCGGGCCACCGCACCACGCCATGAATACGTGTTCACGGCGGCGACCGGCCCACGGCCTGGTCGGGTCTACGACCTCCGCCACAGGTGTCTCACGACCTGGTTCGACAACGGCATCCCGCCCGGGTCGCCGCCGCAGGCAGGCGCCGCTTCGCCGCGGCGTGTATCAGAGCCCACGGTCGCCTCGCACCTGACCGGGCGGGCTGCTGTTCTCGGCCATCTGCCACTGCTCGGCGATGCTGTCCGTGAGGTCGGTCGGATCGAGGTACCGCCAGACGGAGTGCTCCTGGATCCCGAGCGGCTCGGCGACGGTACGGCTGCGCCTCCCGATGGCGTCGGCGACCGTACCCGGGCGACCGTACCCGGGCGGACGGTCACGGCCCCGGTGGGCCAGCTCGGCCGGCGAGGTCGCGTGTCGACTCCTCTCGGGCTGCTCGGGCTGCTCGCGTTCCGGAGGCGGGTTCGGTGGCGTGCCTGCCCGCGTAGCACCTTCACTCGCATGCCGGCTCCGCCGTCCGCACCAGCAGTCCCGGGTGCCTCTGTCGGCCCGCGCCTGAAGTGCCCACCCGGGCGCACCGCCGTGATCGCAATGCCTCGTGTTCGGCAGCCTCTGCCTGACACCCGCCCCACGAGGGACAGGACATCACCTCTCCCCTGAGCGGCAGGCCGAACTCGACGCCGCTCGCGCGGCCGACCGGGACCCGACCCCGGCCCTCAACGTACGAGGGTGGGTCTCAGCTTGTCGTTCAACGCCTCTGTTTGGTCATCAGGCCCATGAGTTGAAGAGCGTCCCGCCCAGAGTGGTGATGCCGTAGGAGCGGATCTGTCGCCACTCGTCCTTTGCAAGCACTGATGTGTCCACGTCGGAGAGAGGCGTGGCGAGCTGCTCGCTGCTCAGAACAATGAATCCTGCTTCAGCGAAGGTAGAGGCCCACGGTGGAGGGGGGAGAAACTCCTCGGCATACCAGTTCCGGCGTTCTTGTGCGAAGGCGATCCAGGGGTGATGGGCGTGACACAGGATGACGCTCTCGCCCGTGGGATCGACGATCGACGCGGTGTGGAAGGTTCGGGGGTATTCCTGCTCTTCGATGTCACCTACTTGGCCTTCGGCGACTCGCGCAGCGGCATACAAAGCGGTCCGGAACGGCCGCAGGTCGGTAACCGGAAGGGAGCCGTCGTTCGGCACGGAGAAGCCTGTCGCACCTCGCGGCAGCGTGAAGTCCGTGTTTCCCTCATTGACCATGGTGCTCATCTTGCCCGATGCGACGGTCACGGCCTGCTCAGTGGCCCAGGTAGAAGGGTCGCCGAAGTCGAACTAGCGCCGTGCCTGGGCGGTCTGCCGCCACCGGCAGCGCCGCTCGGGGGCCCGGCGCACCATGTCGGCGCCGTGCACGACCCGCAGCTCCTCGGCGGCGTGCCGCAGGATCCGCCACAGCGAGCCGACGGGGATCGGCCCGCCGTGCAGCCGGATGGCCTCGTTGAGACTGACCTCCGGGATGAACGGCCCCGGCGGGCCGCCGGGCGAGATTGTCCAGCGCGTGCCCGAAGTGGCTGAGGAAGTCCGCGTCCTCGGCGAGCACGGGCAGGACCCGCTTCACTGCCGAGAGCTTCCCCAGCACAGCGCCGAGATGGATCGCCCCATGCCCCCGGAACCGAGCCCCCCAGCAGTCGGAAAGCTCCGATCCGCCGGGGATCCCCGCCTCCAGCGGCACGGCCCCACCGCCGTCGAGCGTGAGCGGGCCCGAGTTGTCTTCCAGTTCCCCCTGCATGGGCCGCGCAGGAACTGAGCGTGTTTCAACTCTGTATGGTGCCCAAGTGTGCTATGCGGCAACGGAGTTGGGTCACTCGGGCCAGGGAATCAGCGACTCTTCGTCGCCGCGTCCTGTTCGTCCTGCCGTATCTGCGCCGCGACCCTCTCGCGGATCGCCCTCTTCTTCGCGTTGCCCAGCGCGGTGCTCTCTTCGAGTTCGTCACGGCTGTTTTGGTGCAGCGGGTGGGAGTGGTGCCGGAAGTTGTCGGGCGTCGCCTGAGTGCCCCCTTCGACGCGCTCCGCGGCGAAGAAGTGCCCGATCGCGTCACGGAGCATCGCCTGGTCCCGCTCCCCGAAGGCGCCCGCCCACGTGCCGTCGGTGACCTCCTGGTCGCCCGACCTGGCCTCACTGAGGAAAGCACGCCCGTACTGCGGACCGAGGATCGCTTCCAGCTTCCCGCCGCGCTCCCAGCCCTTGGACGGGTATTTTTCCACGTCCTTCTCGTTGTCCACAGCGGCGCCGTTCCCGGGCCTGGGCTGGTTGGGGGAGATGTCGATCGACAGGGTCTTGATCCCGGCGAAGGCGAACTGATCGGTGACACCACTGCGCATGCCGATCGCGCCGACGATCGTGAAGTTCTCCTTGAGGTAGCTCAGCAGTGCCAGCTCGCTGCGACGGCCTCTCACTCCTTCCCACTCCCAGTACTTGAGCAGGTGCGGCCCGGGGACGGTGTCCGGTTCCGGATGGCCGCCGATGAGGACGGGCTGCGCACCCCCGAGGTCGGGGTGGTCTCTGATCATGCTCTGGAGCTGGGCCAGACCCTCCCGCCCGGTGTCGAGCGCGGGGGCGTTCCCCTCCCCGGTGTGGCCGCTGTCCCGGTAGTTCACGATGACGTACGGGACACCCGGCGCGAACCTGCTCAGCGGGTGACTGTGATCCGAGCGGGCGGAGTCGAAAGCCTCTGCGGTGGCGGCGTCCGGAGCCGCGTAGTCGCGGTGGAAGTCCTGCATCCGCGTCGCGTCGCCCCCGGCGCCGACCCAGGCCCCCAGCTCCAGCATGCCGCTCTTGAACTTGTTGGTGGAGATGTTCTCCCCGCCGCCGTGCGCGAGCCCGAGGCTCTCCCCGGACTTCTTGGTGAAAAAGACCCGGTTGGGCCCCAGATCCTCGTGGAGCTGGTACATGTGCGTGGCTTTGCGGGCGACGGCACGCTTCGCGCGGGGGCGGTCGCCGCTCTCCTCGGCCAACCTGCGCTCGGTTTCGGCGTGGATTTCCCGCTCGATGTTCTCGGCGTAGGCACCCAGCATCTGTGCCTCTGCCGCCTTGACCTGGAGTTCCGCTTGCTGCTTGCGCCACTTCTTTGCCGTGATGGTGAGACCTTCCGGAACGTCCAGATCATTGCTCCCTTCCTGGATCTCCCGCTTTCTGGCCTTGAACTCGTTGTCGCGTACACGCTTTGCTTCAAGTCTCGCCGGGGAGTTCTCCTCCGTCATCCTCGCGGTGCGCACGGAGCCCGCGATGCGAGGGCGGTCGGCCACTTCGTCGAAGTCGTCCAGGAGGCCGTACATGAGGAGCTTGAGGCCCGGGTCGAGGAGCATCGCGGCCCGGACGTGGTACATGTCGCCGGAGTGGCCCGCGTTCACGACGAGAGTGTTGTCGGCGTTCAGCCCGTGGGCGGTCGCCTCCTCCGCGGTGCTGATCTCGGTGCCGTACGCCGGAGCGGTCGCGACCGCCGTCTCCTGCGCGGGCGGTGCGGAGGAGAGGGACGAAGAGCTCGTCGTCTGCCCCGGATCCGTCAGCACGCGCTGGACGGAAGGGGCGGAGGACCGCGTCCCCCCGGCCGTACGCTGCACGGGCTCGGCGACCGCACCCGCCGCCGGAGCCGAGCCCGACAGCGCGCGCCGGGCGTTTGCCTCGGCCTCCCGCTCGAAGCGGTCCGAGGGATCGGAGACGCGCAGACCGGAGCCGTCGTCCGTGCCGGAGACCGGGCCCTGACGCTGCTGGATGACGTGCGTCAGCTCATGGGCGAGGGTGTGGCGATCGCCGCCGCCGTCGCCGATGACGATGTGGTTGCCGGAGGTGTACGCGCGGGCGCCGACCTCGGCTGCGGACGCGCGGGCGGCGCTGTCGTTGTGCACGCGCACGTCGGAGAAGTCGGCGCCGAGCCGGGACTCCATGTCGGCACGGGTGCCGTCGTCGAGGGGGCTCCCGGAGCTGCGCAGGACACCGTGCACGGCGGAACGCTGTACGGGGGCGGGCGCGGCCTCGGGGCTCTGCGCGTGGCCGCAGCCGGCGCCGTGCTGGTGCCGGGACTCCTCAACCAGGCGGGAGACGGCGGCGTTGCCGATCGTGCGCTGGAGGGCGAGGACCGTCTGCGGGGACAGGACACCGCCGACACCGGTGGTGGGGGTGACCGAGCCGCCGCGCGGCGCGTCACGACGAGCGCCCGCATCGGTCCTCGTCGCGGTCGACGGCTTCGGTGCGTCCTTGGCGTGCATGGAATTCCCCTTGAAGGGCGCGTTACGGGTATGTTCCTCCCCTGTCTAGTCGGCGGGGTCGGCGGGGCACAACGTTCGCCAGGGCAGCGTCCGATGGGCGAACGGGCAACCCGGGCTCGGATGGATCTTCATGTCTGAGCGCAGAAGGGGCGGGCACTGCGCCTCGCCGACGACTGATCTCCTCGCCATGACGCGACGCCGGCCACAGACCGGCCGGCCCCTGCGGGCACGCGGGCGGCCACCGCACCTGTCAACGGCCGCCGTCGCGTCCCTGGAGTCCCCCTTCCGGCCGGCCGAGCAGCGCGAGCCGCCGCACCGGTCTGTCCGGCGGCAAGAGCTCGGCACACCACCACCGCCGGGCACTGCCCCTCGTCGCGCGCTACACCTCGACATCGGCTTCACTCGCGCCACTGCCACCCGCTCCACCCGTGTGACGCGTGGGGCGATGCACGGCACCGGGTCCGCGGTCGTCGCGGGTGCGGGTGCTCAGTCGGTGTCGATGCCGCGCGCGGTGAAGATCTCAGCCGCGTTCGGCACGGCCAGGACTCCGTCCTCGAGGAAGGTGATCTCCCGCAGATTGGGCAGCAGGGCGAGGTCGTCGAGTGAGCGGACGTCGAACAGGTCGTCCTCGCCGTCCCAGGCGGGGGCACAGTGCAAGAAGACGTCTGCCCCGGCGTCGAAGCACAGTTCCTCGACGCGGGCGAGCATCTCGGCCGGGATTTCCAGGGCGTCGAAATAGGCCCGGGACTCCGGCAGCACCTGCGCGTGGAGACCGTTCCTCAGAACGTAGGACGCGGGGTCGTCGATCCCTCGCTCGGCCAGCCGCGTAGGCAGGTCGTAGACCGGGAGGAGCGGATCGGGGCCGTACATGAGCTCCTCGATGACGAGCAGCTTGAGGTTGAAGTCGCGGAACTGGCTCATGGGAGATGGGTATCACGGACGTACGACACGGGTCCTCCGCCCAGGCGGAGGACGGCGGAGGACGGCGTGCACATCAACGCCGAGTTTGCCGGCCAGGGCTACGACCATGACCACGACCCGCAGGTCCTGTGATTCCGCCCGTAGCACGCCCGCGGGAGTGCGCCCTCGGCCGCACTCCCGCCGGACGCTGAGGTCACACGCCCGCGCTGAGGCTCAGCGCGGGCGTGTACCGCCGCACGCGGCTGCCGGTGAGCCCGGGGTGATGGTGCACCTGCTCCCACGCCGCGCCGATCGCGCCGGCGTCCGCCAGCCACTCCGCGTGAGCCTGCTCGCTCTCCCACTCGGCGAGGTTGAGGACCCGGGTCCCGTCGGTGGACAGATGGAAGTGGGCGCCGATCCCGCCGATCGCCGGCCGCCTCCCGGTGTCGTCGGCGAGGGCCTCGTGTACGGCCCGCACCCACGCCTCCTGACGGTCGGCGTCCGGCCCCTCGAAGTCGACCTCGACGACGGCGACGGCCCCGGGCACCGCGGCCGAGACCTGGCCCTGACCTGCCTCACCGAAGGCGGCGGCACGCCGCGGCGGCGCGTAGCGGCGCAGCTCCACTCGCTCGATGCCGGGTACGGCGGCGTCGATCTCGGCGTTCCGGTCGCCCCGGTAGGTCCGGACGAAGTCGTCGTAGGCCTCCTCGGTCGTCCACTGCGAGTAGTGCAGCAGAGTGTCGCCGTCCGTCCCGATGTAGACGCTGTACGAGAGCAGCCCGAGGTCCGGCCACTCCCGGCTCTCCCAGGCCTTGCGGATCGCCTCGACGGCCGTCCGCTGCCGCTCGGGCGTGCCGACCGACCAGGTGCTGGCCAGGACGGCGCCCACGCCGGGGCGGTACAGGTCGGGACGGGCGTCGGGGTGCGCGATGGCGTTCATGGGTTCTCCCTCTCTGTGACTGCCTCCACCCTCCGCCCTCAAGCTTGGTTGAGGTCAAGGGAATTGTTCGTGCGGGACTCGGTGCCGTGATCCTTCGCCCCGCTGTTCGTCCGCGTCGTCGACGAGCCCGCCAACCCGGGCCGGCTGTGCCTCGGCGACAATGCACGCCGAAACCGCGCCGTGCGTGAGGACGTCCGCATCCTCACCCGCGCCCAGGCGAACGAGCTGCGCCTGCCTGCCGAAGACTTCTGGCACTTCGACTCCCGAGTCGTCGCGCTGCTCCACTTCGACGACACCGACGAGATGACCGGCGTCGAGCCGATAGCGAACCCGTGTACGTCCTGCGGCACTGCCAGTTCCGAGAGGCGTCGTGGCACCGCGCGGTACCGCCCGGGGGGTGACGACCGACTTCCAGCAGTCCCGCGCCGGCCTCGGCGTGCGGCTCCGCGAACTCGCGGCTCGACCTCGGCCGCGAGTTCGCGAGGCGCCTCGGCTGGACGCAGTCGAAGGTGTCCATGCCGGAGACCGCCGCCAGAACGCCACCGTGGTTGACGTCCGCGCGTGGGCCGCCGCCGGCCACCCCGAGGCGGCGGGCGAGCTCGAGGCCCGCGTGCAGGGCGTGGAGTCCCGCACCGCTCGTGGCGCCGCCGGCCGGCCGCCGGCCACCGTCCGGTACAGGACACCCTCACGGTGGAGTACGAGCGATCTACCCACCTGCGCGCGTGGGAGGGCGCCACGGTTGCCGGCATACTCCAGAGCGCCGACTACGCCCGCGCCGTCTTCACCCGCGATAGCGAACTGCACGATTCCTTACGGGACACCGACGACGACGTCCGGGCCCGCCTGCGACGTCAGACCATCCCCTACGAGCCCGGCCGGACCTTCGACATCGTCATGTGGGAGGCCGCTCTCTCCACACCGCCGTATGCCCGCCGCCGGTTCTCTCCGCCCAACTCGACCGACTCGCTGGCGTGATCGGCTTGGACACCGTCCGCCTCGACATCGTCCCCTTCGGCGCATCTGTGCCCTGCCGTCGGCGGGCGATTCCTGGCTGGCCGATTGCCGGCCCCGTCAGGACCGTTGAGCGGTTCTCCGCATCGGAGCCAGGCCGGATCAGACATTCCACGAGGACTTGACGACCCGCGCCGCGGTCCGCGACCTGACATGCGGTGCACCAGCGAGCATGCTCGCCCCCCGGCTGCTGTCCGTCTGTTGGCTTCGTTCACCTTCAGTGACAGCGTTTGTCGACCAGTTTGAGCAGCGGTTAGCGATCTCTGACGGGAAAGTCTTCAGGAGTTTTGACGGCGCTTCGCGTCAGTGATCTTGGCCTGCGGTCCGTGCGGAGCAGTCGTGTCCGTCGCCGGGCAGGCCCATGACGTTCAGCACGGGCTCCTCGCCCTCAGGGATCTCGAAGGTGAAGTTCGCTCCTGACGCGATCGCAGTGAGCGAGCACTGGGTGCCGAAGGTCAGCGGAGCATGCGGTTCCCAGGAACAGCCAGCACTGTCCAACGCGGAAACGACGTCCGCGTGCTTGAGCCCTGCCGGGAAGGTGCCCGTCCCCCCGACAACCGACGGAGGGAGTTCGACGACGTCACGCCAGGTCTGGACGCAGATGAGGGAAACCTTGCGGCAGCGGCAGACACTCAGCTCAAGGTCTCCGTAGGCGAAGAGCCGCGGCCACTCTCTGTTCCGGCTCATTGTTCCGATGTCCCACGGCTCGCCGAGTGCCGCGGTCACATCGTTCCAGTCGGCTCCGCTGAACACCGGGCCCAGCCGACCTGTCTTCGCCATGCTGGTCAGGACATCGAGAATCTCCACGAGGCGGAGCCTGACAGGTGCGCTGACCAGCAGTCCAGCGGTTTCAGGGGTCAGCCCGCTGCGGGTTGTCCGGTTCGGGCTCGGGTGGAGGCGAGGCGGTAGGAGTCGGTGCCGGTCTCGATGATGGTGCCGTTGAAGGTGAGGCGGTCGACGATGGCCGCGCAGAGGCGGGGGTCGGTGAAAGTCTTGGTCCAGCCGTCGAACGACTCGTTCGAGGCGATGGCGACGCTGTTCTTCTCCTCGCGTTCGGTCAAGACCTGGAAGAGGAGTTCGGCGCCGTGGCGGTCGAGTTCCATGTAGCCGAGTTCGTCGATGCAGAGGAGATCGACGCGGCCGTAGCGGGCGATCGTCTTGTTCAGCTGCTTCTCGTCGGCCGCCTCGACCAGCTCGTTCACCAGCTTCGTCGCGAGCGTGCAGCGGACGCGGTAGCCCTTCATCGCGGCCTCGGTGCCCAGCGCGATGAGCATGTGGGACCTGCCGGTGCCGGAGTCGCCGATCAGGCAGAGCGGCTGGCTCTTCTTGATCCACTCGCAGCTGGCGAGGGTGTGGATGGTGGTCGGGGCGATGTTCGGGTTGGCGTCGAAATCGAAGGACCGCAGGGACTTCTCCCGCGGGAAACCGGCCGCCTTGATCCGCCTCTCCGACCGGCGGCGGGCCCGATCGTCGCACTCGGCCATCAGCAGCTCGGCGAGGAAGCCGCGATAGGTCATCTGGTCCTTCATCGCCCGGTCGGCGATGTCGGAGAACTCGTTGCGGATCGACGGAAGCCGCAGCAAGCGACAGGCGGAGTCGATCGCGGCGTCGGCAGCCTGCTCGGTCAAGCCTCGCTGTCGGGGCATGGTCACTGCGCTTCTCCCTCACGGTGGCTGCTGCCGCTGGTGCGGCGGCGTCGGAGCAACTGGTTGTAGTGCGACACGAGGGCAGCGGCCTGGTGTCCGGCGGAAGATGCGCGAGCCGCCACTCGTGCAGAGACGTCACCGTCGCCGGCGCCTGGCCGAGGGTCCGGGCGTCCGGTGCGGGCTCGGTCTCGGCCTGGGCGGCCTTGCGGGCCTCCAGCGCGACCGCGTCCGCGGTCATCGCCCCGGCCCGCAGGGCTGCGGCCAGGCCGGCGACGACGTGTCCGTGCGTCATGTGGCGTCCGAGTAGCAGCACCTCGATCAGCGCGCGGGTGCCGTCCGCTCGCCGTGGATCTTCATGGCCTGCGTCCACCAGGCGTCGTGGACCGGGGTGAACTTGCCGGCCGAGCGGGCCTGTTCGAGAGCGGTCGAGCGGGATCTGGCCGTAGCGGTCGACCCGCGGAGTGAACAGCCGCCCGGTCTCGAACGGTTCCTCCGGCAGCGGCATCAGCAGGGGTCGTTCGAGCGCGAAGTCCTCGGCGATGGTCCGGGACCTGGAGCCGATCCGGCGGGCGTCGTCCCGCCGGTCCCACCGCTCGACCATCTCGTTCAGCTCGGCGAGCGAGGACACCTCGGGGACGGGGACGAAATGGTTGCGGCGGAAGTAGCCGATCTGGCCCTCGACGCCGCCCTTCTCGTGGGCGCCCTCGATGCCGGGCCGGCAGTAGAAGCTCTCGATGCCGTAGTGCGACTTGAAGGCGATCCACCGGTCAGCTTCCACCCTCGCCCGGCTCAGCCCGAGCACGCGGGCGACGGCCGCCTTGAGGTTGTTGTAGCGGACCTTGGTTCGCGGGACCCCGCCCAGCGTCCGCAGCGCGTGGACGTGGCCTTCGAAGAACGCCTCCTGGCCGCAGGAGGCGAACACGCGGTGGACGGCCTTGCCCGAATACGACAGGCGGAAGGAGAACAGGTAGCAGGTCGCCAGCTCGCCGGCGAGGCGGATCGTCACGTCGCCGAAGTCGACCTCCGCCTCGTGACCGGGCTGGTGGGTCTGGGGGACGAACGGCTCCAGCGGGGCTTTGCCCGACTCGACCAGGATCTCGGGCTTCCGGGCCGCGATGTAGTAGCGGACCATCCCGTAGGAGACGTCGGCGCCGTGTTCCTCGACCAGCCGGTGGAAGATCCGGGTGACCGTGTGCCGCTGCTTGCGCGGCGCGTCCAGGTCCGCCCGCAGGATCTCGTCGATAACCGGCTTGTAGCGGTCCACTCCGGTCGCCCGCGGCGGCAGCTTCTTGCGCGGCTCCGGCCAGGACGAGTCCAAGGCCTTCCTCACCGTCCTCCACGTCACGCCGTGCTTGCGCTCAAGCTCTCGCATCGACCTTCGACATCCGCGGCATGACCAGCACCTTTCACCAGGAGCACCTCGATGCTGCCCTGGCAAGAACCCCGGTCCCTCCCGAACTCGTCGACATCACCCATCCGTGGAAAGGGGCGCCTCCCAAAACCATCGACAAGCGACGTCGCTACTGCTCGATAAAGCCAGTCTGTGGTCACGGCGGACGATGGGCGGGCAGTCAGAACGGCGCCCGAGAGCGTTCATGCGTTCGCTCTCGGGGGCGTGTCGCGACGTGATGGTGAAGCCTGGGTCGGACGATCAGCGGGGTTCATCGTGATGCGGGGCCGACCGGGTGATGCTCCACTGAGTGGAGATACTGCAACGCGGCGGTGGTGCACATGGACGACCACGACAGAACGGGCGGCTGGTGGGCGGGTCGCTCGGCATGGGGCAAGGGCGGATTTGTGATCGCTGCCCTACTGGTGGCATTCCTCGCGTTAGGAGCCATCATCAGCGCCTGTGGGGGACCCGCTGAGGGTGAACGCCCGGACCCTTCCCCAACAGTCACTGTGACCGAGACTGAGACCGAGACGGTGCCCGAGACTGAGACCGAGACGGTGACTGAGACACCAGCCGCTCCAGCTCCGGTACCGCCGCCTGTGGAGACGCCCGAGTCCGATACACCCGAGCCCGACATCCCCGACCCTGTGGCTACCGACCCTGTGACGCCTGAATCGTCGGAGCCGGCCACACCAGCAGCGGCGTACTACGAGAACTGCGATGCAGCGCGGGACGCCGGAGCGGCACCGCTGATTCGTGGCCAATCTGGGTATCGAGATGAGCTCGACCGGGACGGTGACGGCGTCGCTTGCGAGCCATACGCCGGCCCCTAGTAGCCCGTCAGGTCTCCTTTGCAACCTCGACACCAACTGGGTGGGTGGTGCACCTAACCTCTTCCGGGCCCACCCGGCAGCGGTGGATGCCTGGATTCCACGTCGGTGTGCACCCGACGGTGCCCGAACTGCGCCGGGTGCTCGCGGAGCCCTGGAGCTGGGCAGGCGCCTGCCGCGCGGGGCGCGGGAGGCCGACCTGATCCTGGTGAACGCGCTGCGGCAGCCCCGCGTGCTGGTCTTGGACGAGGCACAGCGCCTTCCGGGGCCGGCGCCGGAGTTTCTGCGCGGGCTGTGGGACCGTCCGGACACGGACACAGACACGGACACGGACACGGACACGGACACGGACACGGACACGGACACGGACACGGCACTCGTGCTCGCGGGTGTGGGCAGCGAACGGGCGCTGCGCCGCGTGCCCGCATTGGCCTCTCGGGTGCTGACCGGGGAGTCGGTACCGTGCCTCAGCCCGCGCGGGTGTTGTCGATCTGCTTCTTCGGCTGCGTCGCGACATCCCTGCTCAGACCGAAGGCTCTCTCCTCAGCCCGCTGCGCTGCCTGGCGGGCGGGAGCGAGGCGGTCCCACTCGTAAGAGTCGCGCAGCCAAAGCGCCTGAGCGGCGGCCTCTTCGACAGCATCAGCTGCCTGCCCCGCAGGAGCCGTGGGCCTTGGCAGATCACCCAGATCAGCCGCAGCCGGTCCGCCTTCGCCCGTGCCAACGGAGAGCCCCGCCGGTCCTCGGCGCTGCGAGGCTCCTGCCCGCACTGCCGACACTGCCACGGCTCCCGCTCAGTGGCCGGCGAAGCTGCATCGCATCGGCTTGAAAGGGGCTGACGCATAATCCTCGGGTGTCCAAGACTTCTGTACCGATACCGTCGGGTTCCGCATCCGAAGGCGTTCCTGCCTGGCTGTCCGTCGATGCAGCAGCCTGGGCGGACGCCCGCCCAGGCTCGTGGGCGAGGCCCCTCTGGCCCGTCCTGGCACTGCTCGCGACGGTGGTTGCTGCGATCGCCATGGAGCCGGTCCCGGTGTGCAGTGCAGTGGTCCCGTGCGGTCCGGACTGGATCGGCATGGTGCAGATGGGCTTGGCCATCGGCATGTTGTACTGGTTCGCCCGGCTTCCGGAGCTCACCCTTGTCGCCGCACCGGTTCTGGCGGTCATCGTCGCCTGGGAGGAGTTGCCCTCGGCCGACTGGGCATCCCGAGCGGCGAATCTGGCGGTCATCGCGGCCCTCGGCTTCGGCTGGACAGCGGCGTGGGCCCGGCTGAGCGCCCGACAGGGGCAGCGGCGGCTCATCGAGACGACAGCTCGTGCAGGGCAACGCCGGGTGGAGCCTGCCGGCCCGCTGACGCGGGGGGTGATCCCGATCTGCGCCGGGCTGGTGCTGTGCGCCGTTGCCAGCGGCGCGATCGTCCTGGGCCTGCGCGCCGTGCACGCGGACGAGGGGCAGGCCGCTCGGGCGACGCGTACCGAGGCCGAAGTCACCGGCCGTACGGACATGTCGCTGCGTGTCCGGACCGATGACGGACGTCGCATCACCGTCGACGCCCTCTTCCCCGAGGATTACAGCCTTGGCACCACCGTGGAGGTGTTGGAGGGCGAGGGATGGCGTCGCCTGGTCGCCGAGCCGTACGACGCGATCGAGTGGCAGTTGCTGGCCCTGGCCGGTGGATTGCCCGGGGTCTCGCTGTTGACGACGGGATATCTGGCACGTCGACGTGCCGCAGCGGTGCATCGCGGACCTGTGCCCGCCCTGCGGGTGCTGGAGCGGATGGACCACGAGGGCCGGACCTGGGCCTACGCGGCCGATGACACCGCCGGGAGTACACCTCTTTTCGCCTTTACCTGTGTACCGGTGTTCCCGGACGCGGATGAGGCGGAGATCGACGCCGTCCACGGCATCGACGGCATCGACGACATCGACGACGTCCCGACAACCAAAACGAGGTTCCGAGAAGCCGTCATGCTCGGGGCACCCTACGAAGGTGCCGAGCTGTCCTTCATCACCACCGGACCCGATGGAACGTCCCAGGTGACCCGCACCATCGGCCCCGTCCGGATGCCCAGGCCCGGCGAGGCGCCAGCAGGGCGCATCTCTGCAGATTCGACGGGGGGAACGCCCTCACACGCTCACTGACAGGCGACGGGTCAGCCGACGGATCCGAAAGACCGTGGCAAGCCCACAGGATGTTCTGGAGGAACCTGTCGGACCGCCCACCACCTTGCCGGGTGAGGATGCATCTGCGCCTCTGGCGCTGCTGATCACTCCTGGTGAGCAGGGCGACAGCCCGCAGCGAATCCCAGTCCTCGAACGCGTCAGGGTAAGGCGCCTCGGTGGGAGGCAGCCACGGAACCCTCCCGACCGCTTGGGCGGCGATAAGGGATTCAGCTCCCGCCGTAGCCGCCGCTACCTGCGCAGATGCCAGATCAAATACACCAGCCCGGAACCCAAGGACCAGCGGGGGCCAACCGCAGTCACCGAGGAAGTCGAGGAGGCCGGTCAGCGGGCTTCGACAAGGAGACACACAAGCGCCGCAATGAGGTCGAGCGCACGAGCGCACGATCAACCGGCTTGAGCACTTCCGCGCAGTGGTTCGCGCTACGACGACCAGCGCGCCTACGTCTTCCACTGCACTGTCACCGTGGCCTCCATCCGCCTGAGGCTCAACCCTGAGCGGGCGGGTGAAACGGTGGCCGCCTGATTCGCTTCCCTGCCACGATCTGGGGGTGACCACGTTGTTCCTGATGGTCGGCCTGCCAGGGGCCGGGAAGACCACGCGGGCCCGACAGCTCGCCGCGGAGCACGGCGCGCTGCGTCTGACGCCCGACGACTGGATGATTCCCCTGTTCGGCGAGGCGGAGGCTGACGGGAAGCGCGACGTGCTGGAGGGGCGCATGCTCTGGCTCGCCTTGGAGGCGGTCAGACTCGGCACCAACGTCGTCGTGGACTACGGCTGCTGGTCACGGGACGAACGGTCCGCGATCCGCTGGCTCGTGCGGACCGAGGGGGCGTGCTTCCGCATGGTCTACCTGCCGGTGGACGAGGAGACCCAACGCGCCCGTATCGCCCACCGCTGGGCGACCAATCCCGACGAGACACTGCCGATGTCCGAGACAGACGTCAGGCGCGGGCGCGCGCATTTCGAGGAGCCCGACGCGGCGGAGCTGGAGGGCCGCAGGGTCACCGGCCCGCCGCCCGGGTGGGTCGACTGGCGGGAGTGGGCTGCCGACCGGTGGCCGTCGTTCGCGTGACTGCGGCGGCCCAGGACGACTCACCCGTACACGACGTGCCCTGCACCAGCCGGAAGTGATCCGCCGGACAGCCCCTAATAGTGCTTCGTTGGGTTCTGCGTCTGGTTCTGTTGCGGGCAATGGCCGACTGCAGGTGGTGCAGGCGCCGGTCCAGCATTGCAGCAGGTCCTGGAGGGCGTCCAGGACCTGGTAGAGGGTCAGGCCGACGTTTGGGCTCTTGGGTCGTGCCGCCGCAGTGGCCGACGTCCTGAGGGACTCCGGCCGCGCGGGAGCGAGCCGCGCCGGTCGGAAGCCCGGACAGATCTCTTCGGCCCCCGAGACCAGCGGCGGCTCGTCGGCGTCGTCGAGGAGCCAGTTGAGGAGGCTGGACACACCCGCCTTGAACTCGCCGACCAGGACGGCCCGCATCCAGTCCGCCAGCAAGTGCGCGCCGGCCTCCTCCAGGGACGCGGCCGTAGCCCTGGCACCTTCCCGGGTAGCCGCCTGGGCGGCTCGTGCCAGGGCCTCCAGTAGGTCGGACCGTGGTACGGCCTCCGTTCAGCCCCGGGGACACCGTCCTCGTCTACGGCCGGCGGGCGGCACGTTCGACACAATCCGTAAGCGGCGTCCATATCGGTCAGCCTCCTGCCGGCGTCTTCGCGGTGCACGCGGCCGGGGCTGCCCCTCGCAGCGGGCGGCCGCGGGGTTGAGAACTTGTGAGAACTTACCCCTTCGGGACGCTCCTGAAGGGAGTTCAGGGCACGGGATCCGATCTTTGCCGGGCGGCGCCCGGGCGGCGTCGTGCCGGTCCACGACGATCTCCCCCGTGTTCGCTTGTTCGGTCATCTCGACGACCCGGCCTGGCTTCGGAGCGTGATGGCCCGGGGCGTCGGTCGGCGAAGCGGTCCCGTCCGCAGGCTTGGTCGTCAGCGCGCTCTCGATGGTGTGGCAGGGTGGTGGGCATGTGGGCTTTTGGGGCCCGTGAACGTGAGAGAGGTATGTCGTGAACGAGGCCGAGCTCAGGGCGCTGTTCGACGAGATCGACAAGGATGGCGACGGGCGGATCAATATCGTCGAGCTGGCGGAGGGTTTCAAGGCCGAGGGCGCCCACGGGCACCTTTCGGAAGAGGTGAAGAAGGCTATGACGGCCGACGCGAACCACGACGGGGTCCTCGACTTCGACGAGTTCCGCACCCTGCTGAAGTAAGTAGCGTCAGGCCTGACAGCGCGAGCGCCTGGTCCTGCTCCATGCGCTCGCGCCCTGGGCGCGAGCCGGCGGCGTGGCCGCGGGCCCGCAGGCCGGGTTGTACTCATCCCGCGCAATCTGCTGGAACCGTCGCCGCCGAGGCCTCCGGGCCGGCCGTCATCCCGCAAGCCTTCGGACCAGGTCGGACGCCGTCTCCGGCGAGGCCGGGTCGGCGGCCACCCACCCAGCTTCGACGCGGAGGCATGCAAGCGGCGTGACACCGTCGAGCGGTGAATCAACCACCTCAAGCAGTGGCGCGGCCTGGCCGTTCGAACGGACAAACTCGCTGTCGCCTACGAGGGCGCACCCACCTCGCAGTCATCTTGATCTGGACGAGCCTTCGCCCGAAGCGAAGGCGTGCTCGACGCGGGCCCTGTGCATCTCTTCAGCACGCCCCTGATCCTGAGTCCGCCGTCGCGGTCTTGGAACGCGCAGGTACTCGGGAGGCACTGCCGTTCATCCTCGGGGCGGATGGCGGGTACAACGTCGAGCTGAACCGCTTCGGAACCGCCTTCATGGGGCGTGCGGGGTCCGCTGACGCTGCGAGCGCAAGCCCGTGCACTTCCTCGCTTCACGGCGATCGCCACCCAGCCTCATCAACTAGCGATGACTCACCCGACAGGGCGCTGCTTCAAAGACCCCGGGGCTCATACGTCGCCGACATCACTGCCGCAGTCGATGTGAGGACCGCAATGGCAAGGATGCTGTAAAGCCAGGTGGCCGAAACGCGGTCCAAGGTGATTCTGCTGCCGGGGGTCTGCAGCTGGGCGAAGTAGTGTCGATACATCCGACGCCGGATCGGGAGCAGGGCAACCGGCATTGATCCGGCCGCAACGCTGTACAGGAACAGGATGACCGGCGCCGGTTCCGGCCGGATCAGCGCTGTCAGACCGGCCATGGCACCAAGGACGGGAAGCCCCAGGTAGGCACCCCACCTGCCGGTCCTCCTGTTCCGCTCAACTGTGGCTCGGACCGCTTCTGGCACCTCGTCAGGCTCAGGCGGCAGCACCACGAACGTGATCACGGCTGCCACGGTCGCCGCAGCGGCGATCCACCACCAGGCCTGATCCGGAACCGAGAACAGCACCGTCCGTACCTCTTTCCTTCCCCCACCTCACGCTGCACAGCAACAGCATCCAGGTTTGTCGACCACTGCACACTTCCCGTCCCCGGCAACCTTCTGCCCGGCCCCCTGCACGGATCAGCTCACCACGAAGCTCTTCCCGATGCCCACCGAAGGCATCAATGGTCCAGAAAGGTCGTGCGGACCATTCGAAATGACGTCTGAGAGGTAGCGCAGGTAGGTGCTGAGGTTGGTGTTTGGTCATGCATGCCCGACGGCATCGTCTGCTGTCTGGTGGTTGGTAGCGTGATCGTCGTGACAGATCTTGGGGAGTTGGTTCTGAGCCCTGGTGAACGGGTCAGGGGGGTTGATGTCGGCAGTGTGATGTTCTCGTTGGACTGGGCCGGTGAGGACTACCCTGGCCGGCTGGCTGCGTTCGTGGCGAGCCGGGTGCGGGCCTTGGGGGCGGAGTCGGCAGACATCGATACCAGTGTCGTTGACCGAGCAGCTGAGACCGACCCGCCTGTGCGTCGTGGTGATGTGCCGGTCCGTCAGCTCGATCAACTCTCCGGTGTGCTGGCAGATCTCCGCTGCACGCTCATGGTGTGGGAGAACGGCATTGACACCTACGAGGTGTTGGTCGCGCTGACCGGTGAGAGTGAGCTCACCGGGTTGATGCACCAGGGCTTCCCGGTGCGGGCCTGGGGATCGGAACCCGAAGTAGCCCTGGTCAGCCTGGACTGCCCGGACTGCTCGCAGATGCTGGTCTGGGAATTGTCGGCGGACCAGACCCTGGCCGACGAGCGCTGCGATTGTGGAGCCGTGTTGTTCGACGCCACTGGCCGTCCGCTGCCCCACGTCACTCTCCATGACTGAGCCGCTCAGCGTCCCGTGACTTCGGCTCGCCCTCACTCACGCACCACTGCTCGTCGAATGCAGCGGCCACTCGTGTGCGTGAGGGTCTTGAAATAGCCAACGTGGGCTGCGGGGATGAGTAGGTGGGTGGGTGTAGGTCTGAAAGTCCGTGTAGTTATCCAGGGGGCAGTGCCAGGGAGTGGAAGCGGAAAGTCTGTGTACGCCGCATCACAACGCCCCGCTGTCTCCTAAAACGCGGCGCCACCGATGGGCCGCTATCGGAACCGCCCGACCGCCCGCGTGTGCACGTCGAGTGGGTTACCCGCTTCCGCGGCAGGGCCGATCGCTTCCGCTCAAGGAAGCCCTTCGGGACGTCCGCCCTCGCCAGGCGCTCGGCGCCGCAGCGGGCCCTCGCCCCTGGTACGGCGCGGTGGGCTCAGGCGGCCTCAAGGGAGTCGATCCAGGCGATCAAGCGAGCGCCCTCACGGTCCATGACCCCCGGGTCTCGCAGGGCGTTGGCCAGCACGGACATGCCCTGATAGGCGCCCACCAGGGTGAGGGCCATGCCCGCGGGATCCGGCTGGCCGAGCTCGCGGAACTGGCCCTCCACCCAGGTCAGCAGGAGCCGGACGACCCTGCCCGCTTCGACGTCCAGGCCGCCCTGGTCGCGTTTGCCCAGCTCCGCGGCGAGAGTGCCGGTGGGGCAGCCGTGGCGGACGGCGAGGTCACGCTGACTCACCCAGCCCTCGATCAGGCCTTTGAGGCGTTCACGAGGATCGGGGAGCCGGCCCAGGTGGCCGATGAGCAGGTTCAGGTGTCGCTCGTGCTCGGACAGCGCCGCGGCGACGAGTTCGTCCTTGGTCTTGAAGTAGTAGTACACGTTGCCCACGGGCACCTCGGCCGCGCGCGCGATGTCGGCGATGGTCGTGCGCTCGGCGCCTTGCCGGTGGACGACGTCAGCTGCGGCTTCCATCAGCCGCTGCCGCTTCGCGCCGGCGACTCGGGCACGGGCCGGCTCATTTGAGTGAGTCACCCGACTAACTATACGACGCGACTCGTGCTACGCTCCATCCAGTCAATTAGTTAGTCAGCTAACTAACTCACCGCCAAACAGGCCAACCTGCTCTGATTCGAGGATCCCTTCATGATCGTTGTCACCGGCGCCACCGGAAACGTCGGCCGCACGCTCGTCCGCCTGCTGACCGAACAGGGACACGAGGTGACCGCGGTTTCGCGCGGCATCACCCAGGCCGATGTCCCGCCCGGCGTGCATGCCATCGCCGCCGACCTCGCCCAGTCGTCCGCCGACCTGCCCACCACGGCGGATGCGGCCTTCCTGCTCGTCGGGGGCGACCTCATGATGACCGGCGACCCCACCTCCGTCGTCGCTCCGTTCGCGAACTACGGCAAGATCGTCCTGCTGTCCTCCCAGGGTGTGGTCACCCGACCCGACTCCCTGTCCCACGGACAGGCCTTCGCCGCATACGAACAGGCCGTCATGGACTCCGGCACCGACTGGACCATCCTGCGCCCTGGCGGTTTCGCCTCCAACGCCTACGCCTGGGCGCCTTCGGTCAAGGCGAGCCGCACCGTCGCCGCCCCCTTCGGCGACGTCGGTCTCCCGGCCATCGACCCCGACGACATCGCCGCCGTGGCTGCCGCCGTCCTCACCCAGCCCGGCCACACCAAGGCCGACTACGAACTCACCGGCCCCGCCCCGACCACCCCGCTCCAGCGCGCCGCCGCCATCGCCGACGCCCTCGGGGAGCAGGTCACCTTCATCGACCAGACCCGAGAGGAGGCCCGCGCGCAGATGCTCACCTTCATGCCCGCCCCGGTCGCCGACACCACCCTCGACATCATCGGCACCCCCACCCCGCGCGAGCAGGCCGTCAGCCCCGACGTCGAGGAGATCCTCGGCCGCCCCGCCACCACCTTCGCCGACTGGGCCAAGCGCAACGCCGCCGCCTTCACGTGACCGACGGAGCCGGCACGCATCGGGACGCTTGCAGGGCCGGGGAGCGGCTCCTGCACGTTTGGCCCTTCGGAAAGCCGGTCGGCCCCTTGTTCCGAACAAGATCAGGGGGCTCACAGGCTGTGCCGCAACTCCCGGTGCACACGAAGTCAGCGCCCGACGGCTTGAGGCTGTCGGCAAGCTTTCCAGGCTGACGGCGCTGACCAAGAGCTGGACAGCCGTCTATGACGATGACGCACCCGCCAGGGGACTGCTCGATTCAGATTGCCCGCGTCTGTCAGGAGCTTCGCGTGCCTGTCTGCCCGCCCTCGCTGGATCGGCGAAGCTGCAGCAAAATGGCGGAGGCTTCATTTCGAATGCTCTCGGCGGGCTCTGCTGCCAGCTCCCGGCAGAACTGTTCCAGCTGTGCCACGCCTCTGTCGGACTGACGACAGATGTTGGTGATGGCGTCATCGAGTTGATCGGCCGTGTCATCGTCGGCAACGTTCAAGGCTTCCAAGACCAGGCGCAAGCCGACGACGTCCCGACGTTCCAGGAGCGCTTCCGCCGTCGTCTGAGTGACTGCCGTATCCCCTTCGTCCAGTAGGAGGCGGCGCAAGGCCTCCGCGGCGCCTGCCGCGTCTGCTGAGGCTGCCAGGCGTCGCCCGGCAGCCGCTCGGACTGCCCATGACACTGAATTGGCGTCGTGAAGAGGTCCACGCAAGTCCGCGTTGCTGCTGGGTTCGATCACACCATCATCCTGGCATGCAGGGTCCAGCAAGGACTCGCACCCGGGATCCGCGCGGAAGCGAGCGCTGGACCCGCGTCCCGCGCGGCGGCTGCCCCCGCAGCCTCCCGAGGGGAGGGCACGGTCTGGCTCTCCCTCAACCGTGTCTGACCGGCCTTGCTGGAGTGGAGCTGTTCCAGCAGGTACGTGGCTTTTGGCTGCCGTGGTGTGTACACCGATTGGTGCAGCCGGGCGAGGCGTTAGCACCAGTTGGTGTACGGCAGGTTGTCTGCATCGGGACGACGCGGCTGCTGCCGCCCTCTTCGTAGGTTCTGGATCACGAGAACTGCACGGAGGAGGACGGTATGACGGCGATGGACGCGGCTCCGGTTGCGGGGGTGCGGGCTCCGCTCACCCTTGTCGGCATCGGGGCTTTGGCGATGACTGTGGTGGAGGTGCTCAATCCGGAGTATGACTTGGTGAGTGAGACGCTGAGCCGGTACGTGCACGGCACGGCCGGCTGGCTGGTCCCGGCGGCGCTGCTGGCCGTCGGCACCGCGTCCGCGGTCCTGGTGTTCCGGCTGGGGTCCGGGATCCGGCGGGTGGCTCGGGCCGCACTCGCCGTGTGGACGGTGGGCATCCTGGTCGCGGCGTTCTTCCCGGCGGACCCGCCCGGCAACTGGGGCCGTCCTTCCCTTGCCGAACTCGTCCACGGGAACGCTGCTTTCCTTGCCTTCGCGGCTCTGCCGACGGCTGCCGTGCTGCTGCGCGGGATGTTGGTGGCCCGGCGGCCCGGCTTGCGAACGGCCCTGAACACCCTGACCGTGGCCACGGTCGTGTCCACGGTCGCGCTCGCGGTGTTTCTGGTCGATGTGATGGGCGGCGGGCCGTCGCTCGGCGTGGGCAGCGCCCCCACGCTCGTGGGTCTCGCCGAACGCCTGGTGCTCGCTGTGGACTTCGGGTGGGTCGCGCTCGCACTCACGGTGGTGGCGGGTATTTCCCGTGAGCGGGGGCGGGACCGTCGTGCATGATCGACGCATGGAACAACCCGCCGTCCGTGATGCTCCTGCCGCCCCCAGTACGGCCCGGCTCGTGGACGGGCTCGTTGCGGCCGACCCTCGCACGGCCCGGCTTGTCGACGGGCTCGTCGCGGCAGCTCCCCGTACGGCCCCGCTTGTCGACGGGCTCCTCGCGGCCGGGACCGCCGTTGCCGTCCTGGCCGTCACCGCCCAGCTCGGTGGCCGGCTGGACGTCGTGGGAACGTTGCCGCTCGCCGCGTGGCTGGGGGCGCTACTCCTGATGCGTCGCCGGTGGCCGCTCGCTGTGCTGTTGCTCAGCGTGCAGGCCGTCGTCGTGTTCCGCACGGCCGGGCTCACCGACGTGGGCTGGGTGTGGCCGGTCTCCGCCGCCTACGCCGTACTGGCCGCGGACGACCGGCCCGGACGGCCCGGCCTGCCGTGGGCGGCCGGCGTGGGCTTGGCCGAGCTGGCATGCGCCGGAGCCTGGGAGATGAGCGCGGATGGCGCCACCGTGCGCGAGGCCGTCGGATCCCTGGGTGCCGAGGCCCTCTGGCTCGCAGTCCTCCTTGCCGCCGCCACCGCTTACCGTAACCGGCTGCGCTGGCGTGCCGAGCTCGACGAGCGCCTGCTGCGGGCCGCGCGGGAAAGGGACCTGGAGGCCGGCCGGCGGATCGCGGAGGCCCGTCTGGACATCGCCCGGGAACTGCACGACGTCGTCGGGCACACCCTCACCGTCGTCGGGCTCCAACTCCGAGTCGCCGCCGAGGCGCTGGACGACTCTCCGGCTGAAGCCCGCAACGCTCTCGCCACCGCGCAGCAGGTCCGCACCGAGGCCCTGCGGGACCTCCGCGCGCTCGTCCACGTGCTGCGTGCCCCGGGAGAGGTCACGGAGGATCCCGCGGCCGGGGTGCTCGAGATCGCGGCGCTCGTCGACCGTATGCGGTCGACGGAGCTGGACATCCGGGTGGAGACGACAGGCGACCTCGCGGCCGTCCCCGCACCCGTCTCCCTCGCCGTCCACCGGATCGTCCAGGAAGCCCTCACCAACACGGTCCGCCACGCACAGGCGTCACAGGCCAAGGTCGACATCCGATGCGCCGACGGACAGGTCGAGGTAAGTGTTACCGACGACGGCCGGGTGGAGGCGAGCGTTACCGACGACGGCCGGACACCGGCACAGCCACCACAAACCAACGGACACGGCATACGCGGGATGGACGAACGGGTCCGGGCGCTCGGCGGAGACTTCACCGCAGGACCGCACGGAAAGAGCGGCGGATGGCTCGTGCGGGCCGTCATACCTGTGCCAGGCTTCCGCCCATGACGATCAAGGTGCTCCTCGCCGATGACCAGGCCCTGGTACGGGCGGGATTTACCAGCCTCCTCGCCCGTGCCAAGGACATCCAGGTCGTCGGCGAGGCAGGCACAGGCGACGAGGCCGTCCGCGTGGCCCGCGCTGTCCGCCCCGACATTGTCCTGATGGACATCCGTATGCCCGGCACGGACGGCCTCACCGCCACCCGGACGATCGTCGAGAACCCCGAACTGGCGGGATGCCGCGTCATCGTCCTCACCACCTTCGAGACTGACGAGTACGTCTTCGCAGCCCTGCGCGCGGGAGCGAGCGGCTTCCTCACCAAGGAGACCGAACCGGACGACCTGCGCCAGGCCGTCCGGGCCGTGGCGGCCGGCGACGCGCTGCTGTCACCCGGCGCGACCCGACGGGTGATCGAACAGTTCGCACACCGCCCGCCAGCCCCCACCGACACCGCCGGACAGCTCACCGCGCTCACCGCGCGGGAACTCGAAGTGACCCGCCTGATCGCGACCGGCCTGTCCAACGAACAGATCGCTTCACAGCTCTTCATCAGCCCGCTCACCGCGAAGACCCACATCACCCGCGCGATCGCCAAGCTCGGCGTCCGTGACCGCGCCCAACTGGTCATCCTCGCCTACGAGACAGGCCTGGTCCTCCCCGGCGGCCAGCAACACCCGCAGCAGCGACCAACGAACAGAACGGGGCTCAGACGCCTCCCTGACTGATCGCTTCCCAAGGAGGTCCGCAGGCGGCGAAGGCACACCAGGCTGCAGGCCGGTTCGACCAGTCCCGGGCGCCGATCAGCGCGTTGTGCGTAGCGGATGCGGAGCCGGTTGAACGGGTGCAGCCATGCGAAGGTGCGCTCGACCACCCAGCGCACCGTGCCCAGCCCGGAACCGTGGGCGACGCCGCGTTCCCACAGCAGACGACGGTCCGTGTCGAAGCGGTTGCCCCGGCAGGCGTACACACGCCCGGGGCTTGCGGCGGGGGAGTCCCGCAGACCCTCGCATCGATGGGGCAGCATCCAGCAGCGGCAGGAGCTGGGTGACATCGTGCCGGTTCCTGCCGGTGAGCGGCAGCGGGTGGGGTTCCGCGGCGGTCAACGATCACATGGCGCTTGGAGGCGGGACGGGCGGTCGACAAGCGAGAAGCCGAGGTGATCCCCCTCTTCGAGGGGGCGGTTCGCGAGTGATCGTCCGTTTCAGGGCTGGGCTGGGTGAGGTTGGCTGGTGGCGGGTGCGGCTGCTCGTCTGCGCGAGCATCAGGTGATCACGCTGGCCTGCTTGTCGGCTGACGAGGTTATGCGTGGTTGAGGTCCGGGTTCGTAGCCGAGTATGGCCTTATGCATGTTTCTATCGATCAACCTGAAGCCCGTCGGGTCTCGCGAGGCGAGTACCCCTTGTGGGACGAGGCTCTCGCCGTCCTCAACCAGGACTTGGCCGTGACCCTTCCTGAGCAGGAACCTCTGCAACTGCTGGCCCAGCCTTCCTACGAGGCGGGCGAGCCGGAGCGTGTCTACGTTGCTATGGCCAACGGCGAGTGGCACGGCAATCATTTGGATCCGAAGACGCCGGAGGACTCTGGTGAGGCCTTGGCGATCGTCGCCGACGCCGCCCAGGACACCGTTGCTGAGCTTCTGTGGCAGGCGTGGCCCCTGTGTGCCGAACACAACCTGGGCATGCATACGCGCGACGTGGAGGGGCTGCTGTCCTGGTGGTGCTCCGGGAGGCGGCCGGGGGAGGGGTCGGGCCACATCCGTGCGGCCGTGGGCGCGCTCGGCAGTTTCTGAGGGCCGTGACGTAAGAGGGCTGTGCGAACGCAGCCGGTCAGTCCGCTGAGCGTGACGGCGGGTCAGTCCCGGGATCTGCTCAGCGAAGGTCTGCCGTCCACAGGAGGTGTCCGCGCAGATGAACCGGCGGACCTGCAGGCGCAGCACCACACGTCTTCCCGCGCTGGGTAGATCGGCAGGAAACCGCAGGTAGGACCCATGAAGCCGGTTCGACCACCTTCCACAACCCGGACACTCAGCACCAGCCGACTTGCGGGCGATTCCGATCCAGATCGCCTCGCCGTCGTCCTCCGCTGACATCACCACGACTTCAGGGTCCGACAGGAACAGGAGCTCTTCCAGACGCAGCAGCACTTCGTTCACGGCCCCGAACTCTCAGGCACGGCACAGCAGCCACGGGGCATTTCAAGACGTTCGAGCGAGAGCCAATATGAAGATCAACAGTCACGGAGCGTGGATGCTCCACAGAATTTGTGCCAGAACCAACTCAGGCTCTGGTCCACATCTTGTGATGCGTTACAGACCGTCACGGGTTCGAGCGAGTGGGCAGCGCCGAGCATGACGTGAAGGAGGTGCAATGATCGTGCCCTTGGCGAACGAGGCGGTGATGGGGAGGGCGAGTGGAGCGCTACACAGCCGATCAGCTTCGAGTGATTGCGTTCGAGGAGCACGTGCGGGCCCGTCCGGCTATGTACTTCCGTCTTGAGCGGGACAGCCCCGAGCTTCCCACTGAGGTGCTTCAGCGGGTGGTCTGGGATGCGCTACACCGCCGTGACGGCACGCATGGGCTGATCAGTGTGGAGATCACATCTGACCTGAGTTTCACGGTGGAGGACGATCAACCTCACAGCGCCGACGAGCAGCAAAGACCCCTTCCCGGGTTCTACGAATCTCTGCTCGACAAGGATCGATGGGCTCCTGCAGCAGCCGCTGCACTCAGCGTCCGAACGGTCATTGAGGTCTGGCTGGACAACCGTGGCTACCGCCAGGAGTTGGTCGGGGCGGCTCCTACGGGCGCCTGGCAGGAGTTTTGCGCGCGCAGGCCGTTCGGAACCAGGACCACGTTCCACCTCGATCCCTCGTACTTCGGTCCGGGGGAGGCCATCGGCTGGGCATTGCGAGCAGAGGAACTACACGGAGAAGGATGCGAGGCGCATCCCTCACCTGCGACGTTCCCGATTCACGATTTGCGCTCAGGAGCCGACCGCTCAGCTGGCGAGTAGGACCCGCTTCCGTAGCAGGTCGAAGCCAGCGCGACCCTACATTTGGCGCTTGAGCATCTTGGTCCGGTTGACGTGGCCTTCGACGACTCCGGAGTTCCACGGCTGCGTGAGTCCGGCGGTGACGGCGTCGAGATCGCGTTCTAGGTGCCGGGCGAATCGCTGGAGGCTGGGCAGGTCGGCGGTGGTTGCGGCTTTGATCCATGCCGGCAGTTGGTTGCCTTGCAGCTGGGTGAGCATGTGGGCGAAGGAGCGGATGTGCCCGGCGAGTGCGTCCAGCTCGGGGCAGTTCGCCAGTACGCCCTTGAGCTGGAGGCGGTCGCCCTCGGCCAGGGCGTCGGGGTGAGTAAGGATCCAGCGGGTGACCGCGCGGGCGGACGGCGGCCGGGGGCCGACCGGCTGGGGTTTGCCCCGTAGGTTCCGGCTGACATAGGCGCGGACGTTGCCGTAGCCGTCCGGGTAACCCTGTTCCTTGATCTCCTCCCACAGCTTCCAGGCGTTGGTGCAGCCCTCCTGCCATCGCTGGTCGAGGTAGGGCTTGAAGGCGTCGAGCTTGGTGGGGCGGCTTTGCCACTGGCCGGTGAATAGCTGCTCCGGCTCGGTGGCGCGGGAGGAGCGGAGGAGGGTGGTGAGCCCCATGCCGAGCTGCCGGGCGATGGACCGCTTGCTGTGGCCTGCGGCCAGAAGCGCGTGGACGGTGGCGTGCTTGGCGCGGGTCCGCTCAGCGAATCGGTGCCCGGTCGGCCACGGCGACGACGGGGGTGATTCCGGCATCGGCTGTGGTTCCGCCAGCGAAGCCGGTGTCGGCCGCAGGCAGGCGCGGTGCCGGTAGACGCATTTCTCGGCCGCTTCGCTGAGGTTGTGCCAGAGGTGCCATCTGTCCGCGACCTGGAGGGCTTGCGGGGCACCGCGGGTGGCGCCTTCGGCGTAGAAGAGAGCGCGGTCACGGCAGATGATCTCGATCCCGGGCCGTTCGGACAGCCAGGCCGCAAGGGTGTCCGCCTCCCGATCGGGCAGGAGGTCCACGGGACGACGTGTCTCGACGTCGACGAGCACCGTTCCGTAGATTCGGCCCTTGCGCTGAGCGTATTCGTCCACGCCGACCACTCGGGGCGTGGGGGCGGGCGGATCCGGCAGCGAGGTGATCAGCCTCAGCAGGGCGTTCCGGCTCACCCGCACCCCGAAGGCGTCCGAGAGCCGGGCGCCGGCCCGGCCCGCGAGCGCAAGCCCGACCGAGATCAGCGTCGATCGCAGTCGCTCCGTTCGCCGACCGAACCGACGCGTGAGCCCCGGCACCTGCTCAACAAACGTCTTGCGTGGGCAGGACTCCTCCGAGCAGACGAACCGGCGCACGCGTAACGACAGCACGACAAGCTTGCCCGCCGTTGGCAGGTCGCGGGGAAACCGCAGGTAGGAGCCGTGTATTTGCGCCGACCAACACCCGCAGCTTGGACAGGCCGCCCCACTGGCCAGTGCCCTCGCTTCCACTCGCACGACGGTGTCAGCCACCGCGACCGACTCCACCGACAGGTTCTCCACCGACCAGAACAGCAGCTCATCCAGCTGCGGTCTCACTGTGTTCACGACGCAGAACTGTCGACCCACCCCCACCCAGCTGGGACGGTTTTCGGGCGACCTCGGCTGGCATCGGACGACGAATGACAGTCACGCTGCGTACGCGATCGCAAAAAGTGGACCAGAGCCGGAACTCACCTACATAGCCAGCCAACGGCGCCAGAGTGCACGTGTCGGCTGGACATAACTTCTCGGCAAGCGGACTCAAGCATGCCGTCCCCGACTACGAGTGCCCCTACGGAAATAGCTGGTGCGTGGCAGTTCTGGACGCAGCACGGCCCGCCGACGAGCTTCGTAGCCGGCTGGTGCGACCTCCAAGGCCAGGTCCAGCGTGATGGCCAAGGGTTCAACATCTGCCTTGTCCTGGATCTCGACCAGTCCTGCACTGCAGATGAGCTCCTCCGCAAGGACTCGCCGCGGTCCCGGTAAGCAGCGTGGGTGCAGCCCCGATTCGACGTCATGTGGAGCAGGGTCGCACGTCGCCATTCTTTGACGATCAGTACGTCATCACCATGGGCTGCGGCGGCGCCTGCCCGATCTTCCCCGGCAAGAAGTACCTCGACCGGGCCCGTGGAGGACCCGGCCTGCCTTCACCGGCAGGACCCCGCGACCTCGACGCCACCGGTCTCTTCATTGCCATCGGCCACGAACCGCGCACCGAACTGATCACCGGCCAGGTCGATCTCGATGGCGTGGGTCACATCATGGTGGAGGCGCCCTCCACCCGTACGAACCCGCCAGGAATCTTCGCCGCGGGTGACGTCGTCGACCACACCTACCGGTAGGCCATCACCGCTGCGGGTTCCGGCTGTCGGCGGTACTCGACGCGGAGCGCTACCTTGCCACGCTTGCTGACAGGAGCAAGGCCGCCGCGAGCGTGTCGCTCGCCTCCTGAGCAAGTCGTCGCCGATGGCTTCAGGCCTCCCTGAACACCAGCTCCTAACCGTTGCGTTGGCGGACACGACGGGCAGGAGCTGGGTCCATGGCCCGTGAATCGGGCGTTCGCCCTACGGAACGGGCTCGCAGCTGGCGAGAGCCGCAGCGCAGTCTTCGGCAAGACCGAGGAGAGCCCGGCGTTCGGCCTCATGGGCTGCGAGGTTCCACACGGAGTACCCCTACTGGGATCTTCATGATGACATGCGGGACGAGTTGGAGTTCCGCTGCTGGACCTGGACCAGGAGACGGGCTGGGACTACCAGAGCCACCTCTCCACCGCACCCGGGACAAAACTGGTTGGATACCCCGGCTGGTGCCAGGACCCGCAGTGGCCGGAACGCGTCGAACGTGGCAATCGAATGGAACACCTGCTGACAGTGGAGAGCACGGAAGCCGACGCCGTGTCTCGGCGCGCCTGGACTCCGGTCGAAGTGGGGCACACTCCCTCGGCGGGTCCAGGCTTGGTGCTGGGCGACCTTGGTGGTGTCTACTTCTTTGAGTGCCACGTCTGCCCTGCGCGTCCTTTCACACACCGTGACGACTGCCCGTAGTGCACGAAGCCCGGCCCTGTTTCCTGCAAATCACGAATCATCGGAGCGTGCAGGCGCTCGCACAGACCAGCGTCGACACGCACATCGGCGTCGCCGACACCTGGGCGACCGAACCACCGCCTCCGCCCGCGTCGGCCGGTTCGGAGTGCTCCACCTCCCCGACCACCGCGCGGTCGCACACTTCCTCGACCCCCTCCCCATCCAGGCCCTGCACGGCATCGGCCCGCCCAGACCGCCCAGCTCCGGAGGTACGGGCTGCACACCATCGGCGCCCTGGTCGCCATGACGAGACCGTCGTCTGCCGCATCTCGGTGGAAAAGCCGGACCCACCCTCCACGCAAGGCCCCGCGGCACCGCCCTCGAGCCTGCCCTGGCGGTACTCGACCTCCTCGGCGGGGCGCCGGTCCTGCCCGGCCTCCCGTCTCGGTCGTCCTCGTGCTGCGTCGCTCCGGCCTGCGCCTGCGTCGGGGGCATGTGTACTGAAGGCGCCGTGTCAATCGTGGTGGTGGAACTTCACAGTGTGCGGCATGCGTTAGCACGATGATGCGTGTCCAACGAGGGACGACGCGACAGAAGCTGAGGTGGCACGAGTGGCGATGTGGGATCGGATCAAGGACCAGGCGACCAGAGGTCTGCAGCAGGCCCAAGGTGTGCGCGGCGGCTCCGGCGGCCATGGGCCGTCCGGCGCACGGTCCGCGGGCGGTTCCAGGGCCGAGCTCGTGAGCGCGCTGAAGTTGCAGCTCACAACGCTGAAGACGGAGCTGAAGAGCGGCGCCTTCCGGGACGCCAGCATGGCCATGTGCGCGTTGGTGGCCGCCGCTGACGGACGGATCGATCCGGCCGAGCGTCAGCACGTCGAGTCGCTCATCCTCACCAACGACGTCCTTCAGAACTTCCCCGCCGACCAGCTCCGCCAGCGTTTCAACAAGCACGTCGACCAGCTGTCGGCCGGCTTCGTCATGGGTAAGGCGTCAGTGCTTCAGGAGGTTGTCAAGGTGGCGAAGAAGCCCACCGAGGCACGGGCTGTCATCCAGACCGGCATCGTGGTCGCGGGTGCGGACGGCTTCATCGAGCCTGCCGAGGAGCAGATCATCCGCGAGGCGTGCGCTGCGCTTGGCCTGTCGGCGGCGGAGTTCGGCATCTGACCCGCTGGCCTCGGCTAAGAGACACGTGGCCGTGCACCTTCCACCGGCCCGTCGAGTTCTGCGGGTCGTCCCGGTCGATCATGGCCGCCGGCCGTCCCGAGGCCGACCAGCGGGTGGGACTTTCCGGTGCGGGAGTCCCCAATCAGACAGAGCGGATCGCCGTTCTTGCCCCCGTCGCAGGTGGCGAAGTTGTTGACCACAGCCGGAACGACGTTGAGGCTGCCGCTGTAGTCGAGTCCGGGAGCCGGCTCTGGCGGGGAAGGCCGACCGCCCGGATCCGTCGCTCCGCCCGTTCGCGGCCCCGGTCCTCGCTCTCGGACATCAGCAGCTCGGCCAGGAACCTCCGATAGGAGAGCCGTTCGCGTTCGGCGCGGCTCGTCCCTGAGCAGCTCACGGTCTCTGCGGGGATGTCGCGCCAGGTGACACCGGTCCGCAGCGCATCCATGACGCCCCGGCCCGTGCACCTTGGTCGGGGGCACGTAGCCGCCCGCGGCGGCTACGTGCCGTTCGGGAGCGGGCGGCACCACCGGAGCCACCCGCTCCCACAGGTCGTCTGGACCAAGACCGGCACGCACCCCGGGCTGCCCTGCCGGCCAAGATCGCCAAGGCCCGACAGCTCGACTCATTCTGATGGATCGGTGCAACAGGAGCTGGCCTGAGGAGGGTTACCTCGTGACGTGGTACTCGTTTCCGGCAGGGTCGTTGAACTCGCCGGTGTCCGGGTCGGGTTGGGTGACCTCGAGCCGGAGCCTGTTCCGGGCTTCTTTTGGCGCTGCCGGCGGTCCCATCACCAGGGAGACCGTACTGCCGGGACTGCGGCGCAGCCGGACACCCCAGTCATGGGACTCGACCGTGTGCCAGTCGGCCTGAGACTGCCAGAAGGACACCTGTGCGTAGCGGTCCTCCTCTGCAACGTCAAGGCAGATCGCGACGAGACCCGTGTCGGCGAGTACGCCGGGGTGCCCGGGACGCAGCACGCAGAACTCGTTTCCCTCCGGATCGGCCAGCACGTCCCACGGGACGTCCCCCTGGCCGATGTCGACCCGTGTCGCACCGAGTCCGAGCAGGCGCGCCACCTCGGCCTCCCAGTCCGGCCCTCCGGCCAGGTCGAGATGGAGTCGGTTCTTGTGCGCCGTCTTCGGCTTGACGGTCGGCATGAACCGCAGTTGCAGGCCGCCCGTCTCGCCCCGCGTCGCATCCATCCAAAAGCGGTCCATGCGGGCGACATCCACCGCGTCGAACACGACCCCGGTCAGCATCCCATTCCCCCAAGCCGTCAAACCTGCCGCCTGCTCACTGTGGCCGCCGCTATCGGCGTCAGCCCCCGGACCCTAGGTCGGGGGCGCTCATCCCGGACACCCTGCCAACCAAGATCGCCGAGCACAAGACCACCCAGGTCAACTCAAGCTGAAACGACCAGTAAGCGGGAACATCTGCTGTCCGTTCCCAAGGCTCTGGCACAACTTTCGTGGGCCTGGGGCGAGGCAGCAGGCGGGTCTGTGCGTGGCACTGTGTCCTGGTCGGCTGCGGTGCCGACGGGATGTGAAATCGAGAGAGAGTAGAGAGCAGGTCCCGCCCCGCCCCTCTCTGTCGCCGGGGGGAGGGACCTCGCCCACGGCGATCGCGGGAAACCGCTCCGTCAACCCCACCGCAACCTGCGGAAACGGGCGCACCTACGCTCTGAGCGAGCGCAGAGACACCGCTTTCTGCGCAGGAATCCTTATCTGAGTCGCCCGCAACGGCTGCCGCAGGTGCACAGAAATGGTGCCAGAGCCCGCTCTCAAGAACAAAGCCACCCCCTGATGGCCGCGACCGCGGGTCCCGAGCCGACCGTAGTCAGGAGTGCGGTGCCGGCCATGCTCCAGCACGAAGATCTCCTCACGGAAGGAGCTTCTTCGAGTTGGCCACCGATCGGGTGATTGCGACTGAGCGCTTCAGTGTCGAGTGGGCAGCTGCAGTGTCCGGTGCGAGCACGGTGGGCCGGGCCAAGGGGGGCCAGTCGAAGCTTGCCGACCTGAGCGCCAACCCGGCGGTAAGGCTGGTGAGCGGCGATCAAGCTGTTGTCAGCGGCTGGTTCTAAGGTCGGCCCTATGACATCAGACCTGGTCCAGGACTCATGGACTCGCATCGACGCCTGGCTGCGCGAGTACGCGCCTCGCACGTTTGCCACGCTTCGGCCGCCCGCAGGAGACGAGGAGATCGCCGCAGCGCAACAGGAACTTGGGGTCACCTTTCCTCCCGACCTGGTCGCTTCACTCCTCCGGCACAACGGGGCGCTGGAGGGACCTGAGGCCTTCCGCTTCAGCACGGGCGACCGGCTGCTCGGAGTGAGCGGAATTCTCAAGGACACCGAGTTCTTGCGCGGCATCGACCAAGGCCTCGACGGGGAGACCGAGGGCTACTGGCTTCACGATTACGTGAAGTTCGGTTCTTACGACGTGACGTCGGACGGTCTTCTGATGGATTGCCGTACCGGGCGGGACTCCTTCGGTGTGATCGGACGGTTCTTCGACGAGACCGGCACCAGTTTCGGCCAGGCCGATTCGCTGGGGGAGTATCTGGCCGAACTGGCGGGCATGCTTGAGCGCGGCCAGGACGCCGGTGTCGTCACGTTCAACGGTCGGCTGTTCTGGGAAGGGCGCCCGCCTGCCAGACCGCAGTACAGAGCCGACGAGCCCCTTCCCGCACCGGATGAGCAGCTGCCAGAGCTGGACCTGTCCTACAGTCCCACCGACCTCCTCCACGTGAGCCACCTGGACGGGCATGAGGAACTCGGTGCACTGATCGCAGTCCTGCCGTATGAGCAGGTGGTCGACGCCGCGCGGAAGCAGCTACGCAGACTGGCAGTCGAAACGGGCCTGAACAACTACCCGGAGGTCAAGACAGCCCTGGACGCGTGGGAACGCGGTGTGGCCCCGCCACAGCCGGACCAGACCGGCCCGCTTGCCTTGCGACTCCGCGCGGTGCTCGCACAGGCCGACGCCGGCCGAAACCCCACACGCAGGTGGGCCGCAGAGAAAATAGCCCTCGGGATCTGGGGGTCCCCTTACAGGACCGTGTGCGAGAGCGCGGAGACCCGGAGTCACTTCACTCTCGACTGGCGTGCGGACCTACATGCGGACCTGGGCAGTCAGCCCCTGCCACCCATACCTGACGACCGATTCTGGGGAGCGCTGCGCAACCCCGCCATCGACTCCAGTTGGTACGCGGCCCAGTACAGCCAAGATCAGGACTGAACCCTGGGGTTTCGGTTCCGGGCGAGCGCTTCATGGGTTGTGAGGATGCCTTGACGATTGGCGGCGGTTGGGCTGCATCGGGCCCCGCGGAAGATCCGCCAGGACTTCAGGCTCGCGACACCACATTCAACGGGGGCTCGTGCTGCGGCCAGCGCCCGGTTGAGGTTCTTCTCGGTGGGAGTGAGTTCCTGGAGCGGCTTGTGTCTTTTGCCGGTCGTCAGCCACGGTCCTGCGCCTTGGTAGGCGAGATCGGCCAGGACGGGAACGCCCTGGCGCTCGCAGATCCGGATGATGCGGTGGGTGCAGGCGGCGGTCAGGTTGTGTCTGCGGCCCGGCAGCCAGCCGGGCCCCGTTGAGGACCTCGACGTCTCACCGCTTACCGTGCACGAGCTCGCCAGCCGCTGATCCGCCACCTCTCGGAGCAAGGAGGAAGCGGCCCTGCGGCAGCTCGCTCAGGACTCGTCGATGGCCTTCTTGAGGGATTTGCGAAGCTGGCGGCGTGCGTGCGGGCCGCCGAGTGTCGCGTAGACGGCCACCCCGCCGGCAGTCAGCTCGTCCTTCAGCGTGGGCGCTGGGAGATCATGGTCTTCCCGATAGCGTTCGTTGACCTTCTCGGCATTTTCGTACCAGGGCTCGGACATAGCGCCTCCCTAAGGTGGCCCGACGTTTGGCGGGCGCATCACTCATTCAGGCACGTGTTGGGGGCGCGTAGGAAGGGCGCAGAAGCGCCCGGCGAGTCGCAAGCTCCCTTACAGCATGGGGGCCAAGTCCGCCCGCACAAACCCCCGACTTCACCCCCGCAACCGCGGACCTGGCCTGCGGGAGGATGACCACGTGGAGCTGACGCTGTCCTGCGGGGAGACGATCGAGATCGCCGTCGCCGATGCGAACACTGGCGATGTGCTCCAGTACACCTTGGTGAAGCCCACCGTGCCGATCACCGAGGGCACCCGGCACGTGGTGCCCAGAGCAATTCACAGGCAAGCCGTTAGTCGAAAGAGGCGCGCACCGAGGCGGGACGTCTGCCCGGCACCGCCGGTTGCCAGGACCGCCATCGCCGTCTCGAAGCGGGGCGCACTGCTCGTCTCGAAGCTCAGTCGCCCGTCGCGCCGTCGTCCCGTTCCTGGAGGAAGTCGGTGTGGCCGTTGTGGCGGGTGTACTCCTGGATCATCAAGACGTAGACCCGGCGCAGGCTGAGGGAGACTCTACGAGGGGACATGAAGGTCTCGTCGAGGTCATGCCCAGCCACTGCAGCGTGGCATCCGTCGGGCTCAGTCCGGAACAGCGCGAAATCCCTCTCCGTGTCGGTTGAAGCACACTCTGTCGAGTCCCTCAGTGCCATCTGCCCCCCCGGTGAAGACATGGCCGACATCCTCACCCGCGAAGCTGCGCCGGAACCACCATCGCTCCACCTCTGCCATGGGCCGGACCAACCCGAGGAGAGTGAGGCTCGACGGCTCTACGGTCGGCCGCGCCGGTCGGGCGGGCACGAGCCCGGCGCATTTGGCCAACCGCGTTTCACGCTGCCAGGCGACTCCGCGAGCAGGGACCGGCTGCCTCCGAGATCGGCACCGTCACACTGGGCGCGTGATCGTTCTCGGCGTCGACTGTGCTGGCCTCATTCTCTGCGTGGGGCCGGTCTCTTGACACCTCGGCGCCTTTTTGGCCTCTTTGCCCCTCGGTCATAGTCGGCGCCATGGACTATGACGTAGACGTAGTGGTGGCCGGAGGCGGCCCGGTCGGACTGATGCTGGCCTGCGAACTTCGGCTCGGAGGCGCGCGGGTGGCGGTCCTGGAGCGCCTCACCGAGGTGAACCCGACGATCAAGGGTGGGGCGATCACCACGCCCAGCGCCGAGGCGCTCTACCGCAGGGGCATGTTGCCCGCGCTGGCGGAGGTGCAGCGGCAGGCGATGGACCGCTTCCAGGCATTCATGCGCGAGCGAGACGGCGGGGCCGAGGGTCAAGGGCTCGGGATCGTCGGGCACTTCGCCGGAATCATGCTGCGCGCCGAACTTGTCGATCGTACGGAACCGGGCCTCGGCGACGCCGGACCCGCCGCCGACATCGCTTTCGTGGCGCAGCAGGACATCGAGCGGCTGCTCGGCGGGCGGGCGGACGAGCTCGGCGTCGACGTGCGCAGGGGAGTGGAGTTGACCGGCTTCGACGTGGACGAGGGAGCCGTCACCGTGCAGACCAGCCACGGGGCCATACGTGCTGGCTGGCTCGTGGGCTGCGACGGCGGCCGCAGCGCGGTCCGCAAGCTCGCAGGGTTTGACTTTCCCGGTACGGACCCGGAGATCACCTGTCACCAGGCGGTCGTGGAGATGATCGGCGCCGAGGACCTGAAGGTCGGCTGGACCGCCACGGACACCGGGGTGTACGCCTATGGGCCGATGCCGGGCCGCGTCGTCACCGTGGAGTTCGACGGCCCGCCGACCGACCGGGACGCGCCGGTCACCGCCGAGGACCTCCAGGCTCGGCTGCGCCGCGTATCCGGCGTGGACGTCACGATCACCGGGGTGCGGACCGCGACCCGCTTCACCGACCACGCCCGCCAGGTCACCGAGTACCGCAAGGGCCGCATTCTGCTGGCGGGCGACGCGGCGCATGTGCACTCAGCGTTCGGGAGTCAGGGCCTGAGCCTGGGTATCGGGGACGCGATGAACCTCGGCTGGAAGCTCGCGGCGGTGATCGGCGGCCGGGCCCCGGAAGGGCTGCTGGACACGTACACCTCCGAGCGGCACCCGGTTGGTGCGTGGGTCCTGGACTGGACCCGGTCCCAGGTCGCGGCCATGCGCCCGGACCCGCAGTCCCGGGCCCTGCGCGAGATCGTCAGCGACCTGGCAGGGACGGTCGCGGGCACCACGTACCTCACCGCGCGGCTCAACAGCGCAGGGGTGCGGTACGAGCTGCCGGGCGAACACCCGCTGACCGGCCGCAGCACCCCGGACCTCGAACTCGCCGACGGCGGTCGCCTCGCGGACCACCTCCACGGCGGCCGGGCGCTCCTGCTCGATCTCACCGACGACCCGGATGTCCGGGCCCTGGCTGAGGGGTATGCCGGCCGGGTCGACACCCTGACGACCGGCTGCCCGTACCGCCCGGACCTGGCGGCGGTCCTTGTCCGTCCGGACGGCATCACGGCCTGGGCGGCCGACACGGGGGCGCAGGCGCCGACTGCCGGGCTGGCGAAAGCCCTGGAGGAGTGGTTCGGAGTGCCAGAGGGTGCGGTGAAGCCGGGCTGATGTGCCGCGCTCCGGATCGACTCGAACCACGAGCCGATCCCACCCTCGGCCGCCGCACCCACCGGTGTGGCGGCCCGGAGCGCTCGGGCAACGATTCTACTGAAGCCGCTGACCGCCCTCATGGGGCGGTGCCGATGACGGGATCACCGCCAGGTCCTCGAGGGCATCGTGTTCAAGTTCCGCACAGGGCTGGCCTGGAGGGACCTGCCCGAGCGGTTCGGCCCGTGGCAGACCGTCCACGGACGCTTCGCCCGCTGGGCCGCCAACGGCAACTTCGGCCGCCTCCTGGCCGCGGCACAGACACGTGCGGAGGTCGACTGGCTGGTCGTGTGTCCGTGTTGCCCGCCCGGACGGTGGGCGCCCCCGGACCTGGCCCGGTCATCTCGGCGGTGACAAAGCGTATTCATCCCGGCGGAACCGCCGCTACCTGCGTCGACGCCAGACCAAGCACACCATCCCCGAACCGAAGAACCAGCAGGCCAACCGCCAGCGCCGCGGCAGCGCGGACGGTCGGCCCACCGGCTTCGACACGACGATCTACAAACGCACGGCGTGGAACGCACCATCAACGCGCTCAAGAACTCCCGGGTGGTCACGAGGAGATACGACAAGAGGGCCTACATCGTCAACGGCACGTCACCGTCGCAGCCATTCGGCTCTGGCCCCGGTCCCTGTCTGTCGGTGCGAAGGAGCCGGCACCCGTCACGAGAAAATCGCGTGCACCTGATCGACCGCTTCGGGTCCGTAGCCAACCGTGCCCACGGGGACTGCGCCGTTGATCGCCTCGATCACACGCCCGGCCCATACCGGCCCGAATCCCCCGCACAGTTCGATCAGCTGCACGCCCTCGCCCACCAGGCGGCGCGCGGCCTCGATGACCTCCTCGGGCTTCTCCACCCCGACGAACACACTGCGGCACGTACCCGTGTCCACGACGCTGACATCGCCACCCGCCGCGCTGCCGTTCGCCGTGTAGATGAACCCCCAGTGTGTGAGCGCCATACGTATCGACCTCCTGTGATCGTCAGAGTCATCAGCCAAGCAGAGCCAGGGCGGGAATGGCGTGGAACGGAGACAAGCCGATAGTGATCTACGCCGCACTCCGGATGCCCGCACTGTCCGAGTACAGCAACACGGCCCGCTACTGAGGTTGAACTGGTGATGTCGGCGCCGAGTTGATCACGATGGCGTGTTGGCCAGACCGTGTGAGTCGCACCAGTCCTCGTAGTCGAAGGACTCAGGGGTACGAACCAGGGCTCGGGTGCGTGCCGCCCAGGTGCTGACCCAGGCTTCTGCGGTCGACGTCGCCTCGTCGGGCAGTGCGCGCAGGCTTACTTCAGGCATCCTCCGGAAGCGCGTGCGCACGGTGTCGCCAGCTAGGAAGCACAGGCAAGCGAGGAAGAACTGGCGGTGGGGCACTGCCCGTCGGCGGCCAGGGTCACGAACAGTGAGCCGAAGGCTGGGCGTGTTGCGAGGATGTCCCAGTCCTGGGAGACCGGGGACTGCGCTCCGGGCGCGTAGGCCCAGGCGGTCATCTCCTCAGACGTTGGATTGGCTACATCTTCGAAGGCGGGTTCTGGGCTCACGGCGCCTATACAAGCGCAGCAAACTGATCGCAGTGGCGCGCTCGTCCGAGGGCGGCGGGGTGGCCGCTAACCGTGGTTCTCCGGGTCGTCCGTACCGAAGTCAAGGCCCGTGCCGGCGAGGCAGCCGTCGACCCCGTGCGGCCGGTACTGGATCTGTTTGAGCCGGCGCTTCACGGCCCGGGTGATCTGACCGAGGTCGGCCGCGGCAGATGTCGCGCTTGACCACCGACCAGACGCCCTCGGTCGGGTTGAGGTCCGGTGCGTACGTGGGCAGCCGGAACACAGTGAGCCACTCGGCGTACGCGTCGATGAACTCCCGCATGTCGGCAGGGAGGTGCAGGCGGACGTGGTCCCAGACAAGCACGATCGGGCCGCCGAGCTGGACGCGGGCGCGGACGATCAGGTCGCGGAAGTCGCGCCAGCCGAAGCCCTTCGGTTCGTCCTTGAGGCCCCGGTACTTGCGGATCGTGTAGAACAGCCGGGTCCTCTCGCCGGGCTTGTAGCAGGCCATGCCCGCCATCGCACCCGCCCAGAGCCCCGGCCCTCACGACCGGGGTCTGACAGTGAGGATGTACTCGGCGTTCCTCGGGGGCCTGACTCTGGGTCTGACTGACGTTTTGGCTGTCCGTGGATTGAATCGTCGGCCTTCGAGGGATGCCACCGCGTGTGCTCGCGGGTGTCCGTGACCTCATAGGAGCTTGGCCACCAGCCTCATCATTGTCTTGTCCGTCGGCCCGGGCAGCACGCGCTGTTCACACGTCTCAGACGGAAGGACGGCGGAGCCGAGCATGACAGCGCCCGAGATAGCGGTGATCGGCGGAATCGACACGCACACGGACACCCACCAGGCTGCAGTGATCGACTCGGTCGGCCGTCACCTGGACACGGGGCCGTTCGAAACGAACTCGGCCGGCTACGAGCAGCTGCTGGCCTGGCTGCGGGCTCAGGGTGACGTCATCGCGGTCGGGATGGAGGGCACCGGCGCCTACGGCGCTGAACTCGCCCGGTTCCTCACGGCCAGCGGCGTCACGGTCGTCGAGGTCGACCGGCCGGACCGAAAGGCCAGGCGGGCCCACGGCAAGTCCGACCCGATCGACGCCTACGCGGCGGCCACCGCCGTCCTGTCCGGCCGAGCGAGCGGAACACCGAAGAGCCGGGACGGGATCGTGGGGGCCATCCGCGCCCTGCGTGTGGTCCGCAAGAGCGCAGTCAAGGCCCGAACGCAGACCATCAACCAGATCCGCGCTCTGATGGTCACGGCCCCCTCCGCCCTGCGAGACAAGCTGCGTGGGCTGCCCACCAGCATGCTGATCGACACCCTCGCCCGGACCAGGCCTGCCGGTGATCTCACGGACCCGGCCTGCGCGGCCAAGACGGCACTTCGCCGCCTGGCCCGGCGCTATCAGGCCCTTCAACAGGAGATCAAAGAGGCCGACGCGGACCTGGGTCCCCTCGTGACCCGGGCGGCACCCAGCCTCGTCGCATTGCCCGGGGTGGGTGCGGAGACGGCCGGCCAGCTACTGATCACCGCGGGAGACAACCCCGACCGGCTCCGGTCCGAAGCGTCATTCGCGCACCTGTGCGGGGCCGCCCCGATCCCCGCCTCGTCCGGCCGGACCAACCGGCATCGCATCAACCGCGGCGGGGACCGCAACGCCAACAGTGCCCTCTACACCATCGTTCTGGTCCGCATGCAACACGACCAACGAACCCGGAACTACGTCGCCAGACGCACCACCGAGGGCATGTCCACCAAGGACATCATGCGCTGCCTCAAGCGGTTCGTCGCCCGCGAGGTCTACAGGCACCTCAGGACCACAGGCATCCTGAACACGGCAGGCTCGGCCGACGCCAGATCATGACACCGACCGGCTTCCGTCCGCGTCATCGAGGTCGAACGAAGCGGCCGCAGTCAGCCGCTCGATGAACGTCGGGAAGTCCGCGGCCAGCGGGATCTCCGTGTCGCCGTCCACGTCGAACCACGTCACGGACGGCTCCCCGCGTTCTCCGCAGACCCGGTAGTCGAGAGCTATCCAGCAGTGACCATCACCGGAAAGCAGAACCAGAGGAGACGGAAGACCCCACTCCTCAACCAAGTAGGGCGATTCCAGCAACGACGGCTGACCGTCGTGACGACCGATGCCCATCATGTCGTCGAGCGGAACGTGGTTCTCGCTCCACGACGCCGGCACGTCCGTCGGGAACGCGTTCCACAGCTCCGCTACCAGACCGCCGTTCTGCACTTGCAGGATGTCCAGCAACAAGGCCGGCAGACGGACACCGAGCTGGTGCTCGGCATCCTGAACGACCGCGTCGGTCAGCGGTGGCTGAACCCCATACAGACCCTCGCCTCAGAACGTCGCCTTAACCTCATCAAACCGAGCCACAAACGCATCCTATGGACCTGGCAGCCTGGCTTGACGATCTATAGGAGCTTCTATCCGGCCCCAGGTCCTGGCGCGCGGCGGAGTCATCGACTGCCCGGCTTCGTCCTCGAAGACGATCCAGGCCCGGCGCTCCGCCGCGGTGGTCTTACCCGCGGCCAGGTCTCCATCTTCCAGACCTCGATGGCGTTGTCATCGCGGCCGATCGCCCGGCGAGTGGGCTGCTGCCAGCTCCAGCCGTGTCGCTTCAGCAGTCGCCACTGCCCTCGACCGCGTAGGAGGTATGGAACAGCCGACCGATCAGTGTCTTGATTCGTGCCAGCGTCCACCGCTGGTCCGCCCAGCCGTGCGCCAGCGGTCCGGGCTCCAACTCGCGCTCCAGCCTGGTGGTCTGGGCTTCCCTGAGCCGCGGTCTTCCCGGAGACCCCTTGCGACAGGACCCTGGCCTCGCCGTTCTCGCGCCAGGCTCGGCGCACCGGCTCGACGGACCGCACGCTGATTCGCAAGTCAGCGGCAATCCCCGCATTCTTCTGCCCGCCCCCGAAACGCTCAACGGCCCGGAGCCGTAACCGCTCGCGTGTGGCTCTCTCGGCGTCGGTCAGCCCACCGCCCTGCGCGCATCTCACGACCGCTTCGTCAGCGAAAACGGCACCGAGGTAGATGTCGATTTCGCAGCCGACGGGAGCGAAGTCTTCGACCTCTGGCGGCTGCGCTGTCACGGGCTGAGCCTGCCGGAGTCTCTTGAGGTCACGGATCAGGACCTGCAGAGCGCGGTGCGGTCCATGCAACCGCTTCTGACCGGGGTTCGACCGGGATGGTTCAGCGTCGCCACCTGATCGCTTCAGGATGAGGTGCGCAGGCGGCGCGGGCATATGAGGCTGCAGGCCGGTTCGAGAAGGCACTGATGGAGATCGGCGCGTCACTCGCAGCGGGTGCGGAGCCGTTTGAACTGGTGCAGCCAGGCGAAGCCCCGGGGACGTGTCGTCTGTGTCGGTGGGCCCGCGTAGCTGGCTGACGGCGCTGTGTGCTCGATCACTGGCGGTTCGATGACCGCCCGCCAGTGGCAGGACGCGGCTTCGGGGGAGCGCTTCCGGACGCTCTGCTGAGGCATCGGGCTCGCATGCCGCGGCATGACTGGGCCGCCCCGGTCAGGCGCTCTTCTCCATGCCCGGGCGCAGCCGGGCGAGCAGGTCGTAGAGGGTCGTGCTCTCGGTCGCGTCGAGGGTGTCGAGTGCGCCGCTGGTGGCCTGCATCTCCTCGCGGACGCGGCGGATGATGTCCCGGCCCTCGTCGGTCGCCACGACGTTCTTGACGCGGCGGTCGGAGGGATCGGGCTCGCGGCGGACCAGGGAGCGGGCCTCCAGGCGGTCGATGATGCCGGTGACGTTGGACGCGTCGCACACGAGCAGGGTGGCGAGGGCGCGCATCGGCAGCGGGCCGTTGAGCTGTGCGAGGACCTTCGCCTGGGTGGAGGTCAGACCGTGGTGGGCCGCGGCGGCCGCGAAGTCGCGCCACTGGGCCGTGCCGATGGCGGAGAGGAGCTCCATGAGCTGGAGCTTGGTGGGGGTCCCGGAGGTCGTCGTGCTCATGGGGCGAGCCTACTCAGAATGCTTGACATTATCAATTGTTTACTTGACTACCTCAAGTATCCGGGTCTACCTTCGGCGGAGTACTTGATGACATCAAACATCGATGATCTGAAGCTCCTGCATCACCGGAAAAGGCCCTCCCTGCCATGAGTCATGCCCCCGCACCGCCCGCCGCCGATGCCCGGCGCGAGACGGTCATCGTCTTCGCCCTGAGTCTCGCCGCCATGGTCGTCTCGATGATGCAGACCCTGCCGGTCCCGATCCTCGGCCTCATCCGCACCGACCTCGGCACCTCCACGGCCAACGTGAGCTGGGTGACCACCGCCACGCTGCTCTCCGCCGCCGTCTTCACCCCGCTGCTCGGCCGCTTCGGCGACCAGCACGGCAAGAAGCCCACCCTCGTCGCCGTCCTCGGCGTCATGGTCGTCGGCTCCGTCGTCGCCGCCCTCGCCACCTCGCTGCCCCTGCTGATCCTGGGCCGCGTCCTCCAGGGCGCCGCCACCGCGATCTTCCCGCTCGCCCTCTCCGTCCTGCGTGAAGAGGTCAGGCCGCAGAAGCTGCCCGGCGCCATGTCCCTGGTCAGCGGCACCCTCGCCTTCGGCAGCGGCCTCGCGCTCGTCGCGACCGGCCTGCTCACCTCGGGCTCCGACGCCGACTACCGCAGCGCCTTCTGGATGGCGACCGGCTTTGCCGCGCTCGCCCTGCTCGCGGTCGTGTTCCTCGTCCCCGCGACCCGCCACAAGACGGGCGGCCGGACCGACTTCCTCGGCGCGCTGACCCTCGGCATCACGCTGCTGCTGCTCCTGCTGCCCATCTCGCAGGGCCATGAGTGGGGCTGGGCCTCGGCCCGGACGCTCGGCAGCTTCGCCGGAGCTGCCGTCATGGCCGTCGTGTGGGTCCTCGTGGAGCGGAAGGTCCGCGAACCGCTCGTCGACATGAAGATGTTCGTCCACCGCCCTGTCCTCATGGCCAACCTGGCCGGCATCCTCGTCGGCTTCGGCATGTTCGCGAACTTCCTGGGCGTCTCCTACCTCGTCCAGATGCCCGAGGCCCTCACTGGCTACGGCTTCGACGCGTCCATCCTGCGTGCCTCCGTGCAGTTCCTGCTGCCCGGTGCGATCGTCTCGCTGCTCGCCTCACCGATCGGCGGCCAGCTGGTCCGCCACCGCGGACCGCGCACGGCACTCGCCCTGGCCGCGGGCCTCGGCGCCGCCGGCTTCGCCTGGCTCGCCCTCGGTCACGGCCACACGGCGTCGGTGATCGGGGCGGGGATCGTCGTCGGCGCGGCCGTCAGCTTCGGTTACGCGGCCATGCCGGCCGTCATCATGTCAAGCGTCCCGCACCACCAGAGCGGCATCGCCAACGGCATCAACTCCATCTCCCGCTCCACGGGCAGCGCGATCGGCAGCGCGGTCGTCACCACGATCCTCGCCTCGCAGACCATCGAGCACCTCCCGGCCGACGTCCCGCCGCTGCCGACGGAGTCGGGCTTCACCCTCACCTTCTGGATCGGGGCCACGGCCTTCGCCCTGGTCGCGGTGATCGCGGGCCTGGGCCTGCGGGCGCGCGCGGCGACCGACCCGGCTGTGGGGACGCAGTCGGCCGTCGCCTCTGCTCCCGAGAAGGAGCCGGTGTCCTAGCCGCTGTCCTGGTAGTGGTCTCTTCGCCGGAGCGGCGCTCGGAGTCCGATCGACACCTCGGGTGTCGATCTCCTCGCCGAGTGTTGCTCCGGCCAATCTTCACATCGGGCAGGGGGAGGAGGCCCCCTCCCCTTGTGCCGCCCCTCGGTGCGACGGCCGCGCTCCCATCGTTTGAGGGGTCTATGTCCCCTTGCGTTCCGCTCGGGCGACGGAGGGCAGGGCCCGAGTCGAGGAGCGCGGCGGCGCTCGGCCCAGTCGTTGAGCTGCATGCAAACCGAGGGTTTGAGCTACCGCTCGGCGACCCGTCCGACGGTCCCGCCCGGATGCCGGAGTGCGACCGTGCCGAGAGCGTCACCCGGTACCAGCCGGCTGACTTCCGGTCGACGTCGACCTGGTCCCCGCAGGTCAGGTACCCGAGCGAGGCGTGACGGTTCCCGGCACCCGACCGCAGGTTCACGTTCGAGGCATCGAGGACCCGTCGGTGGTCAAGCGGTACACGGAGCGGCGCCGGACCCAGTACGACCACGAGTGGGAGATCCGGGACGCCTACGGCTACCACTCCTATGAGGACGCCGCGTGGGACAGGCGGCTTCGTACGTTCCTGCACGGGCGGGCGTGGACGCACGCGGAGGGCCCGAAGGCGCTGTTCGACCCCGCGGTGGGCTGGCTTCGCCGTCACCGGGTACTGCTGCCCGGGGTGTCCGTGCTGGCCCGGCAGGTGGCGGAGGCGCGGAAGGTCGCGGACAGGCGGCTGCACGCCACGGTCGCGGGCGCCGCCCGCCGCGCGGACCCGGCGCTGCCCGGGCATCTGGTGGCGAAATTGAAGACGTCGGAGGGCTCGCGGTTCTCGGAGCCGGAGCGGCTGCGCCGGCCGCCGACGCGGGCGACGGGGACGGCGTTCGCCCGTGCGCTGGAGCGGGCGGACGAGATCGGCGCGTACCGGCTCGGTAGGTTGAGGCTGTCATCGACGCCGTTGTCGCCCAGCTCCGCGCCGAGGGCCACGAGATCCGGGACGAGGACATCGCCGACTGTCCCTACTCAGGCCGCAACCTGAACCTGCTCGGCCGCTACAGTTTCACCGCCCGCGTCCCGGCCGCCGGTGCTCTGCGCCCGCTGCGCGACCCGGACACACCGGAGCTGGACGCGGACGACGACGGCGAGACGTGTTCGCGGCTACGCGGTGCCCTCGATCTCGGCCCTGAGCAGGGCGGCGAGGGCCCGGGCCTCCTCCGCCTGGACGGCTGCTTCGGGGCGGCCCTCCTCGATGGCGATCCGGTCGAGCAGATCCGTCTTGCGCCCGGTCAGCCGGAGACTGGCAGCGGGTCCACGGCGGGACAGCCCGGCGTCAGCCGAACGAGGAACTAAAGCTCGGCGAGGAGGGCTGCCCCGAGGTGCCCGCGAGACCCGTTGTCAGAGTCACTTGGCAAGATCGCGGCCATGACCAGCACCCCGACCACTCCACCGCGGCCGTTCGACGTCACCGCAGTCTTCCCGTAACTGGCTCCACTGGCACGCACGGCGACCCGGTTGCACCCCCGCCCCGGGTTTCCGTCACCGCAACAGTTCCATCGGCGGACCGTTGCTGTGGCCCGCCGACGAGCCGTGGCCGCACTGCGACGGTCCGCACGTATGGGACCAGCACAATCCGGCGCCATCGCCGGATGACGTTCGGTTGCAGCGACGCATCACGGAAGACGCGGTCCGCCGGGCGGACGGCGACCCTGCTTCCCTCCGGTACACCCCCGAGGAACTGGCGGATTTCCAGCGAGCCCGTCGGGCCACCCCTGGCCCGACGGGCCGATCCCCCTGCTTCCCGTGGCCCAGATCCACCTGCGCGACGTCCCCTCGCTGCGCCCGCCGGGCCCAGCCGACCTGCTCCAGGTGTTGTGGTGCCCCTTCGATCACCCCGCACTGCCCAGGACAGCGGTGTTCTGGCGAACTGCTGCCTCGGTCACCGATGTGCTGACCACGCCGCCAGAGCCTTCCGTGATCCAGTCCGCCGACTACCTTCCGCAGCCGTGCCTGCTCTCGCCTGAGGTCGTGACGGAGTATCCCGACTCGGAGGACTTGGAGCATGCGGTACATCGACAGATGGAGACGTGCCGCACCTGGCAGGTAGCCGCGGAGCCGGATGAGTGGGACGAGGACGAGCTCACTCCGGAGGACGTCTACAACTCGTCGTTGTCAGTAGCACCCGGCTGGAAGATCGGCGGCTGGACCCGCTGGGGCCTGACCGACCCGCACCCGCGGCTCTGCGGTGCCTGCGGTGCTCAGATGGATTCACTGCTGACCGTCGCCTCGTCCGAATGGGGCGAGACGAGCAAGTCCTGGATCCCCCACGAGGACCGAGACGTCTCGGCATCCAGCCTCAACCCTTACCCTGAACAGCCGACCAAGGTTCAGATCGCGGACGGCAACAACCTCCACCTCTACGCGTGCCCGACGTCTCTGGAACACCCGTACCTCGTCCTGATCCAGTGACGACCGATGAGCCACCGAGCGCTACCGCCCTGCGCGTCAGCGACGCGGACGGGGCCGGCGGCAGACCCCCGGCCCCGCCCGTGAGCTCTGCGAGGCAACGCCGTCCCCGCCGTACACCGCCGACTCCTTGCCCGCCGCCAGCTGCTCGCTCGATGGCGGCCGCGGAGTGCCCGCAGTCCAGGCCCAGCGCAAGGCCCGCCGCGAGTACGAGAATCGGGTCAGCGCCCTCACGGCCTGACGATGATCGATCTCAGCGTCAACCGCTGTAGCGATGTTCCCCGAGGTCGTCGAGGCCCGTGGGTTCAGGGAAACCGAGGTCTGTTCAGCGGGAACTCGCGGGTCAGTCCGTGTGCATCAGCTGGGCGAATCCGTGGGTTCGACGGGAACCGTGGGGTGGGCTGCGAGGCGGCGGGCTTCGGTCGGTGACCTCGGCATCGACCTGGTCCAAGGTTCTGTCCCCGTCTTCGAGGATGTCGTACTCGTCGTCGAGTTCAGCGAGGCGCTCGGTCAGGGACAGCTCATGTCCATGGCGTTGGTGAATCCGGAAGGTGAACTCCCGAGGTGTGAGCTCTCCGGCGAGCATGCATCGTGCGAGGGCTCGGGCGGCGGCTTCCTGACCGGCCTCGCTGCCGACCGGATAGAGTAGACGAGGCGGAGTTCGTCGAGTGCTGCAGGAAGCCGGTCCGAGGACGTCGTAGCCCGCCTCGGCGCGCGTGCAGGCGGGGAGCATTCGAAGGCCGGGGGTGTCGAGGCCGGCGACGAGCGCATCACAGGCAGCTGCTCGACCTCGGCGAAGGGCGTGCGCCCTGCTCGAACGCAGCGAAGCGAGTTGAGAGCTTGGTGTCGGGGCAGCCTCCGGTCGCTGCTGTACCGGCGGGCGCTGGGCGAGGCCGTGGCCACGGCGCCGTCGACCGGCTGCGCACCCACGTACGCGCGGTTGCAGGACCTCGTCGACGGGCCCAGCGTCACGGGCCGGTGAGCTTGTCCAGGTCAGCGGCGTAGACGGTCATCCAGTGCGGGTTTAGCCGGTAGTAGACAACCTCGCGGTTCCAGTCGAAGGCGTCGTCGTTGCCGTAGAAGCCCTTCAAGTAGGCGAGGAGTTCCTGCCAGTCGGCCGTGGTCTGGGCGTCCTCGGGGTTCAGCTCCTCCACCGTGCCGTGGGTGAACACGCCGAGGTCCTCGCCGCGCATGTGCGCGACGCTGACGGCCGGACGGGCCGCGAGATGACGGGCCTTGGCGGCGTTGCGCGCCGTGCCGAAGTGCCATCGGCCGTGCAGGAAGTGGCCGTCGGCGCCGCTGATCCGTGGTTCGCCCTTTGCGGTCACTGTGGAGAGGCTGAGCGTGCACATGCCGGTGAGGATCCCGGTGAGCTGCGCCGCCGTGATGGTGCGGCCCTCGACGATCGAGCGGAGGTGTGTGGTCGAGCCGGAGAGGGAGGAGTCGAGGAGGGACTGGAGCTTGTCGAGCTCTTCTGGGGTTTCGCGCATAAGTCCATCGTCGGCCGTAAACCCGACATCCTCTGTCGCCATTAATGAAGCAGTGGCCCACCAGCGACCTGATCTCGGGGGGGCTCTACGGACGCCGCCGCGGCCTCCTCGCCGACGGAGCCGTCGCGACCTGGACCACCGCCGCCCTCCCCGCATGGGCCGGCCGCGCCACCAGGCCCTGCTCAGGATCGAGCGGCTTCTCCTGACGCCCCATAACCCACCCCCGTCCAGTGCGACGGCACCATCTGTCCTTGATCTGCCGATCACGCACCCAACCGGTCCCGCTGCCGCACGACAAGACGCTTTCACGCCGCGCGGCAGAGCCGCGGCGGGATTGTTTCCCCGCCGGAACCGGCCTGCGCAACAACCTCCTCGCAGCGAAAACTCGAGGCAGCGGGGCCGAACAGCGCCTCCCGGCAGAGAGGACGACGTCATGCCGTTGAGCGACGACGAAGTACGCATCATCGAGGAGGACCGACGGCGCGCCGAGCAGGAGCACGCCCAGTTCCGCGCCGAGCAGGAGGCCGACCACCAGGCCCGGATCGCGGAAGAGGAGGCTCGACGGCGCGCGGAAGAGCGCCCCCACTCCGGGCCCACCTGGTAGGCCATCGCGACACCCCGCCTTACACCATCACGTCCCGAGATCAGAGGAGACCCGATGAGACTGAGCCTGCGAAACGCGGCCACAGTCGCGACGCTCGCGACCGCGCTGGCCCTCGGCACCATCAGCACCGCCGGCAGCGCTGAAGCCGCACCGGCGTCCGTAATCCAGTCAGCCACCACGCTGAGCGTCTCGGCTGCCTCGACAGCCGCGCCCAGGGCCGCGTCCTTCACCCGTACGCGGACGTACAACGTCGGCGTGTACCTGTGGCCGTCATGCCTGGTCCGCGGCGAGTACTACCGGTACTACTACGCGTCGCGGGGATACAGGGTCTCTTACGCGTGCATCTACATGGGCGGCTATCCTCCCGCCCATCGGGCGCTCCTGCGCGTGACCCTCGCCTACTGATCCTGCGGCTCAACGCGTGACACCACACGCGAACCGGACTGGACCATGGAGCCGCTTGAGGCAAAACGAGGGGACGGAGCACCTTGTCTTGAAGTGGCAGAGGGGGGGGCAGCCGGTGAGCGACCGGTGCAAGGCGTCGACCTGATGCCCGGGTGGTCCGGTGCAGGACACCCCTGCTCGGCCTGCGCAGGCTCATCGGCACCCCGCACGTCTCGGATGGAGGCGCACGACCGTCCGACCGCCTCCAGAACGCCGAGGCTACCGAGCAAACGCCACGTGACTGCCGAGGGGATGGTCACCCCCGCTGGCCGCCAACCTGAATCCCACCACTGATCTTGGCCGTGAACTGGACGCTGCGCGTTCCCATCGTTCCTGACGTCACAACCGCGGCTGTCGTCTCGGGCTTGAAGATCAGATCGTAGACCCGCTGCATGACGGCGACGTCGTGTCCGGGGCGACCGTGTCCTCCGTGTCCTCCGTGTTCGTGATCGCCGGCGTGGTCACCCGGTCATGGCCGGTGACTACCGGCCCCACCCACGGTGTCTCGACGCTGACCTGTGGTCCCTTGGCAAACCACGGAACGTCCCCCACGGTCTTGCGGGCGACCTGCCCCGGATGCGTGGCGGCGTGCGCGGCGTACCAATCCTCGATGCGGTCGTCGACCCAGCCATGCAAACGCCAGAAGACGGGGTGCACGTGTGACGAGAACGTGTCGTTCAGATCGTCGTAGTAGAACGGCTTGTCGCTGTGCGTTGCCTTGATCCACTTTTCGGATGTATCGGTGAGCGCCACTCACGCCGGGCGATCGCCCAGCACCTGGGCTGGGGCCTCAACACCGTGCTCCGGTACGCGACCGCCGCACGACGGCAGGACACCATCCGCGGGAACCGGCCCCGTCCCAGCAGGCTGGACCCCTACAAGCCCTACCTGGAACGGCGACTCGCCGAGGGATGCACCAGCGTCACCCACCTCCACCGCGAGTTCCTGGCCGACAGCGCGCCAGTCACCTACCAGACTGGCCGCGCCCACATCGCCAGCCTGCGGACGGCTCCGGTCGACGCGCCGCCCCGGCCTCCGACAGTGCGGCAGTGACCGGCCGGCTCACCCGGCGCCCCACCGCGCTGACCGAAGACGACCACGCCGCCCTGAAGAACGTCCTGGCCCGCTGCCCCGAACTGGGCACGGTCGCCGGGCATGTCCGCGACTTCGGCGAGATCCTCAGCGGCCGCCTCGGTGCCAGGCTCCTTGCTTGGATCGAGGCGGTCGACGCCAGCCAACTGCCCGGCCTCACCGGCTTCGCACTCCACCTGCTCCGGGACCTCGACGCCTTGACAGCCGGATTCACCCTCCACCGGAGCTCCGGCAGCCGCATCGAGGGCGCGTGAACCGCATCAAAAAGATCAAGTGGCAGCTCTACGGACGAGCCGGATTCGACCTGCTCCGAAAAATGATCCTGCTTCAGTCATGCGCCGCCCCTTCGGCGACCGGTCTACCCCTACGCCGTGACATGGAACGAAGCCGAATATCTCGACAACCTGCAGTCCGAGCGGCGTGGCTATGCATGGGTAATGCAGCATCACGGCGGGCTGGCGCCGGAGGAGGCGAGGGAGGCCGCCCTGGCGCACTATCCGTACGAGTCGGCTGAGACGTCGCTCCGCGGGCTGATCTTTCACGACGAGTCATGGCACTGGGCAATGCTGTCGATCCACGGCGATCGGTACGCAGTGGAACACCCCGAGCTGGTTCATCCGTCACCTGGCTACCTAGCCCTTGAGTAGCCGATCAACGAGCACGTTCGAACAGTGAGGTTACGCTCCGCGACGGCTCCGCAAGATCTGTGTCAGAACCGAGAACGGACGGCGGATGTTCACGACTTCGGGGTTCTGGCACAGGCTCCGTGCAGCAGTGACTGAGCGTCGCGGGCCGGGAGGCGGTTGCCTCGCTGGTCAGGGCTGGATTTGATTCGGCTCGATGAGGTTAGGGTGCTGATTCACCGCACCGAGGAGAGCTGGCGTGTACGACAGACCGCGGTTCGAGGAAGCCCTTGATGCCCTACGTGCCGAACTGGAGGTCGGGCGGTCGACGACGGAGTTGGCCACTCGGGCTGCGTGGCTGGCCTTCAGGCGATTCGCGCGACGGCGCTTTGCCACCGCGCCGACGCCCGACTCAGACGGCTGGCTCTTCCAGTACGGCACGTACGCCTTCAGCGGGCGTCCGATGTTCACTGTGGACCTCACGCGACAGTTCGACATCAGTGACGACGGCGGTGAGCACGGCCACTATGTGCAGATTCACTGCGAACTCCGCTACGAGTGCGAACCCGCCCTGGACGTCCTGGGAAGCTTCAACTCCTGGTTCCTCCACGACGCCAACGCGGGCCTGGACGAGTGGCTTGCTGCCATGGAGGGGCACCTCGAACCGCTGCTGGCTCGTGTGCCCTCCGAGATCGACGTGTACGAGGAGCCGGTATAGGTCGTCACGCCAGCAGGACTCGCTTGCGCAGGAGGTCGAAGCCGGCGCGCGGCCGAGCATCTGACGCTTCAGCATCTTGATCTTCGACCACACCTGAGCTCCAGGGCAGGGTGATGCCGGCGATGACGGCGTCGCGTTCTCGGTCGATGCCAGCAGCCAGAGTGTGGAGGCTGGGCAGCTCGTCCTGTCGGACGGCGTCGAGCCAATCCGGCAGGCATTCGCCTTGACGCCCGGGAAGCACGGCCGCGAGGGACCGTACATGCCTGGTGAGCGCGTCGAGTTCGGGGCAGTGTGTCCGCACACTCTTGAGCTGTAGCTGCTCGGATTCGGTGAGGGTGTCCGGGTGCCGGAGGATCCATCGGGCGACGGCTCGGGGTGAGTGCGGCCGTGTGGTCACCGGCCGCTGCGACGTGCGCTTCTTGTGCAGGTAGGCGCGGACGCGCTGATGGCTGCCTGTGTAGCCGAGTGGGACGATCTCTTCCCGCCCCGTGCACAAAAGCTGAGCCAGAACCCGTTCTCATGAACAAAGCCTCACGAGGGACCGGCAGGTGAATCACATCCGGGCTTCGGTCACTTCGGGTCCCGCACGCCTACCACGGTGCAGATCGGCAGCGGCTACAGGCAGCGCTCTACGTCTGCCCGGCAGCACCCGAGCACCCCCATTTCGAGCTGATGCATGAGGACGTGTCCGGCCGGTCGTGGAATCCGGCGGGAGGTTGTAGGGGTGGGCTGTCTAAAATCCGTGCATGATCGCTGCTCTTGAATGTGTGGTGCTGGACTGCCCGGACCCGGCAGCCCTTGCCGGGTTCTACCGATCGGTGCTCGGCGGGACTGTCAACCGGCAGGATCGGCGATGGGCGGTCGGTGACGACTGGGCGACCCTGCACACGCCTTCCGGTCTCGTGCTGGCTTTCCAGCGGTCAGCGGACTACCGGCCGCCTGCGTGGCCGGACCCCGCCCGCCCCCAGCAGTTCCATCTCGACTTCAGTGTTCCGGACCTCGCCCAGGCCCAGGAACAGGTCCTGGCTCTGGGCGCGGCCGTGCTGGACAACGGCCCCGACGGTCGGACCTGGCGCATCTACGCCGATCCCGCAGGCCATCCGTTCTGCCTGGTCCGTCATTGAAAGCAAGGCCACTGTTCCCACCGCACAACCGCACAACTGCACAACCGCACAACTGCACAACCGCGAGACCGCATCCGGAGCCGGGGCCTGTCTTCCGGATCACCGCGGACCGCGATCCCATGAAGAGCGCAGGGCTGTACGGGAATCGTCACGTCATCGATTCCTCTCGCAGCAGGCGGGGCCGCACCTGGTTGCATCATGAGCAACTGCATGCGCTCCATACATAAGTTCGACGGCCGCCGGGTGTATCTGACGCTTGGCACCGGCGCACTCCGGATCAGCCGGGCCACGAGTGTGTTCGCCATCCCTCTCGCGGTCATCGGGGACGTCCGCGTCTCCGCACAAGACACCCGTGACATGGAGATCGTGCTCACGGACGGGGAGAGGCACCACATCGAAGGGGTCGGCGCGGCCTCGACGGCCGACTTCGTCGGCTTGGCCGTGTGCGCCATGGCAGTGGCGAAGGGAGCTCTCCGAGTCCGTCTCGCCCGGTACGGCGTCACCGTGGACGCCGAACGGGTCGGGCGTAGTGGGTCGGGCCCTCTACTACGACAACGACGCCGAAGGCGTCCCCCACCAGTACTCGGGTGGATCGGGTGCCCCCACGCTCCCCGTCACCTACGACCCCAGCCGCCCCGATCAGGCCTTGCACCAAACCCGGCCGGCCTTCGCTGTCATCAACACGACCCTGACTCTGACTGCTGCAGCCCTGCTGCCTTTCCTCGGCGCCTGGCTGTCTTTTCGGCCTGCTCCGGTAACGGCGTTCCCGGGCCTTTGGCGCTTGAAGTGGGACACACGGGACAATGGCGTACAGCTCTCGTCGGAACCGGCGCTACCTGCGCAGATGCCAGACCGAACACGCCATTCCCGAACCGAAGGTCCAGCGGGCCAACCGCAAATGCCGCGGCAGTGGGGGTGGCCGGCCCACCGGCTTCGACCGCGAGATCTGCAAACGCCGCAACGAAGTCGAGCGGACCGTCAACCGGCGCAAGAACTCCCGAGCCGCGGCCACCCGCCCGCTACGACGAGAGGGCCTACGTCTTCCACGGCGCCGTCACCACCGCCGCGGTCCGGCTATGGCTCCGGGGCTGAGCCGGCCTGGAGCCTCAGTCTCCTAAGAACTCCTAACGAAATGATCTTCGAGGTGGTTGGATCACTCCCAAACTGATGATCTGGGGGTGCGGGGTGGCGCGGTCGAAGCCGTGGGAAGTTGACGACGAGCTGTGGGCGGTGATCGAGCCGTTGCTGCCGAAGATTGAACGGCGGGCCCGCCATACCGGGCGTAAGCGGCATCCGGATCGGCTGGTGTTCCAGGGCATCCTGTTCGTGCTGCATACCGGGATCGCCTGGGAACACCTGCCGCAGGAACTCGGCTTCGGCTCGGGTATGACCTGCTGGCGCCGTCTGGCCGAGTGGACTGAGGTGGCGGTGTGGCCCCGGCTGCATGAGGTTCTCCTCGCCAAGCTCCGCAGCGCGAACGCCCTGGACTTCTCCTGGGCGGCGGTCGACGGCTCGCACATCCGGGCATTAAAGGGGGTCCCAAGACGGGACGAAGCCCTGTCGACCGGGGCAGGACGGGCAGTAAGCATCACCTGATCACTGACGCCACCGGCATACCGCTCGCCGCCACCTTGACCGGCGGCAACCGCAACGACGTCACCCAGCTGATCCCACTCCTCCAAGCCGTGCCGCCGGTACGAGGCAAGCGCGGCCGCCCCCGGCGCCGCCCGGACGTGGTGCTGGGCGACCGCGGCTACGACCACGACAAGTACCGCCGTCTTGTCTGGGATCTCGGCGTGAAGCCGCTGATCGCCCGCCGCGGCATCGAGCACGGCTCCGGTCTGGGCGCCCAACGCTGGGTGGTGGAGCGCGCGTTCGCTCACCTGCACTGGTTCCGCCGTCTGCGGATCCGCTGGGAGATCCGCGACGACATCCACGAAGCCTTCCTCACTCTGGGGTGCAGCATCATCTGCTGGCGCCGGCTCAAGAACCATCAGGCTTGAGCCCAGGCGACAGCGGCTGTCTACAGCGAGATCTTCCGCTCTTCGGCCTTGAGGCCGCGGAGTGTCCAAAGTCCGTACAGAGCCAACAACGGTTTGACGACCATCCACTCGCCAGGACGGTAGTCGTCCGCGCGCACCAGCTTCTCTGCAAGATCGGGCCGCTGCCGCCGCAGGTACGCACGGGCCTTGAGCGCATGAGCTGGCTGGGAGGCAATCTTGATGCGATCCACGTCCTCAAGCAATGGGATCACGTTCGTGATGTTCTCCCACGTCGTCGCGCTTTGGTCTTCGAGGAGCACCGTGCCGTCGAACGCAAGCACCGACTTCGCGTAGCCAGCCATCAGCTGGGCCTCAGTGGCGCCGCTACTGGTTGCACCGCCGCTGAAGATCACGCAGGTCTCATGCGCACCGTCAGCGGCGATGGACCTGATTCCAGCACGGACTCGCCATCGGTTGATCAAGTTCGCCGTCACTTGGGGATTTCGGTACCCCAACACCACCACGGCCGCGGAGGGGCCCTCGCTACTCCCCACGAGCGCTCGAGACCAGCGCCAGTTCAACCACTCACCCCAGGCCAGGGCTGCAACTCCAGCTATCGCCAATCCCGTCCGTCGCCGCATGCGGCGACTCTAGGGCACCTCGGTTTCGGGCCACGAAGGAACCAGCCACGTCCACACGACGCATTCTGTTAGCAGTTCTAAGGACCACAAGTACAGGCCCTGCCCGTCAACAACTGCCTGACCCCTCTCGATCAGCTCGCGTGTGAACTCATCAGTCAGTACGCCTGCAGGCAGCCGTGGCACCTCCTCCAACAGGGTCGACACCTGCCGGTGGTTGAAAACGGTGTCCGCGTGCGGCGGCAGGTGTCCCAGCATGGGGAGCACTGACTGATCAAGGTCAGCCAGCTCAGGACCCCAGACCACACCGTGCTTCGCGAGAGCCTCGATCGTGCCGTTCTCGCCTCGGACCTGGAGGTCAATCACGGTCAGGCACTATGGCCTCATGATCCGCCGGACACTGCCCAGCGGCCTTGTCCGCGGCGGGACTTTCCGCCCCATGAGGAGTCCCGGTCCCTCCCGGCGTTCGCCCCGGACGCGTGACGGTGACGGTCAGTCGTTCCAGCTGTCGCAGTACTCGATGTGCAGGGAGCCCGGCACGTTCCGCCGGGTCCGCGGCCGCGACCACAACCCCGACGTCAACTCCACGCAGTAATGCCGGTCCCCGGGATACCGCCTCCCGTGCGACGGGGCCTCGTCGACGAGGCCCCGCAGCACCGTGCCGTGTTCACGGAAAGCCGTCGCGCTGCCCACAACGAACAACGTGTGAGCAGCAATATCGAACCCCAGATGATCACGATACGACCGGTGGTACCGACGCTCGTAGTCGATCTCCCCGACATCAGGAAAGTCACCAACCGGGGTGGCCGCCGTTTGCAGCTGTCCGCGCCCGAGCCGCGCCCGCACCTCCTTCCACGAGGAAGTACGGAACTGCAGACGGTGATGAGCCAGAACCAGGTCCAGCGCGACCGGCTCACCCTCACCGGCCACACCACCAGGCACCGGATTGCCCCGTATCGGCAAGTGCACCAGAGATCGGGCGGAGCGAGCGGCCAACGCCCACAGACCGGTGAGACACTCAGCCCCGTCACGATCGACATACATCGACAGCCAGTGGCCGTCGTCGCGCAACACGACCCGCCCCGGCACCACCTCCGGCCGGACCACCCTGACCCCAACCCCACCCAAGCGGACCTCAGACACCCGCACCCGCTGCCCCACACGCCCCCCTCGAACAGTCCCGTAGCGCACCCTAGCCCGCGCCGCCGATGTTCTCGTCCGGATTTCCCGGGTGCAGGGCGCGCCTCGATCACGCGGGCCTCCGGGAGATGCCGCTACGTCGGTCGCCGGTTTCATGGACCCGGATTCTCCGGCTTCCTGCCGTGGCGCGCACCGAGATTGAGGGACCGTGCGGTCTGCCACCGAGGTGACCTCGTCTCTGCCGACCGCGCGATCAGCGACAGCTTGGGCACCCCGCCCGAACCCGACGCCTTGGGCGTACTCGCGCTCGTCACCCCGCAGCCGCGTTCCGCGACGAGCTCCTATACCACCATTTAGGCCTGGAGGCCTTGCATCTGAGCGAAATCCACGATGACGCCGGGTGCGTCGATGTGAGAGGCTCCGCTCCGCTCCGTCGACCTTGGCGGAGCAGGGGAGGGATGAGAAGTGTCGGTGGAACCCAGGGATTACGTCGCCCGGCTGCGCGCTCAGGCGAGCGATCCGGGACGCGAGGAGGCGCTGCGGCGGGACAGGAGGGCGAGGCGCCTCAAGATCGGGCTCGTGACCGCTGCCGGTGGGGTGGTCCTCGGCGGGTTCGGGTTCTGGCTGACCGATGTGACGGGGGAGCGGCCGCCGTACGAGCCCTACGGCGCAAAGGTGATCCACGAGGAGGTCTGGCCGCTGGAATGGCCGTACACGGTTGACATGCCGTTCCGGAATTCGCCCGCCTCCGGCTGGGCGGAGGGCGCCGACGGTGTCTATGCCCCCGTGCCGATGGCTTCCGGCGACTTCACCGCGAAGGAGATCGCTGCCGTACTGGAGGACGTGAGGACCCTGCTCGTCGGGACCAATGTGTCGGAGGACACCCTGGCCGGCGCCGAGCCTACGGCGGCGCTCGCCCTGCTCGACCCGCGCGGAGCCGGCGAGGCAGTTCGGAAGGACCTGGTCACCCGCTTTGACCCTGAGGAGGCGTACCTGGACGAGAGCGGCATCCGGAGTCGGGGCACGATGACCTACCGGGTTTCGGAGGCGGGGAAGCTGATGGTGCGCGTCGACTGGGTCTTCGTCTACCCGCTGGTGCGGGCCGAGGCTGGTCACGAGGTGGTCCCCGGCGCCCCGGAGGTGGCACGGATCGCCGTACGGCGTCAGTTCACGGTGACGTCGACTGACGGGAAGCTCATGCTCGGCGCCTACGCGAGCGAGGTCGCCAACCACGACTGCTCGGCACCGAAGGACGGCTACCTCCACCCACTCTTCGCCGAAGGGCGGTGGAAGGCAGCCCAGGCGGCCAAGGGGACTCAGGTAGCCCAAGCCGATCTGTACGACGAGAATCGGGTCCTTGCGAGCGGCCCCGGCCACTGCGTCACCCCGAGCGGGACCTGACGCCCCGGCTGAGGGGTGCCGCTCGTGTCTCGCCGAACTCACGACGTCTGGCCCGCCTGCTCACCGCGTTGTCGTCGGTCGCCGGTGTTCCCCGGCTCCCGCTGGGAGGCGCCACCACCACATGGACTCCCCGGTCGACAGGGCTTCGTCCCGACTTGCCTCCCCGTTCCAGCGCCCGGATGTGGGAGCCGTTGACCACCGTCCGGCTGAAGTCCCGCGTGTTCGCGCCCCGCTGCTTCGCCGGGAGAACCTCGTGCAGTCGCGGCCGCACACCGGCTTCCGGCGACTCGGCCAGGCGGTGGCGGGGGGCGTGACCGAATCCAAGCCGACAACCCGGCTGCTCGGCCAGGTCTGGACCCTGGCCGAGGTCTGCCAGACCTGCCCCCAGAACATCGCGCACATCACCATCCTCGCCACGGGTGAGCCCGCACTCCCCACCCCCGCGGCCCCGGCCACGGAGCCGCTGTCGCGCTGCGAGTGAGCGAGCGGTCGGTGGAGCGGTGGCGCCGGGCTTGGCGCGAGCGAGGCGAGGCCGGGATCCTGTCGAAGGGATCGCCCGGACGTCCCAGGCTCAGCTGCGTTCAGATCGCGCGGCTGGAGCGGGAGTTGGAGCGTGGACCATTTCCCCACGGCTGGGCCGATCAGCGGTGGACGCTGGCGCGAGTCAAGACGCTGATCGGTCGACTGTTCCACGTTTCCTACACGGTGGAAGGCACGTGGCGGCTACTGAAGCGGCACGGCTGGTCATGGCAGCAGCCCACCCGCCGGGCGATCGAGCGCGACGATGCGGCGGTTGACCTGTGGAAGAAAGAGGTCTGGCCACGGGTAAGAGCTGTGCGGCGGCGTGCAACGGCTGGATCGTCTTTGAGGATGAAGCCGGCCAGTCGATGACGCCGCCGCGCTCTCGCACCTGGGGACGGATCGGCCGAACCCCGGTCGTCCGGGTTCGCGGCCGAGGCTCCGGACGGGTGTCGATGGCGGGTATGACCTGCTACAAGCCGGGCGAGCGGTCCCGGCTGATCTACGCCATCCGCGAGTACCGAGGGCGCAGGGGCGAGCCGAAGGGCTTCGGCTGGCGGGACCTCCGCGACCTCTTGGTGCGTGCCCGCATCCAGCTCGGCGGACCGATCGTGCTGGTCTGGGACAACGTCCGCCTCCACCTGACCGCCGGGATGCGGGAGTTCATCGCCGCGAATGCCGCCTGGCTCACCGTGTTCCAACTCCCCACCTACACGCCAGACCTGAACCCGCAGGAGGGCATTTGGTCGCTGGTCAAACGCGACATCGGCAACCTCGCCGCAGCCGACCTGGGCCAGATCACCAGGGCCGTGAAGCACAGGCTCAAGCAGATCCAGTACCGCCCGGATCTCGTCGACAGCTGCCTTGCGGGCACCGGCCTCATCACGGACGACTGACCGGCGCTGCGGATTCGTCAGTCGCCGTAGTACCGGTCGTAGGAGGCGGAGCGCTCCTCCACTGAGAAGCCCTCGAATTCACCTTCTGCCTCGAGCTCGCGCAGTCGATCCAGAGCCGCTGCCGCAGCAGGTGCACAGTTGGCCGAGAGGTGGGCCTTCGTCGCGTCGAGCCCGTGCCCGAGTAGGAATTCGATGTCGATCGAGCACGCTGCGTCGAAGCTGGCTTGCTTCGCACTCCAGATCAGGAGCACGTCGTCGACGTCGCCGCTGTTGAACAGATAGAAGCAGCAGAGCCTCATCAGCTCGGTGTCGCCCTCGCCCTGGGAGCGTCGCTCACGCGCCGTGTGCTCCCGGAGGAGTGTACGGATCTCGTCGAGGTCCGCGTCGACGGGACGCAGCCCATAGCGGCGCCAGCATTCCTCGACATCCATCACTGGTCTCCCTGATCGTCCGGTCCGGCCCGGTGCCTATCGGCTCCACCCATCGCCGGTCGGTCGGACGACGGCCCTCTGCCGGTCACAGTATGCACACCGAGGGCCGGCCCATGTGGGTCGGCGGTCACCGGCGCAGGTGACCGATGGCGCACGCCACCCGACATCACCCAATCAAGTTGAGTACCTCCGGCGGCTGGCCCTGATCCTGGCTCTCGCGACGACACGCGAAAGGAAGGGGGCGACCGGTCCACGGGAACTCTGAACCGCGTCCGCAATACGTCGACATGAACTGTGACGGACGACTCGTGGGTGTCGATCGCTCCGCGGCTGGCGCCGGGCCGGATGGGCAAGACTTTGCGGGACCGGCGCCAGGCCGTGATGGCATCGGATCACGGTCAAGTTCGGACGTGGCCTACGTTGGCAGCGTCCGTGTAGAGCGTGGCCGCTCCGTTTTCGTCTACCACGCAGCTCTCGACGGATTCCTTACGTTCAATCCGAGCGCGCACATCACTCTGCACACCCGCTATACAGGTCTCCGCCCTCAGTGGAGGCGTGCCGAAGTACACCCCATTGTCTCCGGGGCAGTCGAATACAGCAGGGTTGGGCGACGCGCAGCTGCTCCCCGTGGGAGGGCGGCGCTTCTCTGGATGGTCGAAACCTGCGCAGTGCATCATCTCGTGAATGAGTGTCTGGGAGATCTCTCGGTCGCCCTGCGGGAAAAGCACCCCAAAGTTGATGTTGATCTGAGATCCCCCGACGTTCGCGCTCGCGTTCGTGTTGGGCTCGGTGCTGGTCGTATGGTGGATGGCACGATCGTAGGCCTGGTAGAGCTTCCCCTTTTCTTGTGCTGAAAGGTTGTTGCACCCCGCGATGCGGGTCAGCGCAAACCTGTGTCGCTCGAGCGTTCTGTTTCGGTTTGCCGCAGAGATGTCTCCGGCGAAAGTGAAGTGCGAGAGCACGAAGTTCATCGGATAGCCTGGGCCGACGTTGGTGCCAAGGATGTCGTGGGCATAGGCACTGCCGTCCTGCGTGGTGACGATGATGCGGTTGCCTGAAGTGACGACGAACCGGTCCCATGCACCGTTGTACGCGACCTTTGACCCGCTGAATGCGAAGCCTGGGCCGACGTTGGTCCCGGTGACGTTGTGGCCGTAGACCCTGCCGTCCTGTGTGATGACGATGATGCGGTTGCCTGAAGTGACGACGAATCGGTCGATGTCACCGTTGTATGCAACCTTCGACCCGCTGAATGCGAAGCCTGGGCCGACGTTGGTCCCGGTGACGTCGTGGCCGTAGACCCTGCCGTCCCGTGTGATGACGATGATGCGGTTGCCCATGGTGACGACGAATCGGTCGATGTCACCGTTGTATGCAACCTTCGACCCGCTGAATGCGAAGCCTGGGCCGATCGTGCCGCCGGAGATGTCGTGGCCGTAGACCCTGCCGTCCCGTGTGATGACGATGATGCGGTTGCCCATGGTGACCACGAATCGGTCGATGTCACCGTTGTATGCAACCTTCGACCCACTGAATGCGAAGCCTGGGCCGACGGTGCCGCTGGTGACGTCGTGCCCGAACACCCTGCCGTCTCGCGTGATGACGATGAGGGCACGGAAGAACGGGAAGATGGTACTAGTACTCCCAGTGACGACGAATCTGTCGAGAGTTCCGTTGAACGCAACAGGGAAGGGGGCGGACGTTGGCATGACCTGCTTACCTTCCGGTGTGGCCTGTTCCAACGTGCCATCAATGAGGGGACACCCGAAGCCGACTTCGTACCGCTCCGTCAGATCGCATGCTAGGCATGACTAGAGGGGTTTCTTGACGTGATGAAACGCGAGACGACTGAGTGGCCGGCAACCTTGCTTGATGGAAGGTGCGTGACCGGCGCGTTGGTGGATTGAAGAAGGCGAGGTGCCAGAGTGTTTCACCAAGGACTCTGAGCACTCTCGAAAGTGTTAGGCGCGCGGTGCAAGACTTGCACTTTCTGTTACCATTCAAACACTCGGGCGGTCATCGTGCAAATCTAGCGCCCCACTGTTTGGTTGCCGGTTTCGACATCGAGCTCTTTCCAACTTCACGCTGAGCTGGTCAGGTGTAGGGCGAGGACTGCTTGGACGAGTGCGGTGATGCGGACCGGACGGCGGCGTGCACGAGCGCCGAGTTGGTCATGGGTGGACGCCCGCCTGCGCAGTCAGATACTCGACGCCGCGGTAGCCGGACTCCTTGGACACGTGGACGTGGACCGCGTGCCGGCCGGACGGCAGTGCAGGGTCGGAGTGGTCGCCGTGGAAGGCGACCTGTACCGCGTCGTGGCGGAAGCCGTGCAGGCCGTGCTCGGGTCTGTCCGGCCAGCGGCCCGGCCATACGAGGAAGACCGCGTTGCCGTTGTCGCCCAGTGCCGCGATGACCCGGTTCTCGGCCGTCCCCGGTGCGAACCGTGCCGACATCTCGAGCGGCAGGTGTGCCTCCAGTTCACGGTCGTCCATGACCGGCACGTCCGGTTCGCAGCCGTCGGCGCCGCAAGAGGGTCGGGCGCCAGGGTAAGGGCGGTGCACAAAGCGGGAGTTCGGCAGTGCCGCCGCCATGCGACGGACCTCGTCGACGCTCTCCAGGTGCGTCAGCAGTTCCGTCTCCTCGCCGCGGTGTTCCATCAGCGCCCACAGCCGCATGGCCTGGCGGTACGCGTCGGCGGCGTCAGCGGTGACGTGGACACAGCGTGTGTAGCCGGCTAGGCAGTCTTCGCGCATGGCCGAATGGTGCCACCCGCTGGTCCGGACTGTCGCCCGGAATGATCGGCGGACTCCGATGCCGAAGGGCTGCCGTCGGTATGGCTCGCACGATGCCTTGACGAGTAGGGCGTACAAGCGGTGCAGGCCGATGGTGTCGAGGTGGAGAAAGTCCGTCGCGGGCAAACGACCTCGGGGGCGGTACTCACTACCGCCAGTTTGCCTGGGGCTCAACGACGCCTGCCCGACGTGGCATTCCAAAACCCCCGGGCATGACCCCCAGTCCTCCTGGTCCGACGGGTACTGGGCGAACCGGGGGAACCGGGAGGCAGACGACCCACCGGGCCACGTCTTCACCCCGAACGCCACAGCAAAGACGATCATGGCCGAGTCGGTCGTCAACACCTACGCCGAGACGGCCTTCGCCGAGGAACTCCTCACCTCCTACCCGACTCAGATCGGCGTGAGTCGGCTCACCGTCCAGTAGCGCCGACGCCTGGTATGCGGCAAGCGTTCGCCGGACCGGTCCACTCGCGGCACCTGCCGGACGACCCTGATGTGGCTATTCGGGCCAACCGGTTGCTACACCTGCGCTACAGGGCGCCCCCGCCTTCCGCCCCTGTTGACGGAGGAAGCCGGCAGACAGGGTCAGCGACAGCCCACGCCGATATGGCGTGCGTGGGTGAGGCCCGGTGCTCAGCCTGTCTGGGAGCAGTACCACCAAACCGCCCTTCACCCATCACCATGCCGGGTCCGGCGCCCATTCGCAGCGCCCCGGCCAGCTCCGCCAGCACACGCGCGGGCGGCATGTCCAGGCAGCCGAAGGACCCGGCCGACCATGCCCTGCCTCCCACCGGAGCATCGCCCAGCACCCCTACGAAACGCCTCCTCAAAGGTCTGCTCGGCGGTGTCCTCGGGTACCTCCAGCGTCAGCGGTGGTGTCTTGGCGAGGTAGTCGGAGCTCTCGGGCAGCACAGAGGCGAACCGCCGCAGTGCTGCCTCGTCAGCAGCACGTACCTGTCCGTCGACCTTGGTCAGATGTCGGTTCTCCGCGAGGTGCAGCAGGCATCGGGCCACGGCCGTGTCCCGGAGGCGTTGGGGGTCGCCAGGACAGGAAACGCGTACGAACTCCCATGGTGCTGTCCCGCTGCCCTTCGACTCGCAGTACTCCGCCGGGCGAGCTTTCTCCTTCTCTGTCTCCCTGCGCGCAGCTCGGGCCAAGATAACGGGCACGCCTCTCGCGCCCAGAGCGGCCGATACCAGCACCGCCAGCCTGCCTCCCATACCTCATGCCTCTCCCTGCGCCGCCCACTGGCTACTGGTGATCTCAGGAGGGACGCGCCCGTGTGTGCGTGAGGCGGTACGGCCGTAGCGGATCCTGATGCCTACGCCGGGAGGGCGCCGATCGCTGACCCTCCCCAGAGCCCTCCGATACGACGCTGGAGAGGGTTCTCCTGCCGGACGGTGAGCAGGAAATCGAATGCCGCCTGCACGCTCTCGGCAGCTGCCCGACGGCTGGATGAGGGTTGTACGCCGCCCGCTTGAAGCGGGATGAGTTGTCGGGGGTGTGTGGGTGAGGTGTGGTTGGTTGCTGGCGGGAGTGGGGGGCTTGTGTCTCCTGTAGGGGGAGACGCGATGGTGGGGGGCATGGATGGTGACGCGCTTTACTCGATTGGTGAGCTTGCTCGGCGGACCGGTCTTACGGTCAAGACGATTCGGTTCTATTCCGATCGTGGGATCGTGGCGCCGGCGGACCGTAGCCCGGCCGGCTACCGCCTTTACAGCATCGATGCCGTTGCACGTCTGGACCTTGTGCGGACTCTGCGTGAGCTGGGGCTGGACCTTTCCACGATCCGTAAGGTCGTGGATCGCGAGCTCTCGCTCCCCGAGGTTGCCGCGGCGCACGCCGAAGCGCTGGCGGTGCAGATCCGCGTCCTGCGTTTGCGGCGCGCGGTGCTGACGGCGGTGGCCGAGCGCGGGTCGACACCTGAGGAGATGGAACTCATGCACCGGCTGGCCCAGTTTTCCGAGGACGAACGCCGACGTCTGATCGGCGGTTTCCTCGACGCCGTTTTCGGCGGTCTCGACGCCGCCCCTGCATTCGCGGGGGTCATGCGCTCGATGACCCCCGAGTTGCCCGATATCCCGGAGGCGGAGCAGGTCCGGGCGTGGGTGGAGCTGGCCGAAATGTCCTTGGACCCGGGTTTCCGCGCCGTGGTGCGGCGGATGACCGAGGAGGAGGCGGCTGAGCAGACCCGAAGCGACATGACGGTCCCGCGCCGCGACATCACGGCAGCCGTCCGTGACCAGGCCGGCCCGGCGCTGACCGCAGGTATCGACCCGGCCTCACCTCAGGCCGATGCGATCGTCGCGGAGTTCACGGCGCACTACGCGTACCTCCTCGGCCGCCCCGACGACGTCGGGCTTCGCCGCCGGCTGGCGGCTCGGCTGGAGAGCGTGAACGATCCCCGCAGGCAGCGGTACCTGCAGCTGCTCGCTGTGGTCAATGGCTGGCTGGCCCCGGAGAGTCTGGCGCCGGTGCTCGACTGGTCCGTCCGGGCTCTGCGCGTCCGGACACAGCAATGACGCGGCGGTCGCATGGCGGCATGGGGCGGACGCGGCCGGTGGGCGGACGCGGCCGGCGTCGGGTGAAAGCGCCGCTACATACGATCGGTTGATGAGTGCCCCGGTCGTACTTCAGGTGGCCGCGTTGCTGGTCTCTCCCGCTTTCGTTCTCCGCCCCTGGCTCATGGAGGACGTTGCCGCATGGGTTGAGTTGAGCCGGGATCCCGCACTGAGCCAGTCGGCGAGCTCTGTCGTGGACAACGATGCCGACGGGACGCGCTGGGTGCAGGCTCAGCAGCAGCGTCGGGCAGCGGGGGACCGGTACGCCGTCTTTGAGGCACAACCCGGTTCAGTTCGTGCACAGTTGGTGGGCAACGGGGTTCTGAAGGAAGTCACGTGTGGCAAACCGGCAGGCGCGGTGGGCTGCTGGACCGCGGTGCACGCTCGCGGGCGGGGCGTGGCCTCCCGCGCTCTGGAGGCACTCCCCAGCTGGGCCTTCGACACCATCGACACCTTCGACACCTTCGGCATCTTCGAGGCTGCTGGAGACGACAGGGCGTGAGTCGGCATCGACGACGGCCTGGAGGTTGGTCGGGTAGCGGTCGTGCAGGGCGGTGGTCATGCGGTGTCTCTTCGCCGGTGCCGCACATCCTCATGGCCCTGCCGGTGTGGGAGACACCGCATGACCACCGTCCTCACGGGTCTGCTCCTGGCTGCGGTGGAGCACGTCTGCTGCGCCTGTGGGCCGGCCTCCGGTCTGGCGGGTGGTGTGGTTCTTCGTGGCCCGGTCGGGGTTTCGGTGGGGTTGTTCGGGGTGAGGTGGGTCCCTGTCAGGGGGAGGCCCGCCGTGCGGCGGGATGCGCATCAGGTCCAGGGAGGGCTCATGGCGGCGGTCGACGACCATGGTGAAGGTGCGCCGGGAAGGAAGATCCCGTCTGGATTCGGGCGGGATCTGTTCCTTGCGGTGGGGCTCGCGGGCGTGCTGATCGGCGGTGCGGTCCTTCTGTTCAGGACAGCCCGCGCGGCCGGCTCGTACCTCCCGCTGGTCCTCGCAGGCCTTGTTCTCCTGGTGGGTGTCGGCACGCTGGCCGCCTGGCGGCGCGGTGCCGAGGGGCCGCGCGGCCGTGTCCGGGCCGCCCGCGCCGCGCCGGCTGTGCAGGGCTCCGACGGCACTGTGCCCACCTTCCTGCTGGACGGCGGTGCTCCTGTCCCGGCGGCCGGCGCCGGGGCGGTCGCCGCCCCGTGCACGGCCCCGCCGGCCGTCGATGCCGAGGCCTTGGACCATCTGGCGGTCGACCCGGACGGCTTTGAGCACACCGTCGCCGCGCTGTGTGCCCGGGACGGCTGCTCCCCGGTGGAGGTGGTCGGCGGCGCGGGCGATCTGGGCGCGGACGTCATCGCGACGACCCCCGACGGCGTCCGTGTGGTCCTGCAGTGCAAGCAGTACGCGGAAGGCCACCGGGTCGGCTCCCCGGACCTTCAGCGCTTCGGCGGCACCTGCTACGCCGTGCACGAGGCCGACGTCGCCGTCCTCGTCACCACCAGCTCCTTCACCGGCCCGGCCCTGGAGTACGCGGCGTCCTGCGGGATCGTCTGCGTCGATGGTACGGAGCTGGCTGCCTGGACCGCCTCGACGGCGCCGCCTCCCTGGACCGCCCGTGGCGAGCAGGGTTGAGCCTGGTCGGCCTGACAGCAGAAGTTCCGGCTCCCGGACCCGGCCGGGGCAGGGGAGCCCCCTTGGGCGCTGGGGTCTACTGCCGGGAGGGGCGGGTATCGGGTTTCTCCCGGCGGGACGCCGCGCGAAGTCGCTGGGCATCGCCCGGGAGGCAACCGGCGCCCGCGGTCCGTAGACGGCCGGAGAAGGGGCAAGGGTGCAAGGGCCGGTTCCCGACGCACCGAGGTCTCCACGGTCCAGCCGGTCGCTTCTCTCCCCGGAGCACCTGGAACGCCTGGCGCAGCTTCTCGACGCCTCCCGGCTGCGGGTGTGGCGCTGTACGCGGCGTGTGTCCCGCCGCCGGTTCACTGCCGCGTGCGGCCGGACTTTGGGGGCCGGCCGCACGCGTCGTGCACCGCCGGGCGGCGGCATGCCCGTCGAGGCCGGCGACGGTGAAGCCGTACGGGTGGGCCTGCTGTGCGGCGTGGATGAGGATGGTGGTGCCCAGGGCGGCCCCGGGGATCGGGGGCTGCGACTCTCGCAGCGCTTCGCCCCGTGGCTGATGGCGCCGGCGTAAGGCTGACGCACCGATAAGCGCACGCAATGTCATGCCCATCCCCGTGTGATTCCCGCTGTCCGTGACACACGAGGTGCCTGCTGACCAGCAGCTCCTGCGCAGCCTCAGGTCGATGGCACAGCCGCCCAGTCTCACGAACGTGGCATGTCCTCGTGGTCGCGGCCGGCCGTGTGACGGAGCGCGCCATCGGGTTCCGACCGCTCCTCCGTGACAACGACGCCTGAAGGCGGGCGGCGGCGCAGGGCGCGACAGCCGAAAGAACGGCCTTTACCGGGCGGTCCGGTCATCGTTGGGCCATGGCGGTCAGTGTCTCCGGCTATTGGGGGGAACCGGGGGCCACGCCAGGCTCCTCTCCCCGAGCGCGGGCATCGATGGATGAAACGAAAAGAGGGACACGATGCCGCTCTATCTATCAAGGTTCAGCTACACACCGGAGACGTGGGCCAGGCTGATGGGCCACCCCGAGGACCGTGCGAAGGCCGCTCAGTCGTACATCGAGTCCGTCGGCGGGAAGCTCCACGGCTTCTGGTACGCCTTCGGTACGCACGACGGCTACAACCTCTGGGAAGCTCCTGACAACGTGTCCATGGCCTCGGTTGCGCTGGCGATCAGTGGAGGTGGCGCCCTCAGCTCGTTCGAGACGACCGTTCTCCTGAGCGTGCAGGAAACGCTGGATGCCCTGCGCAGAGCTGAGCAGATCCGGTATCGGGCGCCTGGCGCATAGCAGTCCGCCGAGCGGGTACGGCTGCAGCGGCTCCCGGTGTCTGCGCCGGGAGGGCGCTGGCCGCCGACATTCTGGAGCCCGCCGAGCCCAGCGGTACGACGCCGACTTTGCACGCCCCCGGGCGGCGGATGGCCGAGGAGGAGACGGCCGGGCGACCCGAAGCGACGTGACGGTCCCGCGCCGCGACACCACGACAGTCGTCCGTGACCAGGCCGGCCCGGCCCCGACCGCAGGTATCGACCCGGCCTCACCCCCGGGCCGATCCGATCGTCACGAAGTTCACGGCGTAGTACGCGCACCCCCTCGGCCGCCCCGACGACGTCGGGCTTCGCCGCCGGTTAGCGGCTCGGGCCGATCTCCTCACCTATGCTTTTACGTCGAGACGGACGAGCGCGCCGATCTCCATGAGTTGGTCCGGCAGCGCCAAGTCGGAAACGCCCATAACCGTGCTGGCGGGCCGGTGCTCCCCGAAGTACTCGGCGTGGAGGCGTGCCGTCGTGTCGAAGTTCTCCCGTAGGTTCCTCACCAGAACCGTGGTCTCTACTATCTGGCTACGCCTGGCCCCGAACTGTTGCAGCACCAGGTCGAGATTCTTCAACGTGGTGCGGACCTGTAGTTCGAAGTCGTCGGCACCCACGAAATTGCCGTGACGGTCATGAGAAAGCGGCCCCGGCACATAAACCGTGTCACCGACCTGGGTGGCCTGACTGTAGCTGTACAACGACTCCCACGGCATGCCGAACCCGAATGCCTTCACCTGAGAACTCATGACTCACTCCCTTGGTACAGCGCGCGGGACCGTCAGTTGCAGACGGGCCCCTTGCGGGGTAGGAGTTACGGGTTTCTGCAAACGATGCTTGTCCGGTAGCGCCGTCCAGGTGTTCCCTGCGCGCACAGAATTGGCTGCAGTGGGCTTGGCCCCTCCGGGGCGCCGGTGCGATGAGTGGACCACTACGCCGGTCGGCTCGAGCTATCGGGTGAAGAACCGGCTCGCCGCGATCGCACCCGACACCAACGTCGCGTGATCGATCGCCCAGCCCGGCCACTCAGGCCGCTGCCCACGGCTCAGCACGCCGGCCCCGCAGTTCCTTGTCCGGCCATTCCTCGACGGTGCGCCGCCAAGCGTCGGTGGAGTCACTGTCCACGACATCGGTCCAAGTGCCTTCAGCGACGTCCGGATCGACGACGAGGTTGTCGAGGTAGGCGTCGAAGGCGTCAACGACTTTGGTGAAGACCCCTTCGGCAGGTATCCCGGGTCAGGGATGGCGTGCACGCATGCATGGAGCTGGCCATGGGTGACCGGGGTCAGGCCCAGGAACGGGTGTCGCTCCCGCCGTTGCTGGCGATCGGGAGAAGGCCGGCCAGTGAGACCTCATGGGCGAGCCACCCATCACGGCTGCGACGGTACTCGCCGAGCAAGGTGCCGCACCCTTATTCGCCGTCGTCATCATGGCCGAGCTGATAGAGGTCGTCGAAACTCTGGAGCGGCTCCGGGTCGCAGACCGGCAATCGGACAGAGTTTGTGAAGCTCTTCCCGCCAGCCGCCTCCAGGAACGAGTGGTAGGAAGGTGGCAGTGGCGGAGCGATCTCCCTTGCGAGGCCTGCAAGTTCACCGACTTCGAACGGCCTGAACGGCCCCACCACCAGGCGGCCTCGAAATCAGCCCGACAGCTCCTCGGAAACGGCTAGATCGTCGCACCTCGTGGCCTCCCGAATTCCTCCAAGCCCCCGCGTTCCAGAATGTCGAGCTGAGCACGTGCGTTCGTCCAAACCTGCCTGGGCATTCGACGGAGTACGCGGACACCGCACGCTTGTTGGCACCGGCACTGTGCGCCATCAGGAATCACTCAGAAACAATCACGCCTACTTCCTGGCGGCAACGCGTGGCAGCGGCAACCAGCAGCCACCTGGACGACGAGCTCGGCTCCGTCGTCTACCGAGGTTCCAGCGTGTGGAGCGAGGCTGCCGCTTGTGAGGGCGCCCCGTGTGCGGCACCCTTCGTGCGCCGCGCACCACTGCCGCTGTGGGCCGGGGGAGGGGAGGCCTTCGGCTTCGCCCGTACATCGCTCCTCGCAGCAGCGCGGTAGGAGTGTGGCTCCGCGTGACGTCGAGGGGACCCGGGGCGCCATCCGCTTCACCCGCCCCACCGACACGCCCGTCCAGCACCGGGCCTGGCCCCCGTGCAGGCGACCGACCGCGACCCGGCCGCCTTGGCCCGCTTCCCCCACCCGCGGCACCCCCGGAAAGCCCCGGACGGTGAGAGCGGGACCGGCCGACTCCGTCCCCGGTTCGATGGGCAGTTCCTGGAGGACTGCCCATCGAGCCCCCGATGCGTCGCTAGTTTCTCCTGCGGGGCGAGGCACGCTCCAGAACAGGGAGACGGAAGAATGAAGCGATCCTTCGTACGCCTGACGCTCGCCTTCACCGCAGTGCTCGGCCTGACGGGCCTCGGCAGCGTGGGCACGGCCGCGGCGGTCCCGGCGGCGACCGACACGGCGGCCGTCACGACCGAGTACTTCTCCGGCTTCGGCACCGGGTCGAGCGCGTGGACGGCCGAGTCGTCCGCCTACAACGACGCCTACACGAAGGCGTCGTTCGCCGGCTACCCCCGCTACACGTGCTTCCAGTCCGGCATCCCGTACACGCGGCAGACCAGCCAGTACATGTACTGGTCGAACGCCACGGTCCGGTGCACGAAGTGACCCCGAGGCCCGTGAGCTCCTGACCCCCGGCCGGCCGGCCGAGCCGTCACGGCGAGCGGACGTGCCCCTGCCTCGCCAGGGACCGTCGTGCGACCCCGGCAGGAATCGAACCTGCGGCCAAGTGCTCAGAAGAGACTCGGCGTAGGAGCGCACCTGACGAGTTCGTGCACGGTTCGACCGCCAACCGTGCACGACCTCGTCGGGGAGTGTTGCGGAAGTGGCTGAAGGCGCGGGATGTCGCTCAGAGGCAGCGGATGGCCTAGGAGCTCTCTTACGGATCATGAGCGGAGATCCGAGTGCAGACCTGCTCGCGTTGGCAGAACTGCCGCCTGCAACGATGCGTCTGTGAGCTATGACCTTGCTGTATGGGACGGTGACCGTCCAGTCGATGACCGCCAAGCGGGCTCGATGTATGACGGGTTCTACGAGCGCTACCTGGAGTCGGACGATGTCGTTGTGCCTCCGGCGCCGCGCATCGTGGCGTACGTGGATGCCCTCGTCGCGCGGTACCCGGATGACGTCGACCACAACGTCGTGTGGGCGTCGACACCGGTCATCGATGAGGCGTCGGGCCCGATCGTGTACTTGGTCATGTCTTACGCCAAGGCCGAGGAAGTGTCCGAGTACGCCGCTGAACTGGCCCGCGAGCACGGCCTCGTCTGCTTCGATCCGCAGGGCGAATGTCTCCGCCCCTGAGCTGGCTGTTCATCAGCGGGCGGACCAGAGGAAGATGCCCGCAAGGAGGAGACCGGCGCGGTAGACCGTGGCGGTTTTCTCGTAGCGGGTAGCCAGGCCGCGCCACTGCTTGAGGCGATTGATGCAGCGCTCGACGGTGTTGCGCTGCTTGTAGGCTTCGCGGTCGAATCCGGGCGGGCGCCCGCCGCTGCGACCCTTGCGCTTGCGGTTGGCGATCTGGTCGGCAGGCTGCGGGATCACAGTCCGTACTCCGCGCCTTCGCAGAAGGTCCCGGATGGCTCGTGACGAATACGCCTTGTCGGCCAGCACCATGAAGGGCCTGGTCCTGGGCCTGCCGATACGACGTGGGATCCGGATGGCAGCCATCACGCGATCGAACGCCGGCGCGTCTCCGGCCTGGCCGGGCGTGAGCACGAAACACAGCGGGCGACAGCGACTGTCAGCGGCGAGATGGACCTTCGTGGTCAGCCCACCACGCGACCGTCCGATCGCGTGGTCGGCGGGCTCATCAGCCGGGGCCCCTTTCTACGGGCCCCGGCGCCGTTCTGGTGCACGCGCACAATCGTGGAGTCGACCGCGACGACCCAGTCCAGCTCGCCGTCCGCATCGGCCTGGGCGAGCAGGGCAGTGAAGACGCGATCCCAGGTGCCATCGATCGCCCAGTTCCTCAACCGTGTGTATACGCCTTTCCACGAGCCGTACTCCGCGGGGAGGTGCACCCATTGCGAGCCGGTCTGGAACTTCCAGGCGATCGCGTCGATCACCTGTCGGTGATCGCGCCACCGCCCGCCCCGCCTCGGTGTCCGGTCCGGCAACAACGGCTCTATCCGCGCCCACTGCGCGTCAGTCAACGGCACGGCCAGACCAACGATCCGATGATCGGTAAGAAACGCCCTAGTTGTCGGGCTGGTCGGTGTCGTTGTTGCGGTGGCCGAGGCGGGTCCGGATCATTTTGGCTGTGTAGCCGGTACCGGCGACGAGTAGCGTGGCGAGGAGGTTGCCGAGGAGGTCGTTGCGGAGGAAGTCGTAGAGCGTGGACAGCGTCATGGTCTCCCCAAGTGGTCACTGGTCGTGCTGCTGAGGGGACCGTGACGTAGAACGGTGCATGCCAGAGCAGGGGAAAGGCCTTGTGCCTGCTCACGGTGGGTATGGGGTTGGTCAGCGGGTGGTCGTCGTTGGACAGGGCGACCCGGGGGGAGGGGGAGCTTGGCTCCGAGGCGGGTGATTGACGAGAGCACGGCCGCCGGCGCGCTGGCGCTGTACCTGGTCGGCCTGGTGAAAGGCGCGACGCTCCGCGAGCTGGCGAAGCAGTTCGGCCGGAGTACTTCGGCATGGGGGAACTACCTCAACGGCTCGCAGGTGATTCCGAAACCCGAACTGGGACGGCTGATCGTGGCGTACACGGCCGAGGGCCCGGCCCGCAACGCCGCGGTGCGACGAGCCAGCGAGCTGTGGAGCGCCGCAGACCAGGAGCGCCGAGTGGCCCTGGCGGGTGGCGGTCTGGTGCGTCAGCACCAGCGCCTCGAGGACGCGCTGGAGCAGGTGATCAAGTACCAGGGGCTGGCGGCAAAGGCAGAGAAGCACGTTGCGGAGCTACGGCCCATGCTCGCCTACAGCAGGGTCCGGCTGGAGAACGCACAGCTTCAGCTGCAGCACGCCGGCGAGCGGGAGCGGGCCCGGCTTCAGGACCAGCTCGGCCTGGCCAGGGAACGCCTGGGCCGGGTACAGGAACAGCAGGAGCGTGCTCGCACTCGACGGCTCACGGCGGAAGAACATCAGCAGTTCTGGATGGGCGAGGTTCTGGCCGCGCAGGAGGAGATCGCCTACCTGGAGGGCCAGGTCCAGGACATCGCCCTGCCGGAGAGGGCCGACGCCCCGGTCGCCGGGGACAGCATGGACGACACCGAATTCCTCATCCGCCTCGAACACATCACGGCGGAGGGCGAGCAAGACCAAGCCGAGTTCGGAGCCGCGCCGCCCGCACGGCAGGAAACCCGCCCGGACGACGGGCCGGTGCCATCTCGGCCTGTCCAGGACTTGTCCAACCCCGCCTTGGACAAGCACGAAACCAGCACCGTCACCACCACCGGCGACGATGGCAGGAACCATGGCCGGGAAAGCAGCGACCGGCACGAGAACACGACAGCCCCCCGCCCTGCCGATGCCGCCACCTCGACCCCGCCCCCCGTTCTCCCAGCACACTCCGCCCGCCCCGGCCTTGCGAACCATTCCGGCTCCGGGCTGCGGCCCGCCCAACCCGGGACCACCGTGACCGAGCAAGCGCCGCCCCCGACGGAAGACCCCGCCCCGCTCATCCGCCGCTTCCAAGATGCCCGGGACAGCGCACAGGCGCTGGGCATGCTCGTCGGATGCCTCCTGCTCGTCAGTCTCCTGACCGGATTCGGAACCGCATACGGCGCCGCCCTTCGGGCCGACCCGGGACCATCCGCAGCGCACCTCCTGCTCTTCGCGGGCTTAGGTCTCCTCAATGACGCCTTCGTGATCGGCGGGGCGGTACAAAGGCGACGGAGGACGGGAGGAAACGGACCGCTGTCCCTGGTCTGCCTCGGCGTCGCCGCGCAGTTCATCAGCGCCGTCCTGTCCTCACTCGTGGACCAGCCCGGCGCGACATGGCTGGCCGACGTGATCGGACTGCTGTAGACCCACGCCTCCACCCAGGCAACCACTTGATACGTGCTCCTGGACCCGACGACCCTCACGGCCCCGCACTGCGCGGGGCCGCGCTACGACCCCATGCCAAGGCCAAGGCCGTCGACAAGGCCCTCGCCGGGGACCTTCCACACCTTCGGAGCCATCAAGACCGCTCCGGCCGACCAGGACCTGCCAAAGGCCAGGGCGGTAGCCGTACGAGACAGAAGACGGCGTGGGCGGCCACCTCCCCGGCGACGGCCTCACTCTCTGACATCGGCTCCACCAACTGGTGCCGGCTCCCAGGATGCGGCGGGCCCGGGAGCGGCTGGGTAGAAGGTGCCGCCGGTGGACACCCTCCGGAGTGGCCGTCGGCGGCACCTCCCGCCCCCAACCTCGTGGCCCATGTACGAGGAAGGCAGATGGGGCGTGGACATGCTGGGCGTCGTGCGACGACCGATGTCGCGGCCGGCTGAAAGTGAGCAGGGCGGCTCCGGGACTTGACCCCACAGATGCAGGCCGCACGACCCCAGCATGTATTGCCCCGTTTGCCGGCTTCGGTGAAGGTGGTCCAGACGGGACCAGAGTTGAGGTAAAACCGCAGCTCACGAAGTCTGCTCCCCGCGCACGCGGGGATGGCCCCCAGAACGGCGTGGACCTGCGAGACCGGCTCGGCTGCTCTCCCCACACGCGGGGACGACCCCCATCGAGCGCGATCGGCTGGGTGCGATCTCTCGGCTTCATGTCAGGAGGGCGGGTGACAGCGGCCGCATCTGCCCGGACTGAACTCAGGCGCAGGAGGTCAGGTGACAGCCGACTGATACGAACACGCATGCGAGGGTGTTTATGATTCCGGCATGATCACGTTGTCTGTCGACCCCACCTCACAGAGCTTCGCCGCTGGCCAGGCGTTGGGGGCGCTTCTCGTCACGGCCGCGGTCATAGCCGTCATCTGGTTCGCTACCCGGACGTGGCGACGTGGTCCGGTACCGACTGGTGCGGTCGAAGCTGACCAAGCCTTCTCGGCTGCCTTGCGCCGGCGCAACATCGTCGTCGGCATACTGCTCACCGTTGCCGCCGCGGGCCTGGCACGGGCATGCAGCTACGAGGGGCAGTCGCCCACCGCCGAGGAGGCTCCCGTAGCGCAGGAGCGTGTCATCGCCGCCGCTCCGCGCGTCGGCGCTTACCGGCTGCTCACCGGCGAGGAGGCAGCCGAGCACGAGCGAATGATGACGTCCGGGAAGACACCGTCGGGCAAGCGCTGGTTCTACGACGGTCCCGGCCAAGGGCCGATGGGCGCATTGCTCCAGATCAACGCCGTCGAATGGGACGCGGGACTGGCCGAGGAGAAGCGCTCGGACACCATGACGCAAGAGCTGCGCAACTTCTTCGCCGGGGCGAAGGCGAGTGAGGTCACCGCCTTCGAGGCAGGCCCCTGGGGCGGCCAGTTGAGCTGCGGCTTCATCGCGCCGAACGCTGGGGGCCGCCTGATCGTGTGCGCCTGGACCGACGGCGGTACCTCCGGCAGCGTGATGCTGACGGACGAGAGGACTCTTCCCGGTGCCGCCGAAATCGCCCTGCAGTTCCGCACCACCTCCGAGAAGCGCACCTGACACACCTCGCGGATCTGCTTCGCAAGCTGCGATCTCTCGGTTTCGTGTCAGTGCGGTGAATGACAGTACTGGCTCTCTCCCGTGTTGGACGGAGGCGCAAGTCGGACCGAGGTTCTGCTCTTCGTGCTCACCGTCATGGAAGTGAGAAGACAGGAGCTTTCCACTGTCATCGAGTGAGAGATCAGATCCGCAGGTGACGTACTGACGCGAAAGCGAGAGGTCTCATCCGGTGAGTGACTGGAGCGCGATGCCCGAAGGGGGCCCTGTCGACCCGCTGCCAGCACAGCCCGTCTTGACGATGGCGACGTCAGTCCGCTGCCGAGATCGGCGAGTCCGGTGAGCCTGTCTGCGGTGAGCTTGGCCCACGCCACCACGGCCGTGATGCCAGAGGTAGGCCGCCCATTGCTGCTGGAGGGCGACATCACCGTGCCGTTGGCCTCCTCATCCGCGGCTGCGATGTCCAGGACAGCCAGGCCGGGCTCGTCGATGTGTTGCCTGCCGATCCACGTGCCCTCACCGACGGCCTGGCCCGGACCGTGGTTCACCGACCGGGGGAGAACCATCCGTTCGAGGGAGCCCGGTCACCAACTCGCCCAGCGCCCCTCGCCCGCACCGGATGCGGGCCATAAACATGGAAGAACAGCCGCATCCGATGGCGTGAACGGCCCGGCTGCGCCCCTTTGCCGGGAAGCCGTGCCAACCCCCGAGCGGCACGGCTCCCTTCCCGCAGCGACCGGTGCTGCGCCGTTCCGTGAGCCGGTGATGGCCCGGCAGCATGAGTCCGGAGCGGCGGCGGGATACAGCCCCGGCCCCGGCCTCGTCCGCATGCGGCTTAGACCGCCACGGCCCAGTCGAGTCCGAGTGCGGCGAGTGCGGCGAGCCTGTCAGCGGCGAGTTTCCCTCGCCTGCTCTTGCAGTTACTCAGGAACACTCCGAGCTTCACCTCCGCCCCGTTCTCCAGCTGCTCGACGTGCCCCCTTGGCACCCGCAGGTGCCCTTCGCGGGCCAGGTACTGCGCCAGGGCTGTCACGCCCTTCTCGAAAGCGCTCACGGGTGCTGTGGACGGCGTAGCGACCGCTTCCGGCTCAGGGGCGTGGGGGTGGATGCCGATGGCCTGCAGGCGTTCGCGTTGCCCGTCGGACAGGCCCGCCCACACGTCTGGCCAGCGTTGCCGGGTCAGCCATTTGCCGATGTCCATCCCGTGGACGGTGACGCCGGGTTCGATGTAGGCGAGGATGGTTTCCTCGGCGAGCATTTCCCGTACCACGGCGTAGTGGCGTTGCCACTGCGCAGGCCACGCCGGGTTCCAGTCCGCATCGACACCCTCCAACGCGGTCTGCCACTCGGTCTTGCCGTCCAGGGCGCCGGGCCGGCGGAGGTTCGCGAGCCATTGCCCGACCGGCTTGCCGAGCGCGGACGCCGTCCTTGGCGCGCACAGCGTCCAGTGTTCCTCGTAGTACGCCTTCGCGGCTTCCAGGTTCTCCTGGAACCGTTCATCAGCCACCGACCAGACCATGCCCAACTGTTCCAGCCGCTGCGCACGCTGGCCGCTCATCTGCCCGGCCCCGTACGCGCGTCGCTGCTCAGCGACCCACTGCCCGAGCGGTGTCGCACCCTCCCGATGCCCGTAGGGCACCCTCGCGTTCCCGACCCGCTCGACGTATGCCTTCAGCTTTGCCCAGCCGCGTGCCCAGTCCTGCCGCTCGGTGTCGATCACGTTGAACGACACCCACTCCGCGACCATCACCGGATCACGCGGAACCGCGAAACGCAGCAGCAGACGAGATTCGTCCGCACCCTCCTCAGGAACCGCACCAATATTGACGGACGGCTGCGCCCAGCCCTTCTGAGGCTCCTGCGGAATCGCCAGCAATTCCACGGCCTCTTCATCATGAGCCCGCAGACCTTCCAACACCTTTACCAAGGGCCGATACGACCCCGAGGTGAACATGTCCTCCGGCTTCTCACCAGGCTGAAGAAACACCGGAACGATCAACGACGCGAGCTTGCCCTCACCCGGCTTCTGCCGCAGCGCCCGGCCGATGGCCTGGACGATGTCATGCGGCGCGCCCTTCGGGTCCAGCAAAGCCACACTGTCCACGGCCCGGATGTCGACGCCCTCGCCCAGGACCCGGCAGTTCGACAGCACCGCACGCCGCGCCGTGGTCCCGAAACCACCCAGGACCTCCTGCCGGCGCTCCGGGGCATGCTCGCCACACAGCCAGTCCGCCCAGATCCCAGCGGGGTACTTCTCCGGCTGGTCGGCGTGCAGCCGCTCCGCGACCCGCTCCAACCCCTCCGCATACGCCTGCGCCTCCATCGTCCGGTGATGGAACGTGATGCACGTCGACAGCCCGTGCTCCGCCATGGCGTGCAGCAGCGCAGCCTGGAGCGCCCCGAGCCGCTGCCCGCGCACCTCCTCACCATGCCGCTCCCCGCCCATCAGCCGCTCCGGGGTGACGACGGGGTCCTTCAGCTCCAGCACGATGATCTGGTAGCGGGCGAGCAACCCACGCGAGACGGCCGACGCCAGCGACAGCTTGTAAAGGACGGGCCCGAACACGGCCTTGTCGTCCATGGAGGCCGCCATCTCCCGCGGCAGCGCCTCCCGCACCCCCTCCGCGACTTCCCAGTCGGGCCGCTCCTGCCAGATCCGCGGTGTCGCGGTCAGGTACAGCCGGCGCAGTGAGGGGATGGCGGTTTGGTTGTGGACGTCGGCCCACGCCTTACCCATCGAGCCCGAAGTCCTGTGTGCCTCATCCACCACCGTGAGGTCCATCGGACCCAGCTGCTGCCCGTAGACGCCCTCGAATGCCTCCGCCAGCACACCGAGCGAGGCGTACGTCCCGAAGACGGTCACAGGCCCAGACCCGTGCCACAGCGCCAACTGCACCGGGTTCGTCGTGGAGCGCACCTTCAGGTTCCACAGCTCCGGATCGTCCCGGAGCGAGCACACAGCAACCGCCGGCCCCGCATGCCCGGCCGCGCGCCACGCCTGCACCGTCTGGGTCAGAAGGTCCAGCGTCGGCACCAGCACGAGAACGCGCCCCCTGGGGACAAGACGCTTTGCCGACGCCGCCGCGATGATAGTCTTTCCCGTCCCGCACGCGGCGTTCACCTGCCCGCGCAGGCCATCGACAGGAATGCCGCCCGGCGGGACATCGAGACCGCGCACGATGGCGGCAACGGCCTCGATCTGGTGGTCATGCAGTTTCACGGCCATGCCCCGTGCTCTCCTTCTCGCGGAATGCCACGCGTAAATAAGACAGGGAATCCCTGTACGACGTGGGCGGCGCCGTGGATGTTGTGTCTAACTCCAGACTCTACACAGCAATAGTAAGTGATGCATCGCTACGCATCTGCTTCGACTGCAGGGTGAAAACTGACCCAATCCCACCGATGAAAGGCTGATCGTCCCATATTCTTACAGGGCCTCAGTGACGTGTCGGGGACAGTTTCGAGACCGGGGGAGGGGTTCGGGTGGAGCGCAGCGGAGCCCGTCACTGCAGTGAAGCCGGCACCCCGTCAGGCCGATGGCTCGTCACATCCTGTCGCCCGGTAGTGGTGGAGAAACCCAAACCCTACACAGACGCGAGCACGACGCACCCACCCCTCACAGTCAGCCTCAGCACCCGCGCTTGCGCGGGTGCCCCCAATTCGCGCTTGCGCGAATTGGGTTTTTTTGAATTCCGCTTGCGGAATTCAATTCCCCCGCTTGCGGGGGAATTCGCCGCGCGCTTGCGCGCGGCGTGCTCTGTGGATTGGCTTGCCGCTCCACATCCCGCTCCGCGGG
>NZ_JBIBVC010000021.1:0-157046 GCF_043080005.1 Streptomyces sp. NPDC015130 | reverse complement strand
CCCGATACTGGATGTATCGGGGTGATCCCGACAACGCGGCGAGCGTGCGTGCCAGGCGCCGTCGGGCAGGCGGGACTTTCGCAACACGCCCTAGTGATAGTGGTAGTACCCCATGGCCATGAGCACGGCGAACACCCCGACATCGGCCACGGCCGCCGCGACGCAGTACCCGACGGGCGCCTGGGTCCGGGCGGCGTGCGGCGCGGAGAGCGCGTCGGCACTCCTCGTCTGCCACCACACGAACGCGACGACCAGGAGGCCGGCGAGCGGGGCCTGGAGCATCTCCTGGCCGGTGAAGTGCGGCACGGCGTTGCCGATGCCGGCGATCCCGAGCGCACCGAGCAGCACGGCGAGCCCGTCGAAGGGGACGCCGACCCGGTCCCGGCGGTCGTGCACCAGGCGCGCCGCGGCGACCGCGACGACCGCGGCGAGGGGGATCGCGGCGTACAGGCACACGCGCCAGGTCAGGCCCAGGGTGAGGAACTGGCTCGCGAGCAGCCCGAGCGCCGGGCCGCTGCCCGCGACCGCGACGTGGATCCCGAAGGCCTTGCGGCGCTCCGCGGGGTCGGTGAAGTGGCCGGCCGCCAGGAGCGGTACGGACACCGTGACCAGCGCGGCGAACGCGCCCCGCAGGACGTGGGCCACCATCAGCACCGTGTACGAGGGTGCCGTCCCACCGATCGCGGCGGCCACCGCGAGGCCCGCCAACCCGATCAGCAGCGTCCTCCTGCGGCCCACGCGGCCGGCGAGGCGGGCGCCGAGGAGCAGCAGGGCGACGAAGGCCAGCACGTAGACGGCGGGCAGCACCTCCACGTACATCGTGGACGTCACCTTGATCCGCGTGCTGTCCGAGGAGAGCGCCAGGTCGCTGGAGACGTCCGTCCACAGGAGGGTGTTGTTGGCGAACGCCGCGTCGACCAGCACGACCAGCTGGGCCAGGGCGAGCGTGACCAGGGCCCACCAGCGCCTCGGCAGGGGGACGTCCCGGCCCGGCGCGTGGGCGGTGGCCGTGGGCGCGGACCGGAGACCGGGCGGCGTCCCCGGGAGCGCGCCCTGTGCGGCCCGGTGGTGCGCGGGCGCCGTGGGGACGTACGCCGGCGGACGGGGGGCGGACTGGGCGGGGACGCGAGGGTCCGGCGGCGCGGCCGGTGCGACGGCGACGGCGGGGGCGTAGTCCAGGAGCTCGGCGGCGCGGCGGCCGAGCTGGGCCAGCACCGTGCCCGGCAGCCACTCGCCGGACCGATCGGTCGCCGTCCGCGCGGCCACCTCGTGGGGGGTGGGCCGCTTGGCCGGGTCCTTGTGCAGGCAGGCGCGGACGAGTTCGAGGAGCGAGTCCGGTACGCCGGCCAGGTCCGCCTCCTCCTCGGCGATCCGGAAGAGGTGGGCGTTCAGGCCGGTCTCCGTGGCGCCGAACAGGAGGCGCCCGGTGGAGGCGTAGACGAGGAGTGCTCCCAGACAGAACACGTCGGAGGCCGGGGTGAGTTCGAGGCCGCGCACCTGCTCCGGCGACATGAAGCCGGGGGAGCCGATCAGCATGCCCGTGTGGGTGTGCAGGCTGTCCCCGGCCAGGCCGTCCATGGCCCGCGCGATGCCGAAGTCGATGACGCGGGGGCCGTCCACGGTGACCAGGACGTTGGACGGCTTGAGGTCACGGTGGATCAGCCCCGCCTCGTGCACGGCCTGCAGCGCGAGGGCGAGACGGTTGGCCAGGGTGCGGACCGAGGCCTCGGGCAGCGGCCCGAAGTCCCGGGCGACGACCGTGGTGAGGTCGGGTCCCGGGATGTACTGGGTCGCCACCCAGGGCACGGCGGCCTCGGTGTCGGCGTCGAGGACGTCGGCCGTCCAGGCTCCGCCCACCCGCCGGGCCGCGGCCACCTCGCGGGCGAACCGCCTGCGGAACTCGGTGTGCTGGGCGTGCTCGGCCTGGACGACCTTCACGGCGACCGTACGCCCCAGGTCGGAGCGGCCCAGGTAGACCAGGCCCATCCCGCCCGCGCCGAGGCGGGCGATCAGGCGGTACGGGCCGATGTGCGTGGGGTCCTGCCCCGTCAGGTTTTCCACGGTGGAGAAGTCAGTCCTTCGGGTGAGGGCTCGGCTGGTCCCAAGGTAGAACACATATCCACGGCGCACGGATGAGATGGCCAACCGCGTGGTGAAGGAACGGTGTTCGGCGTGGAGGACCTTCGGCACCGGTCGAGCTCACCGCCCGATACATGCCGGTTCGTTCCCAAGGGGGTGGAACGTCGAATGACGGTGGGTCATCGGACGGATGTCCGGCGGTACGTCGCTGACCACGGGAAACATGGGTGAAGAGCACTCCGAAGTGCTGGTAGATTGATCTCTGTCGCCGCGGGAATCACTCCGCGTCACGACACACACCTGGTCCAAGTGGCGGAATGGCAGACGCGCTAGCTTGAGGTGCTAGTGCCCTTTATCGGGCGTGGGGGTTCAAGTCCCCCCTTGGACACCAGAATCACCCCTCCTGCCGGGCCGGCCGAGGCCCGCCCGACAGGAGAGTCCCGGGCCGGGTCAGGCCAGGAACACCGGCAGGTCGAACAGGTCGTTCTGCGTCACCACCGGCTTGTTCCGCAGCTCTTCGCGCGGCACCGCGAGCCGCAGCCCGGGGAAGCGCGCGTACAGCGCCGGAAGCGCCACCGAGGCCTCCAGACGGGACAGCGCCGCCCCCGGGCAGACGTGCGGACCGTGACCGAAGGCGATGTGCCGGTTCGGCGTACGGGTCACGTCGAACGCCCCCGCCGTCGCACCGTGCTGCTCCTCGTCCCGGCCGATCGCGCCGAACGACACGATCAGCGCGTCACCCTTGGGCAGGACCCGGTCGCCGACCTCGATGTCCTCGCTCGCGAACCGGATCAGCACGTGCGAGGTGGGCGTCGACCAGCGCAGGGTCTCCTCGATGACGTTCTCCCACGGCACCTCGCCCTTCAGCACCAGGGCGCGCTGCTCGGGGTGGGTCTCCAGGGCGACGACCGCGTTGACGATCAGGCTGATCGTCGTCTCGTGACCGGCCGCCACCATCAGCTGGAGCGTGTTCGTGATCTCCTCCGTGCTGAGCCGGTCGCCGCCCTCCGACGCCTCGATCAGCGCGCTGGTGAGGTCGTCGCCGGGCCGCTCGGTCCGCGCCGCCACGATCCCCGAGAAGAGCGCGCCGAGGTCCGCCATCATCTGCGGCACCTCCTCCGGCGGGGTCTGCGTCGAGAAGAACTTCTCGAAGAGGGCCTTCATGACGGGGTGGTCGGCCTGGTCGACGCCCATGAGCTCGCTGACCACGTTCATCGGCAGCGGGTACGCGAACTCCGCCTTCAGGTCCACGACCTCGCCGGCCGGCCGCTCCGCGAGCCGGTCGAGGCTCTCGGTCGTGAGGGCCTCGATGCGCGAGCGCAGCAGCTCCACCCGGCGCGCCGTGAGCGCCTGCGCGACGAGCGTGCGCAGCCGCCGGTGCTCCTCGCCGTCCACCGTCAGCATCGACCTGCCGGGGTTGGCCAGGCCGATCAGCGGCCAGTCCATGGGTATCTCGCCGCGCTGCCAGGCTCCCCACACCTCGATGTCCTTCACCAGACGCGCGTCGGTGAGGAGCTTCCGGGCCTCGGCGTGACGGGTGACGGACCAGCAGGGCACGCCGCCGGGCAGGACGACGCGGGCCAGCGGGCCCGCCTCGCGCAGCCGGGCGCTCTCGGCGTCGAGATCGGTGACGAAGGGGTCGAGGACGATCACGTCGGCGTCGGGCGCGGCGGTGTGGTCGTACGGGCAGCTCATGCGAAGGCTCCAAGGGCGGGGGTCGGGGTGTACGTCACGGGGAGCGCGGTGAGGCCCCGCAGCCAGGGGGACGGGCGGCGGGTGAGGCCGTCCTCCGCCACCGCGAGGTCCACGTCCGGCAGTCGGTCGAGGAGCACCTCGATACCCGTCCGGGCGATGGTCTCGGCGACCTCCTGCGCGGGGAAGGGGCAGCGGTGCTCGCCGTGTCCGAAGGAGAGGTGGGCGTTGTTGCCGCCGGTCAGGGCGCCGGAGTCGGCGCGGACGTGCGGGTCGGAGTTGGCGGCGGCCAGGCCGAGGAGGACCAGGTCGCCCTGGCCGATCCGGCGCCCGCCGAGGTGCGTGTCGCGCGAGGCCCACCGGCCGGCGACGTTCTGGGTGGGGGTGTCCTCCCAGAGGACCTCGTTCATCGCCTCGCCGACGCTGTGCCGGCCGCCGGAGAGGGAGGCCGCGAAGCGGTCGTCGGTGAGCATCAGGCGCAGCGAGTTGCCGATCCAGTCGGCGGTGGGCTGGTGACCCGCCGCCATCATCACCATGAGGTCCTGGGCGACCTCCTCGACCGTGAAGCCCGCGGTGTTGGCGACCATGCGGGAGGCGACGTCGTCACCGGGCGTCTCGGCCTTGGCCGCGAGCAGCGCGAACATGGACTCGGCCAGGTGGCGCTGGCCCGCCAGGGCCCCCTCCTGGCCGTTGATCATGTCGTTCAGGGCGGTCACGAGCGCCGGCCCCTGCTCGTCGGCGAAGCCGTAGACGCTGGCGAGGACGCGTACCGGCAGCAGCATCGCGTACTCGGCGATGATGTCGCACGCGCCCTTGCCGCAGAGCCCGTCGATGAGCTCGTCGGCGAACCGCTCGGCGCGTGCCTTCAGCGTGAAGGGGTCGATCGCCTCCAGCGCGTCGGAGATGACGGCGGCCCGCTCGCGGTGCCGCTCGCCGACGGTGTAGAGGATGGACGGCTGCTTGCGGCCGATCATGGGCAGCAGCGGCCAGTCCGCCGGGATGGCGTCCCACTGGTTCCACAGCTCGGAGTCGCGGGAGAAGAGGACCGGGTCGCTGGTGACCTGGTGCAGTTCGCGGTAGCCGAGGACCAGCCAGGCGGGCACGTCGCCGTCGAGCACGACCGGGGCGACGGCGCCGTGCTCGCGCCGGATCCGCCGGTACAGCTCGACGGGGTCGGTCTGGAACAGGGGGCCGCTCAGGGGGACGGGCGGGTACGCGGACGGGGTCGCGGGGTGGGTCACGGGGTGGGCTCCGGAATGGGCTGCTGGATCGGCCGCGGGATCACCCGCTGGTCCGAGGCGACGAGGGTGCGCAGGTGCTCGACGAGTGCGATGAGGACCTGCTTGCCGGACTCGCGCGACCGGGCGTCGCAGAAGACCAGCGGGACCTCGTCGGCGAGGTCGAGGGCCTCGCGGATCTGGTCGGAGGTGTAGGCGGGCCCGCCGAAGTCGTTGCAGGCGACGACGAACGGCGTGCCGTGGTGTTCGAGCCGGTCGACGGCGTACCAGGAGTCGGAGAGCCGCCGGGTGTCGACGAGGACGACGGCGCCGAGCGTCCCGGCGAAGAGCCGGTCCCACAGGAACCAGAACCGCTCCTGGCCGGGCGCGCCGAACAGGTAGAGGACGTTGCGCGCGTCGAGGGAGATCCGGCCGAAGTCGAACGCCACGGTGGTGGCCTTCTTCGCGGCGACGCCGCCGGTGTCGTCGATGTGCTCCCCGGCCTGCGTCATCGTCTCCTCGGTGTTCAGCGGACGGATCTCGCTGACCGAGCGGACGAGGGTGGTCTTGCCGACGCCGAACCCGCCGACGATGACGATCTTCAGTCCGTTGTCGGCCGTGCTGCGCAGGGTCCGACGGTCCGGGGATCCGGCGGCTTCGGGGTCTTCGGCTGCTTCGGCGGCTTCAGAGGCTACGGAGTCCAACGAGCACCTGCTCCAGGATGTCGTGATCGGGAAGGCGGTACGAGGGCCGGGGGTGCCGTGCGCTGATCCGGCCGGTGTCGTGCAGGTCGGCCAGGAGGATCCGCGTGATCGACACGGGCAGGCCGAGCCCGGCCGCCACCTCGACGACCGCCGTGGGGAACCGGCACATCCGCAGGATCGCGGCGTGCTCGGACTGCATGCCGGGGACCGGGTCGCTCTCGGAGACCACCAGCGTCACCACGTCGAACGCGTCGGACCCGGCCCGGGTGCGACCGCCTGTGACGGTGTAGAGACGGTCGGGCGAGTCGTCCCGGCCCGGCCTGGCGCGGCTCATCCCCGGGGCCTGGCGACGAGGTGCTCGCCCAGCTGCTCGACCAGTTCCGTCATGTTGTGGCCCACGAGTCCGGCGTCGGCGTCCTCGTCGGCGACCAGGGCGAGGTGGGCGCCGTCACCGGCCTCCACGATGAAGAGGATGCCGCCGTAGAACTCGGCCATCGCCGAGCGGACCCCGCCCGTGCCGTCGCCGAACTCGACGGAGGCACCGTGCGACAGGCTCTGGATGCCCGCGGAGATCGCGGCCAGCTGGTCGGCCTGGTCGACGGAGAGCTCGGAGGTACGGCAGAGCTTGAGGCCGTCGCGGGAGAGCACCAGGGCGTGGCGGCTGCCCGGGGTGCGTTCCAGCAGGCCTTCCAGGAGCCAGCTGAGCTTCTCGTCGGTGGTGGTGCCGGTCATCACGGGTTGCCTTCCGAATACGGGGAGTTCGAGGAGGCCGACGGGTGCGGTGCGGCCGCCGGGTCCTGGGGGTCGGCCGGGACGTTCGTGTCGGCCGGGACGGAGGGTTCGGCCGGCGTGGAGGGGTCGCCCGGCGCGGAGGGGTCGGCCGGCCGGTCGTCGGCGGCCCGGGCTCCCGCGCCGCGTACCGCCCGGTGGAAGCTGCCGAAGCGCGGCGGGGCGCCGGTGGAGGGGCCGGTGCGCGGCGCCTCTTGGCGCGGCTCGGCCGGTGCCTCCTCGGCCTTGAGCTGGGCGGCCAGCGTCTGGCCGCGACGGCGGCGGGGCAGGACGATCCCGTCCACGGTCGCCTCGCCGTCGGAACCGGCGGGCGCGCCGTCGCGGACGGCCTCGTGCGTGGTCTCGGGCTCGTGAGCCCGCCGTGGCGCGGGTACGGGGTGGGCGGCGGGCGCGGCGGACGGGGGCGTCCGGTCGGCGGCGGGGGCGGTCACCGCGCGGCCGGCGACCGGCGGGGACGGCTCGGCGGGGGAGCCGGTCCGCTCCTCGGGCACCCGGCTGATGAGCTCCTGGGGAACCATCAGCAGGACGCCGGTGCCGCCGCGGGCCGAGGGGCGGAAGGACACGGTCAGGCCGTGCTTGCGCGCCAGCCGGCCGACCACGTGCAGGCCGAGGCGGGTGCCGGAGAGTCCGGCCAGGTCCTGGGCGGCCGAGCCGACGGCGGCCTCGGCGCGCCTCAGCTGCACGTCGCTCATGGCCAGGCCGCTGTCCTCGACGGTGATGACGAGGCCGGCGGGCACCTCCTCCACGTACACGTGCACTTCCGCGTTGGGCGGGGAGAAGTTCGCCGCGTTGTCGAGGATTTCCGCCAGGGCGTGCATGACGCCCTCGGCGGCGTGGCCGGTCACCGCCGCCTCGCTGCCGGAGTGCAGCCGCACACGCTGGTAGCCGCCGATCCGGCCCATGGCGCCGCGCAGGATCGACTCCATGACGATCGGGCGCGTCCAGCGGCGGCCCGAACGGGCTCCCGTCAGCACGGCGACGGAGTCGGCGAGCCGGCCCGCCTGGGCGGTGCGGTGGTCGAGGTGGAGGAGGTCGGTGAGGACGTCCTCGTCGGCGTGCCGGTGCTCCATGTCCCGCAGGTCGGCCATCATGCTCGTGGCCAGGGCCTGCATCCGTCCGGCCGCGTTGGCGGCGGCGGCCATGGCCGCGGACCGGGCGGACTCCGCGCGGCGCAGCAGGCCTTCGAGACGCTCGGTCTCGGCCGTCAGCTTCGCGCGGAGGAGCTCGGTCTCGGAGGTCACCCTCGCACGGAGGATCTCGGTCTCGGACGCGTGGGACCGGACGAGCTCCTCGGTGCGCGCCGTGTGCCGGGCCGCCGCGTCGGCGGCCTCCGCCTCGAAGCGCGCGGTGAGCGCCGCCGACTCGCGCGCGGCGGTGGCCTGGTACCGGCTGGTGTAGGCGTCCCGGGAGGCGAGTTCGGCGGCGAGGACCTCCGCGCGCCGGGCGAGCGCCCGCGAGGTGTGGGCGTACCAGGTGACGGCGAAGGTCGCGGCGGACAGCAGCAGGACGCCGCACGCCGCGAACCAGCCGAGCGCGGGGCGGACCCCGGTCGGCGCCGCGGTCGTCGCCGCCACGGCGAGCGCACCACCCGCGGTGAGGGTCAGCAGGGAGGCGATCAGGGCAGGGCGGAACGGGGTGGGCGAGGCCGACATCAACCAGACTCTCGAGAGCGGTCACACGGGGGAAGGAGGTTGAACGTCGGAACTATAGAACCGATCTTGATCGGTTCGGAACTCTCGTGAATGAATTGGTATTCAGGATTGGGCAGAGTCATCCATCAACCCGCCCAGTACTGACTGACTTTTAGTGATGTACGGTCAACTTCCGCTGCTCGGCCCCATTTCCCCCGAGTCGGAGCACTTCGGTCAGGGCCGCGATGCTGTGCTCGCCGTGACCGGCCTCGGCGGCCCGTCCCAGAAGGGCGTTGAGCGGGGCGATCCATGACGTGTCGACATGCGCCTCCGCGGCGAGTTCGTCGTCGTGGGCCGCCCCCGCGAGGAAGAGGTTCACGGACGAGGCGGCGTCGGTGTAGTCGCCGCTGTCGATCTCCTCCGCGTAGACCGGCAGCAGAGACTTGATCATGTCCAGCCACTTCCCGGCGAACCGGACCGTGCTGCTCGCCGGCAGGCCACGCGCCTGGACGGCGGCGGCGCCCTGGAAGAAGCCGACGAGCGCGGGCAGCAGCATCGCGCCCACCGCCATCTCGTACAGCGCGGCGAGGTCGGGCTCGTCCCCGAGGTGGACCGTGTCGCCACCCAGCACCCGGAGGGTCGTCCCGTGCTCGTCGAAGACGCCCCGGTCGCCGCCGTAGTACAGCAGCGTGTCGGGCGCCCCCACCGCCGAGGGCACGTTCTTGACCGCCCCCGCGAGGAACCGTGCGCCGTGGGAGGTCGCCCAGGCGGCGGTCGCCCGCGCGCCGGCGGGCGAGCCGCTGTTCAGGGTGACGAGGTCACGTCCCCGCAGCGCGCCGACGCCCCCCTCCAGTGCCTGGCGGGTGTCCTCGAAGGTCGTGAGGCAGGTCACGACGAGCGGGCTCGCCGCGATGGCCCCCTCGACCCCCTCGGCCCGGACCGCCCCCCGGGCCACCAGGGGCGCGGCCCTCTCCGGCGTCCTGTTCCACACCGTCGTCGGATGCCCGGCGTCGAGGAACGCCTCGGCCAGTGCCCGTCCCATCGAACCCAGCCCGATGACGGTCACCGGGACGGTCGAGGGCATGCGGATGTTGCCTGTCATGGTGAGCTCCAGTCCACGTCTGTCGTGTTCTTCCTGGTCCTTGCCGGCACCTCCATGCTGGGTGGTCACGTACATTCCCTCAAGTACCTACATTTTTGTGAGGTACCTACATTTCTGTTCGTAGGAGGGGTGGATGAAGCACAGGAAGTACACCTGTGGGCTCGACGCCGCCATCGCCGTCATGGGCGGCAAGTGGAAAGGTCTGATTCTCTTCTCGCTCGGTGAAGGCCCTGTGCGATTCGGGGAGTTGAGGCGGACCGTGGAGGGAATCAGCGAGCGGATGCTGATCCTTCAACTCCGCGAGATGGAGGCCTCCGGACTGGTCCACCGCGAGGTGCACCAACAGGTCCCGCCGAAGGTCGAGTACTCCCTGACGGAGTTCGGCCACTCGCTCAACGCCGCGATGGCGCCGCTCGGCGAGTGGGGCGAGACCCATATGGAGCGGATCGAGGCCATTCCGTGAGCGGGGCCCGGTCCTCCTGATCAGGCGGTGGACACGACGGACGGGACAGGTGCGGTGGGCCCGGTGGTGGCGGTGAAGGCCCTGCCGTCCAAGGTCCAGTGCGGGTCGGGCGGGATACCCAGGGCCGTGTAGACGTGTGCGGCGACGTCCGCGTGGTGCAGGGCCGAGGGCGCCGCGCCGGGGGTCAGCCCCGGGCCGCTCGCGGCGATCCAGGCCGTGCGCTCCAGCTCGCTGCGGCCCCCGTGGCCCCCTTCGTCCCGGTGGCCGTGGTCCGTCACCACGATGACCGTCCACCGCTCGCCCGCGTGGCCGGGCCGCGCGCGTACGGCGGAGAGGAGCCGTCCGAGACGACGGTCCGCCGCCTCGACCGACCTGCGGTACTCCTCACCGCAGCCGAGGAAGTGGGCGGTCTCGTCGACGGCGCCGAGATAGACGAAGCCGGCGTGGAGCTCCTCGTCCAGGCCGAGGAGGTGGACCGCGTCGGCCGTCACCCTCTCGTCCACCTCCTCCCACGCCTCGGGGGTGTCCTCCCGGGGAGCGACGTAACCGAGCCGGGTGGGGGAGACGAACAACGGGCCGCCCTGGCGGGCGAGGAAGAGCGGTGCCCAGCCGCCGACGGCGAAGGTCCGTCGCCCGCACTCGACGGCGAGGCGGGTCGTGAAGTCGGGGAAGACGTCGAGCCGGTTGCCGTCCAGGCGGTTGGCCCACACCCCGTGCTTGGCGACCCCGACGCCGGTGACGACGGTGGTCCAGCACGGTCCCGACATGGTGGGTGTCGCCTCGTCCACCTCGACCGGGGCGAGGAAGCCCGCCCGGGCGATGCCGTCGAGGTGCGGGGTGTCGAGCGAGGGGAGCAGATCGAGGCGTACGCCGTCGATGCCGACCACCAGGACGCGGGCGGTGTCCGCGGCTGTGTTCATGGAGAGTCCAGGGTGTCGAGGTGTCGAGGTGTCGAGGTGCCGAGGAGCCGAGGGGTAGGGGTGTCGAGGTGTAGGGGTGTCGAGGTGCCGAGGAGCCGAGGTGTAGGGGTGTCGAGGTGCCGAGGTGCCGAGGTGCGGGGGTGCCGAGGTGCAGGGGCGCCGCGGTGTCCTGGCCGTGGGGCCGGTCCGAGGGGGCGGGGCGCTCAGGGGCCGACGCGGCGGAGCCGGATCAGGCTGCTCGCGTGGTCGCCGGCCGGCAGCCGGGGGTCGATGCCCCGGCGCACCAGCACGGCCCCGCTGTGCACCTGGTCGGTCTCCGGGTCGAGGTAGAGCGCCCCGGGGTCGAGGGCCGGCAGCCGCACCGGGTCGGGGCGGTGGCCGAAGCGGGTCGTGGGCCGCCAGACGAGGAGCGCGTGCTCACTGTCGTCCGGGGCCGCGTAGTGGACCGCGGTCACCGGTCCGTCCGTCGCCACGCGGTGCTGGACGCCCCGCTGGACCAGCGGGCGGATCTCCTTGTACCGGGCGACGAGCTCGGCGGTCTCCGCGAGCTCCTCCTCGGACCAGGAGGCGAGGTCCCCGCCGAGCCCCAGCGCTCCGGCCATGGCGACATGGAAGCGGAAGCGCAGCGGGGTCCGCCGGCCGGTGGCCGGGTTGGGGCTGTCCGTGACCCACGCGGCCATCGCCGCGGCGGGGAACAGCTGCCCGAAACCGTGCTGGATGCCGATCCGGTCGACCGGATCGGTGTTGTCCGAGGTCCAGGCCTGGTCGGTGCGGGCGAGCATGCCGAGGTCGACGCGGCCGCCGCCGCCCGCGCACGCCTCGATCCGCAGACCGGGGTGCCCGGCGCGGAGCCGGTCCATGATCCGGTGGACGGCCCGGGTGTGGTCGATCCACAGGCGGTCGGGATCGGGGTGCCCGGCCCAGCCGGCCTCGGTGAAGGCCCGGTTGGCGTCCCACTTGAGCCAGTCGACGGCGTGGTCGCGCACGAGCCGGTCCAGGGTCCGGTGCGCCCAGTCCTCGACCTCGGGCCGGGCGAGGTTCAGCACCAGCTGGTGGCGCAGCTCCGTCGCGTCGAGCCGGGGGTCGTGGAGGACCCAGTCCGGGTGCGCCCGGTACAACTCGCTTTCCCGGTTGACCATTTCCGGCTCCACCCACAGCCCGAAGTCCATTCCCAGGCGGTGCACCTCGTCGGCGAGCGGGCGCAGTCCGTCCGGGAACGCCTCCTCGCGCGGCGTCCAGTCGCCGAGCCCGGACCGGTCGTCGCGGCGCGAACCGAACCAGCCGTCGTCCAGGACGAAGAGCTCGGCGCCGACGCGGGCCGCCAGGCGCGCGAGGCGGAGCTGCCCGGCCTCCTCGACGGCGAAGCCGGTGGCCTCCCACGAGTTGTAGAGCACCGGCCGGTCCCGCTCGGGCTCCGGCAGCACATGGCGGCGTACGTATGCGTGCCAGCTGCGGCCGGCGGTGCCGAAGCCGTCGGGGGAGTACAGACCCGCGTACGTCGGAGTGCGCAGGGTGCGGCCCGGCAGCAGGGTCCAGCCGATCCCCTCGTGGCCGAAGCCGCCGGTCCAGGTGGTGCGTCCCACCGGGTCGCGGTGGACGGTCACCCGCCAACTGCCGCTCCAGGCGAGCGCGGTGCTCCACACCTCGCCCGACTCCTCGTTCGCGGTGCCGTCGTCGACGGCCAGCCACGGGCTCGCGTGATGGCCCGTGATTCCGCGACGGCTCGTCAGCACGGTCTCCGCGACGGGGAGTCGGTCGCGCTGGAGCTGGAACTCGCTGTTCCAGCCGCCCACCAGATGGCTCAGTCGGTAGTCGGCCAGTGGAGGAGCGGTCCAGGAGGCCGAGTCCAGCCGGTCGACCCACACCGGATCGGGCGGACCGTCCGGGGCACCCGTGTGGGTCAACTCCGTCCACCTCTCGATGACTTCGGTGTCGGGGCGGACCCGGTAGCAGAGTTCGGTGCGCAGAGGGCGGTGCCGGTCCTCGAGGCGCAGCCGCAGCTCCCCGCCGTCCACCGTGTGGCCGGCGAACCGCCACTGCGTGCCCCGGGTGCCGTCGGCGAAACGGACCTGGAGCCCGGCGGGGCCGAACCGCGCCCCGGTCTGCGGCGCGAGTTCGTCGGGGGCGGCGTCGGCCTCGAAGCTGCTGGCGGCGGGGGAGACCGCCTCCGGGAGCGCGGCCAGGGCGAGGCTGTCGAGCGGGGCGCCCCAGTACAGGTGCCGGGGGCTGCCGTCGGCGCCGACACGCAGCGCGTACAGGCTGTTCGGCGTCCGCAGCAGCGCGAGGCGGAGGTCGGGATCGAAGGTGACGGGCGGGAGCGTGGCGCGCACGGATGGGTCCCCTGTCGTGATGGGCACGGAGGCGGGCCTGAGCGTAGAGCCGCCCCAACTCCCTAATCAATACTGGAAGAAGTTATTTATTTGCTCTACGTTGCTCCCGTGTTTCGACATCACCCACAGCCCTTGGTCACCGCACCCGCCGAGACGGCGGTGCTCGCCCTGCTGCTCGCCGAGGGACCGCTCAGCAGAGTGGAACTGGCGCGGCGGACGGGTCTCTCCTCGACCGCCGTCACCAAGGCGGCCAGACCCCTCATCGACGACGGCTACCTGTACGAACTGCCGCCGGAGCGCACCGCACCCGGTGCCGGCCGGCCGGTCAACCCGCTGGCGGTGGCTCCCGACCGGGAGTACTTCATCGGGCTGAAGATCAGCGTCGACCAGCTCTTCGGCGCCGTGTGCGATCTGCGGGCCGGCATCCGGACCACGGCCGTGCGCCCGCTCGACACGTGCACCCCCGAGGTCGTGGCCGACCTCGCCGCCGACCTCGTCGACGAACTGCTTGACACGGAAGGCGCGTTCCGGGACCGTACGCGTCACCTCGGCGTCGCGGTCAACGGCGACGTGGACCGCGACAGCGGCAGGCTCCGCCACTCCGGGCTCCTCGGCTGGCGGGACGTTCCGCTCGCGGAACTGCTCTCCGCCTCCACCGGTCTGTCGGTCACCGTCGAGAACGACGTCAGGGCCCTGACCGTCGCGGAGCACTGGTTCGGCGAGGGCATCGGCACCGGCTACTTCGCGCTGGTCACCATCGGTGCGGGCATCGGCTCCGCCCTCGTCGTCAACGGGCGTCTCCTCAGGGGCGCCTACGGCGTCGCGGGTGAGGTCGGACACCTGTGCGTGGACCCGAACGGTCCGCGCTGCCGGTGCGGTGCGCGCGGCTGCGTCGAGGCGATCGCCTCGACCGACGCGATCCTCGCGGCCGTCCGCCACGACACCGGGAACGGACACCTCACGTTCGACGAGGTCGTCCGGATGGCCCGGGAAGGCCACCCCGCCGCCGGCGGGGCCTTCGCCCGGGCCGGGAACGCCATCGGGGTCGGCATCTCCGCACTCGTCAACCTCGTCGGCCCCGAACGGGTCGTCGTCAGCGGCGAAGGCGTCGACGCCTACGACCTGCTCGGCCGGCACATCCAGGACGCTTACGCGGCACAGGTCTTCGGGGCCGCGTCCCGCTGCCCGCTCTCGCTCCGCCCGCTCCCGTGGGAGGAGTGGGCCCGGGGCGGGGCAGCCGTGGCCATCCAGGCGCTCTTCCCGCAGTACGCGGCCACGCCCACGGCGGGCAGCGGCTGAACGGCCCGCACACCCGGCCCGCACAGCCACCCCGTACACCCCGCACGTCCCCGCACGTCGCCTGTGCATCCCCGCACGTCCGCCCCGCACACACCCTCACACTCACCCTCACAGAAGAAGGACGGGACATGAGCGCACGCAGAACCGAGCTCAGCCGACGCGGATTCCTCACGGGATCGCTGCTCATCGCCGCCGGAAGCGTCCTGACGACCGCCTGCAGCACCGACCCCACCGGCGGCTCCGCCGCCGGCGCGAAGACCACCCTCAACGTCTGGTACCACGCCTACGGCGAGGCCGGCGTCCAGCAGGCGGTGCTCCGCTACGCCACCGCCTTCACCAAGGCCAACCCGGACATCGCCGTCAAGGTGACGTGGGTCCCCGGCGACTACTCGGGCAAGCTCAACGCGACCCTGCTGACCGACTCCGCCCCCGACGTCTTCGAGATCGGCGACTTCAGCGAGAGCCTCGCCCGCCGGGGCCAGATCGCCGCGCTCGACGACGTGTACGGCAGCGCCAGGGGCGACTTCAACAAGAACGCCGTCGACGCGGTCGGCGTCGACGGCAAGCTCTACGGCGTCAAGATGATCGACGACGTCATGATGCTCTACTACCGCAAGAGCGTCCTGTCGAAGGCCGGGATCACCCCGCCGGCCGGCTTCGACGGCCTCGTCGCCGCGGCGAAGGCCCTCACCACCAAGAAGAACAAGGGCCTGTTCGTCGGCAACGACGGCCTCGGCGACACCCCGTCCCTCGCCGTCTGGTCCAACGGCGGCGACCTCGTGAGCCGCGACGGCAAGGTGGAGTTCGGCTCGCCGCGGGCCCTCGAAGCGCTCACCGGACTGAAGCGCCTGCACGACGACAAGTCGCTGCTGCTCGGCTTCACCACCGACTGGTGGGACCCCGCCGCCTTCAACCAGGGTGTCGTGCCGCTCCAGTGGTCCGGACTGTGGGCGATGCCGGCCGTCAAGGCGGCGCTCGGAGACGACTTCGGGGTCGTGCCGTGGCCCGCCTTCAAGGCCGGCGGCGCGCCCGTCGTCCGGGTCGGCGGATGGACCGGCTGTGTCAACGCCAAGGGCAGGAACGTGGCCGCGGCCAAGCGGTTCGTGCAGTGGCTGTGGGTCGAACAGGCCGACCTGCAGAAGGACTTCGCCGAGAGCTACGGCTTCCACGTCCCGCCCCGCACCTCCGTGGCCGCCACCGCGAAGAAGCTCTCCGAAGGCGCGGCCAAGGAGACCGTGGAGCTCGCCCAGAAGCACGGCAGGAACTTCCCGGGCACCTGGGACACCGCGGTGAGCAGCACCTTCTCCGCGGCCGCCGCGAAGATCGTCGGTGGCCGGGGCGAGCCCGCCGCCGTCCTGGCCGAAGCGGTGAAGAAGGCGCAGGGCGAGATAGACAAGCAGCTCGGCCGGTGAACCCGGCGACCGACCTCACGTCGGAGCCCGCCGGCGCCGGGCACCCGGCGGCGGCTCCGCAGGGCGTCCGCCGGGCGGGCCGCTCCCGGACGGGCCGTCCCGGGGCGGGCCGGGCCCGGGCGGACCGTCCCGGCGCCGCCGCCCGCCCCCGTGTCGGCCGGTCCGGCTGGATCGCGTTCGTCGTGCTGACCGCGCCGACGCTGATCGGGCTCGGCGTGTTCAAGTACGTCGCCATCGGCTGGAGCTTCCTGCTCAGCCTCAGCGACGCCCGCGGGACCATCGCCCTCGGCGACTGGGTCGGGCTGGAGAACTACCGGAGACTCCTGGCCGACCAGGCGTTCCGCGACTCCCTCGTCGAGATCCTCGTGTTCACCGCCTTCATCGTGCCCGTCACCTTCGCCGCCTCCCTCGGACTCGCCCTCCTGGTGCACCGGGTCCGGCGCGGCCGGGCGCTCCTGCGCACCACTTTCCTGATCCCGGCGGCCGTCTCGTATGTCGCCGCCTCACTGCTGTGGAAGATGTCGCTGTTCAACGGCCTGCCGGCGGGGATCGCCAACACGATCGGCGGCTGGTTCGGCGCGGAGCCCGTGGCCTGGCTGCAGTCCACCTCGCCGCCGCTCTACTGGGTCGTCCTCGTCACCCTGCGCCTCTGGCTCCAGGTCGGCTTCTACATGGTGCTCTTCCTCGCCGGACTCCAGGCCATCCCCAAGGAGGTCCTGGAAGCCGCCGCGCTCGACGGCGCCACCGGCCGGCGGCTCCTGACCAGGATCACGCTGCCGATGCTGCGGAACACCTCCGTCGCCGTCCTCATGCTCCTCTTCATCGCCGCCTTCCAGGCCTTCGACGAGTTCTACAACCTCTTCAACAGCGGGCTCTCCGGCACCGGCGCCGCCCCCGTACAGACCCCGCTGGTCCACCTCTACAACACCGCCATGGGCAGCCAGAACTACGGCCTCGGCTCCGCAGGCGCCTTCGTGCTCACCGCCGTCATCGTCGGAGTCACCCTGATCCAGGGGCGGTTCACCGGTTTCGGCAGGAGCGGAGAGTGAGACGCCCATGAGCACCGCTCTGCCCGGACCGGTCCGAGGCGCACGCCTACTCGTACGCGGCCTCCTCATCGGTCTCCTGACCGCGGCCTTCCTCGCCCCCTTCTACCTGATGCTCCGCAACTCCCTGATGGACTCCCGGAGTCTGACGGCACCGGAGTGGACGTGGTGGCCCTCGACCGCGCACTTCGAGAACTTCACCGCCCTGTTCGCCGACCCCGCCGTCAACATGGGCCAGGCGCTGGGAAACTCGCTGCTGATCGCCGCCGTCACCGCACCCGTCTCCACGCTCCTCGCCTCGGCCGCCGGCTACGCCCTCGCGCGGATCCCCGTACCGGGACGGGGCGTCCTGCTCGCCCTCGTGGTGGCCACGCTGATGATCCCCGGCTCGGTCACCTTCGTGCCGACGTTCGTCGTCGTCGGCTCGATGGGCGGCGTCAACACGCTCTGGGGCATCATCGTGCCCGGTCTCTTCAACCCGTTCGCGGTGCTGCTGTTCCGCAACTTCTACCTCCAGTTCCCGACCGAGATCGAGGAGGCCGGGCGGCTCGACGGCCTCGGCTGGATCGGCCTGTACCGCCGGATCGCCCTGCCGAGCTCGGGAGCCATGCTGGCCTCGCTCGGGGCGCTGTCCTTCATCGAGAGCTGGAACTCCTTCCTGTGGCCCCTGGTCATCGGCCAGGACCCGTCCGCCTGGACCGCGCAGATCGCGCTGTCCACCTTCCTGACCTCGCAGACGATCAACCTCCCGGGGCTGTTCGCCGGCGCCGTCGTCACCGTCACACCGCTGGTCGTGATGTTCCTCGTCGCCCAGCGCTACATCGTCGAGGGCATCGCCACCAGCGGCCTCAAGGGCTGACCCCGTACCGCACCGCCGGCCGGCGCACTCCCCGTACCGAACGGTCCGCCGGCCCCCGTACCGCACCACGCACAAGGCAGGCACCCCTTTCCCACCCTCAAGGAGCCCTCGTGACACCATGTTTGTCCTTGTTCCGACGCGCGGCCGGCGGCCTCGCGGCCTCGTCCCTGCTGCTCCTCGGCACCCTCACCCCCGTCGCGGCGGCGGACACCGGGACCGCTCCACCGCCGGTCCTCACCGGCCCCCAGCTCGCCGCCTCGTGGACCGCCCCCCTGTCGACCCGGGACCGGTACGTCGTCGACGCGGACGGTGACCGGTTCAAGCTCAAGTCCGGGAACTGGGCCGGTGCCCAGGGCACCTGGCAGGGCAGCGGCTCCGTGAACGACGTCGCCAACCACCAGGCCCGGCAGATGTCGCACAACATCCCGCTCGGCCTCGACAGGAAGCCGATCGCGGACATCCTGGCCGACTTCCACGCCCTGGGCCTGAACAGCATCCGGCTCCCCTTCGCCAACGCGCTCGTCCACGACACGAGCGTCGTCCCGGACTCGGCCGTCGCCGCCAACCCGCAGCTCAAGGGCAGGACCCCGCTCCAGGTGTTCGACGCGGTCATCGCGGCGATGACCGCGGACGGCTTCGCCGTCATCCTCAACAACCACACCACCAGCTACCGCTTCTGCTGCGGCCTGGACGGCAACGAGCGCTGGAACAGCGGCCAGTCCACCCAGCAGTGGATCGACGACTGGGTGTTCCTGGCGAAGCGCTACCAGGCCGACAAGCGGGTCGTCGGAGCCGACCTGCGCAACGAGGTCCGCCGCGACACCTGGAACGACCCCAACTGGGGCTGGGGCAACGACCACGACCTCAACAAGGCCATGGAAGAGGCCGGGAACAAGATCCTCCAGGCCAACCCGGACATGCTCGTCGTCATGGAGGGCATCAACTGGCAGGGCATCCCCACCGACATCACCCCCCACGGCCGCCCCACGCTGACCCCCGTCGCCACCCTGTCCAACACCCTGATCCGCTCCGACAAGCTCGTCTACGCGGCCCACTTCTACGGCTACACGGGCCCGAACCACACAGGCGCCACCGGTACGGGCGAGACGCACGACCCCCGATACGAGGAGTTCACCCCCGAACAGCTCGCCCAGGTCGTCGACGACCAGGCCCTGTTCGTCACCCGCTCCGGCCAGCACTTCACCGCACCGGTGTGGATCAGCGAGTTCGGCGCGGGCGGGCGCGGGGAGATCGACGCCAAGGAGCGCGCCTGGTTCACCCACTTCACCGACATCCTGGTGAGGAACGACACCGACTTCGCCATCTGGCCCCTGGTCGGCTGGACCGACGCCGACGGCAGCCCGCAGGACAGCTGGGCCATGATCAGCTACTCCACGAACGGCACGCGACTCGGCGTCATGGACGCCGGCGACTGGCGCGCCACCGACTGGAACAAGCTCGTCAACGCCCCCGGCAAGAGCGGACGGGTCGCCCCGGCGCCGCGCTGGAACATGCTCAACCTCGACTACGCCGACTACAACGTTTCCAGCACCATGCTGGCGAAGCCGGACTGGTCCCCGGGCAACCGCAAGGGCAACTGCCCGGACACCCAGCGACTCGTCGGCCTCGGCCGCAGCGACAGCCGCGGCCTGTGCACCGACGCCGGACAGCCCGCCAAGGCGAGCGGCCCCTGGACCGTCGTGACCGACGAGCGGTACGTCACCGGAGGCGACTGGGCGAGCGGCTACAACAAGCTCCAGTGCCCCGAGCGCTCCTTCGCGGTCGGCTACAGCGTGCGCGGCAACGCCATGTCGGCCCTGCTGTGCGCCCCCGCGACCGCCTCCCTGCCCACCACCGGCCGGGTGCTCTGGTTCGACAAGGGCGACAACCGGCCCGCCACCGGAGGCTCGACCGCCAGCGACTGGGCACCGGGCTACTACAAGGGCCAGTGCGCCGACAGCGAGTACGTCGCCGGCGTCGCCTTCACCTGGAAGTGGAACCACGGCGGCGTCCCCGACGCCCTGCTCTGCCGCCCGCTCGTCTAGGGCGTGTTGCGAAAGTCCCGCCGGTCAGGCCCGGCTGACCGGCGGGACACCCCCAGGGTCACCCCCGAGAACCGACCGAACCACCCCTTGAGGAGCACCACCGCCATGTCCCGACTGGAGATCGCCGACGACGGCTTCCGTCTCGACGCCCGCCCGTTCCGGATCATCTCCGGAGGCCTGCACTACTTCCGCGTCCACCCGGAGCAGTGGGCCGACCGACTCCACAAGGCACGGCTCCTGGGCCTCAACACGGTCGAGACCTACGTCCCCTGGAACGCGCACGCCCCCCGCCGCGGGGAGTTCCGCCTCGACGGAGGCCTCGACCTGCCCCGCTTCCTCGACACCGCGGCCGCCGAGGGACTCCACGTCCTCCTGCGGCCCGGTCCGTACATCTGCGCGGAGTGGGAGGGCGGTGGCCTCCCCTCCTGGCTGCTCGCCGAGGACGGCCTCGTCCCGCGCAGCCGCGACCCCCGCTACCTGAGCGCCGTCGACGACTACCTCGGCGCCCTCCTCCCACCGCTCCTCCCGTACCTGAGCGGCAACGGCGGACCGATCCTCGCCGTCCAGGTCGAGAACGAGTACGGCGCCCACGGCGACGACACCGCCTACCTGGCCGAGCTTGCCGCCATGCTGCGCCGCCACGGCGTCGACGTCCCCCTCTTCACCTGCGACCAGCCCGCCGACCTCGCCCGGGGAAGCCTCGACGGCGTCCTGGCCACCGCCAACTTCGGCAGCCGCGCCGCCGAGGGCCTGGCCGCGCTGCGTGCCCTGCGCCCCCAAGGGCCCCTGATGTGCTCGGAGTTCTGGATCGGCTGGTTCGACCGGTGGGGCGGCATCCACACCCGCCGTGACGCCGCCGACGCCGCCGCGGAGCTCGACACCCTGCTCTCCGCCGGCGCCTCCGTCAACATCTACATGCTCCACGGCGGCACCAACTTCGGCTTCACCAACGGCGCCAACGACAAGGGCACCTACCGCCCCACCGTCACCTCCTACGACTACGACGCCCTCCTGGACGAGGCCGGGGACCCCACCCCCAAGTACGCCGCCTTCCGCGAGGTCATCGCCCGCCACGCGCCCGTCCCCGAGGCCCCCCTGCCCCCGGTCGCGCCGAAGGCGGCGTACGGACCGGTCGAGCTCACGCACACCGCCGGCCTCCTCACCCACGCCGACGACCTCGGCGCCCCCCGGACCGCAGACCGGCCGCTGACCCTGGAGGAGCTCGGCCACCCCTTCGGGTTCGTCCTCCACGAGACCGACCTGACCACACCCGGACCGGCGCTCCTCCACGTGGAACAGGTCCGCGACCGCGCCCAGGTCTTCGTCGACGGCCTGCCCGTCGGAGTCCTGGAACGCGAGAACCACGAACACGCCCTCGCCTTCACCGTGCCCCGCGCGGGCGCCCGGCTCGCCGTCCTCGTCGAGAACCAGGGGCGCGTCAACTACGGACCGGGGCTCCGCGACCACAAGGGCCTGCTCGGCCGCACCACGGTCAACGGGACCCCGCCCACCGCCTGGCGCAGCCGCGCCCTGCCCCTCGACCACCCCGACACCCTCGCGTACACCCCCGCCGACCCCGCGCGACCGCCGGTGGGGCCCACCTTCCACCGGGGCACCCTCGCCGTGGACGAGCCGGCCGACACCTTCCTCCACCTCGACGGCTGGACCAAGGGCCTGGCCTGGATCAACGGCTTCCCCCTCGGCCGCTACTGGTCCCGTGGCCCGCAGACCAGCCTGTACGTCCCCGCGCCCGTCCTCAGGGCCGGAGCCAACGACGTCACCGTCCTCGAACTCCACGCCGCAGCCACCCGCCACGTCCACCTGCGCGACACCCCCGCCCTCGGGCCGACGGAGGAGTGACCCGCGCCGGTACGGGATGCCGCACCCCGTGCGTACGCTCCCTGCGGAGCATCCTCCGACGACCCCACCCGAGCCCACCACCAGGGAGCACACCCGTGCCCGAGCGAACCGAACTCCGTGCGGTCCTCTTCGACATGGACGGCACCCTCGTCGACACCGAGCGCCTCTGGCGGCGGACGGTCGAGGAGGAGGCCGCCCGCCTGGGCATCGCCCTCACGGACGGGGACCTCGCCTTTGTCCTCGGCCGCGCCGTCGAGGACTGCGCCGCGCACCTCGCGGCCCGCGCGGACGACGGCGCGGGCCACGGTCTGGCCGACGGCGGGATCGACGGCGCGGAGGCGGCCCGGATCGGCGACTCCCTGGAGCGCCGCTTCACGGACCTCGTACGCCGAAGGGTCGTCCCCCTCCCGGGAGCCGTGGAACTCCTCGCGGCGCTCCACGCCGCCGGCGTCCCCACGGCCCTGGTCTCGGCCTCACCACGACAGGTCGTCGACACCGTCCTCGACGCGATCGGCCGGCACTGGTTCGCCGTCACCGTGGCGGCGGGCGAGACCCCGCGCACCAAACCCCACCCCGACCCCTACCTGGCGGCCCTGACCGCCCTCGGCGCCGCCCCGGCCTCCTGTGTCGCCGTCGAGGACACCCCGACCGGCATCGCCTCCGCGGAGGCGGCGCACTGCGGGGTCGTGGCCGTCCCCGCGCCCACCACCACCATCACCCCGGCATCCCGCCGCACCGTGGTCCGCAGCCTGCTGGACGTGGACCTGGAACTGCTACGCCGACTGGTCGCCACGCGGTGACGCGGGCGGCTCGGGCAGCCAGTCGCGCGCGGGGTCGTACTCGAGCCACCGGCTGCGGCCCGCCTCGGCGGCGCAGGCCGCCGTGAGGGCGCCCAGCCCCGGATGTCCGCTGCCGGTGCGCCACAGCAGCGACCAGGCGTACAGGGGTGTGGGGTCGACGAGCGGGACCGAGCGGAGCCCGGGGATCTCGGGCAGGGGCACGTCGGCGGGCAGCAGCGTGAAGCGCCGCGGGTCCGCCGCCACCTCGCCGAGGAGATGGGCGAGGCCCAGGTTGACGCCGGTCCCCGTGTCACGGATGCCGAACCTGTCGGCGAAGCGGTGGAGGAAGTCCAGCCGGTCCAGCGCACCGGGCGCCCACAGCACGCTGCCGCGCAGCCGATCCGGGCGCAGCGCCGCTTCGCCCGCGAGCGGATGGTCCGCGCCGAGGACGGCGTCGACCGGTTCGAGGCGGACCAGGCGGTGCGTCAGACCGGCGTGCAGCGGCGGGTGGACCCGGCCGAAGGCCGCGTCGACGTCGCCGCGCAGCAGGGCGTTCGTCACCGACGGCAGGTCGCGCCCGTGCCCCGACACCAGCTCCCCGGCGCCCCCGGCGACCCGGGCCAGGGTCCGCATCGGCGCGTAGAGGTGCCCCCAGACGTCCACGCGCAGGGGGCGGCCGTCGCCCGCCGCCGCCGCGACCGCGCCGTCGGCGGCGGCCAGTGCCTGCCGTGCGGGCGGGAGGAAACGCGCTCCGGCCGGGGTGAAGCGCACCCCGTTGCCGCCGCGCTCGAACAGCCGGGTGCCGAGCAGCGACTCCAGCCGGGCGATCCTTTTCGACAGCGCCTGCTGCGAGACGCCGAGCGTCCCGGCGGCCCTCCCGAAGTGCAGTTCCTCGGCGGTGCGCACGAAGGCACGTACCTGCGCCATGTCGAGATCCACGGCCCTCACCCTAGGCGACAACCGATGGTTGTCGGCATCCTCCGGCCGTTGTTGGCCCCCGGGGCCGGCTCGGGGGTTGCATCGTGCCCATGCGAAGACTGATTCCCACGGGGGAGGCGGCACGTCCGGTCGCCTTCGCCGAACTCCCCCAGCCCGTCCCCGAGTCCGGCGACGTACTGGTCAAGGTCGAGGCGTTCTCGCCGAACCGCGGCGAGACCTTCCTCCTCGAAGACCCCCTGCCCGGATGGCTGCCGGGCAAGGACGTCGCGGGCCTCGTCGTGCAGGAGGCCGCCGACGGCACGGGCCCCGCCATCGGCACCCGCGTGGTCGGGCACCCTCCGCACGGCGGCTGGGCCGAGTACGCCGCCGTGCCCACGCACTCGCTCGCGGTCCTCCCGGACGGCGTCGACAGCGTACGCGCGACGGCCCTGCCGCTGGCCGGGATCACCGCCCTGCGCCTGCTGCGCACGGCCGGTTCGCCGGCCGGCCTGCGCCTCCTGCTGACCGGCGCCTCCGGCGGCGTCGGCCACTACGTCACCGAACTCGCCGTGGGCGCCGGAGCCGAGGTGACCGCCGTGACGGCCACGCCGGCGCGCGGCGAGCGCCTCGCCGAGCTGGGCGCACGCGTGGTGCACGACGTCGCGGCGGCCCGGGGCCCCTTCGACATCGTGCTGGAGTCCACGGGCGGACACGACCTGCCGGTCGCGCTCTCCCGGCTGCGCCCGGGCGGCACGCTCGTCTGGTTCGGGCAGGCGAGCCGCGCCCCGGTGACGCTCGACTTCTTCCGGCTCCTCGGCGGACCCGAGGGCGTCACGATCCGGCACTTCCACTACGCGGGCGCGCCGTACGCCGCCGATCTCGCGGCCCTGGTCGGCCTCGTGGAGCGCGGCCGGCTGCACCCGGAGATCGGCCGGACCGCCGACTGGACCGAAACGGCCGACACCCTGGTCGACCTGCGGGAGCGCAGGATCCGGGGCAAGGCCGTCCTGCTGACGGGAGGGGCCCGATGAGCGCCGCCGAGTTCGCCGCCGCCCAGTGGAGCCGGGCCTCGGGCGCGGGCGTCGACCCCCACGAGTACCGCCGCGTCACCGACGGCCTCACCTCCGTGGCGGATTGGGGGCCGGCCTTCGCCCGCACCGCTCGGGCGTACCTGGAGCGCGCGGAGGGCGCCGGATCGTCCGTCACGGCGGGGGAGTTCCTGCTGACGGCGGCCCGGTGGTTCCACCTCGCCACGCTCGCGCCGTACACGGAGGCCGACCGTGCCGCCGAGGCGGCGGACCGGGCCCTGGGCCGGGCCCTGGAGATACGGGAGCCTGGCGCGAGGCGGCTCGCCGGTGAGGGCTTCACCGGCTGGCTGCGCGGTCCCGCCGACCCCGCCGGCACGGTGGTCCTCGTCCCGGGCCTCGACTCGGCCAAGGAGGAGTTCCTCGACCTGGCGGACGCGCTGCTGGCGAGGGGGCTCGCGGTGTTCGCGATGGACGGCCCCGGGCAGGGGGTCCTCGCGGCCTCGACGACCCTGACGGCGGAGTACGAGCGGGTCGTGGGCCGGGTCGTCGACGCGCTGGGCGTGCCGAGCGTCGGTCTCGTCGGCCTCAGCCTCGGCGGCTGGTTCGCCGCCCGCGGCGCGGCGCTGGAGCCCCGCGTCGCGGCGGTCGCCACCGTCAGTGGACCCTTCCGTCTGGACTGGGCGCAACTGCCACATCCCGTAAGGGAGATGATGGCGCGGCGCTGCGGAGGGGCCGCCGCGGCACGGGAGTTCGCCGGCCGTGTGGACCTCGCCGACCTCGCGCCCCGCATCACGGCCCCGCTGCTGGTCGTGGACGGAGGCCGGGACGTCATCCCCGGCGTCGTGAACGGCGAGCCCCTGGCCCGCCTCGCCCCACACGGCACCTACCTGTCCGTCCCGCACGGCGACCACCTCCTGGGCGACGCCCGCCCCGAGTGGTTGCCCTACCTCGCCGACCACCTGGCACGCGCCCTCACCGGAGCCACGTCCGCCCGGGATCGGGGCGGCGACCAGCATCGTTGACGTACGAGGACTGCCGGATCACAGCAATGATCCGGCAGTCGGCGGGGTGTCATGATGGTGTGACCGTATCGACGCAAGCATGTTCGATGCCGGAAAGCGGAAACCATCAGGGGGAGATCACATGGCCAAGCTCGTGCACGCGACGGTCGGGGGGAAGCGGGTCCAGTGCCTCGTCTGCGGTGGGGGCGTCTTCCGCGAGCGGGAGGTGAAGCTGAACAGCACCGGGATGGAGTTCTTCAACCTGGCTTGGGCCAACGAGTCGGCGACCGGCCTCGTCTGCCAGTCCTGCGGTTACGTCCACCTCTTCGTCCGGGGGAGCCTGACGCTCCATCGCGCGGAGGGCTAGGAAGCCGAGTTCTGGCCCTTCACCCGCCGCCCGGCTCCCTCGCGTCGCCCGGCTCCCTCGCGCTGCCCGACCCCTCACACCGTCCGGCCTGGCCGGCGCCGGAGGCACGTGGTGGCCGCGGCGGCGAGGAGAATTCCGAACGCCGCCCACGTGACGGGGAGGGCCCAGACGGCGGGCGCGAGCTGCTGCGTCAGGACGAAGACGCCCATCACGACCACGAAGCAGCCGAACGCCCTGCGCAGCACCTCCTGGGGGATGCGGCCCGCGACCCGGCCGCCGATCAGGCTGCCCGCCACCGCGGTGACCGTCACCGTCAGGGCGAGCGGCCAGTCGATCGCCGCGCCCGACAGGTGCCCGGCGAGGCCGGCGAAGGAGTTCATCGCGATGACCAGCAGCGAGGTGCCGACCGCGATGCCGACCGGCAGACCGCCGAGCACGACGAGCGCGGGGACGACGAGGAACCCGCCGCCGGAGCCGACCAGTCCCGTCACCGCGCCGACGACGAGACCCTCCACCGCGAGGTGCCCGAACGACGGTCCGCCGGCGGCGGAACGGGCCTGCGCCCGGGCCCGCCCGGACGTGCGGAGCATCGCGACCGCCGTGGCCACCATCATCAGGGCGAAGGCCACCAGCAGGACCGTGTCGGGGACGTACGCGGCGAGCCGGCCGCCGGCGTAGGCGCCCGCCATGCTGAACACACCGAGCAGCAGCCCGGTCCGCCAGTGCACCCGGCGGGCGCGCGCGTGCGGGACCAGCGCCGCCAGGCTGGTGACGCCGACCACGAACAGCGAGGTCGCGATAGCCTCCTTGGCGTCCTGCCCGGCGAGGTGGACCAGGATCGGCACGGTCAGGATCGAACCCCCGCCGCCGAGCGCGCCGAGGCTGACGCCGACGAGCAGGGAGGCGGCGACGACCAGAGCGGTCACGGCGTGCCCCGCAGCTCCGAGACCACCGTGCGGATGTCGGTACGCGGACCGCGGTTGTACGGCAGCCGGGACAGCAGCACGCCCATGGCGCAGCTGTTGCTGAGGGCCGCGTACGTCAGGCCCGCGCCGATCGCGGTGCCGATCAGGTGGGTGCCGGGCACGAACACGCCGACGAGCCCGGTGGCCAGGACGACGGAGCCGGCCACGAGCCGCACCTGGCGCTCCATGTCCCACCGCTCGGGCCCCCGGTCGACGGGCGCCCCGGACGCCTCCCAGGCGACCATCCCGCCTGCCAGGACGCGGAGGTTCGGCAGGCCGCCCTCGGCCAGGGCCCGCTCGGCCTCGGCGGCCCGGGCGCCGGACCGGCAGACGAGGACCACGTCCTCGTCGAGGTGGGCGAGGAGCTCGGCCCGGTGCTCGCGGAGGGTGTGCAGGGGCACGTTGTACGAGCCCGGGATGTGCGCCGTGCGGAACTCCCCGGGGGTGCGCACGTCGAGCAGACGGGGACCCCGCCCGTCCTCGACGAGCCGGTGCAGCACGGCGGGGGTGAGGGCGGGAGCGGGGGCGGGAGGGGTGTTCATGGGGCTCTTTCGGATCGGCGGCGGACACGGGGGTCCGGGGGAGCGGGGTGTGGGGGAGTACGGCGGGCGGGCAGCGGGTCAGGCGTCCGTGCGCCCGGCGGAGACCTGCGGCGTGCCGTCGTTGCCCGCGGTGTCGGACGGCTCCGCCGACAGGGCCCAGGCGCCGAAGCCGCCGAGGAGGTCGGAGACGTCGGCGAAGCCGCGCCGGCGCAGCAGGCTCGCCGCGACGGACGACCGGTGGCCGCCCGCGCAGTGCACGACGAGGGGCCGGTCCGCGGGCAGTTCGTCCGTACGCCGGGGGAGTTCACCGAGCGGGATGTGCACGGCGGACCCGATGAAGCCGTCCGCCTCGCGCTCTCCGCAGGTCCGCACGTCGACCACGACGGGCGGAAGGCCGGAGCCGAGGGCGGCGCGCAGGTGCGTGACGGTCACCCGGCTCGCCGGGACGACCTCGTCTGGGAGCTTCGCCAGGGCCTCCTCGGGGTCGGGCAGGAAGCCCGCGGTGCGGTCGAGGCCGATCCGGGCGAGCCGGGTGACGACCTCCTCCTCCCGGTCGTGCGGCGCGACGACGAGCACATCGTCCGCGGGGTCGAGCACGGTGCCCGCCTGCTCGGCGAAGCGCCCGTCGGCCGGGACGTTCACCGCGCCGCGCAGGTGCCCGGCCGCGAACTCCCGGGGGTCGCGGGCGTCGACGACGACCGCCCCGGCGGCCCTCAGGCCGGCGAACTCGGCGGGCGTCAGTGCCCGGGGGGCCGTCGAGGCGTCGTACCGGGCGCGATCCCTGCGGTTCAGCTCGGCGTCGTAGGCGAAGTAGCCGGGCGCGGCCGGCTGCCCGGCGGTCACGAGGTCGACGAACGCCTCGCGGCTCATGGGCGTACAGGCGTAGTTGGTCGCCCGCTGCTCGCCGATGGTCGAACTCCTCTCGGTCGAAAGGTTCTTGCCGCAGGCGGAGCCGGCGCCGTGGGCCGGGAAGACCCGCACCTCGTCGGGCAGCCCCATCAGCTTGTGCTGGACGCTGTCGTGGAGCATCGCGCCCAGCTCCTCGGCCGTCACGCCGACGGAGGCGAGGAGGTCCGGGCGGCCGACGTCGCCGATGAACAGCGCGTCGCCGGTCAGGACGCCGTACGGCACGGTGTCCTCGGCACGCTCGTACACGAGCACGCTGATCGACTCGGGGGTGTGCCCGGGGGTCTCCAGGATCTCCAGGGTGACGTCGCCGAGCGGGATCCGCTCGCCCTCGGCGAGCCGGCGGATCGGGTACTCGGTGACGGCTCCCCGGCCGTAGCCGATCCAGGCGCCGGTCTCGTCCGCGAGCTCCAGGTGGCCGGCGACGAAGTCGGCGTGGAAGTGCGTGTTGACGACGCCGACCACGGTCAGGCCGTGCGCGGCTGCGTCGGCCAGGTACTCGGAGACGTCCCGGCGGGGGTCGACGACGACCGCCCGGCCGGTCTTCTCGTCGCCGACCATGTACGAGGCCTGGGAGAGGCAGTCGAGGTAGTACTGCGTGAAGAACACGGCAATCCCTTCCTGAGAAACGCGCACCGCGCACGGGGACCGGGCACCTTCGAAGCGCGTGCGGAGCACTCTCGAAGGCCCTGGAAAATACCCCCCTGGGTATCTTTGGGGTCGAGATCGACCGTAGGGGGGCGGCGCAGGGAAGTCAAATACCCCCCTGGGTATTGAGAGGCGTGCCACCCGATGGGTGACGTCCGCGCGGGTCGGCCGTCACCGGGCCGTCGCCCCGGCGCTCCCGGCCCATACTCCGGCCATGACTCCAGCCCGTATCACCGCCCGGTCGCGCCGTGCCGTCGTCGCCGCGCTCACCGCACTCGTCGCCCTCGGCGCGCCCGTCACGGCCGCCGGCGCCCCGACGGGTGACGGCGGCCACCGCCGGCCGTGCACCGGCTCCCGGCTGCCGGACCACGGCCCGGCGCGTGAGGCCCTGCGGATCGCCGAGAGGGCCAAGGCCGACATGGACCTCGAATCCGTGATCCTGCGCGTCACCGTCGACGGCCGCGAGGTCGTCACCACCGCCCTCGGCGAGTCGATGACCGGAGTGCCCGCCGACCCCGCCATGCACTTCCGCAACGGGAACGTGGCCATCAGCTACATGGGAACGGCGCTCCTGCGCCTCGTCGACCAGGGCAGGGTGGACCTCGACGATCCCGTCGCGCGCTGGCTGCCCGACCTCCCGGACGGCGAGGAGATCACCCTGCGCATGCTGGCCGCGTCCACCACCGGTCTCGTCGACTACGTGCGCCTCCCCGCCTTCCAGCAGGCCGTCGTAGCCGACCCCTTCCGGCAGTGGACGGGGAAGGAGCTGGTGGCCCTCGCGACCGCCGAGGACCGCTGGTACGAGCCCGGTACGAACTGGAACTACTCGCACGCCAACTTCGTCCTCCTGGGCGCGGCCCTGGAGAAGATCACCGGCACCCGGCTCGACGTCCTCCTCCGGCGGCAGGTCACCGGCCCGCTCGGGCTCCGCGAGACCCGCAACAGCTTCACGCCCGACATCCCGGAACCCGTCCTGCACGCCTTCACCGCAGACCGGGGGACCTACGAGGAGTCCACCTTCTGGAACCCCTCGTGGACCACCGCCGCCGGGGCCGTGCAGACCACCGACATCTGCGACCTGGCCCGCTCGGCCGCCGGACTCGGCTCGGGCGAGCTCCTGTCCCCGGCCTCGTACCGGCAGCTCCTGAACCCGGGGACGGTGGGCCTCGGCCACGCCACCCCCACGTGCCCGGCGACCGTCTGCCTCGCGAACACCGAGGCCACCCACTACGGCATGGGCGTGGTGGTGCTCGGCGACTGGATCTCCCAGCACCCCCTCTTCTTCGGCTACTCGTCCTCCATGGCGTACCTGCCGTCCGAGCGCCTGGCCATCGCGGTCTCGACCACGCTGGGTCCCGAGGCCCCGGCGGGCCACACCGCCCATGTGATCGCCCAGCGCATCGCGGCCGCTCTCGCCCCGGGCCACCCCATCCCCGACTTCGGCTGACCGGCGTCCACCTCAGGAGCCCTCGCCCTGGTCCTCGCCGGGTCCGCGCCCGCGTGCGCGGGCGTGGGCGTGGACCAGTTCGGGGTCGGCCACACCCGGGCGTTCCCGCCAGAACGTCGGGTCCACGAGGCGCTGGACGATCATGGCGATCACCCCGGTGAGCGCGATGCCGATGCCGATGACGAGCGGCGGACCGAGACCGAACCACGAGGTGCCGCTGTAGGAATTCTCCGGATCGGCCATGTCCGAGACCGACCTCACCAGGAGCCACGCCAGGAGGCCGGAGCCGACCAGCGGCCCGAGGCCGATGAGCAGGAAGTTGTGGACGCTCTCGAAGAGGTGGCGGCGGTAGTAGATCACGCAGGCGAGGCCCGTGAGCGAGTAGTAGAAGGCGATCAGCAGGGACAGCGCGGTCAGCGAGTCGAAGAGCGCGTTGGAGCTGATCTGGTTCACGATGAGGTACCAGGCGATGGCGATGCCTGCCACCCACCACGTGCTCACGTCGGGCGTACGGAAGCGCGGGCTGATGTGGCGGTAGTGGGCGGGCAGCGCCCGGCGGCGTGCCATGGACAGCGCGGTGCGCGAGGCGGGGATGATGGTGGTCTGCGTGGAGGCGATCGCGGAGGTGCAGACCGCGAGCAGCAGGATCCAGTCCCAGCCGCCCATGACGTCGCCGGCGAGCTGGGCGAAGAGGAACTCCTCCTCGTCGGCGTTCTCGGCGAGGAACACCGGGCCGGCGTAGGCCACGACCGCGAATCCCACGGACACGTAGGTCACCAGGAGGATCACGGTCGACCAGAGCCCCGCCTTGCCCGGGGCGGTCGCGGAGTTCTCGACCTCCTCGGTGAGGTTGACCGCCGATTCCCAGCCCCAGTAGATGAAGACGCCCAGGAGCAGGCCGCCCGTGAGCGCCGCGCCACCGGCGCCGAAGGGGTTGAGCCAACTGAGGGCCGGTTCGACCGAGTCGTACTTGCTGGTGCCGGAGTAGACGGCGTAGAACGCCACCACGACGAAGATCAGCAGGCAGACGACCTGCGCCAGGATGAGGACGTTCTGCACCTTCGCCGACAGCTCGGTGCCGACGACGCACACGGCCGTCATCGCGAGGATGAGCAGCACGGTGAGCAGCTGGCGTACGAAGGTGTTGTCGACCCAGCTGTCCAGGCCGACGGCGAGCAGGCCGAAGGTGACGGCCACATCGGCGAGCGAGCCGACGACCAGGACCCCGGTCATGGCGATGGCCCAGCCGCCGAGCCAGCCGGCCCAGGGGCCCATGGCCCGGGTCACCCAGGAGAAGGTGGTGCCGCAGTCCTGGTCGACCTTGTTCAGGTAGTAGAAGGCCGAGGCGATCAGCAGCATCGGCACGAAGGCCGCGAACATCACCCCGGGCGCGTAGATCCCGACGAGTGCGACGATCGGGCCGATGACGGCCGCGAGGGAGTACGCGGGCGACGTGGAGTTGAGCCCGATGACGAGGGCGTCCACGAAGCCGATCGCGTTGTGCTTGAGTTCCACCGGTCGCCCGGCGGGTCCGGCATCCTCGGCCGCCATGTTCCCTCGCTCCCGTAGGACCCCGACAGAACCGCGAGACGTACGCCTTCATCGTAGGAAGCGATGGCCTCCCGTGCATGCGCGGGAGGCCGTCGGAGGCGGTGCGGCCGTCAGCCCTGGGGGGTGTCCGGCGATCTGCGTTCCGCCGCGAAGCCGGTGACGACGACGGTGACGAGGCAGTAGGCGACGAGGGTCTCGGCCCACAGGAAGGCGATGTAGTCCAGGAGGCAGCCGATGGGCGGCGCGCCCGGGGCCGTGTTGCGGAAGGCCGCCATGGCGAACAGCGTGGCGGCCATCCAGCCGAGCGCCGGCCAGGTCAGGCCCTTGCGCCGGGTGACGAGGAACCACGCTCCGGTGAGCACCGAGAGGGCGAGCGCCCACATGGCGACCATCATGAAGACGGCGAAGATCAGCACGCTGTTCGAACGCCCCAGGCCGACGTCGAAGAAGGCCGCCCCCCGCTCCTCCGCGGCGGTCACGTCCGCCGCGAAGAGGACGTCGCTGTTGGTCAGCCTCGCCCGTACGGGGACCTTCTCGCCGCCCTGGACGGCGGTGAACTCGATGGCGGCGTCGTAGGAGTCGAAGGGGTAGTCCGTGATCGAACCGCCGGTGAGGGTGACGAGCAGGTCCGTGGTGGCGATCCGGCTGTGCGCCTTGAAGGACAGGTCGCCCCGGGTGGTGGCCGAGGTCTGGACCGTGAGGTCCTCGGCGGGGGAGATGCCGCCGGCCTCGGCCAGTTCTCCGCGCGGGGTCACGAGGACGCGCAGGACCAGCTCCCGGCCGGCGGCGTCGACGCGCTGGATCGAGGCGTCGACGTCCACCCGGTCCGGAACCGGGCTGCCCGCCGTGTGCACCGTGTCGAGGGCCTGGCGTTCGCCGAACTGGAGCCAGGTGCCGAAGGCGACCGCCGCCGCGATCAGCAGCAGGGCCAGCGCGGCCGGGAGGAGTCCGTGGCGGCTCCGCTCGTGTCGGCGGGTACGGGGCAAGGGGGTTCTCCGTTCGTGAACGCGTCGGGCGCTGCCCTGTGATCAGGGTGCACGCCCGCTGCGGGGAGCGCCCGCCGTCCGTGGCCGGGTGGACCGGCGGCTCGGGCGCTCGGTGGTGCGGCGGCTCGGTGGTGCGGCGGCTCGGTGGTGCTGCCGGGTGGATCGGCTCGGCTTGTGCCGGGTCGGTGGTGGACCGGGTCGGTGGTGGATCGGCTCGGTGGTGCCGGGCGAGTGGTGGATCGGCTCGGTGGTGCCGGGCGAGTGGTGGATCGGCTCGGTGGTGCCGGTCAGTGGTGGATCGGCTCGGTCGTGCCGGTCAGTGGTGGATCGGCTCGGTGGCGCGCTCGCCCAGGCGCTCGATCTCGATGGAGACGGCCTCCCGCACCAGTTCGCGGACGTGGGGCAGGGGCAGGGCGCCGCTGAGCCAACGCGTGCTGAGCCCTTCCAGGAGCCCCGTGAGCCGCTCCGCGGACGCCGTGAGGACCGGGGCGGGGGCCGTCGGCCGTACGCAGCCGAGAAGGTCCGCGACATCGTGGATCCAGGCGAGCGTGGCCCGGGCCAGATCTCCGCGCAGCTCGGGCTCGAAGACCGCGCTGGCGCGCAGCTCCCCCCAGACGGTGCTGTTCTCGCGGACCTCGGGAACGTCCTGGAACTCCAGGAGCAGGGACTGCTCCAGCTCCTGCAGGGCGTCGACGGGCCCCCCGGCGCCGTCTCCCTCGGACGTGTACCGGTCGGCCCTGTCGCTGATGAACTCCAGCGTGTGGCGCAGGGTTCCGGCCCGGTCCTTGAAGTGGTAGTAGATGAGGGCGGTGGAAACCCCGGCCTCGGTCGCCAGCTCCTCCATGCGGAGCCCGCGGACTCCGTGCCGGGCTATGACCCGTGCGGCGGCTTCCAGGATGGCCCTTCTGCGGTCCGTCGCCACGTGTTCCCCCTCCTGAGTGGTCTGAACAACAGTGTCGCATATTGACTGAAGATTTAGTCAAAGAACCTCGATCGGACCGAAGCGGACCTCATCGACGCAAGACGCTCCTCCGATGGGAGGCGAGCGAACGTTTCCGCTGTTCCGCGCGCCCTCCGGGCCGGGAAGGGGCATCGCGGTGCCCGGGCCGTCCCCCGGGCGATCCCCTGTGTCCCGGAGGTGACCGTCCGCCCAGGCCACCGCCAGCATCCCCAGCGCCATCCTCTGGTTCCTGCTGGCCACCCTGGTGATCACCGTCACGGCCCTCGGCATCTGCCTGCCGCGCAAGAACAACCGCGGCCAGATCGTCACCCTCGTCGTGATCACGGCCCTGCTCACGACGGCCCTGTGCATCATCCGGGACGTCGACCGGCCCTTCGGCGGCATCATCGACGTGGAGCCGACCGCGATCGCCGAGGCGGAGCGCCAGGCCACCCGCGACTTCACGACGAACCACCCGCTGGCGGAACTCCCCTGCGACGGCGAGGGCGACCGACGGGGAGCGTGAGCCCCGTGGTGGGGGAACGATAAAGTTCCGGCCATGGCGTCGTCTCGCAGCACTCAGATCCTCGAAGCCGCCGCCCGGGTGATCGCCCGGCGCGGTGTCCGTGGCCTGCGCGTGGAGGAGCTGGCCGCCGAGGCGGGCGTCTCCACCGCGCTGATCTACTACCACTTCAAGGACCGCACGGGGATCCTGCTCAGGACCCTGGAGTTCATCAGCGACCGCGCCGGGCACTACACGACGTACCGCGCGCCGGACGCCGAACCCCTCGGCCCGCGCGAGGAACTGGACCAGACGCTGCTCCTCGAGCTCCAGGACACCACCGAGGTCAGGGAGAACAGCAGCGCGTGGGGCGAGCTGCGGGCCAGTGCGGTCTTCGACGAGGTCCTGCGCGAAGACCTGGCGAGGTCCACGGCCGTCTGGGTCCAGGAGGTCGCGGCGCTGCTCGGCGGCGTGCGGCCGACGGCTCCTGCCGCCGCCCTCTCCGCCTCCGCCGAGCGGCTCACCGCCCTCCTGGAGGGCCTGAGCATGCGCTGGCTCAGCGGCACGCTCCAGATCTCCCACGCCCGGACGCTGATGGCGGAGGCCATCGACGCCGAGGTCGAACTCCTCGCCCGCTAGGGCGGTTGCGAAAGTCCCGCCTGCCCGACGGTGTCTGGCACGCACGCTCGCCGCGTTGTCGGGATCACCCCGATACATCCAGTATCGGGGCGACCCTCCGCCGTGCGATCGCACGCACCAGACGCCGTCGGGCCCGCCTTTCGGGCGGCCGGCGCTACTTTCGCAACACGCCCCAGCCGCTCCGCCTGACGGAGTCTCAGCACCCGGCCTGACCGCCGGATCCCCGGCCCGACGGCCTGTCAGGGCGCCCCCGATGCAAGCAGGCGCACCGTCCTGACCGAATTGTTGACTGAGATTTCAGTCAGTGTCACAGTGTGCGACACACCTTGCTTCCGGTGATCCGGCGAAAGGAATGGGACGCCATGTATGTGACCAGGACCGTGCGCCAGGGGGCGACATGCCCCTGACTCCCACCGAGCGGGACCGGCTGCTGCTCTTCACGGCGGCCGAACTCGCCCGGACGCGCCTGGGGCGCGGACTGCGTCTCAACGTGCCGGAGGCGACGGCGCTGATTGCCGACACGGTGTGCGAGGCCGCGCGCGACGGCTACCGGCTCGCCGAGGCGCTCAAGCGCGGCCGCGGCGTCCTCGGCCCGGACGACGTGCTCCCCGGCGTCACCGACATCGTCACGGAGATCCACGTCGAGGCCGTGTTCGACGACGGCACCCGGCTCGTCGTCGTCAGCGATCCCTTCGGGGACGTGGAGCACGGCGACGGCGCCCCCGGGGCCGTACTGCCCCACGCGGACTCCCTCCCGGAGCTCGCGCCGGAGCTCACCCTGACCGTCCGCAACACGGCCTCGGTCCCGGTGAGCGTGACCTCGCACTTCCACTTCTTCGAGGCCAACCCCCGCCTGGACTTCGACCGCGCCGCCGCGTACGGCATGCGGCTCGCGGCCCCGGCCGGGGCGTCCACCCGCTTCGATCCCGGCGCCACCGCCGACGTCGGCCTCGTGCCGATGGGCGGCGGGCGCGTCGCGATCGGCTTCGCGGGCCTCGTCGACGGGCCGCTGGACGCGCCCGGCGCGAAGGAGGAGGCCCTGCGGCGCGCGGCGGCCTGCGGTTACCTCGGTGCGGAAGGGGCGGGGCGATGAGCAGGCCCGGCAGACACAGCGACCACTGCGCGCCGGGAGAGAGCCGGCACATCGACCCGTACGAGTACGCCACCGTGCACGGCCCCCGCGCGGGGGACCGGGTCCGGCTCGGGGACTCGGGGCTCGTCGTACGGGTCGAGTCGGACTCGCAGGCGTACGGCGACGAGTTCCTCGCCGGCTTCGGCAAGACCGCCCGTGACGGCATGCACCTGAAGGCGGCGGCCGTTCGGCGGACCTGCGACGTCGTCATCACCAACGTCCTGGTCATCGACGCCGTGCAGGGCGTCCGCAAGGTGTCGATCGGCATCCGCGAGGGCCGGATCCACGCGATCGGGCGGGCCGGCAACCCCGACACCCTCGACAGGGTCGACGTCGTCGTCGGCACGGGCACCACCATGGTCCCGGGCGAGGGCCTGATCGCCACCGCCGGGGCGATCGACACCCACGTCCACCTGCTCTCCCCGCGGATCATGGAGGCCTCCCTGGCCTCCGGGGTCACCACGGTCATCGGGCAGGAGATCGGGCCGAGCTGGGGCGTCGGCGTCAACTCCCCGTGGGCCCTGAAGCTCGGCTTCGGCGCCTTCGACGCCTGGCCGGTGAACATCGGCTTCCTGGCCCGGGGCTCCGCCTCCCACGAGGCACCCCTCGTCGAGGCGCTGGCCGAGGGCGGTGCCTGCGGCTTCAAGGTCCACGAGGACATGGGCGCCCACACCCGCGCCCTCGACACGGCGCTGCGGGTCGCGGAGGAGTACGACGTCCAGGTCGCGCTGCACAGCGACGGCCTGAACGAGTGCCTCTCCGTCGAGGACACCCTGCGGGTCCTTGAGGGCCGTACGATCCACGCCTTCCACATCGAGGGCTGCGGCGGCGGACACGTACCGAACGTCCTGAAGATGGCGGGCGTGCCGAACGTCATCGGCTCCTCCACCAACCCCACCCTGCCCTTCGGCCGCGACGCGGTCGCCGAGCACTACGGGATGATCGTCTCCGTCCACGCCCTCAAGACGGACCTGCCGGGCGACGCCGCCATGGCCCGGGACCGGATCCGGGCCGGGACGATGGGCGCGGAGGACGTCCTGCACGACCTCGGCGCGATCGGGATCACCTCCTCGGACGCCCAGGGCATGGGCAGGGCGGGGGAGACCGTACGCCGGACCCTCGCCCTCGCCGGGAAGATGAAGGCCGAGCTGGGCGCCCTGGACGGGGACGGCGAGGGCGACGACAACGCCCGCGTCCTGCGGTACATCGCCAAGCTCACCATCAATCCCGCCATCGCCCACGGCCTCGCGCACGAGGTCGGCTCCATCGAGGTCGGCAAGCTCGCCGACATCGTGCTCTGGCGCCCGCCGTTCTTCGGGGCGAAACCGCAGATGGTCCTCAAGGCGGGCTTCCCCGCCTACGGCGTCACGGGTGATCCGAACGCCGCCACCGACACCTGCGAGCCCCTGGTTCTCGGCCCGCTCTTCGGTGCCCACGGCGCCGCCCCGGCGGACCTCTCCGTCGCCTTCGTCAGCGGAGCCGCCGCGGACGCGGGTGCCCTGGGCTCGCCGTACGACACCCTGGCGACCCGGCGCAGGCGCGTGGCCGTCCGGGGGACCCGTGGCATCGGCCCGGCCGACCTGGTGCGCAACGCCCGGCTCGGTGAGGTGGACGTCGACCCCCGCAGCGGGCTCGTGACGCTCGACGGCGCTCCCGTGCGCTCCGAGCCGGCGGAGCAGGTGCCGCTGAGCCGTCTCTACTTCCTCTGACGCCGGCGCGTACGTCCGTCGGCACCGGCCGGAGGCCCTCCGGTGCCGGCTGCCCCCGGCGCCCGCCTCTTGGCCGAATCCCCAAACCCGCATCCCCACTCTTGACTGAATTTTCAGTCGGGAGGAGGATGATGTTCACACCGCGTACCCGTCCCGCGCTTCCGCCAGGCTGAGCCGGCCACCGCCGACGGGTACTTCTGGCGAAACGATAGAGAGACCCGTGATGACTGCATTCCGTATGCCTGCCGAGTGGTCCGCGCACGAGGGGTGCCTGATGGCCTGGCCCGTCCGGGAGGACCTGTGGGGCAGCGTGCTGGACGACGTCAAGGAGGAGTACGCGAACGTCGCCCGAGCGATCGCCGCGTTCGAGCCCGTGACCATGGTCGCCCCGCCCGGCCGCGGCGACGAGGCCCTCGCGCGGTGCGGTGACGGGATCACCGTGGTGGAGCTGGCCCAGGACGACTCCTGGTTCCGCGACTCGGCCCCGATCTTCGTGCTCGACGGCGCCGGCAACCGCGCCGGCGTGGACTTCCGCTTCAACGCCTGGGGCCGCAAGCACAGCCCGTACGACTCCGACGACCGGATCAGCGCCCTGATCCTGGAGCACCTCGACGTCGAGCGCATCGCCTCCGACATGATCCTGGAGGGTGGCGCGATCACGGTCGACGGCGAAGGCACGCTGATCACCACCGAGCAGTGCCTCCTCCACCCCAACCGGAACCCCGGGATGAGCCGGGACGAGATCGAGACGGAGCTGAAGGCCCAGCTCGGCGTCCACAAGGTCGTCTGGCTTCCCTACGGAGGCCTCCTGGACACCGAGACCGACGGCCACGTCGACGGCGTCTGCGCCTTCGCCGCCCCCGGCAAGGTCGTCGTCTCCCTGCCCGACGACCCCGAGCACCCCGACTACGCCCGGATGCGCGCCAACCGCGCCGTCCTGGAGGCCACCACGGACGCCCAGGGCCGGCCCTTCGAGATCGTCGACGTCCCGCAGACCGCCTGCGCCGACATCGCCGGCACCCGGGTCGAGGTCTCGTACCTCAACTACTACCTGGCCAACGGCGGCATCGTCGTCCCGGTCGCCGGCGTGCCCCAGGACGACGAGGCCCTCGCCGTCATCGCCGCGGCCCACCCCGGACGCAAGGTCGTCGGGGTCCGGGCGCCCGGCATCGCCTACGGCGGCGGCGGGGTCCACTGCATCACCCAGCAGATCCCCGCCACCGCCTGACCGAGCACGGAACGCTCCGGGAGGGCCGCACCGGCGGCCCTCCCGCCCCGCCCTCGCACGGACATCACGGAAAGAGAGCGCGACGATGACCCCACCCCCGACCCCCGTCGGCAGACGCACCCGCGGCAGGCACGGACGGTTCGCCGTGACGACGGCCGCCCTCACCTCCCTCGCGGCCCTCGCGGCCTGCTCCGGACCGCCGAAGGACGCCGGCGTCAGCGGAGGCAAGGCCGAACTCTCCGCCTCGACGCCCAAGGCCCGCGGCGAGATCGACTCCTTCACCTGGGCCGTGTACGCCGAGCCGCCCACGCTCGACTACACGCTCGCGTTCGACTACCCGCAGAACACGGTCCTGTCCAACGTGTGCGAGAGCCTCATGCGCTGGACGCCGGAGCTCACCCTCCGGCCCGGCCTGGCCCGGAAGGCGTCGAACCCGAACCCCACCACCTGGGTCTACGACCTGCGCACCGGGGTGCGCTTCCACGACGGCAAGGTCATGACCGCCGACGACGTGGTCTACAGCCTCGGCCGCCAGCGGGACCCGAACAACGCCGCCGCCTGGGCGCAGAACTTCCAGAACGTCGCCTCCATAGACGCGACGGGGCCGCTCCAGGTCACCGTCAAGCTCAAGAAGCCCGACTCCCAGTTCCCCCAGTACATGGCGACCGCCGCCGGCGTCGTCGCCTCCAAGGCCGGCGTCCGGGCCGCCGGCAAGGACTACGGCACCAGCGGTGACCTCGCCTGTACCGGCCCCTTCAAGCTCGGCACCTGGAGCAAGGGCCAGTCGATCGAGCTGGAGCGGTTCGACGGCTACTGGGGCACCAAGGCCAAGGCGAAGAAGGCCGTCTTCCGTATCCTGACCGACCCCTCGGCCCGGACCAACGCCATGCTCAGCGGCGACGTCGACGGCGGCTACCTGATCCCCACCGAGAGCTACGGCCGACTGCGCGACAGCGGCCTCGGCACCCTGTACTTCGGCGAGGGCCTCAGCACGGTCAACGTCAACATCACCGACATGAAGGGCCCGCTCGGCGACCTCCGGGTCCGCCAGGCGCTCTCCCTGGCCCTCGACCGGTCCGGCTTCGTCAAGGCCGGACTCGGCGGCGCGGGCACCGTCACCAACTCGCTCACCACCAGGGCCGCCTGGGCCGGCGCCTCCGAGGAGACCCGGAAGGCCGCCTTCGACGCGCTGCCGCCCACCACCCAGGACATCGAGAAGGCGAGCGCGCTGATCAAGGAGGCCGGCGCCACCGGCAAGACCCTGACCGTCGCCACCAGCTCCATCGGCCAGGACGTCTCCCTCCTCGCGACCGCCGTGCAGGCCGCCGGCAGCCGCATCGGGCTGAAGATCAACCTCAAGACGATCGCGCCCAACGCCTTCACGGCGCTCTTCACCGACCCCGAGGCGCGCGAGGGCATCGACATGTTCCCGCTCACCTACTACGACTCGATCACCGACCCGCTGGACCTGCTGCAGAACTTCAAGACCGGCGCCTACATGAACTTCGCCGGCTACAGCGACAAGGGCTACGACGCCCTCGTCGACCAGGCCACCGGCGTCTACCCGCCGGAGCAGCGGCTGAAGATCGAGACCGAGCTGCAGAAGCGCGCCGCCCAGCAGCTGCTGTGGATCCCGGTCGCCGAGTGGCCCACCGCCGTCTTCCTCAACAAGCGGATCACCGGCGCCCCCACCACCATCGCCTACATGTACTACCCGTGGGCCGCCGACGTGGGGGCCGCGGAGTGAGCTTCCTGAGATTCGCCGCACGACGGGTGGCGGAGATGGCCGCCACCCTGCTCGCCGCGTCGTTCGTGGTCTTCGGCGCCATGTACCTGGCGCCGGGCAGCCCGGCCGGCTTCCTCCTCTCCGGCCGCTCGGCCTCCCCGGAGGCCCTCGCCGCGATCAACGCCCGGTACCACCTGGACGACCCCTTCTTCGTCCGCTACCTCAGCTGGCTCGGCGACATCCTCCAGGGCGACTTCGGGCGCTCCATCACCTACCGCACCGACGTCTCCCGGCTCCTGGCCGACCGCCTCCCCACCACGCTGCTGCTCGTCCTGATGGCACTCGTCGTCGTCGCGGTCCTCGGCCTCGTCCTGGGCTGGATCGCCGCCGTACGCGGCGGTGCCACCGACTCGGCCGTCCTGGTCGGCACCACCCTCGCCGTCGGCACCCCGTCCTTCGTCGCGGCCGTCCTGCTCCAGGGCCTCTTCGCCGTCAACCTCGGCTGGTTCCCCAGCAGCGGCTCCGGCAGCGGCTTCCTCGACCGGGTCTGGCACCTCACCCTGCCCGCGATCGCCCTCGCGCTCTACCTGATCGGCATGCTCGCCCGGGTCACCCGGTCCGCCATGGCCGACGCCCTCGACAGCGAGCACGTCACGGTCGCCCGCAGCCGCGGCGTCCCCGAGCGCCAGGTCATCCGCCGCCATGTGTTCCGCAACTCGCTGGGCACCGTCCTCACCACCGGCGGACTGATCGTCTCCACCCTGCTCGTCTGCACCATCCTCGTCGAGACCGCCTTCAGCATCGGCGGCGTCGGCCAGCTCCTGGAACTGTCCACCACGACCAAGGACTTCCCGACCGTCCAGGCCATCTCCCTCATCATCGTGGCCCTGTTCATGACGGTGAATCTGATCGTCGACCTCGTACTGCCCCTGGTCGACCCGCGGATCACCCTCGGAACGAGGAGTTCCTCCGCATGACCGCCGTCCTGACACGCCGACCGGGCCTCTCGAAGCTCCGCACGGCCCGCTCCCCGCTCCATCTGCTCTGCCTCGGCGTGGTCGCCCTCGTCACCGCCGCCGCGCTGCTCGCACCGTGGCTCGTGCCGTACGACCCCAACGCGGTCGACCTCGGCAGCGCCCTGGCCGCTCCCTCCCCGGAGCACCTCCTCGGCGTCGACGCCGCCGGCCGCGACACCTTCTCGCGGCTGCTCCTCGGCGCCCGCACCTCGCTCCTGGGGCCCCTCGGGGTCGTGGTCTTCTCCACCGTCGCCGGAGTCGCGGTCGGCATGGCGGCGGGCTGGCGGGGCGGCTGGCTCGACTCCGTCCTCTCGCGCAGCACCGAGCTCGTCTTCGCATTCCCCGGCATGCTCCTCGCCATCCTGATCATCTCGATCTACGGCGAAGGGCTCCTCGCCCCCGTCGTCGCCCTCTCCGTCGCCTACCTGCCGTACGTCAGCCGGCTCACCCGCTCCCTCGTCCTGGCCGAACGCGAACGGCCGTACGTCAGCGCCTACCAGGTCCAGGGACACTCGGCCCTCCAGATCTGCCTGCGCCACGTCCTGCCCAACATCGCCCCCGTCGTCCTCGCCCAGTCGACCATCAACTTCGGCTACGCACTGATGGACCTCGCCGGCCTGTCCTTCCTCGGCCTCGGCGTCCCCGCCCTCACTCCTGACTGGGGCCGCATGGTCTTCGACGGCCAGACCGCCATCCAGCAGGGCTACCCGCTGTCCGCGATCCTGCCCTCGGTCCTCATCGTGCTCACCGTCGTCGCCTTCAACGTGGTCGGAGAGCGCTGGGCCGACCGCGTCGCCAGGAGGACCCCATGACCCCGACGCATCCGTACACGCTCGACGTCCAAGGACTGCGCATCACCCTGCCGGGTACGGCCCGGCCCGTCCTCGACGGCGTCGACCTCCACGTCCGCGCCGGCGAGACCGTCGCCCTCGTCGGCGAGTCCGGCTCCGGCAAGTCCCTCACCTCGCGCAGCGCCCTCAACCTGCTGCCGCCCGGGGCCGTCGTCGAAGGAGCCGTCCGCGTCCGCGGCGAGGACGTGCTCACCATGAACGCCGACCAGCTGCGCGCCCTGCGCACCGGCACGGTGTCCATGGTCTTCCAGGACCCCCGCGCGGCCCTCAACCCCCTGCGCCGCATCGGCGACTTCCTCGTGGAGAGCGTGACCCTGGCCGGTGGCACGAGCCGTGCGGACGCCACCGCCCGCGCCGTCGAACTCCTCGGCGCGGTCGGCCTCGACGAGACGGCCCTGGCCAAGTACCCGAGCCAGGTCTCCGGCGGCATGCTGCAACGCGTCATGATCGCCGCCGCCCTGATGGGCGACCCCGCCCTCGTCCTCGCCGACGAACCCACCACGGCCCTCGACGTCACCACCCAGGCCGAGGTCATCGCCCTCCTGGCCGAACTCCGCGCCCGCTTCGGCACCGGCCTGCTGTTCGTCACCCACGACCTCGACCTGGCCGCCGCCATCAGCGACCGCGTCTACGTCATGTACGCCGGACGGATCGCGGAGAGCGGCCCCGCCGAAGCCCTCTTCGCCCGTCCCCGGCACCCCTACACCGCGGCGCTCCTCGCCTCCACCCCCCGCCTGGAGGCGCCGCAGGGCCGGCTCGCCGCCATCGACGGCCAGCCCCCGGACCTCCGGCAGGAACTCCTCGGCTGCCCCTTCGCCGCCCGATGTCCGCTCGCCACCGAGATCTGCGACCGGCAGGCCCCCGAGCCGCGTCCCGCCCCCGGCAGCCCGAACCACCAGGCCGCCTGCCACCACAGCGACCGCCTCGAAGGGAGCCCCGTCGATGCCTGAGAACGTCCTGGAGGCCGTCGGCCTCCACCGCGCCTACGGGAGCGTCCGCGCCGTCGACGACGTGTCCTTCACCCTGCCCGAGGGCGGGTCCCTGGGCATCGTCGGCGAGTCCGGCTCCGGCAAGACCACCACGGCCCGGATCATCGTCGGCCTCGAACAGGCCGATGCCGGGGACGTCCTCGTACGAGGCCGGGCCCGCGGCAAGGGCGGGCGCGGCCGGGCGGCGCGCCTGGCCCGGGCGCGCGAGGTCCAGATGGTTTTCCAGGACCCGTACCTCTCCCTCGACCCGAGGACCAGCGTCGAACAGGTCCTGCGCGAGACGCTGAGCCTGCACTTCCCCGGCGCCGACCACGACCGCCGTGTCCGCGAGCTCCTCGACCAGGTCGGCCTCGGCACCCGCGCCGCCGACGCGCGGCCCCGGCAGCTCTCGGGCGGCCAGCGCCAGCGCGTCGCCATCGCCCGGGCCCTCGCCGTGGAGCCGGCCGTCCTCGTCCTGGACGAGGCCGTCGCCGCCCTCGACGTCTCCGTCCAGGCGCAGATCCTCAACCTCCTCGCCGACATCCGCGAGGAGACCCGCATCGGCTACCTGTTCATCACCCATGACCTCGGTGTGGTCCGCTGCGTCACGGACGACGTCATCGTCATGCGCAAGGGCCGGGTCGTCGAGGCGGGCCCCACCGCCGAGGTGCTCGCCGGACCCCGGCACCGATACACCCGCCTCCTGCTGGAGTCCGTGCCCCGCCCCGGCTGGGACCCCGAGGCGATCGCCGCCGCCCGACGGGCGCTCTGAACCCCCCACACAGCCACGCGTGCACGGTGGGCGTGCGCGCGAAGAAAGGCAGGACAGGCATGAGCAGTCACACCGCAGGCCGGCATGCGAGTCGCGGCCTCAACCGGCGTGGGTTCCTCGTCGCCGCCGGCGCGGTCGCCGTCGGCGGCGCCCTCGCGACGACCCTCCCGGAGAAGGCCGACGCGGCCGGGGGCGTCTTCCGGGTACCGGTCGAGGACGTCCGCCACACCCGTACGTGGATGGCGTGGCCGGACAGCACCTCGATCTGGCGCGGCAAGCTCAGCGGCGTCCAGGCCGACATCGCGCTGATCGCCCGGACGATCGCGAAGTACGAGCCGGTCGTGATGTGTGCCAACTCCGGGAGCGCCGCCAAGGCCCGCGCGATGTGCGGACCCACAGTGACCGTCATCGGCTCCGTCCCGGTCGACGACTGCTGGATGCGCGACACCGGCCCGGTCTTCCGTACCGACGGCCGCGGCGGGCTGGACGCCGTCGGCCTCAACTTCAACGGCTGGGGCGAGAAGCAGGCCCACCGCAAGGACGCCCGTGTCGCCGAGCGGATCGCCGCGTACGTGGGCGTGCCGATCACCTACGCCGACCTGGTCGGCGAGGGCGGCGCCATCGAGCAGGACGGCGCCGGCACCCTGATGGCCACCCGCAGCAGCCTGCTCAACCGCAACCGCAACCCCGGGATGTCGGAGCGCGAGCTGGAGCGGGCGATGTGCGACGCGTACGGCGCGTCCAAGGTCATCTGGTTCGACGGCGTCTACGGCCAGGACATCACCGACGACCACGTCGACGCGACCTCCCGCTTCCTCGCCCACGGCGAGGCCCTCGTCCAGATGCCCGTCGCCGGCGACAAGGACGCCTACGCCCGGGACGCCCGCAAGCAGTACGACGTCCTCTCCGTCTCGACGACCGCGTCCGGCCGCGCGATGGACGTCATGCGCCTCCAGGGCCCGGACTACAACCGGATCCGCTCCACCGACGAGGGGTTCCTCGCCTCGTACGCCAACTTCTACCTCTGCAACGACGCCGTGATCTCCGCCCAGTTCGGCGACAAGCGGGCGGACGAGGCGGCGCGGACGACCCTGCAGCGCCTCTATCCCGACCGGTACATCGAGCAGCTCGACATCGACCGGCTCGGCACGGGCGGCGGGGGCATCCACTGCGTCACGCAGCAGCAGCCCGTCGCCTGAACATCCCGGCTGAAATTTCCGTCAGTGAGTTCTGTCCCGAACGTTGACTGAAATTTAAGTCAGTCCCTAATGTGAGCGCACCGTACAGCGCCTGCGGGTTACGCGGGCGCTGTACCGATTCCTGGACCATCCCTGAACAGGAGCCCACATGGGGCCAGTTGTCTCGCAGACGCAGGATTCCGCGGCGCAGCACGCGGGCATCGAACAACACTCGATCGACTGGGTGCCCCTCTCGGAACGCCACGGGAAACCCTCGAACGTCGGGGCCATCTGGTTCGTCGGCAGTCTCAACCTCACGGGTCTGGCCACCGGTGTGGTGACCCTCTCGATGGGGGCCTCGCTCGTCTGGACGGTGATCGCCACCGTCCTCGGCTCGCTCTTCGGAACGTTCTTCATGGCGTTCCACTCGGCCCAGGGCCCCCAGCTCGGCCTGCCCCAACTGGTCCAGTCCCGAGCCCAGTTCGGCTACCTCGGCGCCGCACTCACCGTCTGGGTCTTCGCCCTGGTCAACTACGTGGCCTTCAACACCTCCGACGCCCTGCTCTCCGGCCAGGCCATGAACCTGCTCACCGGGATCCCCAACACCGTCGGCTATCTGCTGGCCGCCGGGGTGGCGACGGTGATCGCCCTCTTCGGGTACGAGTGGATCCACCGGATCAACAAGTGGCTCACCTGGCCCTTCGTCCTCGTCACGGCGGCGATCACCGCGGCCGCCCTCTTCGGCGGCGGCCTGCCGGACGGCGTCTGGACCCCCGGACCCTTCGAACTCGCCCCGTTCATGCTGGTGTTCGTCTTCGTCGCCGGATTCCAGCTGGGCTGGGCACCGTACGTCTCCGACTACTCGCGCTACCTGAGACCCGACGTCCCCGTCCGCAGCACCTTCTGGTGGACCTACCTGCCGAGCGCGGTCTCCGGCATCTGGGTGTTCGTCCTCGGCGCCGTGGTCTCGGCCGGGGCCCCCGAGGGCACCGACCCGGTCACCGCCCTCAAGCTGGCCGCGGACCGGCTGTTCCAGGGCTTCGGCACCATCGCCGTGATCGTCCTGCTGGTGGGACTGCTCTCCATCATGGCGATCAACCAGTACGGCGGCAGCCTCACCATGATCTCCATCGTCGACTCGTTCCGGCCGGTCAGGCCGACGCGGGCGATCCGCGTCGTGACGATCGGCATCATGCTGGCGGCCGTCGGCACGGTCTCCACCCTGGTCGGCATCGACCAGTTCAACTGGTTCTTCGCGAACGTGGTCGTGGTCCTCACGTACCTGTTCATCCCGTGGACGGCCATCAACCTGGTCGACTTCTTCTTCGTCCGACGCGGTCAGTACGTCGTCAAGGAGATCTTCAACCCGCACGGGATATACGGGCGTTGGGGATGGCGGGGCAACCTCGCCTACCTGATCGGGCTGGTCTGCATGGCCCCCTTCATGGTCATCACCGGCCTCTACGTCGGACCCGTCGCGAAGCAGCTCGGCGGCGTCGACTGCTCGCTCCTCGTCGGCCTGCCGGTGGCGGGCGCCCTCTACTGGGCCTTCGCCCGGAGCCTCGATCTGACCACCGAACGCCGGCTGGTCCGAGAGGAGGGACTGCTGGAAGAGCTGCACTGAGCGACCCCGCGCCCGCACGTACAGAACCTTTGCGAGAAGGAGCACCACGTGAACACAGAGCACGACGGAGTACGCCCCGGCATCAGCCGCAGAAGCCTCCTGGCCCGGACCGGAGCGGCCGCCGCCGCCCTGGCGGTGGGACCGGTCATCGGCGGCATCCAGCCGGCCATGGCCGCCTCCTGGCGGGTCCCCGGCGAGGACGCCCCGCACAAGCGCACCTGGATGGCCTGGCCCTCCAGCTCCACGATCTGGGGCAACCTGCTGTCCAAGATCCAGGCCGACATCGCCAAGCTGGCCAAGGAGATCGCCAAGTACGAGCCGGTGATCATGTGTGCGGACGGTTCGTCCGCGGCCTCGCAGGCCAGGACGGCCTGCGGATCCACCGTCACCGTGATCAGCTCCATCCCGGTCTCGGACTGCTGGATGCGGGACACCGGCCCGCTGTTCCGCGTCGACGGCGCCGGCGGCCTCGACTCCTTCGGCCTGAACTTCAACGCCTGGGGCGAGAACGCCACGACCTTCTACGGCCTCCCGTATTCGGCCTACTCCAAGGACCGCGTGCTCGCCGGCCGGGTCGCCTCCTACGCGGGCGTCGGCTTCGCGAAGGCGTCCGTCGTCGGCGAGGGCGGAGGCATCGAGTACGACGGCGACGGCACGCTCATGGCGACCGAGAGCTGCTGGCTCAACAGCAACCGCAACCCCGGCAAGTCGCGCAGCCAGGTCGAGGCGGAGCTCCTCGCCCGCTTCGGCGCCACCAAGATGATCTGGCTGCCCGGCGTCACCGGATGGGACGTCACCGACGGCCACATCGACGGAACCGCCCGCTACATCAAGCCCGGTGTGGTGATGGTGCAGCTCGCCGGCGCCGTACGGCCGGACGTCTGGACCGCCAACGCCCAGGCCATGTACAACGTCCTGTCCAACGCGACCGACGCGAGGGGCCGCCGGCTCCAGGTCCTCACCATCGAGGGGCCCGACACCCTGCCGCGCATCTCGGCGGGCAAGCGCGCGGACTTCCTCAGCTCCTACATGAACTGGACGGTGACCAACTCGGCCATCATCACCACCCAGTTCGGCGACACCGCCAAGGACGCGGCGGCCAAGGCGGCGATCTCCGCCGCCTACGGCAGGCCCGTCGTCCAGCTCAACCTCGACAACCTCTACGGCAACGGCGGCGGTGGCGCGCACTGCGTCACGATGCAGGAACCCGCCCGCTGATCCACCGGAGAGAACCGGACCGGGCCTCGTCCGACGAGGCCCGGTCCGGCCGTTGCCCTACCGCAGCACGGGCTACTTACCGAACCACGCGTTGTGGATCGTCAGCGTGGAGGCGTTGCCCTGCTTGTCCGTGACCTCGGCGCGGAGCGAGACGCCCTTGTCCTTCGCCGGGCTCTGCACGGAGATCCCGCCGTTCACGACGGTCACCCGCTGCCAGGTCCTCCCGTCGTCGTGGCTCACGGACACCGCGAGCGAACCGAGGTTCTTCCCGGCCGCCGCGCCCTGCACGGTCACCGGCACGAGGACCGCCGCGCCGGCCGGAGCGCGCGAGGCGAGGTCGACGGGGGCGGCGAAACGGACCGTGGACACCGGCAGCGCCGTGGTGGCCGCGACCTGCTTCGAGCGGAACGTGAAGCCGGCGTCGACACGGGTGGAGGCCGTGGCGACCTCCGCCGACCGCTCCACGGAGGTCGTCAGCCGGTACTCGGCGTCGGCGGAGCCGACCGTGAAGGGCTTCGAGCCGCTCAGCGGGTCGTCGTTCTCGGCGACCTTGACCCCGTCGCGGTACAGCGTCGACGTGGCGGAGGTGTACGCCGAGAGCCCCGCGTGCCCCTGGCCGTCGGAGAACAGCGGCAGGGCGCCGACGAGCAGCTGCTCGCCCGTGTCCGCGTCGGGCGCCGTACGGAACACGCCCTGCTTCTCGCCCAGGAGCGGGCCGAAGACACCCGTGTTGAACGTCTCCCGGTACGTCAGGCCCGCCTGGTAGCGCTTCGGCCGCACCATCTCCTGGGCGCCCTCGAAGGCGGGGTAGCCCCACTCGTCGGGCGCGCCCAGCTGGTTGAACCTGGTCAGCCACTTCACGCCGTCGGCGGTGGAGACGTGGAAGGTGCGCGTCCCCGGAGCCGCCTGCGGCGCCGAGTACCCGTTCCCCTCCGGCGCGCCCGGCAGATGGGCGTACGGGGAGACGAGCGCGGTCTTCCCGGGAGCGGAGGCGCCGAGGCCGACCTTGACCGTGGCCAGTTCGTTCGCCTTCACGTGCTTGGTGTAACCGGTCGCGACCTTGCTCCGCTTGCCGCCGAAGGCCACCGAGTACTGCGTGGTGGGGTCCTTGAGGAAGTGCGCGTCCCAGGTCTGCAGGAGCGAGCCGTCGGTGACGGCCGGGCCCATGTGGGCGGTGCGGAAGCCGGTGAAGCCCCGCAGGACCCAGCCGCTGCCGAATCGGTCGGCGCCCGTCTCGCGCTGGTAGTAGGTGCCGCCGTAGTCCACGGCGTCGACACCCGGCACGGTCATGTCCACCGGCTTCGTGGTCCGCGCGTCGGCGACGACCGTGGTGTCGGCGGAGACGTCCAGCTGGGGCTGGGCGATCCAGTCGGTGCCCTTGGCGTAGTCCGACGGGTCCTCGTAGACGGCCGTGTCGAAGGAGTACGAGCCCTTGGGCACGCGGATGGTGTGCGTGCCGGGCTCGCTGTCGATCCGGGTCCCGAAGCCCTTCGAGGTGGCGGAGACGCCGACCAGGGTGTTGGTGAAGTACTCGGCGTCGGTGCCGTCGCGGCCGAGGGTCCGGACCGTGAGGTCGTAGGACTCCGCCTCGCGGACGGCCACCGCGGCCGTGCGGACGGACTGCCCGGCGCCGGTGGCGGTGACGTAGCCCGAGTACGTGCCGTCGGCGTCGCCGACGGAGGTGTCGGCGGTCAGGCCGACCTCGGCCGTCCCGCCGGCGGGCACGGTCACGCGGGAGGCGCCCAGCGTGAAGAAGCCCGCCGGGGCCGGCTCGCCCGAGGGGGCCAGCGCGGTCACCGCGAGGTCGAGGGTGACGTCACCGGTCCCGAGGTTGCGGTAGACGAGCTTCTGCGTGACGGGCTTGTCGTCGGTGTGCGGCCAGCGCGCCGTGCCGTAGTTCAGCGAGACCGGCTCGGCGATCACGCTTGCCGCCAGCGCCTTGTCGACCTGGACACGGCCCGAGCCCTGCTGGAAGGCCGTGTACGCGCCGCCCTTGGCGGACCCGGTCAGCGCGCCCTTCAGCTCGGCCGGCTTCCAGTCCGGGTGCCGCTGCTTCAGGATCGCGGCGGCGCCCGCGACGTGCGGGGTGGCCATGGAGGTGCCGTCGATCTGCAGGTAGCCCGGGGCCGGGTGCGGGGTGCCGGGCCGCGTGTCGATCGCGCTGCCGGGGGCCGCGGCCGCCGTGACGGCGACGCCGGGTGCGGTCAGGTCCGGCTTGACGGCGCCGTCGCCGACGCGCGGGCCGGTGCTGGAGAAGTCCGCGAGCCGGTCGTCCTTGTCGACCGCGCCGACGGTGAGCGCGGCGTCGGCGCTGCCCGGCGAACCGACCGTCGAGCTGCCGCCCTCGCCCTCGTTGCCGGCGGCGATCGTGAACAGGATCCCCTTCTCGGCGGTGAGTCGGTTCACCGTCGCCTCCAGCGGGTCGACGCCGGGGCTGTCGCCGCCGCCGAGGCTGAGGTTCACGATGTCCGCGCCCTCGGCGGCGGCCCACTCCATGCCCGCGATGACGGCGGAGTCGTCGCCGAAGCCCTCGTCGTCGAGGACCTTCCCGCTGATCACCTCGGCGCCGGGGGCGACGCCCTTGTAGGCGCCGCCGGACCTGGCTCCCGTACCGGCCGCGATCGACGCGACGTGCGTGCCGTGGCCGACGCGGTCCACGGCGTCGGGGGAGGCCGAGAAGTTCTTCTCGCCGACGACCCGGGTCCGCAGGTCGTCGTGGGTCCGGTCGACACCGGTGTCGAGGACGGCGATCCTGACGCCTGTGCCGTCGTAACCGGACTCCCACGCCTTGTCGGCGCCGATCTGCCGGACGGTGCGGTCCAGGCGGGCCTCGCGCACCCCGTCCAGCCACACCTTGCCGATGCCGGAGGCGGTGGCGCGCAGACCGCCGGGCCGCGGGTTGGTGAGCGCCTCCCAGACCTTGGCCACGTCGTCCTCGGGCGTACGGACGGCGTCGGCGCCGAGCGTGGGGAAGGTGCGCCGCAGTTGGGTGTCACCGGCCGAACGGACCTCGCTCCGCGCGGTCGTGGCGCCGCGCTCGTACTGCACGATCAGGTTGAGCCCGTCGCCGTGGCTCCTGCGCAGCCGCGCGTCGGTGAGTTCGTCGACGTCGAAGAGACGCTGGTCCAACACGCCGGTGGAGATGAGGCGTTGGGCGTCAGTAGGCACCACCAGCGTGTGGTTCGCGGTGCGTTGGATCCGTACGGGTATGCGCTCGCGGCCCTTGGCGGCCTCGAAGCCCACCATGCGGCCCTTGGCGTCGACCACCAGCCGGTCGCCCGTGACGAGCCGGATCCGCTGGTCGCCGCCGGGGCGGGTGGTGTCCGATGCGGCCGCCGTGTGTCCGGCGATCGCCGTCACGGGGCCGGTCATGCCCGCCACGAGGGCCACCGAGGTGGCCGCCGCGACGGTGAAGGCGCGTGCTCTGTGCACTGGTGCGCGCAAGTCTCCCCCAGGAGATCGGGATGTGGGATGGGGTGGAGTGGTCGTCTCCGTCCGGGCGCACGTCGCGCGCCTCGGGTAAGCGCAGTATGTGAAGCGCACGGGACGTGATCAACGGCGGTCCACGCGCCGGGCGGTGATTCCGCTGTGTTCCGGCCATCCCGGGGCCGCCGAGTTCGATGGGGCGACGATCATCGTGTGACCGCTGTGTGACACCCGCGCGATCCTTCCGCGACAGCGCCGCTCGGCGGCCCCGGAAGACCGCGGTCCGCACCGGGCCCCGCACCGGTTTCGGGACGACACCCGAGGCAGCCGGGAACGCGAACCTCCGAATGGCCCGTTTCCGTACCCCGGCGAATCGATCCTCCACCGGCCCCGGCACCCCGCGGCGACACGCCCGGGAACCCGTCGCCGGCGCCGGCCGCGGAGCCGTGGACGTGACCCGCATTACCGCCCTTCCTCAGTCGCGCGCAAGCGATTCGCCCAAGGAAAACCGCATCGGCGCACTAGACTGACGGGCTGTTTGGCGCTGGAACGGAACAACCCGGGCAGACCCGGGCTCCACCGGCGACCCGGACTTTCCGGGAGGACACGCGAGGGCCGATGTCAGCCACACCCGAGCTCGGCGAACTCACCCATCCCGACGACGGGGAGGCGTACGAGGACTCCGGCAAAGCGGCCCGGTTCACCGCCGGCCCCGCCGCCCCGCCCCGCACCCTCGTCGACATCCTCGACGCGACCGTCCGGGCCCACCCCGACGAACCCGCCCTCGACGACGGCACCAGCCGGCTCACCTACCGTGCCCTCGCGGCCGAGGTCGAGCGCCGGCGCCGCGCCCTCGCCGAGGCCGGCGTCGGCATCGGCGACCGGGTCGGCATCCGCGTACCCTCCGGGACCAACGAGCTGTACGTGTCCGTCCTGGCCGTCCTCGCCGCCGGGGCCGCCTACGTGCCGGTCGACGCCGAGGACCCCGACGAGCGGGCCGAACTCGTCTTCGGCGAGGCCGGCGTACGCGCGGTGCTCGGCGCCGGACAGTCCGTCGACCTCGTCCGCCCACCGGAGCCCGGCCACGCCCCCGCCGCCCGCCCCGGACCCGAGCACGACGCGTGGATCATCTTCACCTCCGGCTCCACCGGCCTGCCCAAGGGCGTCGCCGTCGCCCACCGCAGCGCCGCCGCCTTCGTCGACGCCGAGGCCGCCCTCTTCCTCGCGGAGGAACCGATCGGACCCGGCGACCGGGTCATGGCCGGACTCTCGGTCGCCTTCGACGCCTCCTGCGAGGAGATGTGGCTCGCCTGGCGCCACGGCGCCTGCCTCGTCCCCGTCCCGCGCTCCCAGGTGCGCAGCGGCGCCGACCTCGGCCCCTGGCTCGTGGAGCAGGAGATCACCGTCGTCTCCACCGTGCCGACCCTGGCCGCCCTCTGGGACCCCGAAGACCTCGGAGAGGTCCGCCTGCTGATCTTCGGCGGCGAGGCCTGCCCGCCCGAACTGACCCAGCGCCTCGTCACCGAGGGCCGCGAGGTCTGGAACACGTACGGCCCCACCGAGGCCACCGTCGTCGCCTGCGCCTCGCTCCTCACCGGCGAGGAACCGATCCGCATCGGCCTCCCGCTCGCCGGGTGGGAACTCGCCGTCGTCGACGAGTCCGGCGAGCCGGTGCCCATGGGCGGCAGCGGCCAGCTCGTCATCGGCGGCGTCGGCCTCGCCCGCTACCTCGACCCGGGGAAGGACGCCGAGAAGTACGCCCCGCTCGCCTCCCTCGGCTGGCAGCGCGCCTACCGCAGCGGCGACCTCGTCCGCGCGGAACCGGAAGGCCTCGTCTTCCTCGGCCGCGGCGACGAGCAGATCAAGCTCGGCGGCCGGCGCATCGAACTGGGCGAGGTGGACGCCGCGCTCCAGGCCCTGCCCGGCGTCGCCGGCGCGGCCGCCGCCGTCCGCACCGCGCGCGGCGGCAACCAGCTCCTCGTCGGCTACCTCGTCCCCCAGGACGGCTGGGACCACGCGGCGGCCGTCGAGCGGCTCCGCGCCGAACTGCCCGCGGCCCTCGTCCCGCTCCTCGCCCCGGTCGACGACCTGCCGACCCGCACCTCCGGCAAGGTGGACCGGGACGCGCTGCCCTGGCCCCTGCCCGACCTGGAGCCCACCGGCTCCGTCGAGCAGCTCTACGGCACCGAGGCCTGGCTCGCCGAGCAGTGGAGCGAGACCCTGGGCGTGCCCGTCACCGGCGCCACCGACGACTTCTTCGCGATCGGCGGCAACAGCCTCGCCGCCGCCCAGCTCACCACCCGGCTCCGCACCCGCTACCCCACCGCGGCCGTCGTCGACCTCTACCAGCAGCCCGTCCTCCGCAAGCTCGCCCGGCACCTGGAGAAGTCCGTCCAGGACGACGCCACGGCCCGGACCGTCGCGCCCGTCCCGCTCCGCACCCAGGTGGCGCAGGCGCTGCTGCTGCTCCCGCTGTTCACCGTCGTCGGACTGCGCTGGACGGTGGCCCTCCTCGCCCTGGGCAACGTCCTCCACCGCTTCGGGCCCTACCCCTGGGCGCCCACCGCCTCCTGGTGGCTCGTCGCCGCCGGCGCCGCCCTCCTCTACAGCCCGCCCGGCCGGCTGGTCCTCGCCGCCGGCGGCGCCCGCCTCCTGCTGCTCGGCGTCCGGCCGGGACGTCACCCGCGCGGCGGAAGCGTCCACCTCCGGCTCTGGACGGCCGAACGCCTCGCCGAATTCGTCGGCGCGACCTCCCTCACCGGCTCCTGGCTGGAACGCTACGCCCGCGCCCTCGGCGCCAAGGTCGGCCCCGACGTCGACCTGCACTCCCTGCCGCCCGTGACCGGCATGCTCAAGCTCGGCCGCGGCTGCGCCGTCGAGTCCGAGGTGGACCTCTCCGGCCACTGGCTGGACGGCGACCGCCTGGAGATCGGCCCGGTCAAGGTCGGCTCGGGCGCGGTCGTCGGCACCCGCAGCATGCTCTTCCCCGGCGCACGGGTCGGCAAGCGGGCCCAGGTCGCCCCCGGCTCCGCCGTCGCCGGCCAGATCCCGACCGGCCAGCGCTGGGCCGGAGCACCCGCCGTCAAGCTCGGCAAGGCCAAGCGCAACTGGCCCGACGAGCGCCCGCCGCGCGCCGCCCGCTGGCGCGCCATGTACGGAGCGACCGGCCTCTTCCTCACGGTCCTGCCCGTGCTCTCCGCCCTTCCCGCCCTGCTCGTCCTCGGCCTGTTCGTCCCCGCCGACGCCGGGCTCGCCGAGGCCCTGCGCGGCGCGCTGATCGCCGTCGTGCCCGGAGCCCTCGCCTTCGGCCTCGCGTACGCGCTGCTGATCCTCGTCTCCGTACGGCTGCTCAGCCTCGGACTGCGGACCGGCACCCACCCCACGCACAGCAGGATCGGCTGGCAGGCGTGGACCGTCACGCAGCTCATGGACCGCTCCCGGGAGACCCTCTTCCCGCTGTACGCCGGGCTGATCACCCCCGTCTGGCTCCGGCTGCTCGGCATGCGGATCGGCCGTGGTGCCGAGGTGTCCACGGTGCTCGCGCTCCCCAGCCTCACGACCGTCGGCGAAGGCGCGTTCCTCGCCGACGACACCTTGACCGCCCCGTACGAACTGGGCGGCGGCTGGGTCCGCATCGGCCACTCCGTCATCGGCCGCCGCGCGTTCCTCGGCAACTCCGGCATGACCGCGCCGGGCCGCAGCGTGCCCGACGACGGACTGGTCGGCGTCCTGTCCGCCACCCCGAAGAAGGCCAAGAAGGGCAGCTCCTACCTGGGCCTGCCGCCGGTCAGACTGCCGCGCTCCGCCGCCGAGTCGGACCGGAGCCGCACCTACGACCCGCCCGCCCGCCTCCTGTGGGCCCGGGGCCTCGTCGAGCTCTGCCGGCTCGTCCCGGTGTTCTGCTCGGCGGCGCTCGCCGTCCTGACGGTCGCCGCGCTGTGCGCCCTCACCGCCACCACCGGGGCCGGGGCCGTGGGGGCCGCGCTGCTGTCCGGGGCGGTCCTGCTCGCCGCCGGGGCTGCCGCCGTGGTGGTCTCCGTGGCCGCGAAATGGCTCCTCGTGGGCCGGCACCGGACGGGGGAGCACCCGCTCTGGAGCGGCTTCGTGTGGCGCAACGAGCTCGCCGACACCTTCGTCGAGGTCCTGGCCGTGCCCTGGCTCGCCGGATCGGTGCCCGGGACCCCGCTCCTCACCCTGTGGCTGCGCGGCCTCGGCGCCCGGATCGGCCGGGGCGTGTGGTGCGAGAGCTACTGGCTGCCCGAGACGGACCTGGTCACCCTGGGCGACGCCGCCACCGTGAACCGCGGCTGTGTGTTGCAGACGCACCTCTTCCACGACCGGATCTTGAGGACGGATACTGTGGTCCTCCGCGAGGGCGCCACCCTGGGCCCGGGCGGAATCGTCCTGCCCGGAAGCACGGTCGGGGCCCGCAGCACACTGGGACCCGCCTCTCTCGTGATGGCCGGGGAATCCGTCCCCGCCGACACCCGCTGGCTGGGCAATCCGATCGAGGCGTGGCGGTCCTGAAAGGGCCACGGCGTACGAGCACAGGGCAGGGAGCGGAAGCGGCAGTGAGCGGCCAGAGGACAACGGCGTCGGACCCGTACTTTCCGGCCAACGGCGACCCCCGTTACCGCGTCCACCGGTACGAGATCGCCCTGGACTACCGCCCCGGCCCCAACCGGCTCTCCGGCACGGCCCGGCTCAGCGCCATCGTCGGCCGGGCGCCGCTCACCGAGTTCGCCCTCAACCTCGCCGAGTTCAAGGTCGGCCGGATCCAGGTCAACGGCCGCGCGCCCCACTGGACCCACCGCGGCGGCAGACTGCGCCTCCGGCCGGCCAAGCCCCTCCCCGCCGGCGCCGCCTTCACCGTCGAGCTGCACTGGTCGGGAAACCCCAAGCCGGTCCGCAGCCCCTGGGGCGGCCTCGGCTGGGAGGAGCTCACCGACGGGGCGCTCGTCGCGAGCCAGCCGGTCGGCGCGCCCTCCTGGTACCCGTGCAACGACCGGCCCGCCGACAAGGCCTCGTACCAGATCTCGGTCAACACCCCGTCCGCGTACACGGTGGTGGCGGGCGGCCGGCTGCTGACCCGGACGACGAAGGCCTCCACGACCACCTGGGTGTACGAGCAGACCGCGCCGACCTCCAGCTACCTCGTCGGCCTGTCCATCGGCATGTACCAGACCGTGCTCCTCGGCGAACCCGGCCTCGACGACGTCCCGCAGACCGCCCACGTACCCGCGCACCTCCTGCCCAAGTTCTCCCGGGACTTCGCCCGGCAGCCCGCGATGATGCGGACCTTCGAGGAGCTCTTCGGCCCCTACCCGCTGGGCGAGTACGCGGTCGTCGTCGCCGACGAGGAGCTGGACGTGCCGGTGGAGGCCCAGGGCCTCTCCCTCTTCGGCGTCAACCACGTGGACGGCGTACGGGGTTCGGAGCGGCTCATCGCCCACGAGCTCGCGCACCAGTGGTTCGGCAACAGCGTCACGATCGGCGACTGGCGCCACATCTGGCTCAACGAGGGCTTCGCCAAGTACGCCGAATGGCTCTGGTCGGAGCGCTCCGGCGGCCGCACCGCACAGGAACTGGCCACCGCCGCACACCGGCTGCTGGCCACGCAGCCCCAGGACCTGGTCCTCGCCGACCCGGGCCGCAAACTCATGTTCGACGACCGCCTCTACCAGCGCGGAGGCCTCGCGGTGCACGCGGTCCGCTGCGCGCTGGGCGACGGGCCGTTCTTCCGGCTGCTGCGCGACTGGGCCACGTCCCACCGCCACGGCGTCGTCACCACCGAGAGCTTCACCGCCCACGTGGCCCGCTACGCGACCTCCCCCGTGGACACCCTGCTCACCTCCTGGCTCCACCGCGGCCCCCTGCCTCCGCTGCCGTTGCCGTAGGGCGTCGGGCGGCCCCGTTCGAACCGATCGCGCGGGGGTACGCTCGCAGGCGTGATCGAGATCATCTTCGGGCCCGACGATCTGACGCGCATACGCTTCGCACGCTCCCCGCTCGAGGAACTCGTGCACAGCGTCCCCGTCCTCGCCGGCACCCGCCGACCCGTGGTGCACCGGCCCTGGCGGGAGTTCGCGGCGGGACGCGTGCGCGGCCTCGACCTGCGTGTGCTGCTCGCGCTCGCCCAAGGGCCCCGTGTCGTCCCCGACTTCCTCGCACCGCCGCCGGAGGCCCTGACCGGGGAGTTCCGCGACGAGCTGGACGCGATCGCCGCGACGCCCGCCGCCACGGTGCGCACCGCGCTCGACGAACTGGGCACCGGAGACCTGCTCCCCGCCGTCCTGCGCCCGCTGTACGAGGACCCGGAGCGGGAACTGCCCGGTCTCGTGGACACGATGGCCGCGTACTGGCGGGCCGCCGTCGAGCCGGTGTGGCCGCGGCTGCGGGCTCTCGACGACGCCGACATCGCGCACCGGGCGGGGCAGCTCACCACCGGCGGCCTCGCCAAGGTCTTCGACGACCTCCACCCCGAGGCGCGCTACGAGGTCGACCGGCTCCTCATCGACAAACCCCTCCACTCCGCCCGCCGTTCGTCCGACGGCGCGGGGCTGCTGCTCGTTCCCTGCGTCTTCGCCTGGCCCCGGCTGCTCGTCCTGCACAACGAGCCCTACCAGCCGACGCTCACGTACTCGCCGCGCGGGATCGGCCGGCTGTGGACGGAGGAGACGGCGGGGCAGGCCGCCCAGCCGCTCGCCGAGCTGATCGGGCGCAGCCGGGCCGCGCTGCTCGCCCACCTCGATCTGCCCCTGTCCACCAGCCAGCTCGCGGCCTACCTGGACCTCACCTCGGCGGCGGTGTCCCAGCACCTGTCGGTGCTGCGGCGCTGCAGCCTCGTCACCTCGCGCCGCTCGGGGCGCTGGATGCTCCACCAACGGACCCCGCTGGCAGGGCAGTTGCTGGGTGCGCCCGCACGGCACGCGGCCCCGAAGACGTAGCCGTGGCCACGCTTCGGGGCCGCCCCCCGTGCATCGCTGTTCCCTGTGGACCCCCGTCCCTCAGGGATCAGGCGAAGTAGATGCCCTTCGGGTCCACGGAGGACCAGCCGGTGCCGGCGCCGACTCCCGCGGACCAGTTCGTGTGTCCGCTGCCGGAGCCGTTGTTGGGGAAGTACCTCAGTGCGTCACCGGACTTCTGGACGAGGTCGGCCCGGTTGTCGCCGGTGATGTCGGCGAACCAGATGGCGGCCGGGTCGTGCCCGGACCAGCCGGAGCCGGTGAAGTACACCGTGCCGTACGGCCAACCGCCTCCGCCGCCCGTGGTGTTGGGCGCCACCATGAACTGGTCGCCGAACCGCTCGATGCGCTCGGCGCGCTGGTCGCCGTTGAGGTCGGCGAACCAGATGGCCCGCGGATTGTGGCCGCCGTAGCCGTACCCGATGGTCACCGGGGCGGCCCAGCTCTTGCCCTCGCCGAGGTTGCGGAAGTAGCGGAGCACGTCACCGCTCCGCTGGACGAGGTCGTCCTGCCCGTTGCCGTCGATGTCCGCGAACCAGATGGCCGACGGGTCGTGGCCGGACCAGCCGCCGCCGGTGCGGAACGGCGGGACGGTCCACGGGTTGGCGCCGAACGTGGGCGTCCCGTTGTGGGTCCAGACGCGGAAGCTGTCACCGTCCAGCAGGACGAGGTCCTTGTACCGGTCGTTCGTGAGATCGGCGAAGTACACCTTGCTCGGGTCGACACCGCTCCAGCCGCTGCCGTGCACCTTTCCGGTGCCGCCCCAGGGCCATGCCCGGTCGTCGCCGTCGGTGTTCTGCCAGACGCGGAAGGAGTCGCCCTCCTTCTTCACCAGGTCGGCGAGCGCGTCGCCGGTGAAGGAGCCGCCGGAGAGAACCAGCGGCACGGCGGTGGCCGGAGCGGTGGTCCCGGCGATCCCGAGCGCGAGCGCCGTCAGGCCGAGGGCGAGCGCCCTCAGGCCCCGGAAGGCCCTGGTGGGGCGGGCGGCCGGGGTCGTCCCGGCGGCGGTGGTCATGCGGGTCATGGCCGTCCTCACGGTGGAAGGTGGTGTGGGTCCCGGCACCCGTCGCCGGGCGCCGGGAAGAACCTTCCGCCGCGCGCGCCTGCCCCGGCCACGATTTCGTCACCGCTTAAACGGAGCCGGGGCGAAGGCGACGAACCCGGGACACGCCGCAGGGGGTGTCCCACCGGTCGGGCCGGACCGACGGGACACCCCCTGCCGTGTCACACGATCTCGACGAGGAGGTCGCCGCCTTCCACCTGCTGGATCCTGGTGATGGCCAGGCGCGCGATTCGGCCGCTCCGCGTGGCGGTGATCGAGGCCTCCATCTTCATCGCCTCGATCGTCGCCACCGTCGCACCGGCCTCGACCTCGTCGCCCTCGGCGACGGCCAGCGTGACCACACCGGCGAACGGCGCGGCGACATGGCCGGGGTCGGACCGGTCGGCCTTCTCCGTCACCGGGAGGTCGGCGGCCGCCGCCTCGTCGCGCACCTGGATCGGACGCAACTGGCCGTTCAGGGTGGACAGGACGGTGCGCATGCCCCGCTCGTCGGCCTCGCCGATGGCCTCCAGCTCGATGAGCAGCCGCACACCGGGACCAAAGTCGACCGCGTACTCCTTCCCCGGAAGCAGCCCGTAGAAGAAGTCCTTGCTGTCGAGCACGCTGGTGTCGCCGTACGCCTGGCGGTGCGCCTCGAACGCCTTCGTCGGGCCGGGGAAGAGGAGGCGGTTCAGGGTCGCGCGGCGGTCCTTGGCCAGCCCGGTGCGGTCCTCGGCGGTCAGGTCCCGCATCGGCCTGGGCGCGGGACGGCCCTCCAGCGCCTTCGTGCGGAACGGCTCCGGCCAGCCGCCGGGCGGCGTGCCCAGTTCGCCGTGGAGGAAGCCGACGACCGAGTCCGGGATGTCGAAGCGGTTCGGCGCCGCCTCGAAGGCCTTGGGGTCCACCCCCGCGCCCACGAGGTGCAGGGCGAGGTCGCCCACCACCTTCGACGAGGGCGTGACCTTCACCAGCCGGCCCAGCATCCGGTCCGCGGCCGCGTACGTCGACTCGACGTCCTCGAACCGGTCGCCGAGGCCGAGCGCGACGGCCTGCGTCCGCAGGTTGGAGAGCTGCCCGCCGGGGATCTCGTGGTGGTACACGCGCCCGGTCGGCGAGTCGAGCCCCGCCTCGAAGGGGGCGTAGATCTTGCGGACGCTCTCCCAGTAGGGCTCCAGGTCGCCCACCGCCTGGAGGTCGAGGCCGGTGGGCCGCTCGGAGTGGTCCGTCGCGGCGACGATCGCCGACAGCGAGGGCTGCGAGGTGGTGCCCGCCATGGAGGCCACCGCGCCGTCCACCGCGTCCGCCCCGGCCTGGATCGCGGCGAGGTAGGTGGCGAGCTGACCGCCCGCGGTGTCGTGGGTGTGGAGGTGCACCGGCAGGTCGAACTCGCTGCGCAGCGCGGAGACCAGCTTGGCGGCGGCGGGGGCGCGCAGCAGACCGGCCATGTCCTTGACCGCCAGCACGTGCGCCCCGGCCGCCACGATCCTCTCGGCGAGCCGCAGGTAGTAGTCGAGCGTGTAGAGCTGCTCCGCCGGGTCGGAGAGGTCGGAGGTGTAGCAGAGCGCGACCTCGGCCACCGCCGTCCCGGTCGCCCGTACGGCGTCGATGGCGGGCCGCATCTGGTCGACGTCGTTGAGCGCGTCGAAGATCCGGAAGATGTCGATGCCGGTGGCGGCGGCCTCCTGCACGAAGGCGTCGGTCACCTCGGTCGGGTAGGGCGTGTACCCCACGGTGTTGCGGCCGCGCAGCAGCATCTGCAGACAGATGTTGGGCACGGCCTCGCGCAGCGCGGCGAGACGCTCCCAGGGGTCCTCGGCGAGGAAGCGCAGCGCGACGTCGTAGGTGGCACCGCCCCAGCACTCCAGGGACAGCAGCTGCGGCAGCGAGTGCGCCACCGTCGGGGCGACGGCGAGCAGGTCCTTCGTCCGGACGCGGGTCGCGAGGAGCGACTGGTGGGCGTCGCGGAAGGTGGTGTCGGTGACGCCCAGGGTCGGCGACTCGCGCAGACTCCGCGCGAAGCCCTCGGGACCGAGCGCGGCCAGCCGCTGCCGGGACCCGGCCTGCGGCTCACCGGCGGCCCGCCGGGGCAGCTTCGTGGCCGGGGCGACCAGGTCGGGCCGGGGCCCGTGCGGCTTGTTCACGGTGACGTCGGCGAGGTAGGTGAGCAGCTTCGTGCCGCGGTCGGCCGAGTGGCGCGCGGTGAGCAGGTGCGGCCGCTGCTCGATGAACGCCGTGGTGACCCGGCCAGCCTGGAAGTCCGGGTCGTCCAGCACCGCCTGGAGGAACGGGATGTTCGTCGAAACGCCACGGATGCGGAACTCGGCCACCGCCCGCCGGGCCCGGTCGACGGCGGTCCCGAAGTCCCGCCCCCGGCAGGTCAGCTTGACCAGCATCGAGTCGAAGTGGGCACTGACCTCCGTACCGGCGTGGGTGGTTCCGCCGTCGAGCCGGATGCCCGAACCGCCGGGGGAGCGGTACGCGCTGATCATCCCGGTGTCCGGGCGGAAGCCGTTGGCCGGGTCCTCGGTGGTGATCCGGCACTGCAGCGCGGCGCCGCGCAGGACGACGGACTCCTGCGCCAGACCGAGGTCGGCGAGGGTCTCCCCGGCGGCGATGCGCAGCTGCGACTGCACCAGGTCGATGTCCGTGACCTCCTCGGTCACGGTGTGCTCGACCTGGATGCGCGGGTTCATCTCGATGAAGACGTGGTTGCCCTCGGGGTCGAGGAGGAACTCCACGGTGCCGGCGTTGCGGTAGCCGATCCGGCGGGCGAACTTCACGGCGTCGTCGCAGATGCGCCGGCGGACCTCCGGGTCGAGGTTCGGGGCGGGCGCGAGCTCGATCACCTTCTGATGGCGGCGCTGGAGCGAGCAGTCCCGCTCGTACAGGTGGATGACACCGCCCTCGCCGTCCGCGAGGATCTGCACCTCGATGTGACGGGGGTCGACGACGGCCTTCTCCAGGAAGACGGTCGCGTCGCCGAAGGCGGACTCGGCCTCGCGGGCCGCCGCCTCGATGGACTCCCGCAGGCTCGCCGGGTCCTCGACCCGCCGCATGCCCCGGCCGCCGCCACCGGCGACGGCCTTGACGAACACCGGGAAGCCGATGCCCTCGGCGGCCGCCACCAGCTCGTCCACGTCGGTGGAGGGCGCCGAGGAACCCAGCACCGGCACACCCGCCTCGCGGGCGGCGGCCACGGCCCGCGCCTTGTTGCCGGTCAGCTCCAGGGTCTGCGCGGACGGGCCGACGAACGTGATGCCCGCCTCCTCGCAGGCGCGCGCCAGCTCCGGGTTCTCGGAGAGGAACCCGTACCCCGGGTAGACGGCGTCGGCACCGGCCAGGCGAGCCGCCCGGATGATCTCCTCCACGGAGAGGTACGCCCGTACCGGGTGCCCTGGCTCACCGATCTCGTACGCCTCGTCGGCCTTCAGACGGTGCAGTGAGTTGCGGTCCTCGTGAGGGAAGACGGCAACCGTACGCGCACCCAGTTCGTAGCCAGCGCGGAACGCGCGAATCGCGATCTCCCCGCGGTTCGCTACCAGCACCTTGCGGAACATCCTGATCCCTTCACCCTGCCGGTGATGAGCCCTGGGGGCGCCACTCGCCCGCGTCGCGCCCGGCTCGTTCCGGCAACGCTAAGGGCTGCGCCGTGGGCTACTGAAGGTCCCATCACAGTGACATGGATCATCGCCGTGAGGCGTCCTGCCGGTCAGGCCGCGCGTGTCGAGGTCAGGACGCCCACCTTGTCGATGCGGTGCTCGGGGTTGTGCAGGGCGTCCCGCCAGAAGTTGCCCGCCGCGTTGTCCTCCGGCGTCGCGCAGGTGGAGAGCGTGATCATGGCCCGGGTGGGCTTCTCGCCCGGTTCGCCCGGCACCGCGGCGCGCTGCTCGGCGAGCGAACGAGCCGAACGGAAGGACGTGCTGCGGGTCTCGGTGATCTCGTAGGTGTAGACGGTGCCTTCGACGGTGACGTGCACCTGGTCGCCGACCTCGACCGAGGGCAGCTCGCGCAAGGGCCCGCCCGCCGAGAGCCGGTGGGCGGTCACCAGGTAGTTGCCGATGTCGCCGGGCCCCACACCACCGCGCTTCCCGTACGGGCTCGCCGCCACACCACGGTCCTGTATCCGGGTGCCCGGGCGGTCGTCGGTGGTGCCTTCGTACGGGACGACGTCGAGGTCCTCGACCCCGATCGACGGTATGGACAGCTCGGCGGCGACGGGCCCGCGGGGCGAGGGGACCGGGGGAGTGGCGGAGGGGACCGGAACCGAGGGCGACGGCGAGGGGGCCGCGGACGTCGTCGCCGGGCCCTGGCCCGTCCCCGTCGTCGCCGGGGCCACCGACGAGGGGCCGTGCGCTCCCGTGGGCGTACCGGCACCGGCAGCACTGGAGCGGGGACTGGTACTCGCACCGGTACGTGAACCGGCACCGTCGCCGCCCGCGCAGCCGCCCGCCGCGGCGGCGGTGCCCGCGAGCAGCACGGCGACGACGGCGACCCGAGCCCGGCGGGAGACCGCTCCACCGGCCAGCGGCCCCGTCCGGAAGGACCCTCCACGCGCGGCACTCATACCCCCAAGGATGGCCCACCCTCCTCGCCCCGGCACCCACGGCGGCCGCCCCGGCGGGGTCTGGGCCGGATGGCGCACCGGGCAGGCGGCTTCCGGCGGCGCACCCGATGCTGAGGCGGACCCCGCGAAACGGGGTGCCCGTCCACCCGGCGTCACCGTGAAGGAGCTCCCGTGTCGGCACGCCCTGAAGTCCGGTCCCGCTCACGCGCACGTCTGCGTCTGTCCGTCGCGGGCCTGGCCGCGTCCGCCGCCCTCGCCGCCCTGGTCCAGCCCGTCCAGGCCACGGGCACGCCGAAGCCCCCGCCGTCGCCCGCGCACAAGGACCTGCGCAAGCAGCTGAACGATCTCGTCCGGACGGCCGGCGGGCCGCCCGGCGTGATCGTGACGATGCGGCAGGGCGACCGGACGAAGGTCTACCGGGCCGGGGTCGCCGACACGAGGACCGGCCGCCCGCCCCAGCCGACCGACCACATGCGGATCGCGAGCGTCGCCAAGGCCTACAGCGGAGCGGTCGCGCTCCGCCTGGTGGACCGGAGGAAGCTGGCCCTCGGCGACACGATCGGCGAGCGCCTGCCTTCGCTGCCGGTCGCCTGGCACGGGGTGACGCTCCGTCAACTGCTCAACCACACCAGCGGGCTGCCCGACTTCTCGAAGGCCCCGGCGTTCGTCGCGATCCTGCAGCAGGACCCCCGGCACCACTTCGACTCCCGCCGGCTGCTCGACTTCGTCGCCGACGAGGACCTGCTGTTCCCGCCGGGATCGACGTACGAGTACTCGAACTCCGACAACATCGCCGTCGCGCTGATGGCCGAAGCGGCCACCGGGCGGCCGTACGAGCGGCTCCTCGACCAGCTCGTCTACCGGCCCCTCGGCACGGGGCGGACCAGCCTGCCCCAGGGCTACCGGCTGCCGGAGCCGTACCTGCACGGCTACGACGTGACACCGCCCGCCCCGCCGGAGGACATCAGCGAGGTCATCGGCGCGTCGGGCGTCTGGGCGTCCGGCGGCATCGTCTCGACGCCGAAGGACCTCAACACCTTCGTCCGCGCCTGGGCCGGCGGCCGGGACTTCCTCTCGAAGGAGACCCGCCACGAGCAGCGGACCTTCATCCCCGGCGCCGCCTCGGAGCCCGCGGGACCCGGGGTCAACGCGGGCGGACTGGCGATCTTCCGCTACAAGACGCGGTGCGGCACGGTCTTCGGCCACACCGGCAACTTCCCGGGCTACACCCAGTTCGCGGCCGGCACGGCCGACGGCAAGCGGTCCCTCACCTTCTCGATCACCACCCAGACCAGCAAGACGGTCAAGCCGGACCTGCTGGCCAAGGTCCGCGCGGTCCAGGAGAACTTCGTCTGCGCCCTGCTGCACGACTGACCCCGCCCCCGGGGCCCGGACGTCACGGCGTCGCGGTGCGCAGCCCCGTCAGGAGGCGGTCGAGTGCCTGTTCCGCGGCGTGCGGGTCCCCGCCGCGGGCGATCCAGAGCGCCGCCTCGTTCATCGCGCCCGAGAGCAGCCGGGCCAGGGGCTCCACCGGCTGGTCGGCGATGACTCCGGCCTCGGCGAGCGCCGCCAGGGCCTCCGCGAGGTGGCGGGCGGAGGACTCCTCGTCCATCGCCCGCCACTCGTCCCAGCCCAGCACGGTCGGCGCGTCGACCAGCAGGATCCGCCGCACCGCCGGGTCGGTCCCCGCGGCCAGGAAGGCCCGGCAGCCGGCCCGGAGCTGTTCCCAGAGGTCGTCGTGCCGCTCCGCCTCGGTCGCGACCCGTTCGCCCAGCTCCCGCTGGACCTCGCCGACGACGGCCCGGAAGAGCCCCGCCTTGCTGTCGAAGTGGTGGTAGGCGGCTCCCTTGGTGACCCCGGCGGCCCGTGCCACCTCGGCCAGCACCACGTGGTGGTAGCCGTCGGCGGCGAACCGGCGCCGCCCCTCGGCCAGCAGCGCCCGCCGCGTGGCCGCTCGCTGTTCGGCTCGGTTGACCGCCATCGCGTACCGCCCTTTCCATTTCGCGTACCCGGGGTATGCTAACGCCAAGGTTCACATACCCCGGGTATGCGAAAGCGACGCGAAGGGTCACTGCCATGACGAACGAACACGCCACCTCGCCCACGACCGGGCTCGGCGGCTTCTACCCGGTGCTCGCGACCGAGGACGTGGCGGCCTCCCGCGACTTCTACACCCGTCACCTCGGGTTCGACGTGACCTTCGAGGCGGACTGGTACGTGAGCCTGCGCCGCCCCGACGCCCCGCAGTACGAGCTGGCCCTCCTCGACCACGCCCACCCGACCGTCCCCGAGGGCCACCGGGTCGCGCTCGGCGGCGGCCTGCTGCTGAACTTCGAGGTGGACGACGTGGACGCCGAGCACCGGCGGCTCGTGACGGAGGCAGGGCTGCCCGAGGTGCTGTCGTTGCGCACGGAGGAGTTCGGCCAGCGCCACTTCATCGTGGCCGCGCCCGACGGCGTACTGATCGACGTGATCACCGTCGTCCCGCCCACGGAGGAGTACGCGGCCCAGTACACCGGCGTCTGACCGCCGCTCACCCGCTCCCGCCCGCTCGCCTGCTCCCGCCCCGTCGTCCGGTCGTCCGTCGCGCCGGCCGCGCTTAGGCTGGAGGGGCCGGGGGCGTCCGGGGCGAGGTGGGTGAGCGCGTGGCGGGGTCACTCGGCCCGGGAGCGGCAGCGACGGTCGGCACGTTCCGCTACGTGGGACGCCGACGCGAGCTGGACCTGCTCATGGCCGCCCTGCGCGACCCGCCCGCAGTCGTCCTGATCGAGGGCGAGGCCGGGATCGGGAAGTCGCGGCTCGTCGGAGAGGCCGCCGCGGCACTGCGAGCGGAGGGCGACCGGCCCGTCCTCATCGGCTTCTGCCAGCCGCTGCGCGAGCCCTTCCCCTACGGACCCGTGTCCGACGCGCTGACCAAGGCCGGCCCCTGGCTGCCGGAGAACGGCCTGCCCGACGCCGTCGGCGCACTCGCCCGGCTCCTGCCGGGCCTCGCCGACCGGCTCCCGGCGGCGCCCGCCACGCAGGGAGGGGAGCAGGCCGAGCGGCTCCGGCTGGTCCACGGAGTCCGCGCGCTCCTCACCGCCCTCGGGCCGACCACGCTGATCATCGAGGACATGCACTGGGTGGACGAGGCCACCAGGGACCTGCTCCTGCTGCTCGCCCGCGACCCGCCGGACGAACTCGGCCTCGTGCTCACCTACCGGGCCGAGGACCTGCCCCCGGACACCTCGGTGCTCGGCGCCGCCTACCGCCACCCGTCGGGCGCGGGCGGCGCCGTGATCAGGCTCGGCCCCCTCACCCAGGAGGACGTCCGCGAACTGGCCTCCGCCGCCCTCGGCCCGGTCGCCACACCCGCGCTGGCCTCCGCGCTCTACGAACGGAGCGAGGGCCTCCCGCTGGTCGCCGAGGAGGACCTGCTCACGCTCGCCGAGCAGGGAGGCACGACCGACCATCGGGAGGTGGTCCGCCGCCTCCAGGACACCGACGTGCCCAAGGGCCTGCGCGAGGCGGTCACCGAGCGGCTCGCCGGTCTGTCACCGGCCGGCGCCGCGATCGTCGCCGCCGCGGCGGTGCTGGCCGTCCCCTCGGACGAGGCGCTCCTCGCCGCCGTCGCCGGCCTCGACCCCGAGACCGGCACCGACGCCCTGATCGAAGCCCTGAACAGCTCCTTGCTCCGCGAGACCGAGGACCAGCGGTACGCCTTCCGGCACGTCCTCGCCCAGCAGGTCGCGTACGGACACACCCCGGCCCCGCGACGGAGCCGGCTGCACCGGGCCGCCGTGGCCGCGCTCCAGGAGCGGACCCCGGCCCCGCTCGTCCAGATCGCCCATCACACCCTCGCCCTCGGCGACCGCGCCGGATGGCTGCGCCGGGCCGAGGAGGCCGCCGAGCAGGCCGCCGCCGTCGGGGACCAGGGCACCGCCGCCGCACTGCTCCACCGGATCCTCGACGAGCCCGGCCTCGACACCGAGCGCCGCTCCCGCGCCGCCACCGCGCTCGCCCGGATCGCGTACAACGGGGTCGACTTCGCCGCCGCCGCACGGCTGCTGCGGCGCCTGGTCGAGGACCCGCACCTCCTGAGGCCGGTCCGCGGGGAGATCCGCCTGGGGCTCGGCCTGCTGCTCCTCAACGAGTCGGCCTCCCCGTCCTGGGTGAGCGAACTCGAACTCGCGGTCGACGAGCTGGACGAGCGCCCCGTCACCGCCGGCCGGGGCATGCTCGCCCTCGCGCTCAACGAACGGGCCGGTCCCGCCTGGTCGGCACGCTGGATGGAACGAGCCCGGCAGGCCCTCGACGACAGCGGGGACGAGGACTTCGGGGCGGCGTACGAGGCGACGGAGCTGACCCTGCTCGGCTGGCGCGGGGACCACACCCTCTGGGACCGCCTCGACCGGCTGCCCCGGGACACGGACTCCCCCGCCAGGCAGTGGCAGACCGCCCGGGCGCTCCACAACGTCGCCGAGGCGGCCATCGCCCTCGGCCACGACGCCCGCGCCGCCGGGCTCGTCACGGAGAGCCGGCAGCAGGGGCGCCGGGTGGGCGCGGTGATCGTGGAGTGCTACGGGCGCGTGCTCGACCTGTGGCTGGACACCCTCGCCGGACGCTGGGACGGCCTGGAGGACCGCTTCGACGCCCTGATCGCCGCGTACCCGGACATCAGCGTGCCCCACTCGGAGCGCCTGCTCGCCCTCGGCACGCTGGCCTTCGCCCGCGGCCGGCGCGGCCCGGCCCTGGAGCACTTCGAACAGGCCGTGCAGCACGGGGCGCGGCAGATCGCCGTGAGCACCGAGCTGCGCGCCACCGCCGGGCTCATGACCGTCCGCCTCGCCCAGGGAGCCGAGCGGGAGGCCTGGGAGGCGGCCGGACCCGCCCTCGCCGCGCTCCGCGGCGCCGAGTCCTGGACCAAGGCGACGGGCCTCGTCCCCGTGGCCGTCGAGGCGGCCCTCGCCTGCGCGGACCGCTCCTCGGCCCGGCGGCTCGTGGAGGAGGCCGACGAGGGACTCCGGGGCCGGGAAGCACCGGCGGCGCAGGCGGAGCTCCACCTGGCCCGCGGACTCCTCCACCTCGACGGGGACCCCGCTCGCGCGGCGGAGGAGTTCGGAGCGGCCCGGAGCGGCTGGCGGGACATCGGGCGCCCCTACGCGGCGGCCCACGCCACCGAACGCCAGGGGCGCGCCCTGGCCGCGGCCCGCGAGCCCGCCGAGGCGGCGACGCTCCTCGCGGCGGCCGTCGACGCGTACTCCGCGCTCGGCGCGGTGGCCGACGTCTCGCGGTGCCGCCACCTCACGCGGGAACTCGGCCTCACCCCGCCGGACACCCCGGGCCGCCGCGGCTACGGCGACCGGCTGTCGCCCCGTGAACGGCAGGTGGCGGAGCTGCTGGCGGCCGGCGAGACCAACCAGGCCATCGCGGACACGCTCTACCTGTCGACGCGGACCGTCGAGAACCACGTGGCCAGGGTGCTGCGCAAGCTGGGCACCACGCGCAAGGACGTGGCGGGCACGCTGGGGGAACAGGGCCCGGACGGCTGACGGGACTCCCGCACCTACCCGGGGTACGGGTCCCGCAACCGCACACGCCCCGGGGTGCGCGAGTCCCGCTCACACACTCAGGGGTACGTGAATCCCGCACCCGCACACAGCCACGGGCCCGCGTTGAGTACCCCTAAAGCGGCCGACCCGGATGGTTTCCGTCGGGCCGGGCGCCGATCGTGGAGGGCGGGGGAAACCACCCGCCGTCTCGGGAGAGCCGATGTCCATCAGCCCGCGCCTCAGCCCGGTCGTCCTCGCCGAGGACCGGCCCGTCCTCCACCCGCAGGACCGACGACAGGACCCGTCGTACCCGGAGCGGCGGACCGCCGGCTGCCTGACGGTCGCGACCGCGGCCTCGGTGCCGGCCCTGCGCCGGTTCGCCCGGGGCGTGGCGGCCTGCTGGGGCCTGCCGGCCGGGATCGACGACGCCCTGCGCCTCGTGGTCAGCGAGCTCGTCGGCAACGCGGTGCGGCACAGCGGCGGCCCCGAGGTCGCCCTGCTGCTCTCCGCCGACCTCTCGACACTCGCCGTGGAGGTCAGGGACAACGGCCGGTGGCGGCCGCGTGCGGGCCGCCCCCGGCCCGAAGGGGAGCTCGCCTGCGGCGGCCGCGGCCTGGACATCGTCGAGGCCTGCGCGCTGCGCTGCACGGTCCACGCGAGGAACGGCGGCACCCGGGTGGTCGCCGAGCTCTCGCTGAGGGACTGAGCGGGCACCCGGGGTGACGGTGGCCGTGAGCCCGGCGGGCCCGGACAGCGAGGGGTGACCGGCGACGGCGGCCGGGGAGCACCGCTCGTCCTCTATGCTTTTGGACGGCCCGCGGGGCGGTGGCCCGTCGCCGTGTGCGGCAAGCGATCACCACGACCCCTGGGAACGAGCCGAGACTCCCAGGAGAAGTGAGGTATGTCGGTGATCTGCGTCGGAGGCATGATCGGGATCGGCAAGACGAGCGTCGCCGAGCTGCTCGCGAAGGAGTTGGGCAGCCAGGTCTTCTACGAGAGCGTCGAGGACAACCCGATACTCCCGCTCTTCTACACGGCGAGCCCCGAGGAGATCCAGGCCAAGCGCTACCCCTTCCTCCTCCAGCTGTACTTCCTGCAGACGCGGTTCGCCTCGATCAAGGCCGCGTACCACCAGGACGACAACGTCCTGGACCGGTCCATCTACGAGGACTGGTACTTCGCCAAGGTCAACCACGACCTGGGCCGGATCAGCTCCCTCGAGATGCAGGTGTACGAGGGCCTGCTCGACGAGATGATGCGCGAGATCGACGGCCTGCCGTACCGCAAGGCGCCCGACCTCATGGTCTACCTCAAGGCGGACTTCGACACGGTGCTGCACCGCATCGGGCTGCGGGGCCGCGACTTCGAGCAGGACGACAGCCTCGTCGAGTACTACCGGACGCTGTGGTCCGGCTACGACGACTGGGTGCACGAGCACTACTCGGCCAGCGACGTCCTCGTCGTCGACATGAACCGCACCGACGTCGTGAACAACCCCGAGGACGCGGCCCGCGTCGTACGGGAGGTCGAGGAGGCCCTGGCCGCGGCCCGGCAGCGTCGGGTCTGACGGGCGGGCGTGGTGTTACGCGACTGCCGGACCGCTCGGCGGCCGGACCTTCTGCACCCATCGGTACGGGCACGGCTGGGGCCGGTCGCCGTGCTCGCCGCGCTCGTGGTCGTCGTACTCGGGCTGCTGTACGCCGGCGCCGGTGAGCCCGGCGCGGTGGACGCGCGGCTCTCGGCGTCGATCGACCGTGCGGGGCCGACGTGGCGGCACGTCGCCCTGGCCACGGACTTCCTGGGCGAGCCCCTCGGGGCGGCGGCGCTCGTCGCGACCGCCCTGGCGGGCTGCCTGGCGCTGCGCGGCCCTCGCGCGGCGGTGCTCGTCGTGGCCGCCACCGGCATCAGCGTGGGGGCGACGAAGTTGCTCAAGCCCGTGGTGGGACGGACCATCCACGGCGAGAACCTCTCGTTCCCCAGCGGGCACACCGCCTTCCTCACCGCCTTCGCCCTCGTGGTGGCGCTGCTCGCGACCCGCCGGCTCGGCCCGGGCCGGCCGGCCGTCACGGCCCTCGTGCTCACCGCGACGCTGCTCGCCGGCGGTGCCATGGGCTGGGCGCAGGTCCTCCTGGGCGCGCACTACCCGACCGATACGCTCGGCGGCTTCTGCACCGCGCTCGCGGTCGTACCGGCGACCGCCTGGCTGGTCGACCGGACGGCCGACCGGCGGGCGGGCCGGCGGGCGCTGCGGAGGCCGGACCCGCGCCCACAGCCGGCGGCCGACCGACAGGCCGACCGGACCGCCGACCGACAGGCCGACCGGTCCGATCGGTCCGATCGGCCGCAGGGCCGCTGACGCTACGTCACACCGTGCGGCGGAACACGGGCTTCACCGGGCGACCGGCCAGCCATGGGGTGGGGTCCGCGGCGTCCAGCGCCTTCCGGTACACCGCACACGCCTGGGCCACCGCGTCGACGGTGTGGTCGATGTCGGCGTCGCTGAGCGCGCTGCTCACGACGAACGACGGCGCCAGGACTCCGCCCGCCAGGAGGCGGCGCAGGAACAGCGTGCGGTACTCCTGGGAGGGCTGCCCGTTCTCGTCCAGGGTGGCGAAGACCAGGTTGCTGGCCCGGCCCCGGACGACGACGTGCTCGCCCACGCCCATGGCGGCCGCGGCGTTGCGGACCCCGGCGGCCAGGCGCTCGCCGAGGGCGTGGAGCCGCGCGGTGACGTCCTCCTCGGTGTAGATGGTCTGCACGGCCATCGCTGCCGCCAGCGAGTGCGTCTCCGCGCCGTGGGTGGTGGACAGCAGGAAGACCCGCTCGCCGGAGTGACGCAGCCCGCCCCACTCCATCAGGTCCCGGCGTCCGGCCAGGGCGGAGACGGCGAAGCCGTTGCCCAGCGCCTTGCCGAAGGTGGAGAGGTCGGGGACGACGCCGTACAGGCCCTGGGCGCCCGCCTCCGACCAGCGGAAGCCGGTGATCATCTCGTCGAAGACCAGGACGCAGCCGTGCCGGTCGGCCAGTTCGCGCAGCCCGGCGAGGTACCCGGGCGGTGGCTCGGTGTGGGTGGCGGGTTCGAGGACCAGGCAGGCGACCTCGTCCGCGTACCGGCCCAGCAGCTCCTCGGTGGCGGCCAGGTCCCCGTAAGGGAACGACAGGGTGAGCTCGTTCGTCCCGTCCGGGATGCCGGCGGACATCGGCGTGGTGCCGATGAACCAGTCGTCGGTGGAGAAGAAGGGATGGTCGCCGCAGAGGGCCACACGCGACCGGCCGGTGACGGCGCGGGCCAGGCGCACCGCGGCGGTGGTCGCGTCGGAGCCGTTCTTCGCGAACTTCACCATCTCGGCGGTCGGTACGGTGGCGAGGAAGCGCTCCGCCGCCTCGACCTCCACGAAGGACGGCCGGACGAAGTTGCTGCCGCGGTCGAGCTCCCGCCGCACCGCCTCGACCACGCGCGGGTGGGCGTGGCCGAGGCTGACCGACCGCAGGCCGGAGCCGTACTCGACGTAGCGGTTGCCGTCCACGTCCCACACGTGCGCGCCGCGGCCGTGGCTGATGACCGGAGCCAGGTCCTCGGGGTACTGGTCGTCGCCCTTGGCGTAGGTGTGCGCGCCCCCGGGGATCAGGGCGTGCAGCCGCTCGTTCGCCTCCCGTGAGCGGGGAAGGACGAGCCCGCCGGTGTCTTCGGTGTCCACGTCGGCCTCAGCTCCCCATCTGCTTCAGGACCTCGGCGAGGCGCGGGGCCTCCCGGTCCCGTGCGGACACCGACGTGGCCGGCAGCGGCCAGGGAATGGCGAGTTCCGGGTCGTCGAAGGCGATCGTCACGTCCTCGGCCGGATCGTGCGGGCGGTCGATCCGGTACGAGGTGTCGGCCGTCCCGGTCAGCGCCTGGAAGCCGTGGGCGCACCCCGCCGGGATGTACAGGGTCGTCTGCGTCTCGTCGGACAGCTCGAAGAAGGCCCTGTTCCGGTACGTCGGCGAGTCCGCCCGCAGGTCGACGACGACGTCGAAGATCCTGCCGTACGAGCACCGTACGAGTTTGGCCTCGCCGGCGCCGGAGCGCAGGTGCAGGCCGCGCAGCACGCCCCGGGCCGAGCGGGACAGGCTGTCCTGGACGAAGGCGTGCGGGTCGAGACCCACCGAGCGGACGACGTCGGCGTCGAAGGTACGGCTGAAGAAGCCGCGCTCGTCGGCGTACGGCGTCGGCTCGAACAGGTACGCGCCGGCGATGTCCGGGACTTCGGTCGCTTTCATGGAGCCTTCCGAGAGGTGAGCGTGTGGGTCCGGGTGCCGGTGGCCCCCGGGAAGAGGGCCTTCGTCAACGCCGCGAGGTGTGCGCGGAGTTGGTGTGTGGCGGTCAGGTTCCGCTCGGTCAGCGTCCGGCGCAGCTCCGCCGACCGCTTCTCCAGCTCCCGGAACTGTGCGAGCAGCCGGTCGGCGTCGACCTCGCGCGCCGGGTGGCAGTACGCGGCGAGCCCCATCCGGGCCATGAGCGCGTCGCTCTTCGCCGCGTAGCTGAGCGCGAGCGTCGGCGTACCGGCCTTCAGCGCGCAGACCAGGTTGTGGTACCGGGTCGCCACCACGGTGTCGGCGGCGGCCGTCTCCTTCATCAGGTCGGCGAGCGAGGCGGTCTCGGCGGCCGTGACCAGCGGTGAGTCCACCGCTTCGAGGATCGCGGCGACCACCGTCGCGTCGCACGCGTCGCCGGTGAGCAGCCGGACCGGTCTGCCGTCCTCGACCAGCGCGCGGACGAAGCGGGTCGTGCCGTCGAGGTAGCGCCGGTGGATCTCCTCGGCCCGCGCGCGGTCGTCGTTGCCGCCGTGGAAGTCCATGACGCCCACGCAGACCGTCCCCGGCGCGTCCGAGGGGGTGCTCGCCTGCGGTGCCGACAGGGCGAAGGCGAGGTCCGGGTGGACCTCGTCGCGCCCGGTGTCCACGCCCATCGCCCGCATCGCGTCACGCGACTGGTCGTCCCGGTACGAGCGGTACGCGGCGAGCCGCGCCGACCAGCGCACCAGGGCCCGGGTCGGCCGGTCGCCGATCGGACCGGCGCCGACCCCGACCAGCGCCACCCGGGTGCCGAACACCCGGCCGCTCGCGCAGAGCAGGAACAGGGAGTACGGGAAGCCCCACGGCCGCAGCGGCAGCGTGGCCTCCAGGACGCCCATGCCCGGCACGATCACCACCTCGTGCCGGCGCACCCAGGAGGCGGTGCGGGCGACGTCGACGAGCTTGCCCAGCCCCTTCGCCGCGACCGCGCCGGCCCGCGACGCCGTCCGGTACTCCCCGCGGTTCCAGTGCAGCCGCGTCGCAGGGATCCCGTACCGGGCCGTGACGACCTCGGGTCCGCCGCACAGCGCGTCCACGACCGCGTCCGGGTGCTCGGCGCGGAGGTACCCGAGCACGGCCTCCAGCGATCCGTCGTTGCCGAGGTTGCCGGAGCCGAGAAGGCCGAACACCCCGACGCGTACGGGGCTCCCACCGGTGGACGTCACCCACGTCCCCTCTCACGGCCCTCACGGCCGGCGACGAGGGCGTCGACCGAGACCGTCAGCCGGCTCGGGTCGACCGGGGCGCGGTCCTCGACCCGCTCGCCCGCGCCCGGCCGGGCCCGGCTGCTCATCCACTCGCCCAGGTGCCGGTAGCACGCGCGCCGGTCGGCCGCGGACAGCGGCGCCCGCCGGATTGCCGCGACGAAGCCCCACACGTACTCGGCGAGCAGCCGGGGCGTCGGGTGCAGCGCGCCCGCCCGGCGCGGGTCCAGGTTGACGCAGCGGGAGCGCTTGGAGGGGTTCGCCCGCTCGGCGCGGGTCGGGTGGTCGCGGCGGAAGTACAGCAGCTCCGGCACCTGGTGGAAGGGCCCGTTCAGGCCGATCTCGGCGACGAACGTGCGGTCCGCGTGGTGGTAGCTGTCGTGCGGCCGGACCCGGCGCAGCACGTCGGCCCGCATCACCCCGTAGAAGTCGTCGCCGCCGGGCTCGAACAGCATGCTGCGGAAGCGCTCCGGCGCGCTGGGGGAGGCGGTGGCCAGTCCGTACTCGTACGGGACCTTCACCTGGCCGTCGCCGTCGATGACCGCCTGGTCGGCGTGGGCGAGGATCACGTCCGGCCGCTCGTCCAGCGCCTCCACGCAGCGCCGCAGCAGGTCGCGGGCGTACAGGTCGTCGTGCGAGGCCCACTTGAAGAGCTCGCCGCGGCACTCGGTGAACACGTAGTTGTGGTTCGGCGCGGCGCCGATGTTCCGGAGCAGCCGGATGTACCGGATGCGCGGGTCCCGCGCGGCGTAGTCGCGGCAGATCTCCTGCGTCCCGTCGGTCGAGGCGTTGTCGGAGATGACCAGCTCGAAGTCCGTGTAGGTCTGGCCGAGCAGGGCGTCGAGGGACTCGGCGAGGTACTCCTCGCCGTTGTAGACGGGCAGCCCGATGCCGAGCCGGGGGTGGGCGGTCATGACGTCCTCACTTCGGTGATCGGTTCTTGGTGGTGCTCGCGCAGGGCGGAGCGCAGCTCCAGCCACCACACGGCCGAGCTTCCGACGGTCGCGGCGGCGACGCCCCAGGCCGAGCCGACCGCGCCGCCCGCGACGGCTCCGCCGAGCCCCCCGCCGACGTACAGCGCGGAGGCGAACAACTGGCAGCGCAGGCTGCGCCGGGCCGCGCCGAGCGCGCGCAGTCCGGCCGCCGCGCCGGTGCCGAGGCTGGCGCCGGCGACGCCGAGCGTGGCCGGCAGGACGAGCTGGGATGCGGAGTGCCAGACACCGCCGAGCACGAGCTCGCCCGGCCGGTCCGGTACGAGGAGCAGCGCCCCGCCCCAGAGGACCGCGGCGGCTGCCTGCCCGCCGCCCAGCAGGAGGCAGAACGCGCCGAGGCGGTGCGAGGCCTGACGCAGGACCCGGGCCGCCTCGGCGACGGTGACGAGCGACAGGCCCATCAGCACGGCGAGGAACGGGCCGAGGAGCAGTTCGGCGCCCCGGACCGCGCCCACCGCGCCGAGCCCGGCGATCGCGCCGAGCCCGTAGGCCCGCACCTGGCTCGCGCCGCTGAGGCTGACGTTCTCGACCAGGTACCGGGAGCCGAGGTCGCGCTGCTCGCGGAGCCAGTCGAGGACCCCCGTCGGCCGGGGCCGGATGCCGGACTGGAAGCAGCCGTACACCGCGGCCACGGCGGCCGAGCCGCCCCAGGCGAGCACGAAGGCGGCCACGCTGCCCACGCGGGCCGCCACGACCATGGCCGGGACGAGCGCGACGCCCCACACCACGTCGTTGACGAAGGCCTTCCGCCCCGCGCCGGCCGCGAAGAACGCGAACCGCCAGGCGTCCTGGAGGAGGAGCCCCGGCAGCGCGAGACCGAGGCAGACGAAGGCCGTCCCCAGCTCGCCGCCGAGTACCGGACCGGCCGCCAGGCACGCCACGCCGATCGCGGCGCCGACGCCGAGCGCCGTACCCGAGGAGCGGGCCACCGCCCCGCGCCAGGACGCTTCCGGAACGCCGCTGAAACGCACCACGAGGGGGTCGGTGGCCAGCCCGCGGGCGACGTTGAGCACGACGCCGTAGGTCACCCAGGCGAGACTGAACACGCCGAACGCGGCCAGCCCGAGCGAGCGGGCCACGTAGATCCCCACCGCGAAGTTGGTCATGCTGGAGGCCGCCTGGTCGGCCAGCCCCCAGGACAGCCGGCCGACGATCGCCCGCCGGGCGGACCCGGCGGGGCGCGCCTGCTTCTCCCCCTCGGTGGTGGTCATCGCGTCACTCCTTGATCAGTCCGGCGCCGAGCAGGGCGTCGGCCGCGGCGGCCACGGTGCCGAAGGGCAGCCCGGACCGCTCGGCGACGTCCAGCAGACTGTGCTCGCCGTCCGAGAGGTTGAGCACCCAGAGCATGGCCATCTGCGCCTGCCGGGTGTCACTGCGCCCGCCGAGCGCCTCGTACAGGCCCCGGCGGCCCAGCTGCGGTTCGCCGTACGGGCTGAGGTTGACGTACCGCCGGTCGCGGTCGAGCACGCCGAAGGCCTCGCGGCAGACGGCGAGCGTGTCGGCCAACGCCTCCGGGGAGACGAAGTCCGGGTTGTCCGCCGAGGTGTGGTACTCGGGATAGCCGGCGTACGGGGTGCGGGTGAGCGAGCCCACGCCGAGGTCGAACCCGGGCGAGCAGTACTGCCGCTCGTCGTAGCCGTACGGAGTGAACTCGTTGATCCGGTGCGGGCGTTCGGACGCGGCGAGCACGTACCGCAGCACCCGGTCGATGCCCGCGTCGCCGCGCCTGCTCTGCTTGTACGTCAGATCGCCCCGGTCGCCCGCGCAGGCCAGCACGAGGCCGTGCTTGACCCGGTCCACCCGCTCCGCGTTGCGGGCCAGCCAGGTGATCGCCCCGATGGTGCCCGGGGCGAAGATGAACCGGTAGGTGTGGTAAGGCTGTTGCTCCGCCAGCGCCCGGGCCAGGAACACCGCCACCGCGACGCCGGCCATGTTGTCGTTGGCCAGCGCCGGGTGGCAGACGTGACAGGAGACGATCACCTCGTCGGCGACCTGCCCGGGGACCACGTGCTCCGCGTAGGTGAGGTGGCCGTCGGCGAGCGTGGAGTCCACGCACACCTCGTAGTCCCCGTCCGGCAGCCCGTCCAGGGTCTCCTGGGACAGGCAGAACCCCCACTCCGGCTTGTAGTAGCTGGTGCGGTACGGCACCCAGGACGGGTGCTCCGGCAGGGTGTGCAGATGCCCGCGCAGCTCGGACAGCGGCATCGTCGCCGACACCGGCACGCTGTAGCCGAGCACGTGCAGGCTGGACTCGGCGAAGTCGACGACCCGCCTGCCGGTGGAGTCCGCGATGTACGCGTCGCGGATGTTCCACTCCTGCGGCACCGTCCAGTCGAGCACCCGCGTGCCGGTCGGCACCTCGTGCACCTGGAGCGGCAGGTACTCGCCGACGATGTCCAGGGTGGCGCGCACACCGTCGCCGGTGATGCTCCGGCAGAGCGGGTACAACCGCTCCACCAGCGCGTGCATCTCCGCGCCGGGCCCCGTCACCGGCGCCACCGCAGCGTGTCGTCGACCGCGCCGGACTCGGACGTCGCGCGCAGCACCGCGAGCCGGGTGAAGCGCCGCTCGAAGTCCTCCCGGGTCAGCCCGTGCTTCCGGTAGGCGTCGGCGAGTTCGAGCGCGCCCCGCTTCACCGTCCACTCGCAGTCGAAGCCGGGGACCGCCGTGCGGAACCGGGAGAAGTCCACCCGGTACGACCGCGGATCGGCGCCGTTCTCCCCGGTGATCCGCACCTGCGAGCCGGGCACGGCCTCGGCGACCTGCTCGGCGATCTCGGCGACCGTGACGTTGTTGACCTCGCTGCCGATGTTGAACGCCCGGTCGTGCACCGCCTCGCGCGGCGCGGTCAGCGCGGCCGCGAAGGCCCGCGCGATGTCGGCGGCGTGCACCAGCGGGCGCCAGGGCGTGCCGTCGGAGAGCACGAGGACCTCGCCGGACAGCAGCGCGTGGCCCACCAGGTTGTTCAGCACGATGTCGGCGCGCAGCCGGGGCGAGTAGCCGAAGGCGGTGGCGTTGCGCATGTACACCGGGCTGAAGTCCCCGTCGGCCAGCGCGTGCAGGTCGTCCTCCACCCGCACCTTGGACTCCGCGTACGGCGTCACCGGGCGCAGCGGGGCGTCCTCGGCGACCAGGTCGGCGCCGCCGGCGGCGCCGTAGACCGAGCACGTCGACGCGTACAGGAAGCGCCGCACCCCGGCGTCACGGGCCAGCTCGGCGAGCCGGACGGAGGCGTGGTGGTTGATGTCGTAGGTGAGCTGCGGCGCCAGCGAGCCCAGCGGGTCGTTGGAGAGCGCGGCCAGATGGATCACGGCGTCCACACCGGCCACGTGCTCGGCCGTCACGTCGCGCAGGTCCACCCGGTGCCCCCGCGGGTCCGCGGGCGTCGGGCCGAGCACGGAGTCGGCGAACAGGCCGGAGTCGAGGCCGACGACCTCGTGCCCGGCGGCCGCCAGGACGGGGGCCATGACGGTGCCCAGATAGCCCTGGTGCCCGGTCAGCAGTACGCGCAAGGTTCATTCCCCCAGGTCGAGAGTGAGTTTGGTGATGTCGAACGCCTCGGCGTAGCGCGCGTGGCATTCGATGCCGCGGATCCGGGCGAGCCCGAGGAAGGCCTCCCGGTCGTACCACGGACGGTGCCGCTGCGAGGGGTAGTGCTCCTGCAGCAGCCGTACCTTCTCCTCGGCCGTCTCCGGTGACAGCGGCTGGTAGGCCGTCGGACGGCCGAGGTCGCCGTCCCACTTGACGATCTCGTAGCCGAGCACGAGGTGGTCGCGGAACGCCGTGGTCATGAGCCGTGCCAGGCCCCGGTGGTCCTGGTGCGCGTCCTCGGTGCGCGGGGCGAGGACCACGTCGGGCTCGGTCCGCCCGCGCAGTTCCTCGACCGCGCGCTTGGCCTCGTCCCAGTGCGCGGGCAGCCGGCCGTCCGGCAGCTTGTGCACGGTCAGCCGCAGGTCGGCGCCCGGGCAGAAGGCGGCCAGCGCGGCCCGCTCCTCGTCCTCCCGCTCGCCGCCCCCGCCGGAGAGCACCAGCGCGTCGACGCGGATCCCCGGCCGCGCGAGGCACAGCGTGAGCAGCGTGCCGCCCGCGCCGATGGCGATGTCGTCGCAGTGCGCGCCCACCGCGACGATCCGGTCCAGGCGCCCGACCCCGAGCCGGATCACGCGTGGACCCCGGCGCCGGCCCGGCCGCCGCTCGCGCCCGCGCCGTCCCGCTCCCACACGGCCCAGGGGCGGTCGCCCCGGGCGTAGGCCTCGTCGAGCGCGGCCCGCTCCTTCACCGTGTCGGTCGGCTTCCAGAAGCCGCGGTGCCGGTGCGCCACGAGCCGGCCCTCCTTGGCCAGGGCTGCGCAGCCGTCGGCGACCAGGTCCCCGTTCTCCGGGATGTGGTCGAAGACCTCCTGGCGGAGCACGAAGTAGCCGCCGTTCTCCCACAGCGGCAGTTCGCTGACCGCGGTGATGCCGTCCACCAGATTGTCCTCGCCCAACTCCACGCAGTGGAAGGAGGACTGCGGCGGCACCACCGTCATCGAGGCGCCGGCGTCGCGCCGGGAGAAGTTCTCGATCATCTCCGGCAGCGGGGCGTCGGTGAGCACGTCGGCGTAGTTGGCGAGGAACATCTCGTCGCCCTCCAGATGGTGCCGCACCCGGCGCAGCCGTTCCCCGATCGGCGACTCGATGCCGGTCTGGGCGAAGGTGATCGTCCAGTCGGCGATGTCGGTGGACAGCAGCTCGGTCCGCCCGCCGCGCAGCACGAAGTCGTTGGACGTCGTCTCCTCGTAGTTGAGGAAGAAGTCCTTGATGTGGTGCGCCCCGTACCCCAGGCACAGGATGAACTCCTTGTGCCCGTAGTGCGCGTAGTAGCGCATGACGTGCCAGATCAGTGGCCGCGGGCCGACCATCGCCATCGGCTTGGGCACGTCGTCGGAGGCGCCGTTGCGCATCCGCATCCCGTAACCGCCGCAGAACAGCACGACCTTCACGGCTTGACCTCCACAATGCTCAGCTCCGGTATGGGGAAGACCAGTCGGCCGCCCCACTCGTGCACGAAGGACAGCTGCTCGACCAGCTCGGCCCGCAGGTTCCACGGGAGGACGAGGACGTAGTCCGGCCGGTCGGCGGCGATCCGCTCGGGCGGCAGGATCGGGATGCGGGTGCCCGGGGTGAACCTGCCGTGCTTGTACGGGTTCCGGTCGACCGTGTACGCGAGCAGGTCGGGCCGGATGCCGCAGTGGTTGAGCAGGGTGTTGCCCTTGCCAGGGGCGCCGTAGCCGACGACCGTCTCGCCGCGCTCGGCCGCCTCGATGAGAAACTTCAGCAGGTCCCGGCGCACCTTGGCGACCCGGGCGGAGAACTCGGCGTACCCCGCCAGCTCCTGGAGCCCGGCCGCCTTCTCCCGGTCGAGGACCTCGGACACCCGCCCGGACGGCTCGCCGGCCACCTCGGCCGGCCGGGCCCACAGCCGGATCGACCCGCCGTGCGTCGGCAGCAGCTCGACGTCGACCAGTGTCAGTCCGCCGCTCGCGAGCGCCCGGATCGCCGACGCGACCGTGTAGTACTGGAAGTGCTCGTGGTAGATCGTGTCGTACTGGTTCTCCTCGATGAGGGTCAGCAGGTGCTGCACCTCGATCGAGACCCAGCCGTCGTCGGCGACCAGGGCGCGCAGCCCCCGGGTGAAGCCGACCACGTCGGGGATGTGCGCGTACACGTTGTTGGCCACGACCAGGTCCGCCGGGCCGTGCTCGGCGCGGACGGCCGAGCCGGTCTCCGGGCTCAGGAACTCCGTGACCGTGGGGACGCCCGCCTCCCGCGCCGCGGCTCCGACGTTCACCGACGGCTCGACGCCGAGGCAGCGGATCCCCCGGTCCACCACGTGCTTCAGCAGGTAGCCGTCGTTGCTCGCGACCTCCACCACGAAGGAGTCGCCGCCCAGACCGAGCCGCTCCACGGCGTCGTCGACGAACGTGCGCGCGTGCTCCACCCAGGACGTCGAGTACGAGGAGAAGTAGGCGTACTCCTGGAACGTCTCCTCCGGCGTGATCAGCGGCGGGATCTGCGCCAGCCAGCAGTCGGTGCAGACCCGCAGGTGCAGCGGGTACGCCGGCTCCGGCAGGTCCAGCCGGTCCGCGGCGAGAAAGCTCTCGCACGGCGGGGTCGCCCCGAGGTCGACGACGCTCGCCAGCGCCGCCGAGCCGCAGAGTCGGCATCGTGTCATCTCATTCCCCCATCCCGCTCGCGGCGGTTCCCCGCCGCGAGCCCGTGTTCTCGTCCCCTGGCGGCGGGCCGTCCCCGCCGCCGGACCGCCCCGCTGTCGCGGCGCGGTACTCCTCCACCAGGCGCTCCAGCCCGACGGCCGGGCTGAAGTGCCGCTCGTAGCGGCGCCGGGCCGCCCGTCCCATCTCCCGGTTGCGGTCCGGCTCGGTCGCGACCCGGCGCAGGCGAGACGCGAGCGAGGCGGGATCGCCCGGCGCGTGCAGCAGCCCGGTCACCCCGTCCTCGACGAGCTCGACGAAGGCGCCGTGCCCGGCGGCGACGGCCGGGACCCCCGCGGCCATCGCCTCCGCGACGACCAGGCCGAACGTCTCCAGTGACATCGAGGGAGCCACCACGGCGACCGACCGCTCGACGGCCCGCCGGCACTGGGCGGGGTCGTACAGGCCGACGTACCGCACGTCCTCCCGGCCCGCCGCCCAGGCGGACACCTCGCCCTCCAGCGGCCCCGCGCCCGCGATCACGAGCGGCACGCCCACGCCGCCGTCCGCCGCGAGCAGGTCCCACGCGTCCATGAGCAGCCGCAGGCCCTTGGTCTCCGCGAGCCGGCCGAGGAAGAGCAGGTGCTCGCCGGCGCCGGTCCGGGTGGTGCCCGGGTCGGGTACGAAGTTGTGCTTCACCACCAGCCGCTCGGGCGGCATGCCGGACCGCACCAGGACGTCGCGCTGCGCGCCGGAGATGCAGAAGAACCGCTCCACGCCGCTCCACCAGCGCCGCCGGTTGACCGAGAGGCCGACCGCGAGCGGAACCGTCGCGAGCCGGGAGTTCCGGTAGCAGCCGTGCCGGACGGCCGGCAGCGCCGTCGCCGTCCCGACGCACTCGGTGCACGGCTGGCCGTCCCGGTGCAGCGTGCCGGGCGGGCAGACCTGGGTGTAGTTGTGCAGCGTGGCGACGACGGGCACCCCGGCGTCGGCGCAGGCCGCGAGCACCGCCGGCGACAGCAGCGGGAAGACGTTGTGGACGTGCACCACGTCCGGCCGCTCGGCGCGCAGCCGAGCGGTGAGCTCCGTGCGGACCGCGGGGTTCCACGGGACGAGGAGCGGCACCGCGACCTTGCCGAGGAGCGACCGGCCGGCGATGTCGTCGCTGCGCCGCTCGAAGAGGTCGACCCGGTGGCCGGCCGCGCGCAGCAGCCCCACCTCTTCGTCGACCACCCTGTTCTCGCCGCTCGGCTGCGCCGAGGAATAGCGGTTGTGCACGACAAGGACATGCATGCTCAGGTCACCTCCGGGCCCATCGCGGGACACGTCGTCGGGAAACTCCGGCCGCGGGCGGGGCCGTGGGGACGGGTACGGAAAGGGGTGCGTCGCTCTTCGGCGCGCTCTTCGGCGCGGTCTCCGGCGCGGTCTTCGGCGCGGGAAGGTGCGGGGCCGCCGGGGCCGGGGCCACGAGCAGCGAGGCGGCCAGCGCCAGGTGCAGCAGGTACGCGGAGGCGTCGCCGAGACCGACCTCGGTGTACGAGGAGATCCCGCAGTAGCTGATCAGGAAGATCGCGCAGGCCCTCGGCAGCGACGGCGGCCGCAGCAGCGCGACGGCGCCCAGCACGGTGACCATCGCCGCCACGATGCCGACGCCGACGAGACCCTGCTCGTGGTAGACGGCCAGCCAGCTGTTGTCGATCGGCAGTCCGTCGAAGGACTTGTCGCCGAGTCCGGTGCCGAACGCCCGCTCCCCGAGCGTCCGGGGCGCCCCGAGGAGCGCGTCCCAGACCTTGGCCCGGCCGGTGAGGTTGGAGAAGTTCTCCTGGCTCTGTCCGCGCAGGAACCAGGACTGCAGCGCGGAGCTGAACACCACCGCGGCCACCGTGGCGCACAGCACCGCCCAGGCGAAGACCCGGCGGGCGGCGGGGCTGGTCAGGAGCAGCGAACCGATCGCCAGCGTCAACGCGATGATCAGCCCGAGCGTGGCCGTCCGGGTGTGGGTCATGGCGAGCAGGACGAGCGCCGGCACGACGATCACCGCCGCACCGGCCCCGGTGGTCCGGCGGCCCAGCAGCATGAGCACGGTGAGCCCGATGACCACCGCGGCGTACTGGCCGATCTGCGGCGGGGTCAGCGGCCACAGCGAGCCGACGAGGCGCCCGCCGTAGTACTCCGGCATCGCCGTGCCCGGGGCGACGGCCAGCCCGACGGCCACCAGCACGAGCACCGCGAAGTACATGCGGATGTGGTGGCGGACGAACGTGAGGCCGCCGTCCCACCAGCGGCTGAGCAGCCACAGCGTGCCCACGAAGAGGGCCAGCCGGGCGCACCGGAACAGTGCGCCGAGTCCGACCTCCAGGTGCACGCTGGAGATCACGCTCGGCACGAGCAGCAGGGTCAGCAGGAAGACGAAGGCACTGGCCCGGAAGCGCAGCCGGGGATTGACGAGGAGTGCCAGGGCGAACGCGGCGACCAGCGCGCCCATCGTGAGCATCTGGATGAGGGAGCGCGGGATCGGGACGACGGTCTTCGCCCCGGCGGAGCCGAGCGTGTTGAGGGCGAGCAGCGCCCAGGCGGTGGCGACGATCTTCGGCGTGTGGTCCGCGGCCACGTCAACCACCGTCCCGTGCGCGGAAGGTGCTGCCCGCGTCCTGCCGGTACGTCGTGCCCCGCCACGCGGCGAGGTCGACCGTCCGGCCGGGGGAGTGGGCGACGAACGTCCACGGTCCGACGTAGACGTTGTCGTACCAGCGGTTCCGCTGCCCGCGGCTGATCGCCTCGGACACCCGCTCGCCCTTGTACGGCGACCAGTCCGGAGCCGTACCGGAGTTGGCCACCACCGCCATCCGGTCGCAGCCCGTCGTGCAGTCGACGGCGGACCGGTCCAGGACGAAGCGGTTGCCGTGGATCTCCACCCGCTGGGTCTTCCACCGGCAGTCGTCGCGGAGCGGCGCGGCGGCGATCGCCGGAGGCGCGCAGCGGGCGGGGTCCTTCACGAGGAGAGTGCAGTATCCGGTCGAGGTGTTGGCCGGGCTGTTGCAGAACCGGTCGGCGTTCTCCCACAGGGTGATCCCGGACCAGTTGTTCTCCAGCACGTTCCCGTGGATCTCGATCCTGTCCGTGCGGGCCGGTACCCGTGGTTCGCCGCCGGACTCGGACACGTAGACGGTCCCGTACGGGAAGTCGTCGCCGTCCTCGGCGTACCCCCGGCCCTCGACCAGGTTGTTCCCCCGGATCGTGTTGTCACGGATGACCGCGTTGTAGCTGGTCTCGTAGATCAGCGCGGCTCCGTCGTTGGCTTCGAGGGTGTTGCCCTCGATACGGAAGTCGTTGTTGTTGGTGTCCGCCCACAGGCCGGCCCCGCGGTTGTCGTGCACCCAGTTGCCGCGGATGTCGGCGCCGTCGACCGCCCAGAACTTGATGCCCCCGGTGCAGCCGCAGCCCGGCTGCCGCCGCTCCCAGTCGTCCGTGTTGTTGCCCACGACCTCGTTGCCCTCGACCACCAGACCCTTGAGGGAGTCGCCGGTCTTGTAGGCGTTCATCCCGTACTGGCCGTTGCGGCGCAGACAGCTGCCCCGGAGCTCCTGGCGGGCTCCGGCCATCAGCCCGGCGCCGGAGTTGTCCTGGATCGTCGTGTGCTCGATCACCCACCCGTCGGCCATGTCGTGGTTGACCACGCCCTCGTTGTTCGGCGCGACGAAGCGCTGCACGGTCAGATGGCGGATGGTGACGTTCCGGGCGGTGCCGCCGAACGCGTACTGGTTGGTCCTGCGGCCGTCGAGCACCGCACCGGGCGCACCGAGGTAGCGGTTCCCCTCCTTGGCCACGACCTGGGCGTAGGGCTCGGGCTCCAGGGTGTGCGTTCCCGGCCGAAGCCAGAACGTGGTGTGCGGGGGGCTGCTCTCGGTCTTCTCGGCCAGGTCGCCGACCACGGCCGGGTCGACCGTCACCGCGCCCGCCGGAGCTTTTGCCGGCCCGGCCACGGGCCGGGCGCAGACCCGGGCCAGGGTGCCGGAGGGCGCACCCACGGCGGAGGGCGCACCGGAGGCGGAGGGTGCACCGGACGCCGAGGACGTACCGGACGCCGAGGGCGCACCGGACGCCGAGGGCGTGCGGGTCTGCTTCGCCGGGGCGTCCGCCGTGCCCGTACAGGCCGTCGCCACCAGCACGAGCAGCACCAGCAGCAGCACCGGAAGCGCCGTCGGCACCCCCAGGTGCCGCCGCTTGTCCACCACGAGCCCCCTACCCCCCGAACCTGAGCACGGTGGTGAACTCCCCCGACAGTGCGGTGCCGTCGGCGTGACCGCCGCCGACGAGGGTCGTGGAGGGCTCCTTGCGCCCGAAACCGGGGGAGTACCAGCCCAGCGGCGGGTCGCTCTCGCCGCGATGCGCCCGCCAGGTGAGCTCCTCGGGCAGATCGAGCGTGGCCGACCGGTCCTCGCCGTCCCGGGTCCAGGTGAGGACGGCCCGGTGGCCCGTCAGCTCCGCGGCGATCGCCGGGCCGAGGTGGAACGCCAGGCGGACCGCTCCGCCGTCGCCCCGGACCTCGTCGACCACCCGCAGCTCCCGGCTCGCGCCCGTCAGCTCCACCCGGCGGCGGTGCGTGAAGCCCGGGTAGCCGTCGTGCTCGGCGCACCAGCGGGCCACCCCCTCGCCCGCGGTGTCCGCGACCAGGACACGGCTCCGGGCATGCCGGGTCCACAGGAACGGACCGCCGGAGACGGACTGGTCGGCGCCCTCCCACTCCAGGGTGTTGTGGCCGAGCGTCGACCGGAAGTACCGCCGCCACTCGGGCTGCCCGTGGTAGCAGTACGTCCCCGGGTCGGCGAGCACGTCGACCCCGTCGTGCCGGACCTCCACGGACAGCGCGTCCGCGTGGGCGTGCGCGGCGATGGACAGGAACCCGTGCGGACCGCCGTCGCAGCGGCACCAGATCCCCTCCGGCCCCCGCAGGATGGTCATGCCCGCGTCGGCGAAATGGGCGGGCCGGCTCGCCGGCCGGGACACGTGCGGTGCCGTCCCCGGCTTCGCGTACGGCCGGACGAACGCGGCGAGCAGCGGCGTACGCACATCCGTGCCGGTCACCTCCGGCCACCAGTCGAGCCGCCCGAACACGGCGTCCCCGGTGGCCAGCAGCGAGCCCCAGCGGTCGGTGCCCGCGCCGTCGACGACCAGACCGTGCCCGTCGTCGGAGTCTCCCTGGCGCGGCGGCCGTAGGCGGTCGTCCACGACGGCGGCGAGCGCGTCGGTCATCCGCAGCAGCACCAGCCGGACCGTCGGGGGGACCGGCACGCCGGCCGCGTCCGCCTCCGCCACCGCGGCCAGGCCCAGCTCCAGGACCAGCCCGTGGTACTCGGTGGCCAGCTCGCGGTTGAGGCCGGAGCCGAAGGTGTTGGCCCGCAGCTGCCGCTCCAGCGTCCGCAGGGCGTCGGCCCGCCAGCGCGCCGAGGAGGGGAACCAGCCGAACGCGCAGGCCGCGGCCAGCTGCCCGGCGGCCTCGGCGACGACGTGGTTGTTCGCCGACGAACCCCGGCTGGGGAACGCCGCCAGCCAGCGCTGGTGGTGCCAGATCTGCCGCAGCGCCACGGGGTTGCGCTCGAACAGCCCGGCCGCGCCCGGCCAGCCGTCGAGCAGCCGCCGGACCCACACCCAGGACAGCAGCCGGATCCCCAGCTCGATGCCACTGGTCCAGTGCACCCCGCGCAGCGGCGCGTTCGCCGCCCACCACGACCGCAGGTGCTCGGCGACCCGCTCGGCGTACCGCTCGTCCCCGGTGACCGCGTAGGCGGCGGCGAGGACGGTGAGGTACTGGTGCCGGGACGGCTCCCAGATCTGCTTGATGTCGCCGACCGCCTCCTCGTCGCGGTACGGCACGTCGAAGGCGTAGCCCCACGGGGCCCGGCGCCCGGTCTTCGGGTCGTACCACCAGTCCGGGTCCACCAGGTCGTCGCGGTCCACCCCGAAGTACTCGACGTGCCCGGCCATCAGCCGGTCCGCCTCGGCGACCAGACGCTTCGCGGCGTCCGGCGGCACCGCGCCGATCGTCCCCTCGGGCAGCACCGCGGTGAACCGGGCGCCGGTCACGACCGGGCTGTGCGGCCGCGCCGACCGCCACCGCCGCCTGCGCAGCGTGTCGCCCACCCGGCCGCCGATCTCCCGCGGACCCATCCGGGACAGCCGCCGCAGGTACCAGCCCGTGCTCAGGGTCATCGAGCCCCCGCCAGGGTCACCGGCACACCGGCGGCCAGGCCGGCCGGCACGGCGAGGGTGGCCGCCGTGGTGGCGACGAGCGACTCCAGCGGCACCGGCATCGGCCCGCCGGTCCGCACGGCCCTGACGAACGCCGCCAGTTCCGCGTTCTGCCCCTTGTCCCGGGCCTTCGGCAGCCGTGAACTGACCCACTTCCTGCCGCCGTGGACAGAGGCGCGGACGAAGTCGTCGAGCCGCAGCACCTTCCCGTCCGCGACGAGGTCCAGCGTCTCCTTGGGGAAGCCGGGCGCGCCGGTGGTGACGTAGCTGATGGTGGCGGTGGAGCCGTCCGGGTAGCGCAGCACGACCTGGAGGTCGTCTGCACCGGACGTGGAGACCGCGTACACCGAGACCGGATCGGCGCCCAGCAGCCAGCTCGCCGTGTCGACGAAGTGGCCGCCCTCGCCGGCGAAGCGCGAGCCCTCGGTGCCCTGTCGGAGGTACCAGCTGCCGTGCTGGAGGGTGCCCGCGTTGACCAGGTAGCGGAGGTTCGCCGGGCCGGTCCGGGGGCCGAACCGCTGCTTCGCCTCCTGCAGCAGCGGCGCGAACCGCCGGTTGAAGCCCACCTGCAGCCGGTCGTTCCCGGACTTCTCCACCGCCGCGAGCACTCCGGCCAGCTCGTCCTCGGTGAGCGCCAGTGGCTTCTCCACGAACACGGCCTTGCCCGCGAGGAGCGCCCGCTGGGTCAGCTCGGCGTGCGAGCTGTGGCGGGTGACCACGAACACCGCGTCGACCGACGGGTCGTCGAGCACGGCGTCGAGATCGGTGGTCGCCTCGGCGAAGCCGAACTTCCGCTGCGCGTTGGCGGCGGACAGCGCCGTCGTGGTCACGACCGTGGACAGCTCGACGCCCTCGCGTCCCGCCAGATGCGGCAGGAGCATCGACGTCGCGTAGTTGCCGGCGCCGACGAACGCCAGCCGCACCGGCTTCCCGGCCGCCCGGGCCGGGGCGGACGCCCCGCCGGTGCGCTGCACCGCGGGCACGGCCACCTCCGGAGCCACCGCTTCCGCCGCGTCCCCTCCGGGGTAGCGGAAGAGCACGGCCACGGCCTTCAGCTCGCCGTCCTTCAGGCTCCGGTACGTCTCGACGGCCTCGTGGAAGTCGGCGATGTGCGAGATCAGCGGCTGCACGTCGACGCTGCCGCGCGAGAGCAGATCGAGGAAGCACGCCAGGTTGCGGCGCTCGGTCCAGCGCACGTACCCGATCGGGTAGTCGCGCCCTTCGAGCTCGTACGCCGGGTCGTAGCGCCCGGGGCCGTACGAGCGCGAGAACCGGACGTCGAGCTCCTTCTCGTAGTACGCGTTCCACGGGAGGTCCAGTCGGCACTTGCCGATGTCGACGACCCGGCCCCGGTCCCGGGCCAGCCGCGCGGCCAGCTCGACCGGCTCGTTGCTGCCGCCGCCGGCGGCCAGGTACACCTGGTCCACGCCGTGACCGTCGGTCAGCTCGGCGACGGCGTTCTCCACCGCCGACGACGAGGGATCGCCGCAGGCCTCGGCGCCCAGCCGCTCGGCGAGCTCGCAGCGCGCCGGATCGGGGTCGGCGCCGACCACCCGGACCCCCGAGGCGACGAGGAGCTGCACCACCAGCTGCCCGATCAGCCCGAGGCCGATGACCAGCGCCACCTCGCCGAGCCGCGGATCGCCCTGGCGGACGCCCTGCAGCGCGATCGAGCCGACGGTGCCGAAGGCCGCGTGCCGCGGTTCGAGGCCGTCCGGCACCTTGGAGTAGAGGTTCTTCGGCACCCAGTTCAGCTCGGCGTGCAGCGCGTGCTCGTTGCCGGCGCAGGCCACGACGTCGCCGACCTTCACGTCGTCGATCCCGCTGCCGACCTGCTCGACCACCCCGCACAGCGAGTAGCCGAGCGGAGTGTAGGAGTCCAGCTTGCCCATCACCTTGCTGTAGGTGGCGGGTAATCCGTTGGTGGCCACGCTCTGCATGACCTTCGCCACCTGGTCGGGCCGGGAGCGCGCCTTGCCCAGCATCGACATGCCGGCCTCGGACACCTTCATGAGCTCGGTGCCGGTGGAGATCAGCGAGTACGTGGTGCGGACCAGCACACCGCCCGGCTTGCAGCCCGGCACGGGGACGTCGAGCACCGTCAGTTCGCCGCTCTTGTAGTTCTGTACGACCTGTTTCACCGAAGTCCTCTTGTCTCTGTTGTGCCTATGCGGTCGCGGAAGGCTCCTGGCCGGACCCGGAGGTCGCGCCGCGGTACCAGTACTCGAGCGTCAGCACGTGCCACAGGTGCTTGGAGAAGTCCCGCTGCCCGGCGGCGTCCTCGGCGACCATGCGCGCCAGCGCGTCGCGGCGCAGGAGCCCGGAGCGGACGAGCTCGCCCTCGTTCACCACCTCGCGGACCAGCGGTGCCAGGTCCCGGCTCATCCAGGCCCGCAGCGGGGCGCTGAAGAGGCCCTTGGGCCGGTACACGATCTCCCGGGGCAGGACCGAGGTGGCCGCCTCCTTGAGGACGGCCTTGCCCTGCCGCCCGACGATCTTGCGGTCACCGGGTACGGCGAAGGCCGCCCTGACCACCTCGACGTCCACGTACGGCACGCGCACCTCGGTCGAGGCGGCCATGCTCGACCGGTCCGTGTACGCGAGGTTCAGGCCCGGCAGGAACATCCGGGCGTCGCCCAGGCACATGCGGTTGACGAAGTCGTCGAGGTCGTTGTCCTCGTAGACGTCGGCGTGCTCGGTCAGCACGTCGTCGACGGTCCCCGCCAGGTCCGGATCGATCAGACCGAGCAGCTCGCCCCGGTCGTACATGGTGTAGCTGCGCCGGAACGCGGTCTCCTCCGGCAGATCGGCGAAGGAGAGGAACCGCTTCGCGAAGCGCACCGACCGGTACCCCCGGCGGGCCGTGGCGACCGGCAGCCGGTCGACGACGCCGGACAGGCCCCGCCGCACGGGCCGCGGGACGCGCTGGTAGCGCAGCGCGATCAGATTGGCCAGGTGCTTGCGGTAGCCGGCGAACAGCTCGTCGGCCCCCATCCCCGACAGCATGACCTTGACCCCGGCCTCCCGGGCGGCCGAGCAGATGAGGAAGGTGTTGATCGCGGCCGGATCGCCGATCGGCTCGTCCAGGTGGTACGTCATCCGGGGCAGCAGGTCGAGCACGTCCGGGGCGATCTCGATCTCGTGCAGGTCGACCCCGAACCGCTCGGCCACCTGTCGGGCGTACTTCAGGTCGTCCGGCATCGCCTCGAACCTGGCGTCCTCCGCACGGAAACCGATCGTGTACGCGGAGATCCCGGGCTGCTCGCGGGCGGCCAGTGCGGTCAGATAGCTGGAGTCGAGACCACCGGACAGGAAGGTGGCCACGGGGACGTCGGAGAGCAGGTGCCGCCGGGTCGACTCCTCGACGATCGCGGCCAGGTCCGGCCGCTCGCCGGCCGCGGCCCGCTCCCGGCCCTCGGCGGCGACGTCCTTCAGGTTCCAGAACCGGCCGCGGTCCACCCGCCCGTCGGGCCGGCACCGCAGCCAGCTGCCCGGCGGCAGCTTCTCCGCCTCGCGGAACGCGCACCGCGAGTCCGGCACCCAGTAGTAGAGCAGCGAGGCCACCAGTGCCGCGTGGTCCACCTCCAGCGACCCGCCGGTCACGGCGGCCAGCGCCTTCAGCTCGGAGGAGAACACCAGCCCCCCGCCGCGCCGCAGCAGGAACAGCGGCTTGATGCCGAGCTGGTCGCGGGCGAGCACCAGCTCACCCGTCCGCTCGTCGAAGATGCCGAACGCGAACATGCCGCGCAGCCGGGGCAGACAGTCCGTCCCCCAGCGCCGCCAGGCCTCCAGGAGCACCTCGGTGTCGGACGACCCGCGGAAGCGGACGCCGGCCGACGCCAGCTCGGCCCGCAGTTCGGGCGCGTTGTAGAGCTCGCCGTTGTACGTCAGGACGAGGCCGTCCGAGACCATCGGCTGGGCGCCGGTCTCGGAGAGGTCGACGATGGCCAGCCGGCGGTGCCCGAGGTGCACCTCGCCGTCGCCGACCGGGTGGCCGTAGCGGCCGGCTCCGTCCGGACCGCGGTGGGCGAGCGTGTCGGTGAGCCGGTCGGCCACGACCTTCCCGTCCGGCCATCGGTAGGTACCCGCGATGCCACACATGTGTTACTGCCCCTCCTGATCGCTGTCGGGGACCCGCGCCGCCCACATCGGCAGCCGTTCCGCCCGCCGTACGTCCTCCCGCACCGCCTGAACGGCGTGGGAGGTACCCCCACCGTTCCGCCGGACGGGTGCCTCCGTCCCGCCGCGCCGCGCGGTGACCGGCCCGTCCCACAGGGTGCCGTCGGTGCGGTCCCGCGGATCGGGGTCGATCAGCACCACGCCGATCACCGGGATGTGCTGGTCCGCGAGTTGCCGCGCCACGGTGTGCAGCCACGCGGCGCTGCCGTGCCCGGCCCGGACGACGAGCACGGTCCGGGTGCCGAGGTACCGGAGGTCGGTCCAGGCGGTGCCGGGCGCCACCGAGCCGAGACCGACGGGACGTCCCTGGAGCGGCACGTCCGAAGCCCGTTCGCCGCGGACCACGGCCGGGGCGCCCGGCTTCGCCTTCCGGTCGGCGAGCCGCCCGCCGGGCAGCCCGTCGACGACGACCGCCGGTCCGTCCGCCGCCAGCGCCCCGGCGAGGTCCAGGGCGATCGTGCCCGCGCTTCGCGCACAGCCCAGCTCCAGCAGCGACACCGGCTCGCCGGAGCCGCGCACGGTGCGGGCCAGGGACGTGGTGAGCCGCTCGCGCGCGGCCCGGACCCGCCGCCGCTGCCACGGCCAGGTGGACCGCGGCAGCTCCGCGAGGACCGAGGCGCCGAGGTTCGCGGCGATCTCCCGGCGCAGCACGGGGCGGTCCGCCACCACCGCGCCGACCGCGGACACCGCGAGCCCGAGGACGAGTCCGAGGGCGAGCCCGATCGCCGCGTCGGTGGCGACGGCCCTGGGCAGCGAGTGCCGCACCACGAGCGGCGCGTCCACGATCCGCGTACCGACGAGGAGCCGGGGCGTCCCCATCCGCGCCTCGGCGGCCCGCTGGTCGAAGTCGCTGATACGCGAGGTGAGTTCGGCCCGGCGGGCGAAGAGGGACTCCCGGTCCGCCGAGGCCTTCGGACCGCTGCCCGGCGTGCCGTCCCCGATCGTCCTGTTGACCTGGGCGAGTTCGTCCCGCAAACGGTCGCGTTGGTCGAGCAGGGCCTTGGCCTCGGCGTCCGCGACCTCCCTGATCCGCCGTACGTGGTCCGTGACGAAGACGTCGGCCAGCGCCTGGGCGCGGGCCGTCGCCTCCGCCTCGGTGGCCCCGGTCGCCTCGATCCACAGCAGGTTGTTGGTCAGACCCTCGGCCGTGTAGTCCTGCAGGAAGTCCTCCGGTTTCACCGGGGACTTGAGGGTCCGCAGGGCCTCACCGGCGATCCGGGTGGTCCGGATCAGCGCGACATCCGTCCGGATCAGCGTCCCCGGGTCGTTCGGCTGGTCCTCCTGGTGCGCGACCAGCACCTTGGTCACCGCGGTCGGCGGCGGCGGCAGGAGCACCGCGACCGCCGTCCCGAGGAGCAGCCCGAGGAGCGCCAGGGAGTACCAGACGCGGCGGCGCCGGCGCACGGCCACCACCAGCGCGTGCAGGTCGAGGAGCGGAGCGGCGGTGGCCTGCTCCGTCGTCGTACGTGTCGTCACCCGGGCACTCCCGTCGCCTCGTCGGCCGTCGTGAGCGCCGGCGCGGCGGACCGCCGGGTACGGCCGGACCGCTTCGGACCGGCCAGGACCGTGCCCGCGAGGACGACGCCGACCACCTCGTGGCCGGAGTCCGCGCAGGCCTCGGCGATGCCCGCGAGCTCCCCGGCGGTCCAGGCGCCCGCGCTGACCACGACCAGGGCGCCGAACTCCTCGTCGCGGTCCGGCAGCATCGGCCGGGACACCGGGACCTCCACCACGCGCAGCGTGGGGTAGCCCGTGCTCGGGGCGCCGGGCTCGCTCGCGGCCTCGGCGGCGAGCCGCTCGGCGGCCGGCCGGGCGATCTCGTCGCCGGCCGGGACGACGACCAGCAGCCGGGAGGCCGGCAGCCGGTCCCGGAGGCGGGCGCACACCCGCCGGTAGCGGGTCCGCCGGCTCGCCTCGTCGCCGGACTTCCGGGGAGCCGGCAGGTCCCACCGGACGTCGACGCCGAGCAACCGCCGGACCAGGGCCCGCGGGCCCCGGCCTCCCGGCCGGTGCGCGGGCCCTTCGGCGGGCACGTCGACGGTGCCGAGGAGCGTCGAGCCCAGCGCCGCGGCGATGTCCTGCTCGGTGCGCAGCCTCCGGCCCATCCGCGCGGCGACGAGATGGCCGGCGACCGCGACCAGGAGGAACAGCAGCCCCCCGCCGACGACGAGCTGCGTCCTCGTCGGCGGCGCCTCGCCGGCCGGCCGGGCCGCCGGGCCCATGACGACCATGTCGGCCTTGACGGCCCGGCGCGTGGCCGGGTCTGACTGCTCCAGCTTGTCGACGGCCTCGCGCAGCGCGGTGCGCAGCTTCTCGAGGTCCGTGCGGGTCTGCACGCTCTCCACGTTCCGCCCAGGATCGGCCGCGGCGGCGAGCTCGGTGATGCGGCGGTCGGTTCGTTCCACCGCCTTCCGCAGCTCCTCCAGCCGGGCCGCCGCGTCCGGGTCGGTGCCGCTGCCCAGGATCTCGGCGGCGAACGCGACGAACTCCCGGGCCACCCGGTCCGCGAGCCGCTGCGCGTGCTCCGGCGTGTCGGCCGTGCCCGAGACCGTGATGATGTTCCCGTCGGCGACCTCGGCGGCCACCCGGTCGCGCAGCTCGCCACCGCCCGCCGCGTTCCCGCCCAGGCCGGCGGCCACCCGGTCGATCACCACCGAACTGGTCGCGATCTGCGCCTGGGTCCGCAGCTCGCGCTCCTCCCACGCCCCCGGGAGCAGCACCGACGCCGAGGTCGTGTACCGCGGCGGAAGGAGCAGGGAGGTGCCGTAGCCGACGAGCGCGCCCACCACGACGAGCAGGGTGAGGAGCCGCCGGCGCCGACGGACAATCCGCCCGATCGTGACCAGGCGTATCGTGTCTTCGCTCAACGGTGCTGCCTCTTCCCCGTGCGGTCCGTGCGGCCGGCCGACACCGCGGCGGTGTAGGCGGCGAGCAGCGATCGCTGGGAGTTCCGCCAGGAGAGGGACCCGTTGATCCGCTCCTGGCCGATCTTGCCCATCCGGGCCCGCTCCTCCGGGTCGTCGAGCAGCCGCGCGATCAGCCGGGCGAACTCGCCCTCGTCGTTCGCGGGAGCGTAGAGGGCGGCGTCACCGGCGGAGACGCGCGCCTCCCGGAGGTCGAAGGAGACGATCGGCCGGCCCATCACCATGTACTCCAGGACCTTGTTCATGGTCGACACGTCGTTGAGCGGATTGCGCGGGTCGGGGGAGAGGCAGACGTCCGCGGTGGACAGGTAGCGCGCCAGATCGGCGTCCGGCACGCGCCCGGTGAACTGGACCTGCTCCGAGAGGCCCAGCCGCCGGGACAGCTCCACCATCGCGTCGAAGGTGTCGCCGCCGCCGACGAACACCGCGTGCCAGTCGCTCCGTCCGACCTCGTCGCGCAGCTTCGCCAGGGCGCGCAGGGCGTAGTCGACGCCGTCCTGCGGGCCCATGACGCCGAGGTAGCACAGCAGATGCGGCTTGCCGCGCTTCAGCTCCGGCTCCGGCGGCACGGGACGGAAGCGGTCGGTGTCGGGCGCGCTGCGCACCACGAACACGTCCTCGGGCCGCCGACCGCCACGGCGTACCGCGACGTCCCGGTAGCTCTCGTTCGTCGCGAGCACGACGTCCGCGGCCCGGTACGTCATCCGTTCCAGCGCGCACACCCCGCGGTAGAGCAGGTCCTCGCCGCGGTCGAACCGGGAGAGGTACAGCTCGGGCACCAGGTCGTGCTGGTCGAAGACGAACCGCGCGCCGCGCCGCTGCAGCCACCTCGCCTGCAGGAACAGCAGGTCCGGCGGGTTGCAGGCGTGCACCACGTCGACCGGGCCGATCCTGCGGGCCAGCCGGAAGGTGTGCCACAGCGCCGATCCGTACTCCCGCAGGTATCCGGCAGGCCCTCCGGTGGCCGCGCGCAGCGGGTAGCGGTGGATCCGCACCCCGTCGATCACGGCCTCCGGCTCCGTGTCCCGCTTGCTGCCCTGCGGGCAGATGACGTGCACCTCCCAGCCCGCGTCGCGCAGCGTCGTGCACTCCTGCCACACCCGCCGGTCGAAGGGCACCGACAGGTTCTCCACCAGGATCAGCGCGCGCCGGTCGGTCCGGTCGACGCCGGTCGTCTCACCAAGCAAGGCCCACGTACCCAGGTTCGGCCCGGCGCTCGTCGGCGTCGGGGAGGTGGATGAGGTCGACGATCACCGGGCTCTCGCCGTGCGGCAGCGCCTTCAGGACGGCCGGGTCCCGGGTCCCGACCAGGCACACCTCGGCGTGTTCGAGGACCTCGTCGACGGAGTCGGTGAGCAGCTGGCCGAGGTGCGGCAGCCGGGACTCGATGTACTCGCGGTTCGCGCCGAGCAACCGGGCGAGGTGCACGTTGGCGTCGTAGATCCGCAGTTCGTAGCCCTTGCCGAAGAGCCGCTCCGCCAGCTCGACGAGCGGGCTCTCGCGGAGGTCGTCCGTGCCGGGCTTGAAGGACAGTCCGAAGAGGCCCACCCGGCGCTTCCCGGTGCGCTCGACCAGGTCCACGGCCCGCTGGAGGTGGTCGGCGTTGGAGGGCAGCACATGGGAGAGGATCGGGACCGAGACGTCGGCGCGCTGCGCCGCGTGGACCAGGCTGCGCAGGTCCTTGGGCAGGCAGGAGCCGCCGAAGGCGAAGCCGGGACGAAGATAGGCGGGGCTGATGTTGAGCTTGCTGTCGGCCAGGAAGACGTCGATGACCTGGTGCGAGTCCACCCCGAGTGCCCGGCACACCGCGCCGAGCTCGTTCGCGAAGCCGATCTTGAGGCCGTGGAAGGCGTTGTCCGCGTACTTGATCGCCTCGGCCGTCGGGATCGGCACCCGGAAGACCTCGCCGGGCAGTCCTTCGTACAGCGCCCGCACCACGTCGCCGCTGGCCGGGTCGAGCTCGCCGATGACGGTCTTGGGCGGGTCGAAGAAGTCCCGCACGCTCGTGCCCTCGCGCAGGAACTCCGGGTTGACCGCGACCCCGACGTCCACCCCCGCCGTGCCGCCGACGTACTTCTCCAGGATCGGGACCAGCAGGTTCAGGCACGTGCCCGGGAGCATCGTGCTGCGGAAGACGACGGTGTGCCGGCCGCCCTCCGCGGCGCCCTCGGCCAGCGCGGCGCCGATCTGCTCGGTGACCCGCTCCAAGTAGGTCGTGCAGAGGCTGCCGTTCGGCTCCGACGGCGTACCCACGCAGATGAGGGACACGTCGCTGTCCCTGATCGCCTCGCGTACGTCGTCGGTGGCGCGTAACGCCCCGGTGCGCACGACCTCGGCGACGAGCTCGCCGATCCCCTCCTCCACGACCGGGGCCTTGCCGGCGTTGACCAGGTCCACCTTGACCCGGTTGACGTCCACCCCGATGACCTCGTGACCCATGTCGGCCAGGCACGCGGCCGACACGCAGCCCACGTAGCCGAGCCCGAAAACGCTGATCCTCATTGCCCGTTCCTCCCCCCGGGCGGGCACTCCCCGCCCGCGAACCGCACACCGGCCGTACGCATCCGCAGTTCCCCGCGCATCAATAGGCCCCCTGGCCGTAGAGCACCGCGCGCAGCGTCTTCCACAAGATCACCGTGTCCAGGGCGAGCGACCAGTCCTCCACGTACCGCAGGTCGAGCCGGACGGCCTCCTCCCACGGCAGGTCGCTCCGTCCGCTGATCTGCCACAGGCCGGTCAGCCCCGGCTTGACCAGCAGCCTCCGCCGGATGTCCGGGCCGTACGCGGCGGACTCCTCCGGCAGCGGAGGCCTCGGGCCGACTAGCGACATCGAGCCGGTGAGCACGTTGAAGAGCTGCGGGAGCTCGTCGATCGAGTACCGGCGCAGCACCCCGCCCACCCGGGTCACCCGCGGGTCCCGGCGGAGCTTGAACAGCGGGCCGGCGCCCTCGTTGTCGTCGGCCAGCTCGGCCCGCGCCCCGTGGGCCCCGGCGACCATGGTCCGGAACTTCAGGATGGTGAACTCACGGCCGTCCTTGCCGACCCGGCGCTGGCGGTAGACCGCCCCGCCCCGGCTCTCCACCGCCACGAGCAGCCCGACGACCAGCATCAGCGGCGCGAAGAGCAGGAGCAGGAGCGCCGCGCCCAGCCGGTCGACGACTCCCTTGATCGCCCGGCGGCCACCCGTGAAGGTCGGCATGCTGACCCGCAGCAGCGGGATCCCGAGCACCGCGTCGACGTGCAGCCGGGGGCCGGCCACCTCCATCAGCACGGGGGCGACGACCATCTCCGCGTCGCTGCCCTCCAGGTTCCACGCCAGCCGCTGGAGCCGGTGGGGTGACCAGTGCGGGTCCGGGGTGAGCGCGAGGACGCGGTAGCCGTCGCGGCGGATGTGGTTGGCGACGTCCGTCAGCCGGCCGACGACCGGCACTCCGTCCACATGGTCACCGTCGGGGCCGAGACCGTCCGTCGTGCAGACCGCGTCCACCCGCCAGCCGAGGTGCGGGAACTTGCGGGTCCGGGTGATGAGGTCGTGCACGGTGTCCGGACTCCCGGCGGCGAGCACCGGGCGCAGACACCGTCCCTCGTTGCGTTGCTTGTGCAGCCAGAGACGCAGCAGATAGCGCGTCGTCATGATGATGACCGCGATCGTGGGGATCGCGACGAAGATCCAGAGTTTGATGTTGCGCGAGGTCAGCGCGATTCCGCCGAGCGCCAATACCACCGTCGCCATGAACAGGGAACGGCCCAGTCGGCGGAATTCCTCCGCACCCTGGCCGAGATGCGCCGGTGCCCACGCCCGGTTCACCGCGAGCGCCCCCAGGACGAGGAGCTGGGTGCCGAATGCGAGAATTCCCCACTTCTCGTGCCAGTCGGCCGCGTCCCGCGCGCCGAAGAATTCGCCGATCGACGCCACCACCACGGCGGTGGCCACGGCATCGCTCATGATCACGGCACGTCGGTACCGCTGCTCCCAGTCGATCGCGGGTCCGCCGATCGACCCGTTCGTCAGACGCTCGCGCGCCGACGGTAACGGGCCGACTAATCCCCCTTGCCGCACAGAACCCCCCAGGTCCCAGTGGTTCGACGAGTACGTCCGACAGCCCCGCTCGAAGGCCCCACCCCTCCCCAGGGCAGGGCGTCCCAGCTGTCTCAGGGCTGTGGCTGCCGCTTTTCGTAGCGCCGGATCAATTGATCGTGAGTGGTCGACTCAGGTCCGAACTGCCGAAGCACGGTCAATCTAGAGCATCGGGGGTCAGTATGAAGAGGGAATGTGTGAAATTTGTGGCCAACCTTTGTGGCTTGATCCATCGATAGGTGTCGGTGGCCGATCAGCTACGGGTACTTATGCGCCACTGTCCGCTACCGGAACATCGGAATCGGAAATTCCGGCGGATACGCCCGAGGAGGGAAGCAGCTGCGGAATGCCGTCCACGATCGGATAGTGGCGGCGCAGGCGGGGGTTGTAGAGCGCGCTCAGGCCCTCGTCGAGGATCAGCGGCCCCTTGTCGAGCGGACAGGCGAGGATCTTCAGCAGCGGGCTGTCAGGCTTCATGGCCGGGTTCCTTCGGGATCGGGTGTGTTCGTTTCGTGTCGCGGAAGGGTGAGGAGGACCGTCACCGCGAGGACGGTCCCGCCGAGACGCAGTAACAGCCGCACCCAGTCGTCGGGCAGCGGCTCGTCGAACGCGATCGTGCCGCTCACGACGGTGAACACGCAGGACACCGTGGAGCAGACGGGGACGATCAGCGACGCCCGGCAGCGCTGCAGGGCGGTCTGCGACAGCACGAGACCGCTGACCCCCGTCACCAGCAGGAGGTACGGATAAGGGGTGGCGAGCAGGCCCGGCGCCGAGCCCACGAGGTCCGAGGTGTCCAGGTGCCCGGAGACGCCCTTGATGGCGAGTGAGCTGACGCCGTAGATCAGCCCGACCGCGACCGCGTAGGCCACCCCGGTCGTCGGCTGCCGGTGGCGCCGGCGGGCACGCCGCTCCGCGGCGGCGTAGAGCGCGAGGCCGGCCGCGAGCGCCGGCACGCACAGGGCCAGCAGCCGGCCCGAGGGCGCGCTGTGGCTGATCTCCTCGGCCGTCCCGTACAGCGAGGACACCACCATCACCAGCGCCAGACCGATGACGGCGACCGCCCGCCGCTCGCGGCCGGAGGGGCGCTCGCCGAGCACCGCCGAGGAGAGCACGAGCAGCAGCACGAGACCGGACAGGAACAGGCCCTGGGCGGCGGCGATCGGAAGGGTGCGGTAGACGGCCAGCTGCGCGGCGAAACCCAGGCCCAGGGCCACCGCCCCGCAGAGCCACAAGGGCCTGCCGAGCAGCAGGAGCAGGGCCCGGCCCGGCCGTGCGGCGCTCAGCGGGGGCATGTCGGCCAGCGCCCGCTTCTCCAGGACGAAGCCCGTGCTGTACAGGACGTTCGCCACCAGAGCGAAGGCCACCCCCCACACCACGGGCTACACCTTCCTCGCGTGGACGAGGAGGATGGAGGAGAGGGAAGGCAGCCCGCAGGCCAGCCGGTCGAGCGGGCGGAGCGGGCGCGGCACCCCGTGGAACGGCGCGCCGGCGACCTTCACCACCTCGAAGCCGGACGCCGCCACGAACTCGCGCAGCGCACGGGCCGTGTACAGCCGCAGATGCCCCACGACCTCGCTGCCGGGCCTGCCGTGGATGCGGCGCAGGCTCACCTCGGAGAACACCGGCTGGACTCCGGCGAGCAGCAGGACGCGGTTGTACCAGGCAGCGAGGTTCGGCGTCGAGAGCATCAGGTGCCCGCCGGGCCGCAGCACCCTGCGCAGTTCGTCGAGGGCGCTGTCGGGGTCGACGAGATGCTCGACGACCTCGCTGAACAGCACGGCGTCGGCGCTGTCCGAGGCGAACGGCAGCCCGCTCCCGGTCAGTTCGCCGCGCACGACATGGCTCAGCCGGGGCGCCGCCCGGCGCAGCGCGTCCTGCGACCAGTCGATCCCCACGACACGGTGCCCGCCGAGGACCTCGGCGGCGATCGCGCCCGCCGAGCCGTCGCCGCAGCCCACGTCGAGCACGGTCGCGGCCGGCCGGCCGGGCCCCACGGGGCCGAGCGCGTCGGCCAGCATCCGGGCCTGGCGCAGCGTACGGGCCTCGCCGGAGGCGACGGGAACGGACGGGTTCTCGTAGAAGTCCCGCAGCCCGGGGACCGGCCGGTCCGGAGAGGTCCCCGGCCGGGGCGACGTCCCGGTCTCTGTCGAGCCGGTGGCTGAGAAGGTCATGACGGCCTCTTGTGGTTGTCCTGGGTGGAGCGGGCTGCGTCGGCTGCCGGGTCCACGGCCGCCAGCGACTCCTCGAACAGGCCCGCCAGTTCGGCGCCGGCCGCGTCCCCGAGCAGCGCCCGTGACCAGCGCACCGAGATGTGCAGGCGCCCGCCGGTGGAGGCCGCCGCCACGCTCAGTCCGCGCGGCATCCGCGCGGGCGCGGAGAACCACACGGCCGTCGCCCGGCCGGCGTCGCCGAAGTCCAGCGCGTACGGCACGCGCCCGATGTTGGTGACCAGCGCCGTCGACGTCCAGGACGCCGCCGCCCGCCGAGCGCCACGGGTGAGCACGCCGCGGACGCCGACCGGCAGCACCGGCGCGGTCAGCAGATCGGCCCCGGCCCCCATCGGGGCGCCCCGGACCGAGGTCAGCGCGCGGGTGCGCCGAGCGGTGGTGCGCAGCAGCCGGTCCACGGCCGCCGGGTCCGGCCGCTCACCGAGCAGGAGCTCCGTGTCGCCCGGATCCTCGGCGGCCATGTCCACCTCGACGAGCCGGGTCCCGTTGCCCATCGGCATCTCCGCGCCACGCGGGCGGTCGTCGACGGGCATCGTGAGCCGGACCGGACCGGCGGGCCGGCCGTGCGCGACGTTCCAGCGGCCCACGGTCAGGGCCGTCGCGACCAGCAGCTGGTCGTTGACGGTCCAGGGCGGGAGGCCGTCGGCCGGCGTCGCGCGCCCGGGCACGGGGAGGTCCAGCTGCAGCATGCCGTTGCCCACCGTGCGGGCGCGTTCCGCCACGGGCCGGGAGTCCGGCGCGAGCCGCACGGGCCGCGTACGTGCCGTCCGGCCGGTCCCGCCCGGAGCGGCACCCGGGGGAGCGGGCCGGACCCGCCCCGGGACCGGGAGGGCCGCCCCACCGGCGTACCGCTCGGCGGTCGTGGCGAGCAGCCGCAGCCCCGACGGCGCGTCGAGGGCCGTGTGATGCAGCGTCAGCAGGAGCACTGTGCCGGTCCCGCCCGGGACCGCGGCCCGAGTCTCGCTCCCCGCCTCGTGCTCGGTAGCGTCTCCGGCCTCGGTACGGCCCCCGGCCTCCGCGGCGGCCCCAGCTCCGTCCTCGGCGAAGGCCTCGGCTCCGTCCTCGGCGTAGGCCCAGGCCCCGTCCTCGGCGAAGGCCTCGGTCCCGCCCTGCTCGACCGCCTCCAGGCGCATCGGCGGCGACAGGGTGAGCGGCGGGCAGACGTCCAGCGCGCGGGCACGGGCCCGCGCCAGGGCGTCGGGACCGCGGTCCGCGAAGCCGACCGGTTCGCCGTCCGGCGCACCGGTCAGCTCCCACGCGAAGGACCGCCGGTGCAGCCGGCCGGGCACCTCCCGCATCAGCGCCCTGGGGTGCGCCAGGAGCGCCTGCCGGAAGGCGGCCCGCAGCCGGTCCGGGTCCAGCCGTCCGGGCAGATGGACCTCGATGTGCACGCTCTCCGGCTCGTCGGCGTCGAGGCAGTGCCGCGACACCTCGTCGACGGTCGGAAAGGGGATCAGGGCCCCGCCGGGAGGGGTGGAGGCACCCCTCCCGGCGGCTGCCCGCGGACCCGTCACGAAGGGTCGCCGTCGTCCGGCCGGCGACGCGGCTGCTCGGGCAGGTACCAGTCGTCGGTGCCACCCGCCGCGGTCGCCGCCGGGCCGGTCGAGACCACCCGTCCGACGCCCGGGGCGTCACCTCCTCCGTGCTCCTCCCGTCCGGCGGCCTCGGCCCCCGGACGGACCGCCGTCACCAGCGCGGCGGAGACGGCCACCAGGGCGAGGACCTGCGCGAGACCGCTGAAGGCACCCGCCCCGGCGGCGACCGGCTCGCCGGCGCCGAAGGCCGCGACGAGGCCGGCTCCGGCCATCGCCGCCGCCGCGGTCGGCACGAGCACGGCCGGGCGGAACCTGGCCGCCACGGCCAGTGCGGGCACGACGAGGGCCAGCGGTCCCGCCACCACCGCGACGACCGCGGTCAGCGCCAGCGTTCCGAGGAGCATCCCGGGAGCCGCGGGCTCGGGCAGTTCCTCACCCGTCCCGTCGGCCTCGCCGCCCCGGCGGCGGCCCACGAAGGCCAGCGCGGCCAGGGCCACGAGCGCGAACGCACCGCCGATCAGGGCCGCCCGGTACGTACCGGAGGGCTCGAACTCCATGGTCACGGTGCCGGAGGCGCCGGCCGGGACGACCCAGGCCTGCTGCCAGCCGTCGAGGCGCACCGGCTCCAGCTCCTTGCCGTTCAGGGTGGCCGTCCAGCCGTCGTTGGCGTTCTCGAAGGTCCGCAGGTAGACGGCCTCGGAGCCCTCCGAGATCTTGACGGTCCGGCTGTCGTCGGCCCACCGGGTGACGGTGGCCTCGCGGCCCGCCGCCCCGGTCAGGGCCCGCGGAGCGCCCTCGGTCAGCGTGACGTCGGTGATCGCCAGCGGTCCGGCGTCGGCCGCCTCCACCTCGTGGTCGCCGGCGGGGAGCTCCAGGGTGCCGTCCTTCTCCTCACCCGCGCAGAGGGTGACGGTGACGGGGCGGCGCTCGGTGAGGTCCCGGACGAGCCCGGAGGCCTTCGTCTTGTGCAGGACACCGCCCACGGCGAGGTCCGGACCCTCGCCACAGGCCAGCGAGAACCGCGCGTCGGCCTTGGGCCGCGGCACCCGCAGTTCGGCCAGCGCGGGGACGTGCACCTCGCTCAGTCCGACCGGCAGCTGCAACTGCGCGTCGGCCACCGGGTTGTGGACGGTGAGCGGGGCGACCCGGCTGATGGTGATGTCGATTCGGTCCGTCTCGATCGCCGGGAAGCGGACGCGTCCGTTCTCGTCCACGTCGGCCACCGCGGCACCGTTCGGAGAGCTGATCATCACCTGCTCGGGCCGGGTGGACACCCCGCCCGCCGCCGCGAGGACGATCTCGTCGATCTTCGTCTTCGCGGGCCAGCTCAGGTGGACGACCGGCCGGTCGCCCGCGATCCAGGAGGTCGTCAGATCACCGTCGACCAGGTTGCGCGCGCCGAGCGAGGTGCCGTTGACCGTCACGGAGTCCACGGACGCCGTCAGCCGGTTCTTCGACCCGGGGGCCGCACGGTCGAGCAGCCGGTCCAGGGGGCCGCCGGGCACGGCGACGGCTCGCGCCGACACCTTGTACTCGCCCGCCTCCCCGGTGGTGAACCGGCGGTGCAGTCCCACCTCGGCCGAGGAGGGCGACAGGCCGCCCGCGTCCGTGCCCCGGTGCAGCGAGTAGACGGTCGCCGCCGCGTCGGTGCGCTTGGCGTCGGCGGGCAGCGCCAGCAGACGCGTCACCTGCACGTCCGGGATCGACACCTCGGAGAACCCGGCCCCGGCCAGGCCCGGCCGCGCCTGCTGCGCCGCGAGGACGGTGATCTTCATCCAGGAGGCCTCGCCGGCGGGGGCCTTGACGGTCTGCGGCCGCCCGTCGGTCCGCAGCGGGCTGTCGGCCGAACCGCGGTCGGTCTCGATCCGCACCTGCGTGGGCGCCGCGCGCAGGGCGTCGCCCGGCAGCGGGGTGAGCTGCACGGAGGCCGGGATGTCGGTCGGCCCGGAGAAGTCCACCCGGAGCCACTGGCCGACCGGCTCGCCCGGGCTGCCCTCGGCCCATGCCGTGTCGGGGTTGCCGTCGAAGGCGTTCACCGGGTCGAACTGCGGCAGGTGGAAAAGCCAGTTGCCGCTGCTGGAGGCCGTCACCGACGTGGCGCCGCGCAGCACCGCCGTCGTCTGGTGGTCGGTGCCCTCCGACGGCAGGATCTGCTTGGGCTGCTCGCCCGGGTTCTGCATGCTGCCGGAGTGGTTGCGCTCGTCCGCGGTGTACGTGTACGAGGTGTTGTTGTTGACCAGGCCGAAGCGGGTGTCGGCGCGGCGCAGCCCGTCCGCGACCGCCTCGACCGGCGCGACGACGCCCTTGGGCAGCTTGTCCCCGGCCAGTACGGCCGGCCGGTCCGTCATCGAGGGATCGGCGGACAGCTGGAGCAGCGACTCGGGTCCGCCGCTGACCACGGCCGTGTCGGCCACGGCCGAGACACCGACCCGGTCGGGCCGCCCGGACCGGCCGGCCGGCTCGTAGATCTCCACGGCCTGGAGCCGCGGGAACAGTCCCTGCACCTGGAGCGGGGTGTCGGCGGCGATGCGCCCGCCGGTCACCAGCGGGCCGAACCCGGTCACCTTGCGGTAGCCGGACGACTCCAGGGTCCGCTTCACCGTCTGCGGCGGGACGTAGCCGATCTGGTCGGGGTCGAGGTCGTTGCGGACGACCACCTCGTGCATGCCGGCCCGTGCCAGGTACGCCTGGAGACCCGGCACCTCCGTCCCGGACAGCAGCGCCTGCTCGACGGCGTCCGTCATGCGCCGTGCGCCGGGAGTGCCGAAGGGGACGAAGTCACGCTGCGCCCACGGGGTCTCGGCCAGCACGTCGAAGGGCTGGTCGATGGGGGAGCCCCAGGTGTAGATGCCGTGCGCGGTCGCCGGGACGACCAGGGCGCGGCTGTTCGGGGCGTTGTCCTTGAGCCAGCCGGCGGCCTTCTCCCAGTGCGTCGGCAGCTTGTCGAACGCGCCGGGCTGGAGGATCGAGCCGTTGACGTACGGGAGCGCCAGACCGGGCAGGACGAGCACGGCCGCGGTCGCGGGCACCCAGCGGCGGCCACGCAGCGCGCGGGTGCCCCGGTTCTCGGCCAGTACGGCGGTCAGGTGGGCCAGTCCGAGGGCGAGCGCGAGGGCCAGACCCGGCTGGAACTTGTAGATGTTGCGGAACGGCTTCAGCGTCCCGTTCAGCCACTCCTGCACGGCACCGTGGAACGGCGCGCCGAAGGCACCGCCGTACCCGGCGAGCACGATCAGGACGACGGACAGGACGGTCAGCAGCAGCCAGCGGCGCTCCGGCAGGTCCCGCCGGGCCAGGCCCGCCAGGCCCAGGGCCGCGGCGAACGCCGAACCGAGGACGGTGACGACGGAGGTCGCGACGGTCCAGCCGGCCGGCAGCCACGGCTCACCGAAGTTCAGGTAGGCCACCCAGTTGCCCGCTCCGCGCAGCAGCTCGGTCGCGGACATGGTGGCCGTGGTGGTGTCGGACTGCTCGACGAACGGCATGAAGTTCTCGCCGTGCATGCCGAGCAGCAGCAGCGGCACCACCCACCACACGGTGGCCAGTACGACGCCCGGAATCCACCAGCCCAGCAGCGCGCGCCGGCGCGGACCGGCCGGGCGGCTGAGCAGGTACAGACCCACCGGCAGCAGCGCGGCCAGCGTCGAGGCCGCGTTCACGCCGCCCATGAAGGGGATGAGCAGGGCCGAACGCGCGGCGGCCGTCCGGGGGCTCAGCGTCGCGGAGGTCAGCGGGAGCAGCACCCAGGGCAGCAGGGCGCCCGGCAGCGCGGCCGCCGAGGTCGACCCGACGACGATGGTGAACGTGGGCCAGAGCGCGTAGACGACCGCACCGATCACCCGCGACGCGGGCTTACCCACGCGCAGACGCTCGGCGAGCCTGAGCGCTCCCCAGAACGCGGCGGTCACGATCAGCGACAGCCAGAGCCGCTCGGCCAGCCAGACCGGCAGCTGGAGCAGGTCGGCGAGCGCGTAGTAGGGCAGTGCCGGGAAGGCGTAGCCGACGTACTGGTTGGCGATGCCGCCGAGACCCACGTTGCCGTTCCACAGCGAACCGAGGTCGCCGAGGAAGCGCCAGGGGTCGAGGGCGACCCCCAGTTTGGTCTCGAACGTCATCTTCCCTGGTGACACCGCGAGGAACGCCAGCAGTACGGCGGCCCAGAAGCCGAACAGCAGGCGTCGTCCACGCGGCTCGCCCGACGCGGAGGGCGCCGGGCCGGGCTGCGGCACCCAGGTGGGTGTCTGGACGGTAGTGGTCATGACCGTTCCTCGCTTCGCATGCTCATGGGCTTCGCCTGAGAATCAGCAGCAGATTCCAGGTGGCGATCTCGCGCAGACCCGGGACCCGGGTGATCGTGCTCGCGAGGAACGGCCAGTAACGTGACCGCGCCGTGACGACCTGGACGTCGTCGCGGCCGCGGACGTGCCGAAGGGTGGGACCGATGTGGACGGGGAAGAGGTTCTCGCCGAGCGTGTGCTTGGCCGCGCGGCCGGTGCGCCGCTCGTAGCGCCGCCGGGCCCGGTCGGCACCGAGGTAGTGCCACGGCGCGGTCTCGTGACCGCCCCAGGGGGAGAGCCAGTTGGTGAACGACAGGTAGATCAGCCCACCGGGGCGGGTGACCCGCGCCATCTCGCTGATGAAGGTCTGCGGGTCCGACACGTGCTCCAGGACGTTGGACGAGAAGCACACGTCCGCCGCCCCGTCGGCGAGCGGCAGCAGGTACCCGTCGGCGAGCACCGCGTCCTCGCTGACCGGGCCGCGGGCGCCGAGCTCCCGCGGGTCGGGCTCGAAGAGGTAGCACTCCGCGCCGCGGCGACGGAACTCCTCGGTGAAGTGGCCGCTGCCGCCGCCGACGTCGACGACGATCTTGCCGGGCAGGTCGACATGGCGTGCGACCTGCGCGACCGAGTCGCGGGCCAGCAGCGTGTAGCACCGTGCCGGGTCGTGCTGTTCGCGCATGAACGCCCGGAAGAGGGCGGTCGAGCGCTTCAACGACGGGTCCTTGAAGGGGCGTTCGGTGGTCTCAGGCACGGCGGCTCCCGCCGCCTCCACGGGCCACGGCCCGCGCCGTGGCCTCGGCGGCGACCGCCTGGAACTGACGGACCGTCGCGCTCCAGCGGAACCGCTTCGCGCGCTGCGCGGCGGCACGGCCCATGGCCGCGCGCCGTTCGGCACTGAGGGTCAGGGCGCACCACGCGGCCGCGAAGGAGCTCTCGCCCTTGGCGAGCACCCCGGTCACCCCGTCCTCGACGGAGTCGCACAGACCGGGGATGTCGAAGCCGATCGCGGGCGTGGCCCGGGCGGCTGCCTCGGTGACGACAAGTCCCCAGCCCTCGACGAGGGAGGGGTGCAGGAGGAGCCACGCCTCGCACATCAGGCGGTGCTTCTCGGCGTCCGAGACCCGGCCGGCGAAGGTCACGGAGGGGCCGGCCATGGCTTCGAGGCGCTCCCGCTCGGGGCCGTCGCCGACGATGACGAGCCGGCCTCCGGTGACGGGGCGGACCCGTTCCCAGAGCCTGAGGAGCAGATCGATCCGCTTGTACTCCACGAGCCGGCCGACGGCCAGGAACAGCGGTTCCTTCGCCTCGGGCAGCAGGGGGCCGGGCTCCTCGACGCCGTTGTTGACGATCCGGATGCGGTCCGCCGCGACGCCGATGCCGCGCAGCTCCGCGGCGGTCGACTCGGAGACGGCCACCATCAGGTTGTCTCGGTGGGTGCCGGCCAGCGCCCAGTGCTCCAGCCGACGGCCCAGCCGGGCCGCGGGGCCCGGGTAGCGCATCTGCCAGAGGTCCGTGTGTACGTGGTTGACCAGGCACAACGTCGGTCCGCGGTGCCACAGCGGTGCCAGGTACGGCATGCCGTTGCAGACTTCGACCAGCAGGTCGCAGTCGCCGACCTCGCGGGCGAAGGTCGCCTTGGCGCGCAGGAAGTGCCCGGCGTCGCCTCCCGCCGACACCACCCGGTAGTCGCGGGCCGCGGGCGGGCCGCCGCACACGAGGGTGACGTCATGGCCGTCGGCGGTCAGACCGTCGGCGATCCGGTCGATGAGCAGTTCCGAGCCGCCGGCGGCCCGGTTGGCCAGGTCGCGGCGGGCGAGGAAGGTGATCCGGTGCGGCAGGGGCGTCGCGGAGGACGCGAGGTGCGGGTCCGCGGTGAGCGGGTCGGCGACGCGGTCGCCGGTACGGGCTTGGGCGGGGACGGAAAGAGGGTCCTTCTGGCCGGGGGCCAGGGCGGACGCGCGCTGGGGCATAGAGGTGCTCCAACTCGGCGGCTGCGAGAGGCAGGCGGGTGAGGGTGGTGCCGGGCTTCCGGGGATGAAGCGCTGGGCTGGCTCGGTGCTGCGGTGGTCACGGGTGGTGCGGGTGGTGCGGGTGGTGAAGGTGCTGAGGGGTGCTGCGGATATGTCGGGTCTCCTGGGGTGGGAGACCCGTCCACAGGAAGCACTGACGCCTTACTAAGCGGTAACGTCAGTGTTCGTTCAAGCATTCGTTCCAGCTACTCACGCTGCTGATAAATTCGATCCGTTTCGCAGCGCCGTTTCCTCACTCCGGTGAGTGTTGCGGCCGTCGGCCGCCCCGCAGCGTCAGCACGGCGCCGACGATGATCAGCAGACCGCCGACGACCCCGCCGCCCAGGGGCGCGGTCTCGCCCAGGAGCTTCAGCCGGCTGCTGTCCGCCTCGGCCAGCTTCACCTGCTCACGCCGGGTCGCGTCGGTGAACCGCAGCCCCTCGCTGGCCAGCAGGGTGACCGCGTCCTTCTGCGAACCCGGGGCCCGCAGCGTCTTCGTCGGCGCGATGAGCGCGTTCATGATCCGGCCCGTGCGCGGGTCCACGGTCAGCTCGATCCGCGCGTTCGCGTACCACTCCTCGGCCGCCACCTGGCCCGGCTGCTTGCTCCCGACCAGCACGGCGGGCACCAGACGCGTGCCCGTGGCGGTGGCCTCGACGGAGCCGACGAAGCGGTAGCCCTCGTGCCCCTCGACCCGGGTGACCTGGTCGAACTTCAACGGCACCGTGGCACCCAGGCTGCTGTCCCACCAGGTGTAGGTGCGCTTCTCGACGTCGAACGGGAACTTCAGGTAGGCCTCGCCCTCGAACGAGGGCTTCTCGTCGCAGCAGTGCACCGGACGGTTCGTCCGGCGGTCGGTCACCCAGCGTTCGGTGGTCCACTGCAGGGACTTCCGCGGGTCGGCCAGCGGCAGCGTCTTCGGCGTGTCGATCTGGGTCGAGACGTCCCAGACCGCGTTCCCGCTGCGCTCGCTGCCGGCGACGTCCCCCACCACCTTGCGGGTGACGGTGAGCTTCTGGTCGTCCACCGTGGAGACGGTCCCGGTGTCGAAATAGCTGCCCTGACCCTCGAAGACGGTCGTGGAGAGCGTGTCGGTCGGCGTCCGTTTGGCACGCGGCTCCACGTACCAGGCGAGCAGTTGGGTGAGCACCAGCAGGAAGACACCGGTACCCAGCAGGATCAGGGAGAAAGGCGAGACTGAGCGACGCATGCGGGTACTCCGATACGGACGCGATACGTGAGAGGTCGGGGCCGCACGGAAGGCCGCGCGGATCACAGCCGGCCGGGGCGATGGACGTCTTACCCGGGAGTAACTGCTGTGCAGGGCGAAATTAGGTGGAGCTTGACCACCTGTCAATGTGCCTCGCATACTGACCGCGCCGGACCGGGCCGGCGCGCTGGGTGACAGACCTCATCGACTGAGAGGCCGATCATCCTCATGTCCAGACTGCTCGCCGTCCTCCTGACCTGCGTCGCCGCCGCCGTACTGGCCACGGGTGCCGCCTTCGGGATCGTCGCCGCCCTCGAAGCCACGCCCGAGCCGCAGAACGTGCCGCTCGTCACATTCCCCGACCCGCCCGCCCAGGGGCCTTCCGCCTCGTCGGGCTCCGGTGCGGGCTAGTTTGTGCCTGTCAGGGCGACCGATCGAGCCCGTGGGGACCGGACATCCAGGAGCGGCGCTGTGCAAGCCTCGTCAGCGTGGCACGACGTGCCACGGGAACGGATCAAGCTGTTCGCCGACCGCGCCCTGGCGGAGGTCCCCGAACTGGCCCAGGACATCCTCGCCGAGATCAGGCGGGAACATCCGGGGCTCGTGCTCATCCCCGACGAGTCCGGAGAACCGAAGGCGCTGGTGGCCATCCGGCACGCCCTGGAGCTCTTCGTGGAGCAGATGACCACGGGCTCGGACCGGCCGATGGCCCTGTCCGAGCTGTTCCAGGACTTCGGCCGCGGCGAGGTCTCGCAGGGGCGCAGCCTGGACTCGCTGCAGGAGATCTACCGGCTGGGCGTGCGCCTGTCCTGGCGGCGCATGGCGGAGGTCGGCCAGCAGGTCGACATCCCGCCCTCCGCCATGTACGAACTCGCCGAGTCCGCCTTCGAGTACCTCGACGTGATGGTCGCCCAGTCGGTACGCGGCTACGCCGAGGCCGTCGCCCGCCAGGCCGGGGAGAGACTGCGCCTGCAACGGCTCCTCGTCGACCTCATGCTCTCCGAGCACCGCTCCGACCCGTCCGCCCAACTCGCCGACCGCGCGGCCCATCTGGGCTGGCAGCTCCCGGAGAAGGTGGCGGTGGCGGTGCTGCTCCGGCCCGCCGAGGAAGCCGTCGCCCCGGCCGTGGGCGACGAGGTGCTGCTCGACATGGAGGGCGAGCGGCCACGGCTGGTCGTACCGGACATGGACGCCCCCGGACGCGTGGAGTTGCTGCACCGGGCGGTCGCCGGCTGGTCGGGCGCGCTCGGCCCGTCGGTTCCCGTCGCCGAGGCCGCCACCTCACTGCGCTGGGCCGAGGCCGCCGTCGGGATGATCGAGCAGGGCGTCCTGCCGCGCGGGCGGCTCCTGCACTGCGCCGAGCACGCCGAGGCCCTGGTGCTGCTGCCCGCGGGCGAGTTGATCGACGACCTGGCACGGCGGCGGCTGGCGGCGCTCGACGAGTCCGGCGGGCCTGCCCACGCCCACCGCCTGGCGGAGACGCTGCTGGCCTGGTTGGAGACCCGGGGCGGCGCCCCGGAGGTGGCCGCCCGGCTCGGCGTCCACCCGCAGACCGTGCGCTACCGGCTGCGCCAGCTCCGGGAGTTGTGGGGCGACGACCTGGACGACCCGGACCTGCGCTTCGAACTGGAGCTGGTGCTCCGCACCCGCCGGCTGCGCGGAGACCTCCTCCCGCCCCCGGAGTGACGAGCCGTCATACCCCTTCCCGCGCAACGATGATCGAGGTCAGGCCGACCGTCGGCCGGTGTCGGCCTCGTCCTGCCGTACGGCGTCGTGGGCGGCCAGCGCGGCGCGCAGCGTCAGTTGGTCGGCCCCCCGCGCGGCGTCCAGGCCGGTGAGCTTCGTGGCGCTGCGCAACCGGTAGTCCACCGTGTTGGGGTGGACCTGGAGCCGCGCGGCGGCCTGGCGCCGGTCGATGCCGCAGGCGAGGAAGGTGCGCAGCGTGTCGAGCAGTTCCGGGCGCGCGGCCAGCGGAGCGAGCAGGGCCGCGAGCGCCTTGCTGGCCGGGCTCGGGCGGCTCAACTGGTACTCCAGCAGCACGTCGTCGAGCACGTACAGACCGGGGCCCCGCCCCGACGCCTTCGCCACCTGCCGCACCTCGCCCACGAGTCGGGCCGCGTCCGCGACGCCCTCCGGTGCGGCGGCCGCCGCCGCCACGAGCAGTTCGGCCCCGCACATCCGGCTGAGGTCCTCGACCAGCCGGGTGAGCCGGTCCCGGTCCGCGCGGTCCAACTCGCCCGCCGGTGTCTCGTCGGGGACGAGCGCCAGTCCGCCGTCTCCCGACAGCACGGCCAGCGGGACGCCCGGCGTCCGGCGCTGCAACTCGTTGCGCAGTCGCCGGAGTTTGCGGCGTACGGCGACGGAGCGGTTCACGTCGGGGAGCAGCTCGTCCGGGTGCGGCCCCATCGTGATGCCCAGGACCAGATAGCGGGGCGGCAGCGGGATGCCGGCGCGGCCGGCCGCGGCACGCGGGTCGCCGCCCTCCAGGAGCTGCGACAGCAGCGACTGCCGGGCGACCTGCTCGTCGCCGAGCGCCGCCTGCCGCTCCTGTACATATCCGGCCGCGACCGCACAGCTCACCAGCCTGAGGAAGCCCAGCAGTTGACGCTGGACGAGCAGTACGTCCGACAGGTCTCCCGGCTCGGCCGCCGACAGCACCTGGGCCACGCAGGCCTCCGCGCCGAAGTGGTAGGCACCGACGACGGCCTCCAGCGGGATGCCCTCGTCGGCGCGGCGGGCCGACGACTCGCGGATGTTCGCCAACTCCGCCTCGCGCGGCGCCTCGCCGGTGCGCAGCACCTCGATGAAGGTGCGAATGCCGTGGTCCACCGCCTGCGCGGTGTCGCCGCGGAGCTGTTCCGACGGGAGCGCTCCGTACGCGGGAAGCTGCTCGACGAGCCGGGCCATCACCGCCGGCGCCAGGGAGGGAGCGGCGTCGAGGAGCCGCTTGTGGACCGGGATGCCGCCCAGCCGCGGTGCGGGGTCGGGCTCCGTGGCGTTGGACGCGGTCACAATCCACCTCACGAATCTCTGTGGTTCGCCCCGGGGACAGCGCGCCGCGCCGCCGCCATGATGGTTTCCGGGATATTACCTACCAGTTGGTAACACGCCATTTCCTGGACCGCCACACGTACCCGCAACGCCGTCCCACCGCGCGTCCACCAGGCGTCCACCGCGCTGTCCGCCCAGCGCGCCGCACGCTCATCGTGATCTCGCTCCACGAACCGGGGGAATCATGTCCAAGCAAGGAGTTCGGCTGCTCGCCGTCACCGCGGCCATCGCGACGGCGGGTCTCACCGCCGCCGCACCGGCCACGGCGACCACCGCCACCGGGGCCGTCACCGGAACCGCGCAGGCGACGACCACGGCCGGGGCCACGCCCGCCGCCGCGGACCCCTTCTACGCCTACGACGGCAGCGAGCCCCTGTCGTCGTTCGCGCCGGGCACCGTGCTGAAGACGCGGACGCTCCAGTACCACCTCGTCGGCATCGCCACGCCGCTGAAGGCGATCCAGCTGCTCTACCGCACCACCGACGCCCAGGGCCGCCCCTCGGCCAACGTGACCACGGTGGTGCGCAGCCTCACGGGCGACGGCGGCAAGGCCGTCTCCTACCAGTCGTTCTACGACTCGCTGAACCCGGAGGACGGACCGTCCCGCGCCGTCGCCGGCAACGTCTCCCTCGGCGGCGTCATCCCGAACGCCGAGGCCCTGTTCATGGCGCCGCTGCTCGCGAAGGGCTACACGCTCGTCATCCCCGACACCCAGGGGCAGCGGGCGAACTTCGCCGCGGGCCCCGAGTACGGGACCAACACCCTGGACTCGATCCGCGCCGCGACCCGGTCGGGGGAGACGGGCCTGAGCGCCGACACCAGGTTCGGTCTCATGGGCTACTCGGGCGGCGCGATCGCCACGAACTGGGCGGCCGCGATGGCACCGGCCTACGCGCCGGACGTGAACCGGCGGCTCGTCGGCTTCGCCGAGGGCGGCCTCCTCGTGGCCCCGGCGCACAACCTGAAGTACGTGGACGGGTCCCTCGTCTGGTCCGGCGTCATCCCCATGGCGCTCATCGGTGTCTCCCGCTCCTACGACATCGACCTGAAGCAGTACCTGAACGACTACGGCAAGCAGGTGTACGAGGAGCTGGAGCACGGTTCGATCCTCGACGCGCTCGGCCACTACCCCGGGCTGACCTGGAAGAAGATGGCGAAGCCGCAGCACGCCGACGCGAACTCGGTGCCCGGGTTCGTCGAGGCGGTCAACAGGATCAACCTCGGCTCGGCCGCCACCCCGACCGTCCCCGGGTTCATCGCCCAGGGCAACGGCGGCGTGCTGGAGGGGACCTTCGGCAACCCGCCGGGCATCGGCACCGGCGACGCGGTCATGGTCGCCGGGGACGTCCGGGCCCTGGCCAGGCAGTACTGCGCCACCGGCAACGACTCGATCGCGTACCGGCAGTTCAACCTGCTCAGCCACAACGGCGTGCCCCTCGTCTGGGCGCCGCTCGCGATCGACTGGCTCGACGACCGGTTCGCGGGCAGGCCGGCTCCGTCCGACTGCGGCGACATCCCGGCGGGCAACTCGCTCGCACCGGAGCAGCCGGTGCCGGCCCCCTGAGACCGAGCACGTAGAGTGGGCCCGGGCCGTGACTGGCGCTTGAGGTGGATCACCACCGGGGAGCGGCCCGGGCGGAGCGCACCCGAGCGGTGCGCCCGTGACGATGCCGTGCGCCTGGGCGAACCACCCCTCAGTTCCGACGCCCAGGAGTCACCATGTCCACCAGCACCGCCACGCTCATGGACGGCACCGCCCTCGCCCGCCGTACGGTCGAGGAGACCGCCGCGCGCGCCGCCGAGATCACCCGCCGCACCGGCGTCACGCCGTGTCTCGCGACCGTCCTGGTCGGGGCCGACCCGGCCTCCGTCACGTACGTGAAGATGAAGCAGAACCGCTGCGCGAAGGCCGGGATCCGCTCCAAGCACGTCGAACTGCCCGCCTCCACGACGACCGAGGAGCTCGTCGCCGCGATCACCGCGCTGTCGGAGGACCCCGAGGTCCACGGCATCCTCCTCCAGCACCCGGTCGGCCCGCACATCGACGAGCGCGCCGCCTTCGAGGCGATCGCCCCGGAGAAGGACGTCGACGGTGTCACCATGGCCTCCTTCGCCGCCATGGGCTTCGGCCTTCCCGGCTTCGTCTCCTGCACGCCGGGCGGCATCATGCGCCTCCTCGACGCCTACGACGTCGAGCTGAGCGGCAAGCGGGCCGTCGTCGTGGGGCGCAGCGCCATCCTCGGCAAGCCGGCCGGCCTGCTCCTCCTGGGCCGCGACGCCACCGTCACCTACTGCCACTCCCGTACCGAGGACCTCTCCTCCGTCATGCGGGAGGCCGACATCCTGGTGGCGGCCGTCGGCAAGCCGAACTTCATCAAGGGCGAGGACATCAAGCCCGGCGCCGTCGTCGTCGACGCCGGCTACAACCCGGGCAACATCGGCGACGTCGACTTCGCCTCCGCCGCCGAGCGTGCCTCCCTCATCACCCCGGTCCCCGGCGGCGTCGGCCCGATGACCATCGCCGTACTGCTCGCCCAGACCGTCGAGGGCGCGGAGCGCCAGCTCGGTCTGTAAGGGGCGAGTCCCCGGGGCGCCGCGACGGCGCCCCGGCAGGGGCGGGGGGCATTCTGGTGATCATCGGACAAGATGCCCCCAGGGGTGCTCGATCATGGTCACGATTCTGTACAGGCCGTACTCGACGGCCCCTGATCACTCGCATCACGGCCGCCGACAGGCAACCCTGGTGACTGTGCCGCACCAGCCGACCACCCCTCCACCGCCGGACCGCCGACCCGCCGAGCAACCCTCGGCCGAGCCCAGGTCCACCGAGCCGCACTCCACCGAGCCGCACTCCACCGAGCCGCACTCCACCCGGCCCTTCTCCACCGAGGCCGGTTCCACCGAGCCGTTCTCCACGGACGCCGGTTCCACCGAGCCCTTCTCCACGGACACCGATTCCAGCGAGCGGCCCACCGCTCCGGCGTGGTCGCGTGTCGTACGCCTCGGCGCGGCCCGGCCGGGACCGGCCGCGCGGCACGCCCGCTGGTTCGGTGTGCCGCTCGTCCCGCTCTTCCTGGCCGCGGTGGTCGTGGGCGGGGTCATGACCGTCGGCGGCGGGGACGAGTTCGAAGGAGGGGCCGACGGCGGCGGCCCGGTGGCCGGCCCGTCGCCGGTCGTCACCGCCGACGAGGACGCCGCCGCACCCGCCACTCCCAGCCGCGGCGCGCCGACGTCCGGCACGCCTTCGTCCGGCCCGCCCGCGACGCGCGGCCCCGTGGCCGACACGCCGACGCACACGGCCCCCGGCCGGCGCCACGGCCCGCAGGAGAGCAGCACCTCCCCGGAGTCCTCGCGCACCGCGAGCACCGCGCCGACGACCGAGCCGTCCCCTCCCACGGCCCCGCCGTCGACACGTTCCCCCGCCAGGCCCGTCTCCTTCGAGGCCCTGCGGGTGGGGGACTGCTTCGACATCGACCGCGCCACGCCGGGCACGGCACTCCGCCGAGACTGCGACACGCCGCACGACGCCGAGCTCGTCACCCGGCCGCGCCTGACCGGCACGTACGCCGACGACGCGGAGGTACGCGCGGCGGCCACGGAACTCTGCCGCGCACCCCTCCGCGACAAGGCCGCCCGGCAGCCGCTCGGCACCCGCTGGACGACCTTCGTCCAGTACCCCTACCGCAACAGCTACCTGCTCGGCTCCGACACCGTCGCCTGCAGCCTGGCCGCCCCGTCCGCCACCGGCGGGAAGCTCACCGGCCTCCTCCGGTAGCGTCGGCCGCTCCCGCGCCGCCGCCCCCTCCCGTGGCGTCGGCCGCGAGGGCCGTGGCCAGGGCCGACGCCGGATCGCGGTCGGCCGGGCCCGCCGGGGACCAGCGGCCCGCCGCTTTGAGGTACGGCCACCAGCGGCCGTCCGCACCGAGACGCAACTGCGCCTCCGCGCCCACCACCGTCCAGCGCGCGCCGGCCGTCCGCCGGAGCACCGGCCGCTCGCCGTCCTCCCAGGACTCGGCGAGCCGCGCCTCGGCCCGGGTGAGGGCCTCGGCGTCCGGCGCCCACTCCTCCTCCAGCACGGCGAGGGCGGGGCCGCCGCCGAGCCGCCACGCGCGCGTGGCCGCGTCCAGCTCCGCCCGCGTCCGGCCCGACCCGGCGGCGAGCCGGGCGGTGATCCAGGAGGCGGGGGAACCCGCGGCGAGGCGTGCCGCGTCCTGCGCGACCGTCAGCGCCCGCTCCGGCTGCTCCGGTTCGCCGCCCCCGAGGGCCGCGACGAGCATCCGGTGCGCCCGGGCCGCCGCGTCCGCGGCGAGGAACTCGAGCGCGGTCGGGTCGACGCCCGGCTCCGGATCCGTGTCGCTGTCGAGCGAGAGCGGCTCGCCCGGCGCCGGGAGGGCCCGCGGCGGGGCCGGCAGGGGCGGCAGGATGTCCCGGGCCGCGAACGCCTCGGCCGCCGGGACGCCCGGCATGCCTCCGGCACCTTCCACCGGGTCGCCGTCCCCTGCGCCGGGTCCGTCCTTCGCGCCGCCCACCGAGGGCGCCGCGGCCCGACGGGCGCTGCGTGCCTGCAGCTGGTCGAGGAGCGTCCGCTCCCCGCGCCCCCGCATCAGCAGCAGGACGAACGGGTCCTCGTCGAGCAGGCGTGCCACCTGGTAGCAGAGCGCCGACGTGTGAGCGCAGTGGTCCCACGCCTCGCAGCCGCACTCCGGATCGAGGTCGCCGATCCCCGGCAGCAGGTCGAGCCCCGCCTCCGCCGCGTCCTCCACCAGGTGCGGCGGCATCTCCCGTTCGAGGAGCGCCGCGATGTGCCCCGCACTGTCCACGGCCAGGTCGAGCAGCCGCTCCCACTCCTCCTCCGTGAACTCCCGCACCAGCACGTCGCTGCGGTGCGCGGTGCCGTCACGGTCCTTGACGAGCGCCGTGATCCGGCCGGGGCGCACCGACACGGCCCCCACCGCGCCCGCGCGCGCGTGCCTGCGCCCGTCCTTGAGCTGCTGGTTGTCGAGCGCCGTGTCCTCCAGCGCCCTGAGCCACGCCCGGCCCCACCAGGTCCTGGCGAACGCCCCGCCCTTCGCGGGCGGGAGCGCCGCGAAGGTCCGCTCGTCGCCGTGCCCGTTCTCGTGTCCGCTCATCGTCCGTCCCCTCGCAGCCGCACGAGCTCCGCCAGCTCCGCGTCGGTCAGTTCGGTCAGCTCCGGCGGGGTGTCGCCGCCCGTCCCGAGGACGGAGTCCGCCAGTTCCCGCTTGCGGTCGAGCATGGTGGCGATCCGGTCCTCGATCGTGCCCTCGGCGATCAGCCGGTGCACCTGCACCGGCCGGCCCTGCCCGATCCGGTAGGCGCGGTCGGTGGCCTGTGCCTCGACGGCGGGGTTCCACCACCGGTCGTAGTGCACGACGTGCTCGGCCCGGGTCAGGTTGAGCCCGGTCCCGGCGGCCTTCAGGGAGAGCAGGAAGACGGGCACCTCGCCGTCCTGGAAGCGCGCCACCATCGCCTCGCGCTCGGCGACCGGCGTGCCGCCGTGCAGGAACTGGGTCCGCACGCCGCGCGCCGCGAGGTGCGTCTCCAGGAGCCGGGCCATCCCCACGTACTGGGTGAAGACCAGGGTGCTCGCGCCCTCGGCGAGGATCGTGTCGAGGAGTTCGTCCAGCAGCTCCAGCTTGCCGGAGCGGCCCTCGATCCTCGGCCGGTCCTCCTTGAGGTACTGGGCCGGGTGGTTGCAGATCTGCTTGAGGCCGGTCAGCAGCTTCACGACGAGCCCGCGGCGCTCCATGCCCTCGGCGACGGCGATCGTCTCCAGGGTCTCGCGCACCACCGCCTCGTACAGACCGGCCTGTTCCGGCGTCAGGGAGACGGCCCGGTCGGTCTCCGTCTTCGGCGGCAGTTCGGGCGCGATGCCCGGGTCCGACTTCCGGCGGCGCAGCAGGAACGGGCGGACCAGCGCGCCGAGCCGCTCGGCGGCGGCCGGGTCCCCGCCGCCCTCGACGGCGGCGGCGAAGCGCGTACGGAAGGCCCCGAGGCTGCCGAGCAGGCCAGGGGTCGTCCAGTCGAGGATCGCCCACAGCTCGGAGAGGTTGTTCTCCACCGGGGTGCCGGACAGCGCCACGCGCGCGCGTGCCCCGATCGTCCGCAGCGCACGCGCGGTCGCCGAGTACGGGTTCTTGACGTGCTGGGCCTCGTCCGCGACGACGAGTCCCCAGCTCCGGGCGGCGATCCGCTCGGTGTCGAGGCGCATCGTGCCGTACGTGGTGAGGACGACGTCGCCGTCGGCGACGCCGTCCAGGTCGCGCGCGGCGCCGTGGAAGCGGCGGACCCGGGTGCCGGGCGCGAACTTCTCGATCTCCCGCTGCCAGTTGCCCATCAGCGAGGTCGGGCAGACGACCAGCGTGGGTCCGGCGGAGGCCGGGTCGGTCTGCCGGTGGAGATGGAGCGCGATGACCGTGATCGTCTTGCCGAGGCCCATGTCGTCGGCGAGACAGCCGCCGAGACCGAGCGAGGTCATCCGGTGGAGCCAGTCGAGCCCTCGCAGCTGGTAGTCGCGCAGGGTCGCGGCGAGGGCGGTGGGCTGCGCGACCTCCGGGCGGCCGCCCTCGGGGTCGGCGAGCCGCTCGCGCAGCCGCTCCAGCCAGCCGGACGCCGCGACCTCGACGCGGCGGCCGTCCATCTCGGTCGTGCCGGTGAGGACCGCTGCGAGGGCGTCGACCGGCGTGACCTTGCGGTCCTGCTGGGAGCGGGCGCGGAGCACCTCGGCCGGGTCGACGAGGACCCAGCGGTCCCGCAGCCGGACGAGGGGACGCCCGGCCTCGGCGAGCCGGTCGAGCTCGGCCCGCGTCAGCTCGTGCCCGCCCACCGCGAAGCGCCAGTTGAAGGCGAGCAGGGCGTCGGCGGAGAGGAAGGAGGGCAGCGCACCGCCGACGGGACCCTGCGAGCCGTCCGGCGTGCCGGAGTCGTCCCCGTCCGGAGCGCCGTGGCCCGCGGGCGGCGTGTCGCCGGCTCCGTACCCCGTGCCGCCCGCCTCGGCCGCGCCGCCCGAAGGGCCGATCACCGCCTGGGCGGTGAGGCGGTCGGTGAGCTCGCGCGGCCAGTGGACCTGGACGCCGGTCGCCGCCAGGGCCCGGGCCGCCGGGCCCAGGAGCTCGGTGACCTCCTCGTCGGCGAGTTCGACGGTGTCCGGTACGGCCGCGGTGAGCAGCGGGGCCAGGGGAGGCCAGGCACGGGAGGCGCGCCGCAGCGCGAGGAGCGCGTCGATCCGGGCCCGGGGGCCGAACGCGCCGGCCGTCGGTCCGGATCCCGCCCACACCTCGGCGGCGTCCGCGACCAGCGTCGGGTCGGCGACACCGTGCAGCTGGAGCACCGCGCGGAAGGCGGGCGCCTCACTCGCCTCGGAGGTGAAGCCGGGGAGTTCGAGGCGGAGCGACAGCCGTACGCCCGCGTCGTGCCCCGCCGCCACGTCGGCGGCCCAGGCACGCTGCTCGGGGATCGACTGCGGCGTGTCGACCGCGAAGGCGGTGCCGCCCGCAGCGAGGGAGGCGGCCGGGGTCCGCGGCAGCGAGTCCGCGACCGCGTCGGCGAACGCGCGCAGCAGCGCCTCGGGTTCGGGCAGCAGCGGCGGCTCGCCGGACAGGGGTACGGCGTGGGCGCTCGGCGGCATCGAGGCGGCGAGGGTGCGCAGGTGCGCCAGTTCCTCGGGGCCGAGCGGTCCGGCCCGCCAGGCGTCGTGCTCGGCGGGCGTCAGACCAGGGAGCAGCAGTCCGCGTGCGACGAGGTCCAGGGCGAGCAGGGACGCGGCGCCCCAGAACGCGGCGGCGGGTGACGCGGCGTCCGCGAACCGGGCCCGGGTGAGCAGCGGCAGGGCGTCCCGCACGGACAGGGCGTGCGCGGGGACGGTCACGGGCCGGAGGCTCTCGCCGTCCACGACCGTGAGCTCGGTGTTCGCGGGGACGCTGTCCGGCAGCGCCTCGTCGTCCGGGGGCCAGAAGGCGATCTGTCCCGCACGGGGCGGATCGGCGGGCAGGAAGACGGCGGTGAAAGCGGAGAAATCGGTGGGTTCGCGGGCGGAATCATCGGATCCGTACGACAGCGACAATGCGTTCCTCAAATTTGACTACCGGGCGACGGAGCGGCCGAGGTTACCTCAGATGATCACCGCGAGGCGCGCGCCACGAGTGTGACGTGCGCCACGTTCGCCCCGATCGCGCCGAGAGGTGGGGCTGCCCCCACCCCCGGCCCCCTGCGCGCCCCCTGTCCCGGACGGGTGGTGACGCCATGGCCCCGGTCGATCACCGATCCGTAGTTTCGACGGAGGCGCCCACCGATCCGATCGCACCCGACGCACAGAAACAGGAGCCCGCCATGTCCCAGGCCACCGTCCTGCCCCCGGCGCCCGCCCCAGCCGCGGCGCCCGCCGAGGCACCCGTCCGCGCCAGGGGCGGCAGCGAGTTCACCCCGCTCCTGCGGACGGTCAGGGAACAGGGCCTCCTGGAACACCGCCCCGGCTGGTACGCACGGGGCATCGTCGTCAACCTCCTGGGCATCGCCGCCGTCGTGGCCGGACTCGCCCTGACCGGCCCCTCCTGGTGGGCCCTCCTGCTCGCCGTCCCCCTCGCACTCCTCTCCGCCCGCGTCGCCTTCGTCGCCCACGACGCCGGCCATGCCCAGATCACCACCGACCGGAAGGCGAGCCGCGCCGTCCAGCTCGCCCACGCCAACCTGCTCCTCGGCATGAGCCGGGAATGGTGGAACGACAAGCACAACCGCCACCACGCGAACCCCAACCACCTCGACAAGGACCCGGACGTCGCCGCGGACATTCTTGTCTTCGCCGAGCACCAGACCACCGGCCGCACCGGCCTGCGCGGCTTCCTCACCCGCCACCAGGCCTGGCTGTTCTTCCCGCTGACGACCCTGGAGGGCATCGCTCTCAAGGTGTACGGGGTCAGGGCCCTGCTCGCGAAGGACGGCCCCTGCCGCACCCGGCGCGAGCGGCTCGTCGAGGGGGCCCTGCTCCTCGCCCACTTCGCCGGCTACGCGACCCTGCTCCTCACCCTCCTCACCCCGCTCCAGGCCCTGGCCTTCGCCCTCCTCCACCAGATGCTGTTCGGCGTCCACCTCGGCATGGCCTTCGCCCCCAACCACAAGGGCATGGAGCGCCCGGACGAGCACGCCGACGGCGACAGCTGGGGCCACCTCCGCCGCCAGGTGCTCACCTCGCGCAACATCCGCGGCGGCGTCCTCACCGACTGGTTCCTCGGCGGACTCAACTACCAGGTCGAGCACCACCTCTTCCCGAGCATGCCGCGCCCCAACCTCCGGCTCGCCCAGCCCGCAGTCCGCGCCCACTGCGCCGCGCTGGGCGTGCCGTACACCGAGACCGGTTTCGTGGAGTCGTACCGCCAGGCCCTCGGCCATCTGCACGAGGTCGGCGAGCCCCTGCGCACGGAGCGGACCGAGGGCGCCGGATAGGCGCCGAGTAGGGTCGGAGGTGATCACGCGCGGTGTGATCATCGGTCCGGGGTCGGGTGAGGTGTATTCCCGCACCCACGACGACCGGTCGGCAGCGGAGAAGGGGAGCTCCCCGGCATGAGCAGCGGCACCGTCCAGACGGTCAGCAGCAACGGCACGTACTCGTTCACCAAGCCCAACCGTGAGGCCATCACGCTTCTCGCGGGCCTCGGGGTGGAGGGCGACGTCCACGCGGGAGTGACCGTCAAGCACCGCTCGCGCGTCGCCCAGGACCCGACCCGGCCGAACCTCCGGCAGGTGCACCTGATCCACGCCGAGCTCTTCGAGGACGTGGCGGGCGCCGGCTTCGAGGTCGCCCCGGGCGACCTCGGCGAGAACGTCACGACCCGCGGGATCGACCTCCTCGGCCTGCCCACCGGCACCCGTCTCCACCTGGGCGCCGAGGCCGTCGTCGAGGTCACCGGGCTGCGCAACCCCTGCGCGCAGATCGACAACTTCCGGCACGGCCTGCTCAAGCAGGTCCTCGGCCGCGACGAGAACGGCGAGATCGTCCGCAAGGCGGGCATCATGGGCATCGTCCTCACCGGCGGCGAGGTGCGCCCCGGCGACACGATCCGCGCCGAACTCCCGGAGGGGCCGCACCGCCCCCTGGTGCAGGTCTGACCGCGCACCCCCGTCAGGCGGTGCGGACGGCCAGTGCGTCGAGCCCCGCGAGGAGCGCCGGCAGCCTCGGGCCCGGGGCCACCGGCAGCACCTCGCGCGGCAGCTCGTCGAGGAGCACGAACGCCATGTCGTCGGTCCGGGCCACGAACGACCAACCGGGACCGTCGGCGCGCAGCAGGCGGGCATCGCCCTCCGCCGTCGGCACGGACCGCACCCGCCCCACCGGAGGGGCCTCCGCCAGATAGCCGCGGAGCTCGTCGAGTGCCTTGCGCACGCCGTCGTACGGGTCGGGCGCGGAGGCGACGGCCGCCGCCTGCGGTGCTCCCGTCTTCGGTTCGGGCGCCCCGCCGTCCTGGCCGTCGTCGCCCACCTGCGCACGCCAGGCCGCCCACCGGAGGGCCACCTCGTCCGCGCCGAGCCGGCGCTGGGCCGGCCCCCACACGTCTCCGGAGGGCGGGACCAGCGGGGCGGGATCGCCCTCCTCCGGCTCCGGGTCGTGCGGCGCGGGCACGCCGGGCGCGGCGGTGGCCACGGCGAGCGGCCAGCCCGGCAGCGCCGTCACCACCGAGTTCTCGTCGGGGGAGAGGTCGTAGGCCATGCCGCAGTCCCAGGAGGAGATGGCCACCGCGACGAGCGACACGTCGTCGACGACGACCGTCCACCGGGCCCCGAGCCCGTCCTGGCCGAACACGAGCCCGTACCCGTCCACGTAGGGCTGGAGGCCCAGCGCGGCGCAGGCCGCCGGATAGTCGTCACCCAGCACGCTCGGGAAGCGCTCCGGCGTCAGCAGCGCCGCGGTCAGCACAAACAGCGCGTCGGCGTCGGCGTCCGCGTCACCGCCACGCGCCTCGGCGATCGGGTCCGTCCCGGCCACGGCAGCCTCCCCATCTGGTCGTCGGCGCACCTTAACCAGTGAGTAACCCGCGCGTCGAGGGTGCGCGGGCGAGATGTGCCGCGAGAGACGCCCCGCCCCCCGAGGCTTCCGGAGGCCTTCCTCGGGCGGTCGTCACTCGCTCCGGAGGCCGAGCAGCGAGCGGGCCACGGTGGTCGGTGACTCGTCGCGCTCCCGGGCGAGGGCGATGAGTGCCCGGCAGGCCAGCTCGTTGACCCCGAAGGAGAGCGCGCCGGGGGAGACCCGGCTCGCCGCCTCCTCCGCCCGGACCGGGTCGTCCTCGGCGCTCGCGGCCACGTACTCCGCCGCGGCCTCGAACAGGTTGTGGCCCTGCCGGGGCCGCGCCGGCGCCGGCGCGGCCGTCTCGGGCGCCCGCCGGGCGGAGGGGAGGAGTCTGCGCAGTCGTTCCGTCACCCGTGCCATGACCCACCGCCTTTCCCGGGCACGACTGCCCGGCACCTCCACCGTAGACAGCGAAGTGCCGTGACAGAAGGGCGCGTTGGGACAGTTTTCGATCAGGACCGGTCGTGACCTGCCGTGACGGACGGCAGCAGGCTCCGCGGGACGGTTCAGCCTTCGCGTACCGCCAGGACCAGGTAGCGCGTGTCCTCGTCCACGTAGCTGACGAGCCGCCAGCCGGCCTCGGCGAGCACGGGGCGCAGCACGGGCTCGGCGCGGAGGTCGTCCGGCGTGATCTGTCGGCCGTGCCGGGCCGCGAGGGCGGCGCGGCCGATCGGGTGGAAGAGCGCGAGGCGGCCGCCGGGACGGACGACACGGGCGAGTTCCCGCAGGCCGGCGACGGGGTCGGCGAGATGGGAGACGAGCCCCGCCCCGAAGACGGCGTCCAGCGAGCCGTCGCGCACCGGGAGCCGACCGACGTCCGCGAGCAGGAGGGTCCCTGTGCCGTCCACGCCGTCCGAGGCGTCGACGTGGGTGTCGCGCGATCCCTGCCCCGGGGCGCCGCGGCCCGCCCGGGCGGCCGCCGCCAGCATCTCGGGGGTCAGGTCGGCGCCGAGCACGGTGCCGGTCGGGCCGACGGCCGCGCGGAGCGGCGGCAGTGCCCGGCCCGTCCCGCAGCCCGCGTCCAGTACCGCGTCACCGGGGCGCAGACCGATCTCGTGCACGGCGGCGGCGTAGGCGGGACCGTCGTCGGGGAACCGGCTGTCCCAGTCGGCGGCGCGAACGCCGAAGAACTCTCGGACACGCGTGGGGTCATCGCTCATGCGCTCATGATTCACTACCCGGAGGTGTGAACGTTCTGTGTGCACGTTCGAACTCGGTGTGATCGTTCGGGATCATCTCTCTGTCATATTCCATCAGCTTTCGAAATGCGCCCCTGGTGCGCCCCCGCATGCGCACTAGCGTCCCTGAGCCATGGGACACCTGGACCACGCCACCTTCGGCTGGCTGACACCCGCGCTGTCGTACGCGATGGCCTGCATAGGCGCCGCCCTCGGGCTGCGCTGCACCGTACGGGCGCTCGACGCGACCGGCCGCTCGCGACGGAACTGGCTGCTCACCGCCGCCTCCGCGATCGGCACCGGTATCTGGACGATGCACTTCGTGGCGATGCTCGGCTTCGGCGTGACCGGGACCGACATCCGCTACGACGTTCCCCTCACCATCCTCAGCCTGCTCGTCGCCATGGCCGTCGTCGGCGTCGGGGTGTTCGCCGTCGGCTACGGCCGCGACCGGGTCCGTTCGCTCCTGATCGGCGGACTGACCACGGGCGTCGGCGTGGCGAGCATGCACTACATGGGCATGGCCGCGCTCAGGCTGCACGGCGAGGTCGTGTACGACCCGCTGCTGGTCGCCCTCTCGGTCGTGATCGCGGTCGTGGCGGCCACCGCGGCGCTGTGGGCGGCGCTGAACATCCACGCTCCGGCGGCCGTGGCCGTCGCCTCGCTCGTCATGGGCGCGGCCGTCAGCAGCATGCACTACACGGGGATGTTCGCGGTGCGGGTCGAGGTCCTGCCCTCCGCGACCGCGCTCCCCGGCGCCACGGTCATGCAGTTCATCTTCCCGCTCGCCGTCGGCCTCGGCTCGTACCTGTTCATCACCTCCGCCTTCGTCGCCCTCTCCCCGACGGCCAAGGAGCGGGCCGCGTACGCCTCGGCGGAACGTCTCACCGAACCGGACGAGCGGGCGGTGGACGTCGCGCCCCCCGGCTTCCGCACCGCCGAGACGGCCCGCCGCATCTGACCGGCCCCCACACCCACTCCGCCGACCCACTCCGCTCACGCACTCGACCGACCACGCCGACCGCCTACGCACCCCACGACCCGCACCGCTCACGCACTCGACCGACCACGCCGACCGCCTACGCACCCCACGACCCGCACCGCTCACGCACTCCGCCCCACGCACCACCACCGCACCAGAGACAGACCCAGCCGGAACGAGGAGCCCATGCGAACTCCCCGCAAGACCAAGGACGCCGAGGCGACGGCTCCGCCGCCGGCGGCCACGCGCGGGCGACGCGCACACGCCGGGCCCCCCGCCGCGGAACCGGGGCCGCACCACACCCCCGACCAGGGCTCCGGCTCGCCGGTACGCACCCGCCCGACGGGACACGGCCTGCGCCCCCGGACGGTCCGGGCCAAGATCGTCTCGCTCCTGATGGTCCCGGTCGTCTCGCTCCTCGCCCTGTGGGGATTCGCCACCGTCACCACCGCCCAGGACATCGCCAGGCTCCGACAGCTCCAGCGCGTCGACGCCGAGATCCGCGAGCCGGTGACGGCCGCGATCGACGCGCTCCAGGCCGAACGGCGCGCCGCCGTACGCCAGGTGGCCGCGCCCGGCGCCGCCCGGTCCACCGAGCTCAAGGACCGGATCCGCCACACGGACGCAGCCGTCGGGCGCCTCCGCCTCGGCGGCGAGCACACCGTCGGCGACACCGGGGACCTGCCCGGAGACGTCCCCGCACGGGTGAGCTCCTTCGTCGGCACCGTCGAGGGCCTCGCGCGGCTCCGCACCGCCGCCGTCGACGGGCGCGCCGACTGGGGCCAGGTGTACGAGGAGTACACCGCGGCCGTCTCCGCGGGCTTCGCCGTCGGCGGCGCCCTCACCGGCATCCAGGACACCCAGCAGGGATCCGACGCGCGCGTGCTCCTCGAATTCGGCCGCGCGGGCGAGATGCTGGCCCGCGAGGACGCCCTCCTCGGCTCCGCCCACCTCACCGGGCGGCTCACCGCGGACCGGCTCCGCGCCTTCGCCGGAGCCGTCGAGACCCGCCGCACGCTCACCGCCTCGGCCACCGCAGACCTCCCCGCCGCCACGCGCGCGGAGTGGGCCCGGATCGCGGCGGGCAGCGACCACGCACGTCTCGCCAGGGCCGAGGACAGTGTCCTCACCGCCGAGGCCGGACGTCCCGCGGCCCAGGCGGTCACGTCCGCCGACTGGGACGAGACCCTCAAGGCCGTACGGAGCGGACTCACCGCGGTCGAGACGGAGGCGCGTACGGCCGCGGCCGACCGCGCCGACCCCTTCGCGGGCGGAGTCCTGAGCATGGGCGGCGCGGCGGTCCTGCTCGGCCTCGCCGCCGTCGCCGCCTCCCTCGTCATCTCCGTCCGCATCGGCCGCGGCCTCGTCGTCGAGCTCGTCAGCCTCCGCAACACCGCCCTCGGGATCGCCCGCCGCAAACTGCCCGCCGCCATGCGGCGCCTGCGGGCCGGCGAGGAGATCGACGTACGGGCCGAGGCACCGCCGGGGCCCGTCTCCCAGGACGAGATCGGCCAGGTCGGAGAGGCGCTCACCACGGTGCACCGCGCGGCCCTCTCCGCGGCCGTCGAGCGCGCCGAGCTCGCCAGCGGGATCTCCGGCGTCTTCGTCAACCTCGCCCGCCGCAGCCAGGTCCTCGTCCACCGCCAGCTCAACCTCCTGGACAGCATGGAGCGGCGCGCCGACGACCCCAACGAGCTCGGCGACCTCTTCCGCCTCGACCACCTCACCACCCGTATGCGGCGCCACGCCGAGAGCCTGATCATCCTCTCGGGCGCGGCCCCCGGCCGAGCCTGGCGCATGCCCGTCCCGCTCACCAACGTCGTCCGTGCGGCCGTCTCCGAGATCGAGGACTACGCGCGCGTGGAGGTGCGCCGGCTGCCCGAGACGGCCGTCGTCGGCGGCGCCGTCGCCGACCTGACCCACCTCCTCGCCGAACTCATCGAGAACGCCGCCCAGTTCTCCCCGCCCCACACCAAGGTGCGGGTCAGCGGGGAACCCGTCGGCAACGGCTACGCCCTGGAGATCGAGGACCGCGGTCTCGGCATGGGCAAGGAGACCCTCGCCGAGGCCAACGCGCGCATCGCCCAGTCCGAGGCCCTCGACCTGTTCGACAGCGACCGGCTCGGCCTCTTCGTCGTCAGCCGGCTCTCCGCCCGCCACGACGTCAAGGTCCACCTGCGGACCTCCCCGTACGGCGGCACGACGGCCGTCGTGCTGCTCCCGACCGACCTCCTCCAGGGCGCGCTGCCGCCGGGGCGCAGCACCCCGGTAGCCACCGGGCCGGACGCCGGGGGCGTGGCCGCCCCGGCAGGGAATCCCGGGATCCGGCGCACCCCGGCCGACCCGGCCCGCGGTGGCGACCCCCGTACGGGCGCCCGCCACGGCCGGGACCCGCGCGCGGGCGGCTCGGCCGCGGACGCCTCGCGCGTCGCGCGGGAGCACGAGGAGGCGCAGCGCGCGGAGGCCCGCCGCTTCGGCCGCCCCCAGGGACCGCGTACGACGGCGCCGACCCTTCCCCTCGGCCCCGCCTCGGGCGCCCGGACCCCGCAGCCCCCGCCCGGCCCGCAGTCCCGTCCGCAGCCCGTGTCACGCCCGACGGCGGTCCCCGCGCTGTCGGCCCGACCGGAGGAGGTCCCCCCACCCGCAGGCGTCACCGCCCTCCGCCGACGCGGCCCGTCCGTGCCGCCACAGGCCGCACCGACGAAGCCCGGAGAGGTACAGGCCGGAGAGGTACAGGCCGGAGAGGGGCAGGCCACACCGACAAAGCCAGGAGCAGTGCCGCCCGGACCGGCACGGACGGTTCTGTCGCCGGCCGGACCGGTACAGGCAGGACCGGCCCAGGCCGGATCGACCCCGCCCGCACCCGTACAGATCGGACCCGTGCAGATCGGACCCGTGCAGCTCGGACCCGTGCAGCTGGGATCCGTGCAGTCCGGACCGACCCAGCCCGGCACCGTGCAGTCCGGACCGGTACAGCCCGGATCGACTCGGCCCGGCTCGCATCAGCCCGGACCGACGCGGATCGTTCCGACGCCCACGGGACCGACCCCCTCGTCGGGACCGGCGACGTCAGCGCCGCCATGGGGCCCGGCATCCACGGCACATACGCCCGCGAAGCCGTTCGGCCGGGGCGCCTACGGCCCGCAAGGAGACCCGGGCGGCCTCGGCGCCGACCCCGACGGCGATCTGCCGCGCCGCGTACGGCAGGCGAACCTCGTCCCGCAGCTGCGTGAGGCGCCCGTCCCCGCCCCGGCCTCCGCGCCCCCGGCGCCCGGCGTGAACGCGCGCACCCCCGAGCAGGTCCGGGACCGCATGGCGGCCTACCGGGACGGCTGGCAGCGCGGCGGCGGCCCCGCCCCCGGCAGCAGACGGCCCCTCGGGACCGGCTTCGGCGGCGATTTCCGCGAGGAACCGCACCACGACCTCATCGACCCCACACCCCCCCGCTTCGAAGGAGACGACGCATGATCGACCACGAGAGGATCTCCCATCACCGGTCCGGTGAACTCGACTGGCTCCTCGACGACCTCGTCATGCGGGTCCGCGAGGTCCGCCACACCGTGGTGCTCTCCAACGACGGCCTGGCCGTCGGCTCCTCCAGCGGCCTGAGCCGCGAGGACGCCGAGCACCTCGCCGCCATCGCCTCCGGCTTCCACAGCCTCGCCAAGGGCGCGGGCCGGCAGTTCGGCACCGGTGGCGTCCGGCAGACGATGGTCGAGATGGACGACGGGTTCCTCTTCGTCGCCGCGGCCGGAGACGGTTCCTGTCTCGCGGTCCTCAGCTCGGTCAGCGCCGACATCGGCCTCATCGCCTACGAGATGGCCCGGCTCGTCAAGCGGGTCGGAGAGCACCTGCACACCCCGCCGCGGCTCACGGTGACCCCGCCGGCCGCCGGCTGACCCGGAGACCCCCATGAACGAGGACAGTACCGGCGGCGGTCCGTCCGACCCGGGCAGTCAGTGGTACGACGCCGAAGCCGGGCCGCTCGTCCGCCCGTACGCGATGACCGGCGGACGGACCCGACCGGGGCCCAGCAACGTACGGTTCGACCTCATCGCCCTCGTGGTCGTCGACGACGACCCGCAGGGAACGGCCGAGGAGAGCCTCCTGGGCCCCGAGCACCGCTCCCTGCTCGCCCTGTGCCGGGCCGAGACGCAGTCGGTGGCCGAACTCGCCGCCGATGCCGACCTGCCCGTCGGAGTCGTCCGGGTCCTCCTCGGCGACCTCCTCGAATCGGGCTTCGTCCGCGTCAGCAGACCCGTACCCCCCGCACAGCTCCCCGACGAAAGAATCCTGAGGGAAGTCATCGATGGCCTACGAGCGCTCTGAGAGCACCGGCGCGCGCGACGGCGTGGACACCAGCGCCCTCGCCCTGAAGATCCTGGTCGCCGGCGGATTCGGGGTCGGCAAGACCACCCTGGTCGGCGCCGTCAGCGAGATCCGGCCCCTGCGGACGGAGGAACAGCTCAGCCGTGCCGGCGAACTCGTCGACGACACCGGGGGAGTCGACCAGAAGACCACGACGACCGTCGCCATGGACTTCGGCCGCATCACGATCCGCTCTGGGCTCTCCCTCTACCTCTTCGGCACCCCCGGCCAGGACCGCTTCTGGTTCCTGTGGGACGAGCTGTCCCAGGGCGCACTGGGGGCCGTCGTGCTCGCCGACACCCGGCGGCTCGAGGACTGCTTCCCGGCCGTCGACTACTTCGAGCACCGCAAGATCCCCTTCGTCGTCGCCGTCAACTGCTTCACGGGCGCCCGGACCTACGGCGCGCACGAGGTCTCCCGCGCGCTCGACCTGGACCGCGGCACGCCCGTCGTGCTGTGCGACGCGCGTGATCGGGACTCGGGGAAGGAGGTACTCATCCGCCTCGTCGAGTACGCCGGGCGGATGCACACGGCCCGGCTCCTCGACAGCGTCGGCTGAGGTCCGGGTAGTGACGCGCGGGGCGTGGTCCGGTGCTTGCCCTGTCCACGACAGTGCGTAAGGCTTGCCACGACACGCGGAGCCGGACGACCTGCGGTTCGACGGGGACGCAACACCAAGGGGGAGGACCACGCATGGCGCTGGACAAGGGACTGGACTGGCTTCTCGACGACCTGACCCAACGGGTCGGGTACATACGGCACGCGCTGGTGCTGTCGAACGACGGTCTGGTGACGGGCGCGAGCAGTGGTCTCGTGCGGGAGGACGCCGAGCACCTGGCCGCCGTCTCCTCGGGGCTGCACAGCCTGGCCCGTGGCTCCGGCAGGCACTTCAGGGCCGGCCGGGCCCGGCAGACGATGGTGGAGTTCGACGAGGCGCTGCTCTTCGTGACGGCGGCGGGCGAGGGCAGCTGCCTGTGCGTCCTGAGCGCGGCGGAGGCGGACGTCGGCCAGGTGGCATACGAGATGACGCTGCTGGTCAACCGGGTCGGCGAGCACCTCGGCGTGGCGGCGCGCCAGCCGGACCGGCCGGGCGGCACCACGTACTGACACGGGTTGTCCACAGGGTGTTGTCCACAGCCCGCACAGATGTCGTCACTCTGCGTTACGTTCTCTCTGTCGGAGTTCGAGAGGTACGAACGTACGGGGGAGGGCCACGTGAGGACGGTGGACGCAGGCACGCGCACGGTGACAACGGGGCGGGCGGCGGAGGAGCTGCGGCTGAGGCGCGACGAGTTCCGGCTCGCCGCTCAGCTGGGCCTGGTGAGGACCGTGCCGGTGGGCGACGGGGAGCGGCGGCGTGTCGAGCGGGCGGAGATCGACCGGCTCAGCGCCGCGCCGGACTTCCCCGAAGGGCTGCGAGAGCGGGTGCGGGCCGTGGGCACCCGGGAGGCGGCGGCACTCCTGTCCGTGACCCAGGAGCGGTTCACCCGGCTCGCGAGGACGGGGCACCTGAGCCCGGTGAGGTTCTACCTGAACCGCTACCGGGCGGTGGTGTGGATGTACCTCGCGGCGGAGGTGGCCGAGTTCGGCCTCTCCCACCCGGCGCTGCTCAGCGGCCGGCTGCCCCCGGAGGTGCGCGAGCGGCTCGCCGCGCACGAGGACTCCAGGCCGAGGAACTGGCGGGCGCGTCGGCTCTCCCTGCTGCTCCGGGCCGCGGGCGATCCCTGGTCCCGTGCGGCCGCCATCGCCTCCGTGCTCCACCCCGTCCATCTGGCCGAGGTCGTCGGCGACCCGTACGAGCGCGCCCACCTCGACCGCCTGCGCCCGCCACCACAGCCGGGGCACGCCGTGTCGCCCGCGGCCCGCGAGGTCACGGAGCGGCTTGCACTGGCCGACGAGCCGGACGAGGTCGTCTGGCACCGGATGAGCCTGACCCTGGCCCTGGAGGAGGCCCGCGCGGACAGCCCCGCCCCGCACCCGGGCGAGGCCCAGGACCGGACCCAGGTGCCCCGGCACCCCGCGCAGCCACCACCACTCCAGGAGCCGCCGCCGTCCCGGCAACCACTGCCGCCCGCGGGCCCGCCACTGGTCTCGGGGTCGTGGCAGGCGCCGGACCCACCTCCGGCCGCCGGCCCGTCACCGGTATCGGGCCCGGGACCGGCCGTGAGCCCGCTACCGGAATGGGGCCCGGGACCGGACTCCGGCCCGCCACCTGCCGCGGGCCCGCCACCGGCCTCGGGCCCGCCACCGGCCTCGGGCCCGCCACCGGCTGGGACCCGGCGGTCGGCGGTCCCGGACGCGCCACCGGATTCGGGTGTGCCGCCCGTCCCGCCGCAGCGGTCGGCTTCCGGTCCGCCGCCGGGTGCGCGGGGCGGCTCCCCGCGTCCCCGGCTGCTCGACCGGCTCCTGGGCAGGGCCGCCGCGCGGGCCGCGCGCGGGCGGGGGAGGAAGCGGCCGACAGGCTGGCCCTGACGTGACGGCAGGCCGGTGCCGGCGTGCGGCGGGGGCGCGGGGTGGGGAGGATGGGCGCATGCTGCTCGCCCGTGTCGCGGAGGTGTCCCGGGAGGTCGCCGCCACCTCCGCGCGCTCGCGCAAGATCGGCCTCCTGGCCGAGCTCTTCGCGGAGGCCGCGCCGGAAGAGAGCCCGCTCGTCATCGCCTACCTCGCGGGCCGACTCCCGCAGGGGCGGATCGGCGTCGGGTGGAGTGTCCTCCAGCACCTCGTTCCGCCCGCCGTCCCGCCTGCCGAGGCGCCCGGCCTCACGCTCGCGCACGTGGACACCGCGCTCTCGGAGCTGGCCGCCGTGTCCGGAGCAGGATCCAAGGCGGAGCGGGACCGTCTCCTCCGCGTGCTGTTCACCGCCGCCACCCGCGACGAGCAGGAGCTGCTGCTCCGGCTCCTCTCCGGGGAGGTCCGGCAGGGCGCGCTCGACGCCGTCGCCCTGGAGGGCGTCGCCAAGGCCGCCGGCGTGCCGGCCACCGAGCTGCGCCGCGCCGTGATGCTCGAAGGCTCCCTGCCTCCGGTCGCCCAGGCCGTGCTGGCGGAAGGGGCGACCGCGCTCGACAGGTTCACGCTGCGGGTCGGGAGCCCGGTGCAGCCCATGCTCGCGCACACCGCCGCCTCCGTCGCCGAGGCGATCGGCGCCCTGGGAGCCTGCGCCGTGGAGGAGAAGCTCGACGGCATCCGTGTCCAGGTGCACCGCAGCGGCGACGACGTGCGCGTCCACACCCGCTCACTCGACGACATCACCGACCGGCTCCCCGAGGTCGTCGCCGTCGCCCGCGCCGTGCCCTCCGAGGCGTTCATCCTCGACGGGGAGGTCATCGCGCTCGACCCCGACACCGGGCGGCCCGTGTCGTTCCAGTCCATCGCGGCCAGGGTGGGCTCCCGTACCGACGTGGCCGGGGCGCGCGCCGCCCTGCCCCTGACACCCGTCTTCTTCGACGTCCTCGCCGCCGACGGCGAGAGCCTGATCGACCGGACGGGCCGGGAGCGGCACGCCGTGCTGGCCCGGCTGCTCCCCGAGTCCCAGCGGGTCGGCCGCCTCGTCGTCACGGACCCGGCCGACCCCGCACGCGTCGAGGAGGCCGAGCGCTTCTTCACCGAGACGCTGGAGCGCGGACACGAGGGAGTCCTCGTCAAGGCGCTGGACGCGCCCTACGTGGCCGGCCGCCGGGGCCGCACCTGGCTGAAGGTGAAGCCGGTCCACACCGTCGACCTCGTCGTCCTCGCCGTCGAACGGGGCCACGGCCGCAGGACCGGGCTGCTCTCCAACCTCCACCTCGGGGCCCGCGCGGAGGACGGCGGCTTCGTCATGTTGGGGAAGACGTTCAAAGGGCTCACCGACGCGATGCTCCGCTGGCAGACCGAGCGGCTCGGCGAACTCGCCGTGGAGGACGACGGGTTCACCGTACGGGTGCGGCCCGAGCTCGTCGTCGAGATCGCCTACGACGGGCTTCAGGCCTCGACCCGGTATCCGGCCGGCATCACCCTCCGTTTCGCCCGCGTCCTGCGCCACCGCCCCGACAAACCCGCCTCGGAGGCCGACACCGTCGAGGCGATCACCGGGCGCCGCGGGCCGCGGGGCCACGGGGCCGGCTGAACCCGCAGGACCTCGTCGGACCCCGCCGGACCTCGCGGGAGTCCTCGCTGCGAGGGATGCTGGAGACGTGGCACGAGCAGCCGCGAGGAGATGAGCGACGTGTACGACTTGCACATCGACACCGACGTCACCGTGCAGCTGAGCGACTGCTGCCGGGAGGACGCCCAGGCCGTGTTCGACGTCCTCGAGGGTGTCTACCAGCTGGAGGACGTGGAGGCCCCCGGCCCGCGGACGGCGGAGGGCCCGGCCCCCACCGTCTGGGTCGCCACGTTCGACACGGCGGGCGGACGCCGTGAGGACGTGGGCCCCACGCATCTGTCCGCGCTGGTCGGCGCCACCCTCACCGGTGGCTACCACGCCGTGGACGAGGTCCAGCGTGTCCTCGCCACCGGCTTCGACGTCCGGTCCCAGCAGTCGGTCTCGGGCGACCAGGAGACGGAGGCCCGCCTGCTGCTCGCCTCCCGCTGAGCGACGAGGCCGAAGGAACCCCCCGGGCGGAGCGGACGGGCGCCGTCCGGGGGCTCACGTGTGCCCGCACGTGACGGGTGCACCCCCCTGTGAAGCCCGGTATACACCGTGTGTAGAGTCCTTCGACGTCGCATGATCCGCCCTGACCAGGCGGTGGCGACTCATCGAGGACTTCACAGGGGAAGCGGGTTCCAGCATGTTCCGATTCAGGCCGGGCCGCCGCAGGGGGACGGCGGCCGTGGTACTCGCCGCCGCGTCGCTGATGCTGACGCTCGGCGGGTGCGGGGTCGACCGGGTCACTCCTCAGGACGCCCGGGACGCGGCCGGTACGGACGACAAGGCGGGTGGCGACGGGAGTGCCCGGCGCGTCGACTGCGCCGAGGTGAAGTGCATAGCGCTGACCTTCGACGCCGGGCCGGGCAAGGACACGCCCCGGCTCCTCGACGTCCTGAAGGAGAAGCAGGTCCCCGCCACCTTCTTCCTGCTCGGCAAGCGGCACGTCGACCGGTATCCCCAGGTCGTGAAGCGCATCGCCGACGAGGGGCACGAGGTCGCCAACCACACCTGGAGCCACCGGATACTCACCGGCCTCGACAAGGCCGAGGTGCGCGAGGAGCTGGCCCTCACCCAGACCGCCGTCGAGAAGATCACCGGCCGCAAGCCCACGCTGATGCGCCCGCCGCAGGGCCGCACCGACGACACCGTCTCCGAGGTCAGCAAGGAGCTCGGGCTCGCTCAGATCCTGTGGAGCGTCACGGCCAAGGACTACTCCACCGACGACTCCGCGCTGATACGCCAGCGCGTGATCGACCAGGCGGGCCGCGACGGCATCATCCTGCTCCACGACATATACGACGGAACAGTGCCGGCCGTCCCCTCGATCATCGACGAGCTGAAGAACCGGGGCTTCACCTTTGTGACGGTCCCCGAACTCCTCGCCCCGGGGAAGGCCGAGCCCGGAGCCGTCTACGCGCCCGAGGCGGAGTGATCACACCTGCTGAAAGCGGGTGAGGTGACTCACATCGCCCACACGGGAGTACACGGAACATTCGGGAAAGGTTTACCGTTCTACGTATGTGACTGCGAAGGGGCCCGGTCCCCTTGGTCCCCCGCCTCGCGGTGACCGCCCTTTGTCGTCACGGCTCACGGCCCCGGTTGGAATCCCCCGTCCAACCGGGGCTCAGTCGTGTCCCGGGGAGGTTCCGGGACTCGGTCCCGCCTGAAGTGCCACGTGAGGTCCCGCGTGAAGGCGCCCGAGGGGCGTGCGACCCGGCGCGTTCGACCCGTTCGAGTGAGCCTCGGCATGGCCGGTCCGACTACGGGCAGTGATCTTCCCGGGCCCTCCGGGTGATCGACCGGACCCCGCCCACCCGGGACGTCCGAAGGGGGACCATGTTTCTCGGCACACCTCGCGCCCGCCGCGCCCTCGTCACCGCGGCAGCCTCACTGCTCCTCCTCTCCGGCTGCACGGTCGTCGGCCCGGACGTCCCCGGTCCGCCGGGCGTACCGGCCGATCGGGCGGCCCAGGACCGACTCCTGAAGGCGGCCGAGCACCGGCTCGTCGTCGACTGCCTGGCCGACCGGGGCCTCACCCTCACGGCACGGGCCCGCGCCCCGGACGACGAGCGGACCCTCCAGGCCGCGCTCTTCGGAGCGGGGCCCCGCGAGCTCTCCGTCACGCTCGCCACCGGCGCCACCGTCACCGCCCACGCGGACGGCTGCCTCGCCACCGCGAGAGCCGGGCTCTACGGCGACGCCCGCCGTTGGTTCCGGGCCCAGGTCACCGTGGGCAACCTGCGCGCCGAGGCCCAGGCCCGGATGCGCGACGACCCCGCCCACCAGGAGGCGCTCGCCCGCTGGACCCGGTGCGCCACCCCGGCCGACCGTTCCCGCCCTCCCAGCCCGGACCCCGCCGTGGCCACCCGCTGTGCCCGGGAGAGCGGACTCGACGCCGTCCGCACCCGGCTGGAGGCCATGGAGCTGCTCGTGGTGCGGAGCCTGCACCGGGACCAGCTCACCGCATACCGGCAGCTGCGCGACCGCGCACTGCTCCGGGCAGCCGAACTGCCCGCGCCCACCTCACCGCAGAAAGGCCACGACCACTCGTGAAGCGCATTCTCGCCCTCTCCGCGGCGGCACTGCTCGCCGTCACCGCAGGCCTCGCCCTCTCCGCCTCCGCGGGCGCCGCCGAGTGCCCCAGCGGGGAGTTCTGCGTCTGGCAGGAATCGAACTTCGGCGGCCAGCGCGCCAACTGGAGCGGAGACGACGGCTGGTGGGAGAGCTGGATCTCCGACACCGACTCCTCCTGGGCCAACCACGGCATCTCCGGCCCCGGCATCAAGGACCACGTCAAGGTTTACGAGAGCGCCTGGCAGGGCGGCGACATGACCATCTGTCTCGCCCCCGGGCAGGAGGTCGGCTACAACGCCGCCGCGAACGACCGCGGCGACTCCCACATCTGGTCTACCGGCTGCTGACCCAGGGCAGGGCCGTCAGGCGCGATTGATCCGGCCGGGATCAATCGCGGCCGAGGGAGCCGCCCGGGTGGCGCAGGGCGGAGGCCAGCATCAGTCCCGCGCCGCGGACGACGCTCGTCGACGGGTCGCTCGCCAGCCGCAGGCGGGCCCGGAGCAGGTGCGCCAGGCGACCCGTCACGTCCATGCGGAGCGCGCCTCCGCCGGTCACCAGGACGCCGCGGCGCAGCGCCCCGCGGACGGCACCCGTGTGGTCGTGGCGCCACAGGTCGCTGACCAGATCGGCGGCCGTCCCGGCGATCGTGTCGGGCATCCTGCCCGACTCCGGCACGTCGTCGACGCCCACCTCGGCCAGCCGCGCGTCCTCGACCAGGCCGTCGACGACCAGTGTCACCTCGGTCAGCTGGGCGCCGAGGTCGACCACGAGCAGGGGGCCACCGCCGGGCGGGGCGGCATGGGCCGCGGCGGCGCGGGCGCTGTCCACGGCGATGACCCGTACCGGGCCGAGGCCGTCCACCACCCGGCGGGCGGCCTCGCGCTCCGCCGGGGCGGCGAGCACCGGATGGGTCAGCATCACGACGGTGTCGTGCCCGCCGTCACCGGGAGCGGCTTCCGTCACCCGGCGCAGCAGCCGGAGATGGGAGTCCGCGTCGGTCACCCGGCCGCGCCGGACGGGTCCGCTCGGCACGTCCGCGAAGACACCCGCCCCCGGCGCCCATGCCCGGGTCCGCGAGCTGCCGATGTCGAGCGCGATCCCGCGCACCGGGCGCCGCCCCGCACCCCGGCCGCCGCCGACCGATCCGAACGATCCCATCGCTTCCGTCCATTCGCTCCGTACCCGCTGATTGCGAGGCCGATACGGGCCCTCACTATGCAGTATCCGCAGCATGAATGCCATGCCGCTTGGCTATCGAAGGCAGGTGGTTCGCTGAAGGCCTCCCGTGCGGAGGCCTTCAGGAGAGGGTGTCAGTTCTCGGCGCCGAGCCACAGGTCCGGGCCGAATACCTCGTAGTGGATGTCGGCCGCGGCCGTCCCCCGGCCGAGGAGGTCGCCGCGCACGGTGCGGAGGAAGGGCAGCGGCCCGCAGAGGTAGGCCGTGGTGCCCTCGGGGAGGTCGAGCGCGGTGACGTCGGCGCGACCGCGGAGCGCCACGGAGTCCTCGCCCGGCTCCTCGTACCAGAGGTGGAGGGCGGCCCCCGGCAGCGCCTCGACGAGACGGTGCAGCTCGGCGGCGTGTGCGTGGGACGCGGGGGAGCGGTCCGCGTGCGCGACGACGACCGGGCGGGTCGATCCGGTGGCCGCGAGGTGGTCGAGCATCGCCAGCATGGGCGTGCTGCCGATGCCGGCGGAGGCGAGCAGCAGGGGTCCGTCGCCCTCGGGCAGCACCAGGTCGCCGAAGGGTGCCGACACCTCCACCGTGTCGCCCGCGCGGGCGTGGGCGTGCAGCCACGACGAGACCTCCCCCGCCGGGTCGCCGTCGACTCGCTTGACCGTGATCCGCCACTGCGGGTGTCCGGGAGCGGCGGAGAGGCTGTACTGACGGATCTGCCGGGCGCCGTCGGGCAGGGTGACCTGGACGCTCACGTACTGCCCCGGCCGGAACGCGGAGGCCGGGCTCCCGTCGGTGTGCCTCAGGACGAAGGACACGGTGTCGGCGGTCTCCTCGCGGCGCTCGGCGATCTCCATCGGCCGCCAGACCTCGCCCTCGGCGACGCCGGCCTCCTGGTACAGCCGGGCCTCCACGGCGATGAGCGCGTTGGCCATCAGCCAGTACACCTCGTCCCAGGCCTGGGCGACCTCGGGGGTGACCGCGTCGCCGAGGACCTCGGCGATGGCGGCGAAGAGGTGCTCGTGCACCGTCTTGTACTGCTCGGCGGTGACGCCGAGCGAGGCGTGCTTGTGAGCGATGCGGGAGAGCATGACGTCCGGGCGGCTGTCCGGGTGGTCGAGGAGCGCGACCGCGAAGGCGGCTATGGACCCGGCAAGGGCCTTCCGCTGCTCGCCGTTGACCTGGTTGCCCCGGTTGAACAGGTCGCGGAGCAGCTCGGGGTGGGCGGCGAAGAGCCGCGCGTAGAAGCGCTCGGTGATCTCGTCGAGCGCGCCGCCGACGGCGGGCAGAGTGGCGCGGATGACCGGGGCGGCCTGCTCGGACAGCATGGGAACTCTCAATCTGGTAGATGATCTGCGTATTAAATGGTGTGGGTGCTCCCCCTCCGAGGAGGGGGAGTGCCTGGTTCAGGTGGAAGGGCGTGGAGTGAGGGAGAGGAGCAGCGGTCCCGTCGGCGAGGCGACGAGCTCGTCCACGGTCAGCGGGTCGAGGACGCGGTAGAACGCCTCCTGCGCCTCGCGCAGCGCACCCCGCAGCCGGCATGCCGTGCGCAGCGGACACGGCGGGTCGCCCTCACAGCCGACGACCTCCTCCTCGCCCTCCAGGGTGCGGGCGAGCCACCCCACCGAAGAGCGCCGGCCCAGCTCCGTCAGGGCGAGGCCGCCGCCCCGGCCGCGTCGCGCCTCGACCACGCCGAGGTGCTGGAGCCGGGTGACGACCTTCGCCATGTGCGCGTAGGGCACGTCCATCGACTCCGCCACCTCGCGCGTGGTGACGGACTCCTCCTGCGCGATGACCGCCAAGCGCATCACGGCACGGAGCGCCAGGTCGGTGAACTTCGTCAGCCTCACGATCCGACCTTATCAAAGCAGCATTTGGCATACGTATTAAGGGGTGGTGCCTGAGACGGGCGGTCTACGAGAAGGGAAGTGGTGTACGAGAGGGGAGCGGCGTACGAGAAAGGAGTGGCGTACGCGCCCACGGCCCGTGCGCCACTCCCTCCTCCCCGGCCCGGCCATGTACGGCCCGGCCCTGACCTCAGGCCAGGACCTTGGCCTTCGCCTTCTCGAACTCCTCGGGCGTGATGGCGCCCTTCTCCTTCAGATCCGCGAGCCGCGCCAGCTCGTCGGTGGCACCGCCGCCCGGCGCCGACCCCGCCGTCTTGCGGATGTAGTCCTGGAACGCCGCCTCGGAGGCCTTGGCCTGCTTGACGTCACGCTCGCCCATGCTCTTCCCGCGGGCGATGACGTACACGAGCACGCCGAGATAGGGGAGCACGATGCAGAAGATCAGCCAGCCGGCCTTGCCCCAGCCGCCGAGGTCGTGGTCACGGAAGATGTCGGTGATCACCTTGAAGAGCAGGAAGAGCCACATGATCCAGAGGAAGAACCACAGCATGGTCCAGAAGACGTTGAGGAGAGGGTAGTCGTCCATTCCTGCGCACTCCGTTCCCGCGTGGGCCGTGTGGAGGCCCGGCGTACGAGTGAGTCTCGTGCAGGCTCCGCCTCCCCGCACGTCGTGGCGGCCCGGCATGCGGCCCGCTCCGAACCGTGCTCGGATGGGCCGTGCGTCAGCCGCGCCGCAGGGCGGCCAGTGCCCGGTCCGCGTGCACGCTCATGCGGAGTTCGCTGCGCACGACCTCCCGCACGCGCCGGTCCTGACCGATCACGAACGTGATCCGCTTCGTCGGCGCGAGAGAGAAGCCCCGCTTCACGCCGAACCTGTCCCGCACGGCCCCGTCCGGGTCCGACAGCAGCGGGTATCCGAGGGAGTGCCGCTCCGCGAACTCCAGCTGGCGCTCCACCCCGTCGGTGCTGATCCCCACGGGCCGCGCCCCGACGGCGCGGAACTCGGCCGCGAGGTCGCGGAAGTGGCACGCCTCGGCGGTGCAGCCGGGGGTCATCGCCGCCGGGTAGAAGAAGAGGACGACCGGCCCCTCGTCCAGCAGCCCCGAGAGGGAGCGCGGAGCGCCGGTTTCGTCCGGAAGGGTGAAGTCCTCGACAAGGTCACCGACGTTCATGGCGGTCCGTCCCCGATCCGTCCGTACGCGGCCACCGGCGCCTCCGGTGGCCGGCCGGTGACGTTACCGCAGAGTAGGGGATCCCCGTAACCCCCGCCCGGCCCTCGTCGAAGCCTCAGCGGGCGGGCGTCGCCACACCGTCGCGCGCCGCGGCGCGCCGGTCGAGCACGGCGAGGGCCCGCTCCCCCCAGCGAAGGTTCTCCTCCTCGAAGAACCGGCCGCGCATGAGCGTGAGATAGGGGCCGATCCGCTCCGCCTCGACGAGGTACGTCTCCTCGTCCCGTCCGTCGAGCATCCGCTCCCGCAGCCGGTCGTAGCGCGCCAGCTTGGTCCGGGCCGTCTCCATGCGCCGGGCCACGAAACCCCGCACCGCTTCGGTGTCGCCCTCGTCGCAGGACTGCACCTGGACCATCAGTTCGTCGCGGATGGCGCTGGGACGCGGGGGCGCCGAGGTGTAGACGTGCAGATCGCGCCGCCCCGACTCCGTGAGGCTGAACATCCGCTTGTTGGGACGCCGTTCCTGCTCGACCACGCGGGCCGTGATGAGACCGGCCTCGGCGAGCCGCTCCAGTTCGCGGTAGAGCTGCTGCGGGGTGGCGGCCCAGAAGTTGGCGACGGACACGTCGAAGATCTTGGCCAGGTCGTATCCGGAGGCCTCGCCCTCCAGGAGAGCTGCGAGGACGGCGTGCTTGAGCGACATCCGGACAAAGTAGCAGCACGTTGAATAGTTTCCTCCGCACCTATTCAACGCCGCAGGATCGCCCGGCGGCGCTTCGCTGGCACGTCGCTCCCGCGCCTGCCTAGGCTGGAGGGAGAAGGCCGTGGGGGCGTAGATCCGAGGGGCAGCGCGATGTGCAGCGACACGTTCGTCTACACCACCTACATCCGGACCACCCCCGACGAGCTCTGGAAGGCGCTCACCGCCCCGGAGCTCACCCGCCGCTACTGGGGCGTGGCCTTCGAGTCGGAGTGGACGCCCGGTGCCCCGATGGTCTGGGACGAGGCCGGACGCAGGACCGTCGACCCGGAGCAGGTCGTCCTCGCCGCCGAACCCGGCCGTCTCCTCTCGTACACCTGGCACACCTTCACCCCGGCGTGGGCGGAGGCCGTGGGCCTCGACCGGGAGGTGTACGCGCCGCTGACACGGGAGCGCCGGTCCCGGGTGACCTACGACATCGAGCCCTCGGGCGACACCGTCAAACTCACCGTCACCCACGGCGACCTGGAGCCTGACGGCCTCATGCGGGGGCTGATCGGGGAGGGGTGGCCCGCGCTGATCTCCAGCCTCAAGTCCCTTCTGGAGACCGGCGAGGAACTCCCCGAGCCACCCCGCTGACCAGGGCCCCGGGCGCGCTGGCCCATTCGAGTCGTCTCCGTCCCCACTCCGCCGCCACGCCCGGCGTCGTGATCATCTTTTTTCCTCCTTTCATCCGCTTTGATGCTGCTTCGGCGACGCCCGTCGTCGCTGCTGCCGTCCGGAAAGGGAGGGTGTCCGACGTGGCGTCACGCAGATACGTACGGAGGTGGGGAGCGCTGTCCCTGGCGGTCGGAGCCGTCCTCGTCGGCGCGGCCGCCCGGTCGCCCGCCGGCCCGGACCCGCTCGCGGCCGGGACGGCGCCGGAATCCACCACCGTGGTCTCGGTGGACGGCTGCGACACCGGTGGCCTGTGCACCGCGCCCCGCCACACCGTGGCCCTGACCGCCGGCACCTCGGCCGGACGTGCCCTCACGGGGCACCCCGTCACCCTGGTCGCGGGGGCGACGGGCCCCGTCTCGCTGCTGCTCCGCACCCCCGGCCGCTTCGCCGACGTCACCGTGACCGACCGGCGCGGCCGCCGGGTCGCCGGAGCGGTCGGCGCGGACGGCACCCGCTGGACGAGCGCCACCGCACTGGCCGCAGGAGGCCGCTACACGGCCCGTCTCGTCGTCGAACGACCGCGGGACGGAGCCGGCCCCGAGGCTCCCCGCCGCCATCTCGCCCGGCTGGTGCTCCGTACCCCCGTCGCCCCCGGCGGCGAACGGCTCACCGTCACCTTCGGGCCGGCGGGCGGCCGGACGTACGGCGTCGGCCGGCCGGTCACCGCCGAACTCAGCCAACCCGTCCCGGCGGACAGCCCCGTCACCCGCCGCCTCGTCGAGCGCGGCCTCCGGGTCCGCACCGAGCCGAGGGTCGAGGGCTCCTGGCACTGGGTCGACCCCACCACCCTCCACTACCGCCCCCGCCACTACTGGCCCGCCCACGCGACCGTCCACGTCCACAGCGCCCTCGACGGACGGCACATCGGCGGCGACCTCTACGGCGGCCGGTCCCGCCCGCTCACCCTCACCACCGGAGACCGCGTCGAGGCCGTCACCGACGTGTCCGCCCTGAAGATGACCGTCTTCCGCGACGGCCGGGCGATCCGCACCATCCCGGTGACCACCGGAAAGCCGGCTACCGGACCCGAGGCGGTATCAAGGTCGTCCTCGGCAAGGAGCCGCTCGTCCGTATGCGGGGCGACTCCATCGGCATCGCGCGCGGCAGCCGCGACTACTACGACCTCAAGGTCCGTTGGGCCACCCGGGTGACCTGGAGCGGCGAGTACCTGCACGCCGCACCCTGGTCCCTCGACGCGCAGGGCAGCGAGAACGTCAGCCACGGCTGCACCGGGATGAGCACCGAGGACGCCGCATGGCTGTTCCGCACGGTCCGCGAGGGCGACCTCGTCCGCGTCGTGAACGGTTACGGGGAGCCGATGACGCCCTTCGGCAACGGCTTCGGGGACTGGAACCTCAGTTGGGCGGAATGGCGGCGCGGCAGCGCGCTGACGGACCCGGCCGCCGCCCCCGGTCCCGCGACGGCCGCGGCGGGCTCCCTGCGCCCGGCGCTCTGAGCCGCACATCGAGTCCGATCCGTCGCCGAGTCCGGTCCGTCGACGGGTCCGATCCGTACGCTGCTCAGGCCCGCGCCACGCCGAGTGCCCGAGGGACGCCCCCGGGCCCGTACGCCTCGGTGATACTGACGTCCTGTCAGGTGGCCGGTGCAGGGAGCTTCGATGTCGGACGTCACCAGGGTCGGGGTCGGGGACGCGACCCTCTTCGTGGAAGCCACGCGGCTGGGCCCCGACAGCGAGCTGGAAGGGTTCGGCGACCGGCTGCCGGACCTCTCCGCCGTCACCGCGGCGCTCGCCTCCTTCGCCGGGCAGATCGGCGAGGCGCTCGACCGTGCGGCCCCCGACCGGGCGACCGTCGAGTTCGGCTGCCAGCTCGGTCTGGACGCCGGCAAGCTCACCGCCCTCGTCGTGCAGGGCAGCACCAACGCCAGCCTGCGGGTCACCCTCGAATGGGAGAAGTCGCCCCGCTGAGGCCGCCGGACCGGGCCCTCTCACTCCTTCCGCCGGTGTCGCCCGCCACGATGATCTCCGAGATGCCGGTGAGGCCGACCGCACCGGGGGCGAGCGGCCAGAAGCAGGGCAGGAACACCACCCTGTCCGGCGTGTGCCAGCGGCGGGCGATCCACCTGGCGGAGAAGTACAGCAGAAAGCCGAAGCCGGGGAGCAGCACGCCGCCCCACGGCGCCCAGAGCCCGAGCGCCGCTCGCGCACGTCAGCAGTGGATGCGAGGCCTCACAGTTGTCCGCACAGTTGTCCGTTCCGGGGCGGGCCCGGCACGGGTTCCGAGCGCAAGGCTCGACCTCTGGTCGATGGTGAGAGTCCCGGGCGTGCTGCGCTCCGCGAGGCGAGGCCCGGCGTGGGTCAGCCGTCGACGGCCGAAGCCCGGTCGTCCACGACCGCCGGTCAGTCGTCCACGGCCGAAGGCCGGTCGTACACAGCCGCCGGTCAGTCGTTCACGGCCGTCAGGAGGACCACCGCGTCCTCCAGGGCCGTCAGCCCGTGCCGCTCCTTGGGGATCATCCGTAGCGCCGCCGCCGGGAGCTCCTCACCCCAGCCGGCCGCCGTCAGCTTCACCCGCCCCCGCAGCACCTGGAGGCTCGCGGCCGGCGGCGCGTTGTGCTCGTCCAGGGACGTGCCCGAGGTCAGGGCGATGACGGTCTGCCGGAGCACCCCGTCGTGCATCACCAGATGGGCGCTGCGCCCGTGCGGTGCCGTGCGGGCCGCGGCCAGGTGCTCGTCGGCGAGCGCGGTGAGGTCCAGGATCATGTCTCTCCCTGCGGGGTTCTCTCCGGTGCGGTGCTCGGGCGGATATCCCCAGCCTCCCGTGTGGCGTCCGGGCCGCAACTCGGGACCGCCGGCCACGCCACCACGAGACCGGCGACCGCGACGCACGCCCCGGCCGCCGACAGGGCGGCGGTCCAGCCGTGCGCCGTGTACAGCCAGGTGCCGACGAGCGAACCGAGCGCCCCGCCGCCGAAGGTCGCCAGCATGAAGACGGTGTTCACCCGGGCCGCCACCGCCGGGCCGATCGCGAAGATCCGGGCCTGACTCGCGACCTGGCACGAGCTGACCCCGACGACCAGCAGATTGGCCCCGGCCACGAGCGCCGCGGGGGAGTGCGGGGCGACCCCGGCCACCCCCAGGCCGAGCCCCGCGGCCGCCAGCCCTCCGGCGTTCACCACCCGCGCCCCGTACCGGTCGGCCGTCGGACCGGCCACGGCGGAGAGGAGCGCCGCCGGCAGGGTCAGCACGCCGAAGAGCCCGGCGGCGCCCGGCCCGAACCCGAGGGGCGGGGCCGCCAGATGGAAGGCGAGCACGGACCAGAAGACGCTGAACGCGGCGAACACGCACGCCCCGAGCAGTGCCGAGATCCGCAGTTCCCGGTGGGCGGCGAGGAGCCCGGGCAGTCCGGCGAGGAGCCGGAGGTACGAGGAACGGCGCCGGCCGTCCGGCCCTGCGTCCCCTCGCCCGCCCATCCGCTCCGGCAGCCGCCGGGGCAGGAGCCACAGCAGCGCGGCCGTCGCCGCGGCGGCCACCAGGTAGGCCGCGCGCCAGCTCCCGCTCGCGTCGGCCACGGCCCCCGAGACCGTACGGGACAGCGTCGAACCCAGGGTGAGGCCGAGGCCGACGAGCCCCACGACCCTGCCCTGCCGCCCGGGACCCGCGAGCACGGCCGCCACCGGGGTGAGGATCTGCGGCAGCACCGTCGTCGTGGACAGCGCCAGGGTGGCGAGCGTCAGGGTGACCACGTCCGGCGCCGCCGCGGCCACGAGCAGCGAGGCGGTGGTCAGGGCGAGCAGCACCGACGTGAGCCGGCGCAGCCGCGCGGTGTCGGCGAGCGGCACGAGCAGCAGGATGCCGAGCGCGTACCCGATCTGGGCCGCCGAGGCGATCAGCCCCGCCGTCCGCTCCGAGACCTCCAGGCCCCGCGCGACCGCGGCGAGCAGCGGCTGCGGGAAGTAGATGTTGGCGACGGTGACGGCCCCGGCGACGGCGAAGAGCAGGACGTTCACGGTCCGGGCGGGCGAGGGCGAGGTCGGCGCGGGGGTGGGTGTGGGGGGTGCGACGGCGGGGCTCGGTTCCACGGACTCTCTTCCGTACGGGGGAGGGCGACGCCTCCAGACGCCTCCAGGCTCCTCGCCGTCACCCTTGTCGAACAAGATGCGATCATCGAAGCGTCGTTGAGCCGCACTCAACGATCCGAAGAGGCCCGGAGGAGGTCCGATGTTCGAGCGGTACGAGCTGGAGGCGTTCCTGGCACTCGCCGAGGAGCTCCACTTCGGGCGCACCGCCGAGCGCCTCGGCGTCTCCACCGGCCGCATCAGCCAGACCGTCAAGAAGCTGGAGCGGCGCGTCGGAGCCCCGCTCTTCGCCCGGACCAGCCGCAGCGTGCAGCTCACTCTCGTCGGCCGGCGCCTGTACGAGGACACGCTGCCCGCCTACCGGCAGCTGCGCGCCGCGCTCGAACGTGCCACCGAGGCAGGGCGGGGCGTCCACGGCAGACTGCGGACCGGCTTCGCCACGCCCTGGGGCGGCGAACTGCTCACGGCCGCCGCCGACATGCTTCTCGCCGGCCACCCCGGCTGCGAGATCACGGTCCGCGAGGTCCCGCTCGACGGCGGAACCGGCCCGCTCCTGGACGGGACGCTCGACGTCCAGTTCGCCGCCTTCCCCGTCCGCGAGCCGGACCTCACCACCGGTCCCGTCCTCGTCGCGGAGGACCGGGTCCTGCTCCTGCCCGCGGCGCATCCGCTGGCGGGCCGGGCGTCCCTCGGCCTGGAGGACCTCGCGGGGCTGGCCATGATCGCCCCCGAGGGCGCGAGCCCCCGGTACTGGCGGGACCACCACTTCCCCCGCCGCACCCCGTCGGGCGCCCGCGTCGCCCGGGGGCCCGCGGCCGCGACCTGGCAGGAGGTCCTCTCCCATGTGGGCGCCGGCCGGGGCGTCGCCGTCGGCGCGGCGCTCGGCGCCCGCTACCACCCGCGCCCCGGCGTCGCCTACGTCCCGCTGCGGGACGCCCCGCCCATCGAGTACGGACTGGCCTGGCCCACGGCCGCGGACTCCGCGCTGCTCAGGGCCTTCGTGGCGGCGGTCGCCGCCGCGTCACGCCCCTGAGTCCTCGGGTGCGGGCGCCGTCAGAGCCCCCGTCAGATGGTCGTACGCCACGTGGGCGTGGAGCCGGACACCGGTGACGAGGGTGTCGTCGTCCGCGTAGAAGTGCGGATGGTGGTTGGTGACGATGCCGCGCCCGCCCGGCACCGGCACGGGCCGGCCCGCGGGGTCCAGGGCCGAGTCCTGCACCCCGAGCATCACGTACAGGCCGCCGAAGCGGCGTACGAACTCGGAGACGTCGTCGTACCCGAGCGTGCCCCCGGTCTCCACGACCCGGTCCTCGCCCACGACCCGGCGGAAGGTCGGCAGCGCCGACTCGACCCACGGCCGGGTGTTGTGGACCGGCGGGACGGGCTGGAGACAGTCGACCGAGGCCGTCGCCCCGTACGCCGCCGCCGAGTGCTCCACCAGCGTGGTCAGCCGCCGCTGGACCTCTGCCATGTCGGACTCGACGGCACACCGGACCGTGCCCCACAGGGTCACCGTCTGCCCGATGATGTTGAACCGGCCGACGTCCTCCACGTGCCCGAAGGAGACCGTGACCGGGGAGAAGGCCGAGACCTGCCGGTAGAGCTGGCCCACCCCCGTCAGGACCGCCCCCACCGCCGGCATCGGATCGACGCCCTCCCAGGGGGTGGAGCCGTGCGTCTGCTTCCCGGTGACGACGACGCGGACGAGGGCGGACGCGGCGTACTGATTCCCGATCCGGTAGCCCACGTACCCCTTCGGATAGGGCGTCACGTGCAGACCGAAAGCCATCGTCGGCACCGGGTCCACGAACGCGCCCGCCTCCACCATGGCCCGTGCCCCGCCCTCCTCGGTCACCGGCGGGCCCTCCTCGGCGGGCTGGAAGACGAAGAGCACGGTGCCGGGGAGGCGGTCCCGGACCCCGGCGAGCACCGTCGCCGCGCCGAGCACCATCGCCGTGTGGCAGTCGTGCCCGCAGGCGTGCGAGACGGGGAACGGGCCGCCCGGATAGTCGGCGTCCACGACGTCGGCGGCGAACTCCGCCCCGCACAGGTCCTTGACCGGCAGCGCGTCCATGTCCGCCCGGAGTGCCACGACCCGCCCGCCCGGCGACGCGCCCCCGCCGCGCAGGACGCCCACGACGCCGTGGCCCGCGATGCCCGTCCGTACCTCGTCGAGGCCCAGCGCGCGGAGCTCGTCCGCCACCAGCCGGGCCGTGTTCACCTCCCGGTTGGACAGCTCCGGGTTCCGGTGCAGATGGCGCCGCCAGGCGACCACCCGTTCCGCCGCCTTCGCCGCTCGCTCGTCCAGTTCGTCGTGCGTCGTGTCGGGCTCCGTGCTCAACGGGGGACTCCCTCTCGTCAAGGCTTGCGCCGGGGCCGGGGCCGGGGCCGAACCGGACCGGCCGCCGACACCCAAGAGTGTCAGCGGCCGGTCCGGTCGGCGAGTGCGCCGACAGAGGTGAGGTGCGTCGGGTCGGCGTCAGCCGGTGAAGACCTCGGTCAGCGACCAGATCGCCAGGCCCGCCATGCACACGCCGCCGATGCGCTGCACGGTCTTGAGCGGTACGCGCTTGGCGATGAACCGGCCCGCGACCAGGGCGAGGGCGGAGACGCTCATCAGGGCGGCGAGCGAGCCGATCGCCGTCGACCAGGTGCCGTTGGTGGCGGCGAGGTTGGCGGTGGTGATCTGCGTGAGGTCGCCCCACTCGCTGATGAAGACGGCCATGAAGGCGGTCGAGAAGACGGGCCAGAAGCCGGTCACCGTCCGGCCGCCCCCGTCGCCGTCCTCGTCGTCGCCCCCGCCGCGCAGCAGCATGAACGCGCCGAAGCCGAACAGCAGGGCCGAGACCAGCTTGACGATCCAGCCGGGGAGCAGCCCGAGCAGGCTGCCGGCTCCCACGGCGATGGCGACATGCGCCAGGAAGGCGGTGGACGTGCCGATCCAGACGTACAGCGGACGCATGCGCGTGCCCATGGCGAGGGACGCGAACATCGTCTTGTCGGGAAGCTCGGCGAGAAAGATCAGCCCGAAGGCGGTGAGGATCGCCAAGGGGTCGAGGTGCATACCGGGGCTCTCTGCTCGGTCCGGGCCCGTGGGCTCCGCACCTCGAAGGCGACGGGAGGACCACTCGGCCCGGCATGACGGACCACGCCCACGGAGGCGCGGACGCGGTTGATGCCTGGCCGAAGGTCTCGCCCGTCCACCACACACGTGGACCCGGTCACCGGGAACCCGGGGGTTCCAGTGTGTCGACGACCGGTTCGCGGGGCTACTCCCCTTCGCTGTCCCTCAGTGTACCGAACGGGGCGTGAGAGCGGGTAGACACTGTCTACTCGATCTTGCTAGACAGTGTCCATGCAGCTTCAGGAGAACGAGGGACCCGACGAGCACGAGCAGGCGTACGACCACGGGCACGAGGACGGACTGCGCGGACGGCTCGTCCGGGCGGGCGTCGAGCTCGTGAACGCGGAAGGCGCGCAGGCCCTGTCCCTGCGCGAGATCGCCCGCAGGGCCGGCGTCTCCCACGGAGCGCCCCGCCGCCACTTCCCGACCCACCTGGACCTCCTGTCGGCCATCGCCCGGCAGGGCTTCGCCGAGCTGGCCGAACGGCTCGCCGAGGAGGACCGGGAGGACGCGGGGCCGCGCGAACGGATCGCGATCCTCGCGCGCGTCTATCTCGGGTACGCGGAGACCCGGCGCGGCATGTACGAGCTGATGTTCCGCCACGACCTGCTCGACAGCGGCCGGCTCGGCCTGCGCGAGACGAGCCTGCCGCTCTTCGCCCACCTCACCGATCTCGTCGCCCGTACGTCTCCGGGGACGGGCGGGGCCTCGCCCGGCGGCGCGCTCCCGCCCACCGGCGCGGCGCTGCGCGCCGGCGCCCTCTGGGCGAACCTCCACGGCATCGCCCAGCTCTGGCACTGGGGGAGTCTGCCGCTCGCCACCGGCGGCACCGACCCCGCCCCGCTCCTCGCCGCGGCCCTCGACGCCCACCTCGGTCCCGGCGAGGACACCCCGTGAGCGCGCCGGGCCCGCGCCGCGCCTCCACCCTCGCCTGCAGCGTCCTCGGCGCTGCCGTCGTCGCCCTCGACGGCACCGTCCTCACCGTCGCGCAGCCCGCTCTCCAGCGAGACCTGCACGCCGACGTCGGGCAGGTGCAGTGGACGAGCACCGCCTACCTCGTCACCGTCGCGAGCCTGCTCGTCTTCGCCGGCCGCCTCGGAGACCGCTACGGCCACCGCCGGGTCTTCGCCGTCGGCGCCCTCGGCTTCGCCGCGGCCTCCGCCGGCATCGCCCTCGCCCCCGGCATCGGCGCCGTGATCGCGTTGCGCGTGCTCCAGGGGGTGTGCGGGGCGCTCCTCCAGCCGGCCACCCTCGGCATGCTGCGCACCGCCTTCCCGCCCGAGCGGCTCGCGACGCCGATCGCCGTGCGCACGGCCGCCATCGGTCTCGCCGCGGCGGCGGGCCCGCTCGTCGGCGGCGCGCTCGTCTCCTCGTACGGCTGGCGCGCGGTCTTCCTCCTCGGCGTGCCGCCGACCCTGGCGATCGGCCTGCTCGCGCTCGCCGGACCGGACCCGCGCACCGAGGCCGCGGAGCGGCGCCCCTCCGCCGGAATCGCCGCGCTCGACCCGCTCGGCGCCCTCCTGCTCGCCGTCGCCCTCGGCCTGCTGGTCCACGGACTCGTCGACGCGCCCCGGCCCGGCGGCACCGGCACCACCGTGCTCGTCCTCGCCGCCGCGGCGGCCGCCGGCGCCGCGCTCCTCCGCCACGAGCGCCGTGCCCCGCACCCCCTCCTGCCGCCGGAGTTGATGCGGAGCGTGCCCGTCCGCGCCGGGCTCGCCGTCCTCCTCGCCGCCTCGGCCGCCCTCTTCGGGACGCTCTTCGTCGCGACGTACTTCCTCCAGGACGTCCAGGGTCTCGACCCCCTGGACTGCGCGCTGCGCTTCCTGCCGCTCGCCGCGCTCATGGTGCTCGGCGCGCCCCTCTGCCCGCCCCTCCAGCGCCGCTTCGGCCCCCGGCGCACCGCCGTCGCCGGAGCGACCCTGCTGACGCTCGGCGTCCTGCTGCTCTCCCGCCTCGACGCGACGGCCTCCGCCGTCTCCGTCGGGACCGGCTCGGGCCTGCTCGGCGCGGGCTTCGTCACCCTCATGGTCACCGCGACCTCCGTCGTCGTGCACCGCGCCCCCGAGGCCCACGCGGGTGTCGCCGGAGGCCTCCAGCAGACCGCCATGAACATCGGACCCGCCCTCGGCGTCGCCACCGCGACCCTGCTCCTCGCCCTTGTGCCGGACGGCGGTTTCGTCCCGGACCGGGGCGTCGCCCTGCCCGCCCTCGCCGCCGTCGCGGCCCTCGCCCTCCCCGCAGCCCTCGCCCTGCCCGGCACGACGCACCACCGTGTGAAGCAGACGGGGAGTCGGACCGGGAGCCGGATCGGGGGCCAGACGGGGGGCCATATGGGGAGCCGGCCGGGGAAGCAGCGGGAGGGCGGTGGGGGGACACGCCCGGAGCCGACCGCACCCCGGACCCGACGGTGATTCTGCGTACGATCATGAAATGCCCGACGCCGGCCACCGGCGCCCGCCCGGCAAGGCGGAGCGCACACAGTTCAACCTCGGTCGCGCCCTGCCCTTCCTGATCCTCGCGGTGACGGCCGCCGCCGATGTCCTCACCCCCGACCGGGAGCGCTTCGAGCGCCTCCTCGTCGCCGCGCCCGCGCTCGCCGCCGTCACCTGGAGCGTGCGCGGGACCATCGGCATCGGGCTGCTCGCCATGGTGGTCCGCGCCCTGCTCCACCTCGGCCGGGACGAGCCCCTCGTGCCCGACCTCCTCGCGAGCGAGGTGTTCCTCGCCCTCGTCACCGCCTGCGCGGCCTGGGTCAGCCGCGTCCGCACCCGCTACGAGCAGGACCTGCGCGAGGTCACCGCCGTCGCCGAGGTCGTCCAGCGGGTCGTCCTGCGGCCGCTGCCCGAGCGACTCGGCCGCTTCGACCTGCACCTGCTGTACGTCGCCGCCGCCGCCAAGGCCCGGATCGGCGGCGACTTCTACGAGGCGGTCCGGGTCCCCGGAGCCGTACGGATCATGCTCGGCGACGTCCAGGGCAAGGGCCTCGGCGCCGTCGAGACCGCCTCCGTGCTCCTCGGCTCCTTCCGCGCCACCGTCAACACGGCCCCCGACCTGGCCGCGCTCGCCGACACGCTCGACGAGGGCCTGACCCGCTACGGCGGCTGGGACCCGGAATCCGACGCCGCCGAACGCTTCGCCACCGTCGTCCTCGTGGAACTCCCCGAAGACCGGGACGTCGCTCTGCTCCTCAGCTGCGGCCACCCCGCGCCCCTGATCCAGCGCGGCGCCGAGGTCGTCCCGGTCGCCTTCGCCGACCCCTCCCTCCCCGTCAACCTCGCGGGCCTCGCCGAGAACCACCACCGGATCGAAGAGGTCCCCTTCGGGCCGGGGGACCGCATGCTCCTCTACACGGACGGCGTCAGCGAGACGCGCGACCGGGCCGGCACCTTCTACCCCCTGGAGCTGCGGATGCGCGGCTGGGCCCGCGAGCCGGGTGCCGAGCTGCCGGCCATCCTCCACCGCGACCTCGCCGCGTACGGCGCCGACGGGCTCGACGACGACGTCGCGGCGCTGCTCGTCGTCCGCGCGCCCGAGCCCGTCCGTCCGCCCGAGCCCGTCCGTCCGCCCGAACCCGTCGGCCCGCCCGGGCCCGGTCACCCGCCGGAGCCCGCCCGACCCCCCTCCTGACCACCTTCGCACCGCGAACGGTGTCCTCAAACATCAAGTACGGGGCGGCTTGTGTCGTTCCCGCACGGTTGCGCGACACGTGCGCCGTTCGTGCGCTCTGGCCGCTCCGACCCTCATACGTGAGGCTTGCGACCGTCCGCAGCGCGGACAGACTGCAGTCCACTCGAGAGGAACGGGTGCACGTGCCCCAGGACAACCCCTTCACCACCGGCTCGTCCGAAGAGTTCCCCGGCTTCCCGGACGGCACGGTGGGCCTCACCGCCGCCGACACCGCCCGCATCGCGGGAAGCGGCATCGCCGGCGGAAGCGGCCTCTGGGCCGCCGACGGAACCGTGAACCCCGACGCCGTCCGCCTCGGCCAGACCCTCGCCACCGCACTCCTCGGCGGCGGCACCTCACGTCTGGCGAGCACCGACTCGCTGCTCCCGGCCGAACTCGCCGCGCACGTCGAAGAGGTCCGCGGCCTCGCCCGGCCCGCGTACCACCGCATCGAGTCCACCGACGGCGTCCGGCTCTCCGCCCTCAGCCTCCGTCAGCTCGGCCCGGGTCCGCACCCCCTCGTCGTGGTCCCCGCGGGCTGGACCCCCTTCGGCTGGCCGCTCTTCCTCTGGGCGTACCTCAGCCTGGCGCGCAGGGGCTACCACGTCCTCGCGTACACGCCCCGTGGTCTCGGCCTCCCCGGCCTGCCCTCCACCTCCGAGGGCCTCGTCGACGTCGCCGGGCCCCACGACTGGGCCGACGGCTCGGCCGTCATCGACTTCGCCGTGGAACACCTCGCCCCGAGCACCATCGGATTCCTCGGCGAGTCCTACGGCTCCGGCATCAGCCAGCTCGTCGCCGCCCACGACGGCCGCGTCTCCGCCGTCGTCGCCCTCAGCACCTGGGGCAACCTCGCCACCAGCCTGTACGACAACGGGACCCGCCACCTCGCGGCGGTGAAGGCGCTGCTCGCGCTCACCGGCGGCCCGGTCGAGGAGAAGTTCGACGAGGAGAACCAGCGGATCCTGGCCGACTTCCAGGCCGACCGGAACCTGGACGAAGTCGTCAGGTGGGGACGCAAGCGCGCCCCCGAGTCGTACCTGCCGCTCACCAACGAGAACGAGACACCCACCTTCTTCTCCAACACCTGGCACGAGAGCCTCTTCCCGGTCAACCAGGTCCTGACGGCCTTCGAGGGCCTGCGGGTGCCCAAGCGGCTCAACCTCTGGATCGGCGACCACGCCGCCCCCGAGGGCCCGGCGCTCATCGGCACGGAGCCCCGCAAGCCCAACGTCCCCATGGAGGAGGCGTACGCCTGGCTCGACCACCACCTCAAGGGCGATCACAACGGGGTCGAGGAGTGGGAGAACGTCTCCAGCCAGGTGATGTTCACCTACGTCACGGAACCGGTCACGGACCCCGGCACCGGCGCGCCGACCGGGGAGAACCGGATCGTCCAACCCGCCGTCCGCGAGTCCCGTGCCGACTGGAGCGAGGTCACCACCGGCATCGAGGTGTTCGGGCTGACCGGCGACGGGGCGGGCGGCGCCGACGGCCGACTGGTGCCGCGCACCGGCGAGGGGCGGGACCCGCGGGAGGAGACCGGCTGGCGGCGCGCGTTCGTCGCGGGTGTGGACACCGAGGCCACGGCCATGGACGCGCTCATGAAGACGGGTCAGGCGGAGTGGGGCGGCAACCCCAAGATCTACGACACCCGCAAGATCGACCGCCGGCACGCCGTGGCCTGGACGACGGAGCCGCTCGAAGCCGCCGAGGGGGAGGAGCGGGCGGCCCGCCGCGTCCGGGGGATTCCGCGCCTGCGCCTCACTATCCGCTCCACCGCCACGTCGGCGGGGCTCGTCGCCCACCTCCTGGACGTCGCCGAGGACGAGACGGCCCGGATCGTCACCCACGAGCCGCTCAACGTGTACGGCCTGACGCCCGAACAGGACACCACCGTGACCTGGAACCTCCAGGCCGCCGCGTACGACATCCCCGTGGGCCACCGGTTGATGCTGGTCGTCGACAGCATGGACCCGCTGTACGGCGGGGCCTCCGTCACCTGGTCGCAGACCGCCTTCGGCTCACCGGCGGGCGAGCCGTCGTTCCTGGAACTGCCCCTGGGCTGAGCCGGGAGGCGGTACGGGGGGAGTGGGGGCGCGAACCGACCGCGTCCCCACTCCGCGTCCGCGCCCTAGATGAATGAGTCCGATTTCCGTGCTGGTCGCGACCATGGCGAAGGGCGCCCGTTGGTCAGTGTGTGAAGACAAACCTGGACGCCCTTC
>NZ_JBIBVC010000020.1:0-170427 GCF_043080005.1 Streptomyces sp. NPDC015130 | reverse complement strand
CCGCCGGCATCTGGCACAACTGGACCACCGGCGCCGCAGTCAAACGCTCACTGATCGCCTATGACCACTGAAGACATCGGACTCATTCATCTAGGCGGCCGCGCACGCGCGTGCGTGGCGGATGCGACGTACGGAGATCCACGCTCCCACGCGCGTGCGTGGCGGATGCGACGTACGGAGATCCACGCTCCCACGCGCGTGCGTGACGGATGGGCGTACGAAGATCAAGGGCCCCGCGCGCGTGCGCGGTGGGGGGCCTCGGGGGAGAATACGGCGCGTGATCGTGGACTCAGCCATCTATCGGGACGGGCGCCGGACTCCGGGGCCCGCCGACCTGTCCGACGCGCTGGACGAGGCCCGGGTGACGGGGGACGCCTTCCTCTGGGTGGGTCTGTACGAGCCGTCGGAGGCGGAGTTCGCCCACGTCGCCTCGGAGTTCGCCCTGCACCCGCTGGCCGTCGAGGACGCCTTGAAGGCCCATCAGCGGCCCAAGCTGGAGGTCTACGACGACTCGCTGTTCGTGGTGCTGAAGCCGGTCGTCTACGAGCCGGAGAGCGACCGGGTGTCCTCCGGTGAGCTGATGGTGTTCATCGGCGACTGCTTCGTGGTGACCGTCCGGCACGGTGAGGGCGCCGCGCTGGCGGCGGTGCGCAAGCGCCTGGAGGCGGAGCCTGCCGTGCTGCGGCACGGGCCGACGGCGGTGCTGTACGCGGTGAGCGACGCCGTCGTGGACCACTACCTCGACGTGGCCGGCGAGCTCCAGGTCGACCTGGAGGAGCTGGAGGCGGACGTGTTCGCGCCGACCGGCGGCAATCCGTCGAACACCGCGGAGCGGATCTACACGGCCAAGCGGCAGGTCCTGGAGTTCCGGCGGGCGAGTGGCCCGCTGGCGGGGCCGCTCGCCCGGCTCGCGACCGGCTCGGTGCCCTTCGTGAACGAGCACGCCCAGCCCTTCTTCCGTGACGTCAACGACCATCTGCTGCGCTCGAACGAACAGGTGGAGGGGCTCGACCGGCTGCTGTCCGACGTCCTCTCGGCCCATCTCGCGCAGATGGGCGTGCGGCAGAACGACGACATGCGGAAGATCTCGGCGTGGGCGGCCATGGCCGCGGTCCCCACGATGATCGCGGGGATCTACGGCATGAACTTCGACCACATGCCCGAGCTGCACTGGGCCTGGTCGTACCCGGCGCTGATCGTGCTGATGGCGGGGATCGTCACCGGGCTGTACCGGCTGTTCAAGCGGCGCGGCTGGCTGTGAGCCGGCGCCGCCCTCAGAAGGCGGGGGCGGGGGTCACCGGTCCTCCGAGGGCGTCGCGCCGCTCGGGCATCCTGAGGTCGACCATCCTGTGCCAGCCGGCGAGGCGCTCGTAGGCGTACATCCCGTGGATCCCGGCGACGAGGACGGCGGCCTTGGCCTTGGGCCAGCGCAGGATGCGGCCCATGTGGCCCATGACGGCGAGGCTGACGTCGCGGTAGACCTGGATCTCCGCGAGCGCGGACTCGCGCAGGGTGCGCTGGATGAGGCGGCCGTGGCCGGCGCGGGCCAGCCGGAGCAGCTCCTCGTGGCAGTAGGCGAGGTGGTTCGCCTCGTCGTTGTCGATCATGTGGATGGCGCGGCCCAGCTCGGGGTGGTCCCCGAAGTACGTGACGAGCATGTCCATCTGGTCCGCCGCCCGCTGCTCCGTGACCCGGCTGTGGGCGAGGTAGACGACGATGTCCGCTTCGGTCAGCGGCTCCTCGCGGCGCAGCTTGTCGTGGGCAAGGCCGATCCCGCGCTGTTCGAGCAGCATCGTGTAGTCGGTCTCGGGCGGTACGGGGACGGGTTCGAGGCCGCGCTTCTTGAGCAGGGCGTTGAAGATCCTGCCGTGCTTGTCCTCGTCGGCGCCGTGCCGGACGATCTTGGGCGCGAGTTCGCGCATGCCCGGGGCGACGAGGGCCGCGATCCGCGCGTTCTCCCAGCCGCCCTGGGACTCGCCGCTGGCGGCGATGGAACAGAAGAGCCGGAAGGACTCGTCGTCGTCGATGATTTCCTGGAACAGGCTCTTGGCCGTGAGCATCGCCGCACCTCCGTGCGCGTGTCCGCACTTCGTCAGCCCCCGGAACACCGAGTCAAGTGCGGTCCGCGGCGGGCGGCAACAGGAGGGCCGGACGGCTCGGCCGAAAGAGTGAGACCCGGAGGCGTAACCACGGACGCCGTGGAGCCGTTGTGCTGGGTGACGGCCGTGGCGGGGAAGACCCCCGAGCCCCCACCACGGCCGCAGGCTCGGCCCGCGGGATCCGTCCCGCGGGCCTTCTTTTCTGTACGAGGTCGGGGCGGCGCCCCACCCGGGGTTACGCGAGGCCCGCGTGCTCCATCGCCTCGACGCCCGCCCGCAGGGCCGCCAGCCGCTCGTCCAGCGTGAACCCGGCCGGGGCGAGGGTCAGCGTGGTGACGCCGGCCTCCGCGTAGGCGGTCATCCGCTCGGCGATCCGCTCGACGGAACCGAGCAGGGCCGTCTGGTCGATCAGGCTCTGGGGTACGGCGGCCGCGGCCCCCGTCTTGTCGCCGGCCAGGTACTTGTCCTGGATCTCGGCGGCCTCCTTCTCGTAGCCCATGCGCTGCGCGAGCTGGTTGTAGAAGTTCTGCTTGCGGCTCCCCATGCCGCCGACGTACAGCGCGGTGTACGGCCGGAAGACGTCGGCGAGCGCGTTCACGTCCTCGCCGAGGGCGAGCGGCAGCGTCGGACAGACGTCGAAGCCGTCCATCGTCAGCCCGGCCTTCTCGCGGCCCGCGCGCAGGTGCCGGAGCGCGGTGTCCTCCAGGTGCTCGGCGGAGGGGAAGATCAGCAGGGCGCCGTCGGCGATCTCGCCCGTCTGCTCCAGGTTCTTGGGGCCGATCGCGGCGATGTAGAGCGGGATGTGCTCGCGCTCCGGGTGGACGGTGAGCTTGATGGGCTTGCCGGGGCCGTCCGGCAGCGGCAGGGTCCAGTGCTCGCCCTCGTAGCTGAGGCGCTCGCGCGTCATGGCCTTGCGGACGATCTCGACGTACTCGCGGGTCCTGGCGAGCGGCTTGTCGAACTTGACGCCGTACCAGCCCTCGGAGACCTGGGGGCCGGAGACGCCGAGGCCGAGGCGGAACCGGCCGCCGCTGAGCGAGTCGAGCGTGGCGGCGGTCATCGCCGTCATCGCGGGCTGGCGCGCCGGGATCTGCATGATCGCGGAGCCGACGTCGATCCGCTCCGTCTTCGCCGCGACCCAGGCCAGGACCGTGGGGGCGTCGGAGCCGTAGGCCTCGGCCGCCCAGCACACGTCGTAGCCGAGGCGGTCCGCCTCCTGGGCGACGGCGAGGTTGTCGCCGTCCATGCCGGCGCCCCAGTAGCCGAGGTTGATGCCGAGCCGCATTCCACACACCCCTTACCCATCGGTAACGTCCCTGTGGGCCGGACTCTAGCGCGCGGCTCCGCCATCCGTCAGGGGCCGGTTGTCCACAGGCTCTCTCCGCGTGGTGCCCTGGCCAGTAATCTCGCGCCCATGGAGCAGAGGCATCTCGGACGTACCGGCCTGCGCGTGTCGCGCATCGGACTCGGCACGCTCACCTGGGGGCGGGACACCGACGAGCACGACGCCGCCGAACAGCTGAAGGCGTTCTGGGACGCGGGCGGCACGCTCGTGGACACCGCCGACGTGTACGGCGGGGGCGAGGCCGAGTACCTGCTCGGGAGACTGATGGAGCGGCTCGTGCCCCGGCAGGACCTCGTCCTGTCGACCAAGGCGGGCAGTGTGCCGGACCCCGACCGGCGCACCGACGGCTCGCGCGGGCACCTGCTCGCGGCCCTCGACGCCTCGCTCGACCGGCTCGGCACGGACCACGTCGACCTGTGGCAGCTGCACGCCTTCGACCCCCACACGCCCCTTGAGGAGTCCCTCCAGGCCCTCGACATCGCCGTGCGGAGCGGGCGCGCGCGGTACGCGGGCGTGGCGAACTTCTGCGGCTGGCAGCTGGCCAAGGCGGGCACCTGGCAGCTCGGCGGGGACCGGACCCGGCTCGCGGGCGCGCAGCTGGAGTACTCGCTGCTCCAGCGGGGCGTCGAGCGCGAGGTGCTGCCGGCCGCCCTCGACCTCGGGATAGGCCTGCTGCCCTCCTCGCCCCTCGGCCGCGGGGTCCTGACGGGCAAGTACCGCAGCGGGACCCCGACGGACTCGCGAGGCGCCTCGGAGACCATGGCGCCCTTCGTGGAGCCGTATCTGGACGAGGCGGCGAGCCGGATCGTGGACGCGGTCGCGACCGCTGCCGACGGGCTCGCCACGACCCCGCTGGAGGTGGCGCTCGCCTGGGTCCGCGACCGGCCGGGAGTGACCGCGCCGATCGTCGGCGCGCGCACGGCGCGGCAGCTCACGGCCGCGTTGTCGGTGGAGAGCCTTAGTCTTCCTGACGAGATCTGCCGGGCGCTGGACGATGTGTCGGCGCCCGTGCACCGCTATCCGGATCACGACTGGAGCACCCTGTGACCGAGCCCGCCGGGGAGACCGCGCCCGAGGCACCCGAGGCCGTGACCCCCCTCGACGAGCCCGCCGGGGAGCCCGTCGCGGAGCCCGCCGAGGACGTACGAGAGGGAGCCGAGGCCACCGGACCCGCGGAGGCCACCGGACCGGCGGAGGCCGACGAGACTGCTGAGGCCGACGAGACCGCCGGGACCGCCGAGCCGGAGACGCCCGCGACGGACGCGCCCGAAGCGGAGACGCCCGCGACGGACGCGCCCGAGGCCGAGACGCCCGCGGCGGACACGCCCGAGGCCGGGACGGGCGCGGGGGGCGGGGCCTCCTCGGCGTCCGACACGCCCGAGCTGAGCGACGCTCAGGCCGAGCTCGCCGCGCAGCGCGAGCTGCGGGCCCGGATCGAGGCGCGGAAGGCCGAGAAGGAGGGACCCGTGGCGAGCGGCGGCAAGCTGAGCGGCACGGCGGCCGACCTCCTCGCCGCGGTCCGGGCCGTCGAGGGCGGCAAGGCGACCGGCAGCACGTTCTACGAGGCACCGGAGCCCGCGCCCCGGCGCCCCGCCCCCGAGGCCGCCCCGGCCGTGACCGTGCGCCCCCCCGTCCCGACCGCGGCGCCGGTCCCGGACCCGGGTACCACGGCGGCCGTCCGCGAGGTCCTGGCCCGCGGCGGTGCGCCCGAGGCGCTCGCCGGACAGGTCGCCGCCGTGCTCGGCGAGGGCGCCGCCGGGGTGCTGGGCGAGGACCCCTGGCAGCTCCTCGCCGTGCCCGGGGTGCGGCCGGAGCAGGCCGACGGTTTCGCGCGGGCGCTGCTCGGTGCCGCGTGCGTGCCCGACGACCCCCGCCGGACCGTCGCCCTGACCGTCTGGCTCCTTGAGCAGGCCGCGCTCCAGGGCCACACCGCCCTGGAGCTCCAGGCGCTGCGCGCCGCTCTCGCCCGGCACACGGTGGCCGATCCGGACAAGGCCGTCGAGGTCGCCGTCTCCGAGGGGGCGGTGCTCGTCTTCCAGGAGGAGTCGGAGGAGACGGCGGAGGAGCCCGACACCGACGAGGAAGCGCCGGCCGAGGCAGCCGAGGCGCCGGCCGCGCCCGTGCTGCTGGGTCTCGACCGGTACGCGCTCGCGGAGGAGAGCCTCGCGGACGGTCTCGCCCGGCTCGTCAGGACGGCCACCGCCGACACCTGGGAGGGCTCCGAGCTCGACCGCGCCGCCGGTGAGCACGGACTCGTCCTGCACACGGGCGGCGAGGCGGCCCGCGCCGAACCTGTCGCGCTCGTCGCGGCGGCCCGTGAGCGGGGCCTGCGCGCCCTGGTCGCGGTCCACTCTGAGGACGGACGACGGGCGCTCGCCGCCGCCGGGGCGGAGGCGGTGACAGTGGCGGGGCTGCTCTCCGGCGCCGCCGGTCCCGCCCGTGACGAGGAGGGCGCCTTCGCCCTGGACCTGCTGGCCGTCCTCGACGCCCCGCAGCTCGACGTGGAGACGGCCGCGATGCTCGTGGAGTTCCTGCCGGACGGCTGCCGCCTGGTGCTGAGCGGTGACCCCGAGGTCCTGGGGGCCCCGGGCGCGGGCCGGGTCTTCACCGACGCGCTCGCCGCCCGGGTCTGCCCGAGGGTCGCGTCGCGCGTGCCCGATCCGGGGCCGTTGGGCGAGCTCGTGTCGGGCATCGGCGTCGGCGAGCTGAACCAGGTCGAGGCCCCGGGCAAGGAGGTCGTGATCGTCCCCGTGCGGGACGCCGGCGAGGCCGTGCACCGGACGGTCCAGCTGGTGGCGGACTCGGTGCCCCGGGCCATCGGGGTGCCGTCGGAGCAGACCCAGGTCGTCACGGTCGGACACGGCGGCTCCGCGGGCACGCGCGCGCTGAACGCGGCCCTCAAGCAGCGGCTCAACCCGGGTCCCGGCCGCTTCGGGGGCTACGACCCCGGCGACCGCGTGGCGTACGCGCCGGTCCCGGGCCGGACGGTGACGGGGACGGTCGTCTCGGCCGACGCCGAGGGCCTGCGGCTGCGCTGCGGGGACGAGGACGTCCTCGTACCGAGGGACCGGGTGGAGTCCGCGTTGCGGCACGGCTGGGCGCTCACCGCGCACCAGGCGGCCGGGACGCGCTGGCCCGCGGTGGTCGCGGTGCTGCCCGGTGACGCGGCCGGGGGCCTGAGCCGCGCGTGGGTGTACACGGCCTTCGGCAGGGCGCAGCGCCATCTGTCGGTCGTGCACGGCGTGGACCAGGCGCTGGCCCGCGCGGTGGCCGAGGGGATCGCCCCGGAGCGCACGACGCGGCTGCGTCCGCTCCTGGAAGCGCTCCTCGCCACGCCCGAGGAGTAGCCGGAGGCGGCTCCGGAGACGGCGGGGGGGGGGGGCCCCCCCCGCGGGGGGCCCCCCCCCCCCCCCCCGTCTCCTCAGGAGCCGTCGGCCGCCGCCGCGGGCGCGCCCACCCCGAACCGGTTCCCGTCGCGTTCGCCCGCGTGATCGTCCTCGTCGTCGTCCTCGTGCTCGTCGAAGACGGAGCTGACGTCGAAGCGGCAGACGATCCGCTCGGGATCGGCGTGCTCGAAGGGGGCGTTGAGCCACTCCCCCGGTTCCGGGAGCTCCTCGGCCGCGGTGACCCAGAGCGTGGAGTCGCCCTCCTCCAGGCCGAACTCCTTGTGCCGGGAGGCGATCTCGTCGGGTTCGTACTCGCCGAAGAGCACCCCGAGCGCGGCGAGCGGAGAGACGCCGGCCCTGCCCGCCGTCCCGGTCGGGTCGCCCTCCCCGTCGAGCTCGGCCACGCGCCGCGCCTGGGCGAACAGACGCTGCGGTTCCGCCACGGCGTAATCGCGCCGAATCAGCAGGCTGAGGGCGTGAGGTTCGTCAGGTCCGGCGTAGGGCGGCAGCGCGCCGTCCGCTCCGGGGATCTCGAAGGGGGTGACCTCGTCGTAGCGGTCGTAGAGCAGTTCGTCGTACTCCTCGGCCGCCGCCGCGAGGGCGTTGAAGGCCTCGTAGACGGCCTTGTCGTCGTCCCCCGTGCGGCGTTCGACCGCCGCGAGGTGACGGTCCAGTGCGGCTTTCACCGCCTCGGCGGCGGCGCGTACCTCGGCAGCGGTGGGCTGCGCAGCATCAGACATGGGACGCACGCTATCCGTAGCGGGCCGGTGCCCGCACAATAGATGCGATGCCGGAATACGAATTTGTCGACGTGTACGTGCCCCGCGGTGTCTCCCGCAAGGAGGCGACGCGGCTGCTGACCGACCATGCCGAGTACGGACACTGGGAGTTGGACCGTCTGAGCCTGCACCGGGACGGGAGCCGCAGAGTGCGGTTGAAGCGGAGGATCATCCGCCAGATCCGGGCGACCTGGTAGGAGAACGAGAAGGGGCCCCGCCGTGTGCGGGGCCCCCGTGCGTGGTGCGGTCCGATCAGGCCGCGCTGCGGGCGCGACGGTAGATCAGCGCGCCGGCGAGCAGCAGACCGGCGCCGGCGGGGATGACCGCGCCGAGCGGGCCGGACCCGGTCTCGGCGAGTTCCTCGACGGCCCCCGGCTGCGTGAGGCCGTGGGTGTCGGGCGTGTTCGCACCGGGAGTGTGCGAGCCACCCCCGTCACCCGGGTTCCCGGGCGTGCCCGGAGTACCGGGGTTCCCGGGCGTGCCCGGGTTGCCGGGGTTACCGGGCGTGCCCGGGTTACCGGGGTTGCCCGGATTCCCAGGGTTGCCGGGGTTGCCCGGGTTACCGGGGTTGCCCGGATTCCCAGGGTTGCCGGGGTTACCCGGGTTGCCGGGGTTACCAGGATTCCCAGGGTTACCCGGGTTGCCCGGGTTACCGGGGTTGCCCGGGTTACCCGGATTCCCGGGGTTGCCCGGGTGCGTAGGCTCGATGCCGTTGCCGCAGCCGTTGCCCGCCGCGGCGTTGCCCAGGCCGATGCCCGTGACGCTGTTGCCGCACACGTTCACCGGGGCGTCGACCGGCACCTGCACCGTGTTGCCCGAGCCCACGCCGGGAGAGTCGCTCGTGTGCCCGCCGGCGGAGGAGCCGCCGCCCGGCTTGCCGGGCTTGGAGGTGTTGGCGCACTTGTTGCCCATCGCCGGATTCAGCAGTCCGACGACGTTGACGGTGTTGCCGCAGGCGTTCACCGGTACGTGTACCGGCACCTGGACGGTGTTTCCGGACGCGACGCCCGGGGAATTCTTCGCCGTACCGGCCGCACCGGAATCGGCGTGAGCGTAACCGCCACCGACAGCGGCGAAGACGCCGCCCGCGGCCGCTACGGTGATGAGACCTTTGCGCGTGACCTGTCGCATAGCTTGTTCCCTGCCTTTTCGGCTCTCGCCTTCTCGGCTTCGAAAGAGCGCCACCGGGTGGAGAACCCGGGGCGGAAATGGCCACCGGCCCCGGAGTGCATGGCACGCACTCCGGGGCCGGACCGGCTCACACCCTCACGGGGCGAGGCACAACGTCAGGCGTTGACGCAGGTGTTGCCGAAGGCGGGGTTCAGCAGGCCGATCACGGAGACCGTGTTGCCGCACACGTTCACCGGGACGTGAACGGGAACCTGGACGACGTTGCCCGAGAGCACGCCGGGGGAACCGATGGCGGCACCCTGAGCACCCGCGTCGGCAACGGCCATGCCCGCACCCGCGAGAACGAGACCGCCAGTGGCAGCCGCAGCAGCGACGACCTTCTTGATCATTATTCCTCCTAGTTGCCAATGCGATCCCAGCCGCGGACCGCACCACCTGTAACGAGGGGGAATGGAGGGGGCTACGAGCCCCCGAGTTCATTCACTCTTTCCGGTCACATACGAAAGGGCGGTCGAATTCAGCAGGCGTCGAGGAAACGGTCCAGGACACGGACGCCGAACTTCAGGCCGTCGACCGGCACACGCTCGTCGACGCCGTGGAACATGCCCGCGAAGTCGAGCTCCGGCGGCAGCTGGAGCGGCGCGAAGCCGAAGCAGCGGATGCCGAGGTCGTCGAAGGACTTCGCGTCGGTGCCGCCGGACAGCATGTACGGCACGGCGCGGGCGATCGGGTCCTCGGCGCGCAGGGCCAGCTGCATGGCGTCGACCAGGGCGCCGTCGAAGCTCGTCTCCAGGGCCTTGTCGCCGTGCACGTCCTCGCGCTTCACCTTGGGTCCGAGGATCCGGTCCAGGTCGGCCAGGAACTCCTGCTCGTACCCGGGCAGGAAGCGGCCGTCGACGTGCGCCGTGGCCTGGCCGGGGATCACGTTCACCTTGTAGCCGGCGCCGAGCATGGTCGGGGCGGCCGAGTTGCGGAGGGTGGCGCCGACCATCTTGGCGATGCCGCCCAGCTTGGCGAGGGTGCCCTCCATGTCCTCGGGGTCGAGCGGGGTGCCCAGCGCGTCCGAGAGCTCGTCGAGGAAGCTCCGTACGGTCTTGGTGACCCTCACCGGCCACTCGTGGCGGCCGAGACGGCCCACGGCCTCGCAGAGCTCCGTGATGGCGTTGTCGTTGTTCGTCATCGAGCCGTGGCCGGCCGTGCCCTCGACGGTGAGCCGCATCCAGTGCATGCCCTTCTGGGCCGTCTCGACGAGGTAGAGCCGCAGGTTCTCGTTGACGGTGAAGGAGAAGCCGCCGACCTCGCCGATCGCCTCCGTGACCCCGTCGAAGAGGTCCCGGTGCTTGTCGACCAGGTGCCGGGCGCCGTACGTGCCGCCGGCCTCCTCGTCGGCCAGGAACGCGAGGACGACGTCGCGCGGGGGCTTGCGGCCGCTGCGCATCCGGTCGCGGACGACCGCGAGGGTCATCGCGTCCATGTCCTTCATGTCGACGGCGCCGCGGCCCCAGACGCAGCCGTCGGCGATCTCGCCCGAGAAGGGGTGGTGGGTCCAGTCCTCGGCGTTGGCCGGGACGACGTCGGTGTGGCCGTGGATGAGCAGCGCCGGGCGGGACGGGTCCTCGCCCTCGATCCGGGCGACGGTCGAGGCCCGGCCCTTGTGCGACTCGATGATCTTCGGCTCGAGTCCGACCTCCGCGAGCTTCTCGGCGACGTACTCGGCCGCCGCCCGCTCGCCCGGGCCGGAGTGGTCGCCGTAGTTGCTGGTGTCGATGCGGATGAGGTCACGACAGAGGTCGACGACTTCGTTCTCCCCGGTCCCGCCGGTGTTGCCCCGCGCCGTGTTCGACTCGCTCACTCTGCTTCCTCCCACTACGTGCCCCACGTGGTTGCTGGTGGTCTCCCCCATCCTCCCGCGCGGCCCCCTCGCCACCCAAGGGCGCCCGTCGGCCGACATGTGCCCGTCACACGACTGGGGCCCCGGGAGGGTGGTGATCGACCCCCTCGAATGTTTGCTATTGTTTTCCACGTCGGAAGGGCCGAGCGGCCCGGAAGACAAAACACCTTGTCCGGGTGGCGGAATGGCAGACGCGCTAGCTTGAGGTGCTAGTGCCCTTTATCGGGCGTGGGGGTTCAAGTCCCCCCTCGGACACCACACGGAGTCCCGGTCGAGATCATCTCGACCGGGACTTCTTGCGTTGAGTACGCGCGGCACGAGGCGGAGCGGTGAGACGGAGAGCGAAGGCGCCGGCCGCGCCGCTCCCCCAGCGGGACGGGATCGACCCGGTGCGGGTGCGGCTGCCGGAGGATCCGGGCGGGGAGTGGGCGACCGTGCGGGAGCATCTGCTCGACCGGTACGGGGCGGCCGTCGGGGTCGGGCGGGTCGAGGAGATGCTGCGGCAGGGACGGTTCGTCGGGGTCGACGGGCCGGTGACCGGGGACGAGCCGTACGCCGTCGGGCGGTACCTGTGGTTCCACCGGGACTTCCCCGCCGAGGTGCCGGTCCCCTTCGACATCGGGATCGTCCACCGGGACGAGCGGATCCTGGTCGTGGACAAGCCGCACTTCCTGGCGACCATGCCCCGCGGGCGGCACGTCACGGAGACCGCGACGGCGCGGCTGCGGCGGGACCTCGGGCTGCCGCGGCTCCAGCCCGCGCACCGGCTGGACCGGCTGACGGCGGGGCTCGTGCTCTTCGTCGTACGGGAGGAGGACCGGGGGGCGTACCAGACGCTGTTCCGGGACCGGCTGGTGCGCAAGGAGTACGAGGCGGTGGCGCCGTACGACCCGGCGGTGGAGCTGCCGGTGACCGTGCGGAGCCGGATCGAGAAGGAGCGCGGGGTGATGGCCGCCCGGGAGGTGCCGGGCGAGCCGAACAGCGAGAGCCGGATCGAGCTGCTCCGGCACGCGGGCGGTCTCGGGTGGTACCGGCTCGTGCCCGTCACCGGGCGGACGCATCAGCTGCGGGTGCACATGAACGCGCTGGGGCTGCCGATCCTGCACGACCCGGTCTATCCGGTGGTGCGCGAGGACGGGCCGGAGGACTTCTCGCGTCCGCTGCAACTGCTGGCGCGGACGCTGGAGTTCACCGACCCGTTCACGGGTCGCGCGGTGCGGTGGGAGAGCCGGCTGGCGCTCAGTGGCCGCGGTTGATCCATTCCTGGAGGTGCGGGGCCTCGGCGCCGATGGTCGTCGGGTCACCGTGGCCGGTGCGGACGACCGTCTCCGGGGGCAGGGCGAGGAGCTTCTCGCGGATCGAGTCGACGATCGTCGGGAAGTCCGAGAAGGACCGGCCCGTGGCGCCGGGGCCGCCCTGGAAGAGGGTGTCGCCGGTGAAGACCGTGCCCAGGTCGGGGGCGTACAGGGAGACCGCGCCGGGGGCGTGGCCCGGGGTGTGGAGGACCACGAGGTCGGTGCCGGCGATCGTGAGGACCTGGCCGTCGGCCAGTTCGCCGTCCGGGGTGTGATCGGGGTGGGTCAGCTTCCACAGCGGCTGGTCGGCGGGGTGGAGCAGGACGCGGGCGCCGGTGGCGGCCGCGAGCGCGGGGGCAGCGTCGACGTGGTCGTTGTGGGCGTGGGTGCAGACGATGGCGCGCAGGGCACGGCCGTCGAGGGCGGCGAGGATCGCCTCGGCGTCGTGGGCGGCGTCGATGACGATGGCCTCGGTGTCGTCGCCGACGATCCAGACGTTGTTGTCGACGTCCCAGGTGCCGCCGTCGAGGCTGAAGGTGCCGGAGGTGACGAGGTGGTCCACGCGGGCGGTCATCACAGCACCACCACCGAGCGGAGGACGTCGCCCTCGTGCATGCGGGCGAAGGCCTTCTCGACGTCGCCGAGGCCGACGGTCTCGGTGACGAAGGCGGCGAGGTCGATGCGGCCCTGCTGGTGCAGGTCGATCAGCATCGGGAAGTCGCGGGAGGGCAGGCAGTCCCCGTACCAGGACGACTTGAGGGCGCCGCCGCGGCCGAAGACGTCGAGGAGGGGGAGTTCGAGCTTCATCTCGGGGCTGGGGACGCCGACGAGGACGACGGTGCCGGCGAGGTCGCGGGCGTAGAAGGCCTGCTCGTACGTCTCGGGGCGGCCGACGGCCTCGATGACGACGTCGGCGCCGAAGCCGCCGGTGAGCTCGCGGATCGCCTCGACCGCGTCGGCGGTGCGGGAGTTGACCGTGTGGGTGGCGCCCATCTCGCGGGCCTTGTCCAGCTTGCGGTCGTCGATGTCGACGGCGATGATCTTCGCGGCTCCGGCGAGGCGGGAGCCGACGATCGCCGCGTCGCCGACGCCGCCGCAGCCGATGACGGCGACGGAGTCGCCGCGGCCGACGTTCCCGGTGTTGATGGCGGCGCCGATGCCGGCCATGACGCCGCAGCCGAGGAGGCCCGCGACCTCGGGGGCGACGGCGGGGTCGACCTTGGTGCACTGGCCGGCGGCGACGAGGGTCTTCTCGGCGAAGGCGCCGATGCCGAGGGCCGGGGAGAGCTCCGTGCCGTCGAGGAGGGTCATCTTCTGCTTGGCGTTGTGCGTGGCGAAGCAGTACCAGGGGCGGCCGCGCTCGCAGGCGCGACAGGCGCCGCAGACGGCGCGCCAGTTGAGGACGACGAAGTCGCCGGGGGTCACGTCGGTGACGCCCTCGCCGACCGACTCCACGATCCCGGCGGCCTCGTGGCCGAGCAGGAAGGGGAACTCGTCGTTGATCGCGCCCTGCTTGTAGTGGAGATCGGTGTGGCAGACGCCGCAGGCCTGGATCTTCACGACGGCCTCGCCGGGGCCGGGGTCGGGGATGACGATGGTCTCGACCCGTACCGGTTCGTTCCTGCCGGGGGCGATGACTCCCTGGACGTGCTGCGGCATCGCGAACTTCCTTTTCTCCGAACGGATCTTGTAAGGCTCCTGCGTACCACTATCTCCTGACAAAAGGCGAGACCCCCGCAGGCCGTGCCTGCGAGGGTCCCGCCGTTCCCGTGGGGACGGTCAGCTCTGCTGCGTACCGGCGGTCGCGCGGACCCGGCCGCGGACCAGGAACCAGCCGCCGACGAGGGCCGCCGCGATGAGCGGCAGACAGTTCACGGTGGTGCGGCTGATCCCGCCGTCCATCCACATGAGGACGAGGACGGAGCCGAGGAAGACGAGCGTCACGATCTGGGTGTACGGGGCCCAGGGCAGGTTGTAGCCGGGGCGGGTCAGCTTGCCCTCCTTGGCGCTGCGCCAGAAGAGCAGCGAGCAGACCATGATCATGGCCCAGGTGCCGATGATGCCGATCGAGGCGAAGTTGAGGACGAGCTCGAAGGCCTCGCCGGGCATGACGTAGTTGAGGCCGACGCCCATGACGCCGAAGGCGGCCGTGAGGAGGATGCCGCCGTAGGGGACGCCGCCCTTGTTCATGACGCCGGTGAACTTCGGCGCGGAGCCGGAGAGCGACATGGAGCGCAGGATGCGGCCGGTGGAGTAGAGGCCCGAGTTGAGGCTGGAGAGGGCGGCGGTGAGGACGACGAGGTTCATCACGCCGGCGGCGCCGGGGATGCCCAGCTTGTCGAAGACGGTGACGAAGGGGCTCTGGTCGCCCGAGTACGCGGTGTACGGGAGGATCAGCGCGAGCAGGACGACGGAGCCGACGTAGAAGAGGCCCACGCGCCACATGATCGAGTTGATCGCCTTCGGCATGATCTTCTCTGGGTTCTCGGTCTCGCCGGCGGCGACGCCGCACAGCTCGACGGAGGCGTAGGCGAAGACGACGCCCTGGATGAGCAGCAGCATCGGCATCATGCCGTTGGGGAAGATGCCGCCGTTGTCGGTGATGTTGCCGAGGCCGGGGGTGTGGCCGCCGACGTCGTGCGAGGTCACGACGAGGAAGATGCCGATCAGCATGAAGGCGACGAGGGCGCCGACCTTGATGATCGCGAACCAGAACTCCATCTCGCCGAAGTACTTCACGGAGATGAGGTTGGCGGCGAGGACGACCGCGAGGGCGATCAGGGCGAGGATCCACTGCGGGACGTCGCTGAACATCGACCAGAAGTGGGCGTAGGTCGCGGCCGCGGTGATGTCGGCGACGGCGGTGGTCGACCAGTTGAGGAAGTACAGCCAGCCGGCCGTGTACGCGCCCTTCTCGCCCATGAACTCACGGGCGTAGGAGACGAAGGCGCCGGACGAGGGGCGGTAGAGCACGAGCTCGCCGAGGGCCCGCACCACGAAGAAGGCGAAGACGCCGCAGACGGCGTAGGCGATGAAGAGGGAGGGTCCCGCCTGGGACATCCGGCCGCCGGCGCCGAGGAAGAGGCCGGTGCCGATGGCGCCGCCGATGGCGATCATGTTGATGTGCCGGGACTTGAGGTCCTTGCGGTAACCGGCGTCGCCTGCGTCGACGTGGGGGGTTGCGGCCGGGCTCGCCGGAGCGGCGGACAGCGGCTCGGCCGCGATGACGCGGTCAGTCATGGAGTTGTTCGCCTTCGTGAGGGGGTCGTGCGGTACCCGGCCGTGCCTCGTAGGGGGGTGTCCCCGGCACGGCCAGCGCACATCCTCACGTCAGGAGGGGCGGATGACTGTGGCGCATGTCACTGAACGCCCATATTTGAGCTAGTTCAGAGCTTACGGAGCCAGTACGTCCAGTTCCTGGAGGGCGCCGATCGCGATCTGGCGGGTGAGCTCCTCGGCCCGGGCCGCGTCCCGTTCCCGTACGGCCTCGGCGACCTGGACGTGGAGGGTGACGGCGGCGGGGTCGGGGTCCTCGAACATCACGTGGTGGTGGGTGCGGCCGGTGAGGACCTCGGCGACGACGTCGCCGAGGCGGGCGAACATCTCGTTCCCCGAGGCGTTGAGGACGACCCGGTGGAAGGCGATGTCGTGGACGAGGTACTCCTCCAGGCGCCGGCCGCGGGAGGTGGCGACCATGCCGAGTGCCTGCTCGGTGAGCTCGCGGCACTGCTCGGGGGTGGCGTGCGTGGCGGCGAGGCCCGCGGCGACGGGTTCGACGGCCGAGCGGAGCACGGTGAGGGAGCGGAGCTGGCGGGGGCGGTCGGCGCCGGCGAGGCGCCAGCGGATGACCTGGGGGTCGTACACGTTCCAGCTCGTGGTGGGGAGCACGGTCACGCCGACGCGGCGGCGGGACTCGACGAGGTGCATGGACTCCAGGACGCGCACGACCTCGCGGACCACGGTCCGGGAGACGTCGAAGCGCTGGGCGAGCTCGTCGGTGCGCAGGACCGTGCCCGGCGGGTACTCCCCCGCGGTGATCGCGAGACCCAGGGTGGCGAGGACGTGCGAATGAAGCCCCTGAGCCGGTGTCGTCATGGTCGCAAGCCTATGCGGGCGCGCGTGGATGATCACCTCGGGAATTAAAAGTACTACTTTTACGTCACAGCCTCTTGAATACGTCGTACCCAATGGGTTTCATGGGCGCGACGGATCGATGTCGAAGAAGACAGCGAGGCACCACCCATGAGCACCACCCCCCAGCCCGAGGCGACGACGGTCGTCGTCGTGATGGGCGTCGCCGGTACCGGCAAGACCACCATCGGACCGCTGGTCGCCGAGGCCATGGCCCTCCCCTACGCGGAGGGCGACGACTTCCACCCCCCGGCGAACGTGGCCAAGATGTCGGCCGGCGTCCCCCTGGACGACACCGACCGCGCGCCCTGGCTCGACGCCATCGGGGCGTGGGCGCACGACCGGGCCGGGCTCGGCGGTGTGGTGAGCAGCTCCGCGCTGAAGCGGGCCTACCGGGACCGGCTGCGCGCCGCGGCCCCCGGCGTGGTCTTCCTCCATCTGACCGGTGACCGGGAGCTGATCGAGGGGCGGATGGCCGCACGCAAGGGCCACTTCATGCCCACCGCGCTCCTCGACTCCCAGTTCGCCACCCTCCAGCCGCTGGAGGAGGACGAGGCCGGCGTCGCCGTCGACGTCTCGGGCACCCCCGAGGAGATCGCCGCCCGGGCCGTCACCGCGCTGCGCGGCCTCGACGGCTGACCTCCGGGTCCCGTTGCCTTCGCCGGCTCACCTCCCGGCCCCCTTGCCTTCGCCGGCTACCTCCCGGCTCCCGTTCCCCTCCCCGTCGCCGGCTCTCCCGGCCCGTGGCCCGTTCCCCGCTCCGCCCCCGTTCCCCGCCCCGTCCCCCCGTTCGTACGAAGGACACCCCCGTGACCAGTCTCAGTGTCGAGATCCTGGCAGCGGATGCCGCCGAACCCATCACCTCGGCAGGCAACGCCCAGCTCGGTATCGCCGTGCTCGCCGGCATCGCCCTCATCGTCCTGCTCATCACCAAGTTCAAGCTGCACGCGTTCCTGGCGCTGACCATCGGGTCGCTCGCGCTCGGCGCGTTCGCGGGTGCGCCGCTCGCCGACACCATCAAGTCCTTCACCACCGGCCTCGGCAACACCGTCGCGGGCGTCGGTGTGCTGATCGCGCTCGGCGCGATCCTCGGCAAGCTCCTCGCCGACTCGGGCGGCGCCGACCAGATCGTCGACACGATCCTGGCCAGGGCGAGCGGCCGGGCCATGCCCTGGGCGATGGTCCTCATCGCCTCCGTGATCGGTCTTCCGCTCTTCTTCGAGGTCGGCATCGTGCTGCTGATCCCGGTCGTGCTGCTCGTCGCCAAGCGCGGCAACTACTCCCTGATGCGGATCGGCATCCCGGCCCTCGCCGGCCTCTCCGTGATGCACGGCCTGATCCCGCCGCACCCGGGGCCGCTCGTCGCCATCGACGCGCTCGGCGCCAACCTGGGCGTCACGCTCGCGCTCGGTCTGGTCGTCGCCATCCCGACCGTGATCATCGCCGGACCGCTGTTCTCCCGGTACGCCGCCCGCTGGGTGGACATCCCGGCACCCGAGAACATGATCCCCACGCGGCCCTCCGAGGACCTGGACAAGCGCCCCGGCTTCGGCGCCACCGTCGCGACGGTACTGCTGCCCGTCGTCCTGATGCTGGTCAAGGCGCTCGTCGACATCGTCGTCGACAACCCGGACAACGGCCTGCAGAAGGTCACCGACGTCATCGGCTCGCCGCTCATCGCGCTGCTCGCCGCCGTCATAGTCGGCATGTTCACCCTGGGCCGGGCCGCCGGCTTCACCAAGGAGCGGCTGTCCTCGACCGTCGAGAAGTCCCTCGCCCCGATCGCGGGCGTCCTCCTGATCGTCGGCGCGGGCGGCGGCTTCAAGCAGACCCTGATCGACATCGGCGTCGGCCAGATGATCCTGGAGTTCTCCGAGAGCTGGTCCATCCCGGTGCTGCTGCTCGCCTGGCTGATCGCCGTCGCGATCCGGCTCGCGACCGGGTCCGCGACGGTGGCGACGATCTCGGCGGCGGGGCTCGTGGCTCCGCTCGCGGAGGGCATGTCCTCGACCGAGACGGCGCTGCTCGTGCTCGCGATCGGTGCGGGCTCGCTCTTCTTCAGCCACGTCAACGACGCCGGGTTCTGGCTGGTGAAGGAGTACTTCGGGATGACCGTGGGCCAGACGGTCAAGACCTGGTCCGTGATGGAGACGATCATCTCCGTCGTGGGCATCGGGTTCGTGCTGCTGCTGTCGCTGGTGTTGTAGCGCGGCGGAATCGGCGCTGAGGGCCGGTCGTGGCTGACAGACTGTCGGCCATGACCGGCCCTGACGCGCTCAAGCCCTACCTCCTCGCCTTCCCCGGACCCCTGCGGGACCAGCTCGTCGCGGCGGTGCTCGCCGGCGAGAAGGTCTCCACGACGGGGCTCCTCGTGGAGTGGCAGATCGAGAACGAGGAACTCCCCGAGGTCGGCGAGCGCTCGGCCCTCGTCGACTCGGACGGCCGCGAGGTCGCGGTCCTGGAGGTGACGGAGGTCCGGGTCCTGCCGCTGGGCGAGGTGGGCCTCCGGCACGCGCTGGACGAGGGCGAGGGGTACACGTCGGTGGCCGAGTGGCGCTCGGCCCACGAGCGCTTCTGGCACGGCGAGGAGATGCGGGAGGCGCTGGGCGACCCGCACTTCGTGGTGGACGACTCGACGATGGTGGTGGCGGAGCGGTTCCGGGTGGTTGAGGTGATTCAGGTGGGGGGTTGAGGGGCGAGGACGGTGAGGAGGGCGGCGGCGGCGTCGCGGATCTCCCGGATGTCGTCGGTCTCAGCTGCTCGGCGAAGGAGTGGAAGCAGCTCCTGGGTATCGCGGCGGAGGTCGGCGAGAACGCGAAAGGCGGTTCGCCTGACCTCCGGGGCGTGGTCGTTGTCGAAGCGGTCCTGCGCGAGAGCAGCCAGTTCGGGGCCGCTGCGGTGTTGGAGCAGACGGAGGAGGGCGGTGCACCGTCTGTCGGTGCTCTCGTCGTCCAGGGCGTGATCGAAGACGAGTCGTATCGCCTCCGTGTCGTGCCGGTACGTGGTGAGCAGGTGGGAATAGACCCATGTCTCAAGGTGGGCGAGTTCGACGACCACGTCCCGCGCTGCCTCGGCATCGAGCTTCATGAGGCCTTGCAGGGCCTCCTCCTGGACCCACTTGCTCGGGTCGTTCCGCGCCCGGTCGAGAAGGGCGTCCCACACGACCGATTCGTCGCCCACGTGTTCCACGACCAGGTGGAGAGCGGAAGCCCGGACCCCACCGTCCTCATCATGAACCAGCCGGTGCGACAGCAGCTCCGACAGCGTGCCGACCGGTGTGCCGACCTCGGCCAGACAACGGAGGGCGGCGCCTCGGATCTCGGCGACGGGGTGATCCAGAAACTCGCGCAGGAGGCCGGCCGTGCCCGGGTCGTCGGAGCCGATCTCCCGGACGGCCTCGATCGCGGCGGCCAGGAGAACGGGGACCTCGTCTCTGTTCAGGCACCGCTGGACGAGCGCGCGGACCACGGGTTCGTCGCGCGTGCGCGCCACGACGGTGGTCAATGCCGCCGCGCGGACTCTGGGGTTGTCGTCCTCCAGTTCCTCCCGCAACAGCTCCGCCGCTTGCGCCCCGTTCTCGGCATGGGCGACGACGAGGTCCATGGCGTACCGGCGAACGTGGGGATCGCCGAGAGCTCGGTGAACTGCGGCCCGTGCGTCAGGGGTGTCGATCCGGAAGCGTCGCAGACACTCGATCGCCACGTATCGCACGTCCCAGTGCGGGTCCTCGCTCAGCCGCTCGACGGCGAGCCGAGCCACCCAGGCCGGGTCACCCCCGTCGTCGTACGCGAGGTGGGAGAGGAGTACGGCCCGCACCTCGCCGTTCGATTCCTCCCGCAGGCACCGCTCCACCAGGTCCCGCGTCCCCGACTCATCGCCCGCCCTGCGCACCAGCAATCGGACGGCGGCGACTCTCGCGACGGAACTGTCACTGCTCAGGGCCGTCTCCATGAGGTGCGCTTCATCGGGTGCGTCGTCTTCGCCTCGCAAAGCGAGGAAGACGTCCGCGGTGAGCTGCTCCGTCGTGTTCACCGACATGTGGTCGCTGCCCACGTCGTCGAGGGTCCACCGCTCGTACCAGCGCAGATAGGTCTCCCTGCCTGCCCAGTGGCGTCCCAGAGCCGCCAGGGACGGCCCCAGGGACTCGACGTGCCGGCAGGGGTAGAAGAAGCTGGTGCCCAGCGCACGGGCCACACCGAACAGACGGGTGATCGTCTCCACAAGGGCCGCGGTCTGCGGGGCCAGTGCCCCCAGTCGACGTACCTCGGCAAGGCAGCGGGCCGCGAAGGCCGCTTCGGCGAATGCGCGGTCGCCCTTCCCTCCCACGGGCACCGCGATCGCGCGCGGTGCCAGCAACCGGTCGATCACCCCCGCCACGAACCGCTCGTCGAGCAACCCCGCCAGCAACAGCAGGATCTCGTGCCACGTCGGGTCGTGGACCTTGACCGCGAAGAGCTCTTGGAGGTCCTCCTCCGAAAGGCTCCGTTCGCGGTTGAAGCGGTGGGCAAGGTCCGTCGCCGCCAGGTACTCCAGGAACGTGCGGTGGACGAAGCCGTAGATCTCGCCGCCGTAGCGGCTGAGGATGAAGTTGCGGTGACGGAACTGGTCCAGCATCACGCGGGCCGCCGTCGCCGCGCGGTCCGGTGGGAGGGCGTAGCGGTCCCTGAGGTACTCCTCGAAGCTCTTCAGGAGGTCCGGGCCCGCGATGTGGTTGCCTGCGATACCTCCGTGGCCCTCCTGCATCTGGCGCGCGATCAAGCGCAGGAGTTCGCGCTTGTCCTCGGCGGCCAGATAGGGAAGGTGCTCCTCGACACGGCTGTCCTTGAGGTACTTGCTGGGGTCCCAGTGCTCCACGAGGACGTCGACGGCGTGCTCGTACACCGTGCGCCGGTCGCGCGGGAGTTCGCGGCGGCGGCCGATGATCGCCAGGATCGTGAGGATCAGGGGATTGCCGGCGAGTTCGCGGACCGAGGCGGACGCGTCGACGGCCGTCGTGACGCGTTCGGTCAGTTTCCGGGCCTGGTCCGGGTCGTCCGGGCACGCCAGCGCGAACCACTGCCTCGCGAACGCGCCGACCTGCTCCCGGTCGAGGTCCTGGAGCATGAAGTTGGTGAAGCCCGCACCGTCCAGGACGGCCCGCTGATAGCCGTAGTCGCGTGAGGTGACGACGATCCTGGCCCGGGCGTGGCGGGCCGCGAAGCCCGCGATGCGGCGCGTGACCGCGTCCCGGACGTCCTTCTCGAAGAGCTCGTCCAGGCCGTCGAAGATCACGAGGGCCTTGTACGGGCTCTCCCCCGCCAGAAGCCCGGTCATCGTCTCGGGCGGCAGTCCGAGGCCCTCCGCCACGTACTGGTGGGCCAGGAAGTCCTCGAAGGTCCGCTCGCGCCAGGCGGGTTGCGCGTACTCCCGGAGCTCGACGATCAGCGGGAGGCTGTCGTGCAGTGCGTCGAGAGACCGAGGGGGCTCGGGAGACGTGAGGACGAGCGCCAGATAGCGGGCCAGGCTGGACTTGCCGGAGCCCGGGTGGCCGAGCAGGACCACACGGTCGTGCTCGGGCGTCGTCAGGACGTCGAGTACGGGGAGCGGTGGCCGCTCCTGGTAGGCGCGGCGGACGCGGTCGACCGTATCGCGGTCGATGCCGGGCGGCAGGTCGTGGAGCTCGGCCTCGGCCGGGCCCTTGAGACGGCGCAGGAACTCCTGGGGCAGTTCGACGGGCGGCGGGTCGGCCCGTACGGACTGGGGAACGAAGACGTCCCTCAACTGCAGTGCCGGGTGCTCGTCCTGTTCCCGGAGCGGGGTGAGGACCTCCAGGTCCAGGCGGCCGTAGCGCTGGCGGACGCGGGTGGCGTAGGCCTCGCGGGCCGATTCCAGCTCCGGCGGGCCGGGCTGGTCCGGCACGGCTCCGAGGGTGAGGTAGACGTCGCCCTCCACGCCGCTGATCTGCGTGAGGGGGCCCTGGACGGTGTTTCCGTCCGCGGTCTGCGCCGCCTTCCTGCGCTTGAAGAATCCCCTCATGGCGTCGAGGACGTCGGCGGCTCGATGCGGACCGAGCCGCCCACCCCGTCGATCTGGTGCAGGTCCCCCGCCGTCCGCGCGCCGTGTGCCGACTGCGTACCGCCGCCGCCCTGGCCCTCGGCCGGAGTGGCGGGCGGGGCGGGGGTGGCCGTGCCGCTGCCGCCGCCGGCGGTGATGACGACGTCGCCCGTGACGTTTCTGATCTGGTGCAGCGATCCACCCGTGACGGTCCGGTCCGCCGACTGGGTGGTGCCTCGGGCGACGAACCCCGCCACGGCCAGGGCGAAGCCCGCCACCGTGAAGAACAGGCTCAGGACACTGCTCCACTTGTCCGCCGCGTCCAGGCCCTGGAGGACGAGGAAGGCCGCCAGGCCTCCCAGGGCCAGGAGCGCGCCAACGGACATGAAGACCACACGTTTTGTCACTCCGTCATCTTGCCCCGGCCGCCGGGCCCCCGTCAGCTCACCGCCTGAGCCGCCGCCCGGCCCGCCGCCCGGCCCGAGAAGATGCAGCCGCCGAGGAACGTGCCTTCGAGCGAGCGGTAGCCGTGGACCCCGCCGCCTCCGAAGCCGGCGGCCTCGCCCGCCGCGTACACGCCCGGCAGGGGTTCGCCGGTCTCCGTGAGGACGCGGGAGGACAGGTCGGTCTCCAGGCCGCCCAGGGACTTGCGGGTGAGGATGTTGAGGCGGACGGCGATCAGCGGGCCCGCCTTCGGGTCGAGGATGCGGTGCGGGGCGGCCGTGCGGATGAGCTTGTCGCCGAGGTACTTGCGGGCGCCGTGGATCGCCGTGACCTGGAGGTCCTTGGTGAAGGGGTTGGCGATCTCGCGGTCGCGGGCGGTGATCTCGCGGCGCAGGGCCGTCTCGTCGATCAGGTCCTCGCCGGTGATCCGGTTCATGCCGCGGACGAGGGCCGCGAGGTCGTCCTCGACGACGAAGTCGACGCCCTTGTCCATGAACGCCTGGACGGGGCCGGGGACGTCGGCGCGGGCCCGGCCGATGACGTCGCGGATCGACTTGCCGGTCAGGTCGGGGTTCTGCTCCGAGCCGGAGAGGGCGAACTCCTTGCCGATGATCCGCTTGTCGAGGACGAACCAGGTGTGGTCGTGGCCGGTCCGCATGATGTGTTCGAGGGTGCCGAGGGTGTCGAAGCCGGGGAAGAGCGGGACGGGGAGCCGCTTGCCGGTCGCGTCCAGCCAGAGCGAGGACGGGCCGGGGAGGATGCGGATGCCGTGCTTGGCCCAGATGGGGTTCCAGTTCTCGATGCCCTCGGTGTAGTGCCACATCCGGTCGCGGTTGATGTGGCTGGCACCGGCCTTCTCGGCGATGCCGAGCATGAGGCCGTCGACGTGGGCGGGGACGCCGGAGAGCAGCTTCGCGGGCGGGGTGCCCAGCCGGGCGGGCCACTGCTCGCGGACGAGGTCGTGGTTGCCGCCGATGCCTCCGGAGGTGACGATCACGGCCTGGGCGCGGAGCTCGAAGGTGCCGGTGGGCGTGCGGGTGCTGGCCTCGCCGCGGGCGGCGGAGGAGGGTTCCAGGATCTCGCCGGTGACGGTGTCGACGGTGCCGGCCGTGCGGCCGAGGCCGGTGACGCGGTGCCGGAAGCGGAGGTCGACGAGGCCGCGGGCGGCGCCTTCGCGGACCTTGCGTTCGAAGGGGGCGACGAGGCCGGGGCCCGTACCCCAGGTGATGTGGAAGCGGGGTACGGAGTTGCCGTGGCCGTTGGCGTCGTAGCCGCCGCGCTCGGCCCAGCCGACGACGGGGAAGAACCGCACCCCGCGCGCGTGGAGCCAGGAGCGCTTCTCGCCGGCGGCGAAGTCGACGTACGCCTCGGCCCATTTCCGCGGCCAGCGGTCCTCGGTCCGGTCGAAGCCGGCCGTGCCGTACCAGTCCTGGAGGGCGAGGGCGTGGCTGTCCTTGACGCGCATCCTGCGCTGCTCGGGCGAGTCGACGAGGAAGAGGCCGCCGAAGGACCAGTGGGCCTGGCCGCCGAGGGACTGCTCGGGTTCCTGGTCGAGGAGGATCACGGTGCGGCCGGCTTCGACCAGCTCGGCGGTGGCGACGAGGCCGGCGAGGCCGGCCCCGATCACGATCACATCAGCGTCGTAGGACATGGATCGCATCTTGGATACACGGATGTATCGAGTCAACTGTTTCGTCCGTCTCCGCTGCCGCTTCTCTCTCCCGCCCTCGACCCTCCCGTTTTCTAATGCCGAGCATTAATATGTTCGTATGGCGAGAACATCGGGACCCGAGACCCGGGAGAAACTGATCCGCGCGGCGGAGGAGCTCTTCGCCGACCGGGGGGTCGACGGCGCCCAGCTGCGGGACGTCGTGGCCCTGGCCGGACAGGCGAACCCCTCCGCCGTGCAGTACCACTTCGGCTCGCGCGCCGGGCTCCTCGACGCGGTCATGGCCGGGCGCCAGGCCCGTACGCGCCAGGTGCTCGCACCGCTGCTCGACGCCGCCGGCGAGGACCTGAAGGAGCTCGTCGCCGCCCTCGTCACGGCCGAGGCCAGCGAGCTGCGCACCGACCGGGGCCGCCGCTGCCTGCGGATCTCCGCCCAGCTCAGCCATGAGAGCGGGATCCGCACCCGCACCCCGCACCCCACGCTCGACGGCACCGTCTACTGGGACCTCATCGAGCGGATGGCCGACCGGCTCGCCGCCTCCGGGCTGCCCGAGGCCCTGCTCCTGGAGCGCCTCGACCTGGCGCTGACCGTGGTGGGCGCGGCCCTGGCGGACCGGGCCCGGCAGTACCTCGACGGCACCGAGCCGCTCACCGGCGAGGCGCTCTTCCTCGCCGACCTGGTCGAGACGACCACCGCGCTTCTCCGGGCCGCACAGCCCCGGAGCGTCTGAATCCACCCGGCATCACCGCGAAGGGACCCTTCATGAACGACCTCACCGGCAAGACCGTGCTCATCACCGGCGGCGCCCGCGGCCTGGGTGCCGAGGCCGCCCGGCAGGCCGTGGCGGCCGGCGCCAACGTCGTCGTCACCGACGTCCTGGACGAGGACGGCAAGGCGACCGCCGAGGCGCTCGGCGAGCGGGCGCGCTTCCTCCACCACGACGTGACCTCCGAGGAGGGCTGGGCGGACGCCGTCGCGTACGCCGTGGCGGAGTTCGGCGGGCTGCACGGCCTGGTCAACAACGCGGGCATATCGACCGGCGCCTTCCTGGAGACGGAGTCCGTCGAGCACTTCCGCAAGGTCCTCGACATCAACCTGACCGGTGTCTTCATCGGCATGAAGGCCGCGATCCCGGCGATGAAGGAGGCCGGCGGCGGCTCGATCGTCAACATCTCCTCGGCCGCCGGCCTGATGGGCCTGGCCCTGACCGCGGGCTACGGCGCCTCCAAGTGGGGCGTGCGCGGGCTGACGAAGATCGGTGCGGTGGAGCTCGGCACGGCGAAGATCCGGGTCAACTCCGTCCACCCGGGCATGACGTACACCCCGATGACGGCCTCGGTCGGCATCGAGCGCGGTGAGGGCAGGTACCCGAACACGCCGATGGGCCGGGTCGGCGAGGCCGACGAGATCGCGGGCGCGGTCGTCTTCCTGCTCTCGGACGCCGCCTCGTACGTGACGGGCGCGGAGCTCGCGGTGGACGGCGGCTGGACCACCGGTCCGACGGTCAAGTACGTCATGGGGCAGTGAGGCCCGTACGGCGGTGATTTCATGGGCGCATGAGCGCTGAAGAGATCCTTGACGTCGTCGACGAGAACGACCGGGTGATCGGGCAGGCCCCGCGCGGTGAGGTGTACGCGCGGGGCCTGATCCATCGCTGCGTCTTCATCCGGGTCCGGGACGCCGAGGGGCGGACCTTCGTCCACCGCAGGACGGCGACGAAGCTCTCGTACCCCTCCCTGTACGACATGTTCGTCGGTGGCGTCGTCGGCGCGGGCGAGTCCTACGACGAGGCCGCGCTGCGCGAGGCCGAGGAGGAGCTCGGGGTCTCCGGACTGCCCCGGCCCGAGCCGGTCCTGACGTTCCTGTTCGACGGGGGCGCGGAGGGGAAGTGGTGGTCGGCGGTCTACGAGGTCCGCTGGGACCTGCCGGTCGACCCGCAGGTGGAGGAGGTCGCCTGGCACGCCTTCCTGACGGACGAGGAGCTGACCGAGCGGCTCGGCGGCTGGGAGTGGGTGCCCGACGGCATGGCCGCGTACGAGCGGCTGCGGGAGCACGGGGGCGGGTGAGGGCCGGACGGGGACGGTCACGGGCGGACGTGGGGCTGCCGTGAGGCCGTGGGGAGGTCGGTGAGGGCCGACGGGAGCCGGTGGCGAGCACCGGGCAGGCCGATCATCCGACCGTTAGTCTGCACGTGTGAGCGATTTCGTGCAGAGCCTGCGGCTGTGGTTCGCGCCGCAGCGGATCCGGGACGAGGGGGAGACGCCGGACTACCGCTTCTCCCTCGCCAACGAGCGGACCTTCCTGGCCTGGATCCGGACCTCTCTCGCCCTGGTCGGCGGCGGTTTCGCCGTCGACCAGTTCCTGCCGGACCTGCGCTGGGGCGTCCGCGTCGGGCTCGCTCTCGCCCTGCTCGCGGCCGGGGTGCTGTGCGCGCTGCGGGCGGTCAACCACTGGATGCGCTGCGAGCGGGCGATGCGGCGCGGCGAGGACCTGCCGGCGTCGCGGTTCCCCGCGGTGCTGAGCCTCGTGGTGGCCGTGGTGGCGCTCGCGATGGTGGTGGTCGTGGTCTTCGGCTGGACGGGGTGACCGGGCGGTGACGGAGGCCGGCGGCGCGGGGGGTGGCAGCACGGGGGCCGGCGGCGCAGAGGGCCACGGCGCGGCGGGGCACGGATCCGGGGCCCCCGATCCGGAGGTCCGCGACCCCGGGCTCCAGCCGGAGCGGACCCGGCTCGCGTGGCGGCGGACGACCCTGTCGTGGACGGTGGTGGCCGTCCTCGCGGTCAAGCTGGCCCTGCACGACGACACCACGGCGAGGGGGCTGACCGCGCTCGCGCTCTCGGCGCTCGTCTGGGTCGGCTTCCTGGCCGTCGCCCACCGGCGGATCCGCTCCCTGAGCACCGCCCGGCCGCGCCCGCTCTCCCACCGGGGCGCGCTGCTCGCCACCGGCTGCACGATCGCCCTGGCCGCCTTCGGGGCGGCCATGATCTGGTGACCGGGGCGACGGCGTGAACCAGGAGGAAAAGGGCGTACGGGACTAGCCTGGAAGGGTCAGCCGTTCCTTCCCCAGAGGCCACGTCATGACCGTCCTCCACCACGAGCACGCCACCCACGCGCACTCCCACAGCCCCGCCTGCGGGCACACCTCCGTCCCGCACGGGGACCACGTCGACTACGCCCACAACGGGCATCTGCACCGCGAGCACGCCGGGCACTGGGACGAGTGCGAGACCACCGCGCACGTCGCGCACACCCACCCGGACCACACGCACGGACCGGAGTGCGGGCACACCGCCGTCGAGCACGGCGACCACCTCGACTACGCGCACGACGGGCACCGGCACGCGGCGCACGGCAACCACTGGGACGACCACTGACGCCCGACCCCGGTCCTTTCCGTTCCGGTTTCCCCCCGCTGCGGCCAACTGGCACTCTTCCCCTGTCCAGTTGAGCTCACAGCCGGGGGAACCCTCTTGTCTGCCACCGATCCCTATGTGGTCACGCTCGCGCCGAACGTCCACGCCTTCGTCCAGCCCGACGGCGGCTGGTGCCTGAACAACGCCGGCTTCCTCGGCGACGCGGGCGAGTCCCTCCTCGTCGACACCGCGGCCACCGAGCGGCGGGCCCTGCTGCTGCGCGAGGCGGTCCTCGCGGAGGGGCTGCCGCTCCCCCGGACCGTCGTGTCCACGCACCACCACGGCGACCACACCTACGGCAACGGGGTGTTCCTGCCGGAGGCGCGGATCGTCGGCCACGAGAACTGCCGGACCGAGCAGCTCGCCGCCGGGCACCAGCTCCATCTGCTGTGGCCGCAGACCGACTTCGGGCGGGTCGACATCCTGCCGCCGTCCCTCACCTACCGCGAGCGGCTCACGCTGTACGTCGGCGACATCGAGGTACGGGTGATCCACCCGGGCCCCGCGCACACCACCGGCGACTCGATCGTGCACCTCCCCGAGCAGGGCGTGGTCTTCACGGGCGACCTCGTCTTCCACGGCGGCACGCCCTTCCTGCCGATGGGGTCGCTCGCGGGGTCGCTGCGCGCGCTCGACCTGCTGCGCTCGCTCGACGCGCCGACGGTGGTGCCGGGACACGGGCGGGTGACCGACCCCTCGGCGTACGACGCGACGGAGCGGTACCTGTTGTGGGTGCGGGAGCTGGCCGCCGCAGGGTACGCGAAGGGGGCGATGCCGCTGGAGACGGCGCGGGGCGCGGAGCTCGGGGAGTTCGCCGCGTGGCGGGAGAGCGAGCGGCTCGTCGCGAACCTGCACCGGGCGTACGCGGAGCTGGCCGGCCTGCCGGAGGGGTCGCCGCTGGACCCGGCGGCGGTCTTCGGTGACATGGCGGCCATGAACGGCGGGGTGCCGGTGGCCTGTCACGCGTAGCCGCCGCCCGGGGCGGACCCGGGGTGGCGCAGGCGCGCGGTGGTGCTACCAGGTGCGCGGGCGCCATCCCGGGTCCGCCGCGCGCATCGCCGCCGCGTCGTCGCGGTCGCGGTGGCTGCCGTCGTCGTCCAGCCAGCGGCGGTGGAGGGCGGCGAGTGCGGGGCGGTCGAGTTCGACGCCGAGGCCGGGGGCGTCGGAGACGGCGAGGCGGCCGGCGCGGAAGACGGGGCGGGTGGTGACGACGTCCTCGGTCTGCCAGGGGTAGTGGGTGTCGCAGGCGTGGTGGAGCCCGGGCAGGGTGGCGGCGACCTGGGTCATGGCGGCGAGGCTGATGCCCAGGTGGGTGTTGGAGTGCATGGAGAGCCCGACGCCGTACGTGCGGCAGAGCGCGGCCAGTTCGCGGGTGCGGTGGAGGCCGCCCCAGTAGTGGTGGTCGCAGAGGACGATCCGTACCGCCCCCTTCGCGAAGGCCTCCGGGACCTCCTCGAAGGTGGTCACACACATGTTGGTCGCGAGCGGCACGTCCGTGCGGGCGGCGATCTCGGCCATGGCGTCGGTGCCGCTCGCCGGGTCCTCCAGGTACTCCAGCACGTCCTTCAGTTCGCGCGCGACGGCCAGCGAGGTCTCCACCGTCCAGGCGCCGTTGGGGTCGAGGCGGAGCGGGCGGCCGGGGAAGGCCTCGGCGAGCGCGCGGATCGCGGCGATCTCCCGCTCGGGCTCGAACACCCCGCCCTTCAGCTTGAAGGAGCGGAAGCCGTGGAGGCGGTCGAAGCGGCGGGCCTGGGCGACGATCCCTGCGGGGTCGAGGGCCTCGCCCCAGTCGTCCGTGGGGCCGGCGCCGGGGTGGGCGGCCCAGCGGTGGAAGAGGTAGGCGCTGTACTCGACGGTGTCGCGGACCCTGCCGCCGAGGAGGGCGTGGACGGGCAGGCCGAGGGTCCTGCCGAGGGCGTCGAGGCAGGCGGTCTCGAAGGCGGAGACGACGGAGAGGCGGAGCTTGTCGGCGGTCCTGACGCCGCGCAGGCCCGCCGCGTCGACGCCTTCCGCCACCACCGGCAGGGCGGGTCCGGCGGTGGCGGCCAGAGTGAAGAGCGCATTCACATCCGTGACCGAGTGGCCGGGCAGGGCCTCGGCCAGCGGCCGGGCCAGGTCCAGGTAGACGCCGTCGCCGTACGTCTCCCCGAGGCCGCTCACCCCGCCCCTGGTGATCACCTCGACCACGAGTCGCGGGGTGTAGGGCTGGTGCACGCCCTGGACGTTGAGGAGGGGCGGGTCGGAGATGAGGATCGGGGTCAGCCGGACTTCGTCGACGAGCAGCATCAGTGCATCCATATGTGAACCCTATTCAGGGATGAGATCCAGGGCCAGAGTGCGGCACGGGGTTTCCCGGCCCGCCCCTGGACGACATACCGACTGGTCGGTCATCATGAGCGACGACCGAAGCCGATCCGGAGGTACGCGCCATGAGTTCCGCCCCGCCACCAGGCCTCGACCCCGAGGACCTGCGCCGGTTCCTCGACCGTGAGCGGCCCGGCCTGGTGTCCGGCCCCCTCGAAGCCCGGCTGATCGAGGGCGGCCGGTCGAACCTGACGTACGTCGTCACCGACGGCACCGGCCGCTGGGTCGTCCGCCGGCCGCCGCTCGGCCACGTCCTCGCCACCGCCCACGACATGCGGCGCGAGCACCGCGTCATCAGCGCCCTGGCCGGGACCGGCGTGCCCGTCCCCCGGACCGTGCTCCTCTGCGAGGACGAGTCGGTGCTCGGCGCGCCCTTCTACGTCATGGAGTTCGTCGAGGGGACGCCGTACCGCTCGGCCCAGGAGCTCGCGCCGCTCGGCCCCCAGCGCACCCGCGCCGCCGTCCTCGGCCTGGTCGACACGCTCGTCGACCTGCACGCCGTCGACCCGGCGGCCGTCGGGCTCGGCGACTTCGGCCGCCCCGAGGGCTTCCTCGACCGGCAGCTGCGCCGCTGGGGCAAGCAGCTCGCCGCCTCCCGCGGCCGGGACCTCGCGGGGATCGACGAGCTGCACGCCGCGCTCGGCCGCACGCTGCCCGACTCGCCGCCACCCACCGTGATCCACGGCGACTACCGGCTCGACAACGTCCTCGTCGACGGCGACGACCGCATCCGCGCCGTCCTCGACTGGGAGATGTCCACCCTCGGCGACCCGCTCACCGACCTCGGCCTGCTCGTCATGTACAGCACGCCGCTCGACCTGCCGGACTCCCCCATCTCGACGACGGCCACGGCCCCCGGGCACCCGAGCGCCGCCGAGCTGGTCGAGCGCTACGCGGCCCGCTCGGGCCGCGACACCTCCGCCCTCGCCTGGTACACGGCCTTCGCCTGGTTCAAGCTCGCCGTGATCCTGGAGGGCATCCACTACCGCTGGACGCTCGGCCAGACCGTCGGCGCCGGCTTCGACCGCATCGGCGAACTGGTCCCCGTCTTCATCGAGCACGGTCTCACCACCCTCCAGGAAGGCTGATCCGCCATGGACTTCGCGTACGACGCCCGCACCGAGGAACTGCGGGCCAGGCTCCTCGCCTTCATGGACGAGCACGTGTACCCGGCCGAGGCCGTCGCCGAGGAGCAGCGGGCCCGGCTCGCCTCCCCCTGGGACACCCCGGCGGTCGTCGAGGAGCTCAAGGCCGAGGCCAGGCGGCAGGGCCTGTGGAACCTGTTCCTCGTGGACCGGCACAGCCTTCCGGACGCGGAGTACGGGGCCGGGCTCACCAACCTCCAGTACGCGCCGCTCGCCGAGATCACCGGCCGCAGCCCGCACCTGGCCCCGACCGCCCTCAACTGCGCGGCCCCGGACACCGGGAACATGGAGCTGCTCGCCCAGTTCGGCGACGAGGCGCAGAAGAAGCAGTGGCTGGAGCCGCTCCTCGCGGGCGAGATCCGCTCGGCCTTCGCGATGACCGAGCCCGAGGTCGCGTCCTCCGACGCGACGAACATCGAGACCCGGATCCGGCGGGACGGCGACTCGTACGTCGTCGACGGCCGCAAGTGGTACATCTCCGGGGCGATGAACCCCGACTGCAAGGTCTTCATCGTCATGGGCAAGACCGACCCCGACGGGGCCGACCTCCGCCGCCAGCAGTCGATGATCCTCGTGCCGCGCGACACCCCCGGCGTCGAGGTGCGGCGCGCGATGCAGGTGTACGGCTACGAGGACCACTCCCACGGCGGGCACGCCGAGGTGGTGTTCGACGGCGTCCGTGTCCCGGCCGCGAACCTGGTCGGCGAGGAGGGCGGCGGCTTCGCCATCGCGCAGGCCCGGCTCGGGCCCGGCCGGATCCACCACTGCATGCGGCTCATCGGCATGGCCGAGCGGGCCGTGGAGCTGATGTGCCGGCGCGCGGTCTCCCGTACCGCCTTCGGCAAGCCGCTCGCCCAGCAGGGCGTCGTCCAGAACTGGATCGCGGACGCCCGCGTGACGATCGAGCAGCTGCGGCTGCTCGTCCTGAAGACGGCCTGGCTCATGGACACCGTCGGCAACCGGGGCGCGCACACCGAGATCCAGGCCATCAAGATCGCGACCCCGCGCGCGGTGGTCGACATCATCGACAAGGCCGTGCAGGCGCACGGGGCGGGCGGGGTCTCGCAGGACTTCCCGCTGGCCGAACTGTGGGCGGCGGCGCGGACGCTGAAGCTCGCGGACGGGCCGGACGAGGTGCACCAGCGGTCGCTGGCGCGACGGGAGCTGAAGCGGTACCTCTGAGCCCCGCTACGGGCGCAGGGCCCGCAGCAGGAGGTCGGCCAGGTGGTCGGCCACCTGCTGCGGGGTGAGCGGGCCGTCCGGGCGGTACCACGTCGACAGGTGGTGCACCGAGCCGAAGTGGTAGTCGACGACCAGGTCGGCGGGGGTCGCCGCGGAGAAGACGCCGGACCGCTGGCCCTCCTCGATGAGCGCCCTGAACCGCTCGTGGTAGCGCCGCCGCTCCCCCCTGACCTGCTTGTTCTTCTCGGGGCTCAGGTGGTGCATGGAGCGGAAGAAGATGGCGGCGTCGTCGAGGTTCTCGATGGTGGTGACGACGACGTCGGCGGCGGCGCCGCGCAGCCGGTCCTCGACGGGCGCGTCGGCCTCCGCGTAGGCGTCGAGCCGCTCCTGCTGGAGGCGCAGGACCCGGGCGTAGACCTCCTGGAGGAGGTCCTCCTTGGAGCCGAAGTAGTGGTAGAGGGCACCCTTGGTGACCCCGGCGGCCTCGACGATCTCCTGGACGGAGGTGCGGTCGTAGCCCTGCTCCGCGAAGAGCCGGGTGGCGGCGGCGAGGAGCCTCTGGGGGACCGGTGCCCCGCTCTCGTCCGTCGTCCTGGCCATGCTCCGCCGCCTTCCCTCGTGATCGTTCCTGGTGGGGGGAACGCCGTTCCCGTCCGTAGATCTTCCCATCCGCCGGGGCGCCTGCTACCGGGTGCCCGTCTCCCAGGTGCGCTGGACGTGGTTCATGGTGCCGAGCCAGCGCTCCGGGTCGGTGGCGCGGTTGCGGTAGTAGCCGGCGACCTCGGGGTGGGGCAGCACGAGGAAGCGGTCCGCGGCGATGGCGTCGAGGAGGGCGTCGGCGACGTCCTCGGGCTCGATGGCGGTGGGGGCGAGGACCAGGTCACCGGCCGTCCCGGCGGCGGTGAGCATGTCCGTACGGACGCCCTGCGGGCAGATCGCGTGGACCTTGAGGCCGCGGTGGCGGTAGGTGAGGGAGAGCCACTCGGAGAACGCGTACGCGCCGTGCTTCGACACGCTGTACGGGGCCGCGCCGATCATGGTGAGCAGTCCGGCCGCGGAGACGGTGGAGACGAAGCGGCCGCTGCCCCGCTCCAGCCACTCCGGGAGCAGGGAGCGGGCCGCGCGGACGTGGGCCATGACGTTGACGTCCCAGGCGGCGGCCCAGACGTCCTCGTCGGCGAAGGCGTCGCCGGGCGAGGAGAGTCCGGCGTTGGCGCACCAGATGTCGACGGAGCCGGGGCCGCCGAGGGCCTCGCGGGCCTCGTCGACGACGGCGGAGGCGTCGCCCGGGACGGCGACGGCGCCGATCTCCTCGGCGACGGCCTTGGTGCGGACGGGGTCGAGGTCGTTGACGACGACCCGGGCCCCTTCGGCGGCGAAGCGGCGGGCGAGCGCGGCACCGATCCCGCCGCCCGCGCCGGTGACGACCACGCCGGCGCCCTGAAGGCCACTCGTGTCCGCGCTCATGGATGGACCCGCCTCTCCGCAGTCTGCCGGCACCGTGATGCCGTTGTACCGGCAGACTAACCGGTCGGTATGTAGCGAGGGAAGAGTCGGCCCGCACGCCTCGTTCCCCGGGGCCGTCAGGAGCGCTAGCGTGCGTGCCCATGTCACGCGACCCCGGCTCCCGCCCGGGGACGGCGATCGAGGAGGTTTCCGCATGAGCCTGTCGCGACGGAGTCTGCTGGCGGCCGGGGGTGCCCTGGGCGCGGTGGGTGCGGGCGCGGCCGTCGTGCCCGCCGCCTCGGCCGCCCCCGACGCCGGGCGCCACCGCGTCCGTACCGGCTTCGAGCGGCTCGCGGCGGACGGGTACGCCCTCCTGGCCGGCGAGCGGGTCGGGGTCGTCACCAACCCGACCGGGGTCACCGCCGACGCCCGGCACCTCGTGGACGTGATGCACGCGGACGAACGGGTCGACCTGGTGGCCGTCTTCGGCCCCGAGCACGGCTTCCGGGGCACCGCCCAGGCGGGCGGCTCCGAGGGGCGGTACGACGACCCGGCGACCGGGCTGCCCGTCTACGACACGTACCTGAAGAGCGGGCAGCCGCTGGCGGACGTCTTCACGGCCTCCGGGGTGGACACCGTCGTCTTCGACATCCAGGACGTCGGCGCGCGCTTCTACACGTACATCTGGACGCTGTACGACTGCATGGCGGCCGCCGCGCTCGCCGGGAAGCGGTTCGTCGTCCTCGACCGGCCGAACCCGGTGACCGGACGGGCGGCGCTCGGGCCCGTCCTCGACCGGGCCTTCGCGACCTTCGTCGGGCGCGAGCCGATCGCGCAGGCGCACGGCATGACGGTGGCCGAGCTCGCCCTGCTCTTCAACGCGGAGTTCCTGACCGCGCCCGTGGCGCTGGAGACCGTCCGCATGACGGGGTGGCGGCGCACCGACTTCTTCGACGCGACCGGGCTGCCGTGGGTCCCGCCGAGCCCGAACATGCCGACGCCCGACACCGCGCTCGTCTACTCCGGCACCTGCCTCTTCGAGGGGACGAACCTCTCCGAGGGCCGGGGCACGACCCGCCCCTTCGAACTGCTCGGCGCCGAGGGGGTCGACCGGCGGTGGGCCGAGGCGGCGAACGCGCTCGGCCTGCCCGGAGTCCGCTTCCGCGAGGCCTACTTCGCCCCGACCTTCTCCAAGTACCAGGGGAAGACCGTGGGCGGGGTGCAGCTGCACGTCGACGACCGCGAGGCCTTCGACCCGGTACGCACCGGGGTCGGGCTCCTGGTCACCGCCCGGCGCTCGTGGTCCGGCTTCGCCTGGCGGGCGGACCACTGGATCGACAAGCTGACCGGTTCGGCCCGGGTGCGGACCCTGATCGACGCGGGCGCGGACACCGACGAGGTCGTCGGGGCGTGGGAGGCGGACCTGGCGGCCTTCCGGGCGGTGCGGAGGGAGCATCTGCTCTACCGTTGACGGGGGTTGGCCCCGGGTCCGGGTCCGGCCTGACCGGCAGGACACCCCCCAGGTGGGCGGTCGCGCCACGTCTGGACCGGGCCGCGCGCGGGCATGCTGGCCGTGGAGCCGCTGCCCGCGCACCCGCGCGCCCTCGGCGCGGCGGCCACCTCGACGTGGAGGGACGGTCGGGCCGTGACCGGGATGAGCGTGGAACCGTACCGGGAGATCACCTTCGACAAGGACGGCGACGGGCCGGCGGGACAGTCCGCGGCCCTCGCGGCACTGGCCCGGCAGGGGGTGACGGACCTCGTGCTGCTCGCCCACGGATGGAACAGCTCCCCGTCCGGTGCCACCCGCCTCTGCTCGGACTTCTTCGCACCCTTCCCCGGGCTGTTCGGGCCAGGGGTCGAGGCCGGGTACGCGGGGCTGATCTGGCCCTCGATGATGTTCACGGACGAGCCGGTGCCCGACTACCGGGCGCTGGTGACGGTCCTGCCGGAGAAGGAGCCGGTCCTCGGGCGGCTCGCGGAGCTGCTGGCGCTGGCGCCGCCGCACGAGGCCGCGTTCGCGGAGTTCGGCGCGCTCCTGAGGGAGCTGGCCGACATACCCGGGGACGTGGCGGGGGCCGCCGGCTTCCCGGAGCCCGTGCCGGAGTTCCTGGTCGCGGATCCGGTGGCGGTGTGCGCCCTGTTCACGGCGGCCCTGGCGGGCGGTCCGGCGGTCGGGGACGCGGGGTCCGTCGGGGCCGCGGAGTTCGGGGAGGGGCTCAAGCGGTACTGGAAGGGGGCCAGGGAGGCGCTGCGGCAGGCCACGTACTACGTGATGAAGCGGCGGGCCGGGCGGGTCGGCGAGTCCGGGCTCGGGCCGCTGCTCGGCGAGGTGGCCCGGACGGCCCCGGGGCTGCGGGTCCATCTCGTGGGGCACAGCATGGGCGCCCGGCTCGTCGCGTACGCACTGCGCGGCCTGCCGGACGGAGCCAGGCCGGTGGCGTCCGTGACCCTTCTCCAGGGGGCCTTCTCGCACTACGCCTTCGCCGCCCGGCTGCCGCACGACCCGCGGCGGTCCGGCGCGCTGCGGGACCTGCAGCGCCGGGTGCGCGGGCCGGTGGTGGCCTGCTACTCGCGGCACGACACGGCGCTCGGGGTGATGTACCCGCTGGCGTCCCGGCTCGCGGGCGACTCCGCCTCGCTGACCGCCCTGCCCGGCACCGGGGACCCGCGCTGGGGCGCGGTGGGGCACGACGGCGTCCAGGGGGTGCCGGGGACGGCGGCGCGGACCGTGGCGGACGTGCCGCGCGAGGGCGTGCCGGGCTCGGGGTGCGTGAACGTGGACACGGCGGAGGTGGTCCGCTCCCACAGCGACATACGCCGTCCCGAGCTGGCCCGGGTGGTGGTGTCGGCGGCCCGGGCGGGCCGCCCCTGAACCCCATCGGACGCTTGGGTTCCGCTGTGCTCCGGTGATCTCTCCCGCCCCGTTGATGGCTGCCATCCGGATTTCGATGGAACACGACGGGCCACTCGTTCGTCCCTCTGATACCGCGGTAGGACCAGCGACGGAGGTGGCGAGAGATGGCCGGATTCCGGAGTCTCGCGAGACAGGTGCGTGATCCCGGGTGCGACACGGCGCTGCGCAGGTACTCGCTGCGCAAGTGCCTGGAGCGGTTCGCGCCGTACGGACACAGGGCGACCTGGGACCATCTGTGCCGACGGCACAGGTTCGGTCCCGAGGACCGGGAGCTCGATCCGGGGCGGCTGGTGGCCGCCCTCGACGAGCTGGAGGAGGCGCGGGCGGTGTGGCTCGCGTACGAGGAGCAGTTCGCCGCGCGGCGCAGGCGCGAGAAGCACGACGGCCTGCGCGGGCTCGGCGCGGTCGACGACTGGCACCGGCGCGTCTGGGGTGGCAACGGGGTGGTGCGGTGCGGCGATCCGGCCGTGCACCCGTCGGACCCGCTGCCGGAGGTGCTGCGCCGGCTGATCACCGCCCTGGAGGACGGCCCGGGCGAGCGGTGTCCGGTGTGCGCGGGGCCCCGCATCGAGTGGCGGTCGGGGGCGGGGGAGGCGTACGAGCCGTGGCTCGGCCCGGTGTGCGGGGACTGCGGTGTGGGCGTCCCGCGCGCGGTGCTCACGTCGGGCGCGCTGGCCCGCGCCCGGGGGGACGCGCGCCGGCCGCTGGCGCCGGCGGCGTGAGACACGAGACGTCCGGCGCGGCCGCGGTCCCGGCGGCGGCACCGGTGCCGTCGGTGCCTGCGGTGGTGGCCCCGTCGGCGCCGCCCGTGCCTGCGGTGCTCCAGGTGTGTCTCAACGGGGCGCGAGGGCCCGGGGACTCCGCGGCGGTGCCGATGTCGCCGGGGTCGATCGCCGGGGCCGCGGCCCTCGCGGTCGCGGCCGGTGCGCGGGAGGTGCGCGTCCATCCGCGCACGCCCTGCGGCGGCGAGTCGCTCTCGCCGCGGGTGATCGGCCCGGTCCTGGCGGCGGTCAGGGCCGCCGTCGCCGTACCGGTGGGGGTGCCGGCCGGCACGCCCGCCGAGTCCGGCCCCGGGCACCGGGTGGAACGGGTGCGGTCCTGGGCCGCCCTCCTGGGCGGGCCGGGCCTTCCGGACCACGCCGCGGTCGACTGGCACGAGCCGGGCGCGGAGGAGGTCGCGGCGGCGCTCCTGGAGCTCGGGATCGGTGTCGAGGCCGGGCTGCGGTCGGGCACGGACGGTCCGGCGCGGTTCGCGCGCTCGCCGCTGGCGTCCCGTGTGCTGCGGGTCCGCGCGGAGGTCGCGGACCCGGACCCGGTGACGGCGGGCGGCTCGGCCCGGGCGCTGCTCGGGAGCCTCGACGTCCCGGACGGGGTGCCGGTCCTGCTGCACGGTGTGGACGGCGGCGCCTGGCCGGTGCTGCGCCTCGCCCGCCGGCTCGGGCTCGGCGCCCGGACGGGCCTCGCCGACACCCTGCTCCTGCCGGACGGCACCCGGGCCCGCTCCAGCGCCGAGCTGGTCGCGGCGGCCCTCGCGTACCCCTCGTGACGCCCGTGGGCCCCCCGTACCTCAGCGCCCGTCAGTCCTCCGCGGAGGTCCGGCGGACCGGCATCAGGCGGGAGCCGGACATCCGCTCGCCGAAGACGTCGTCGGGGTTGGAGAGGACACAGGTCTCCAGGGACAGGCAGCCGCAGCCGATGCAGTCCGTCAGGTGGTCGCGCAGACGGCCCAGTTGCTTGATGCGCTCGTCGAGCTCCGTGCGCCAGGCCGCCGAGAGCAGTGCCCAGTCCTCGTTCGTGGGCGTGCGCTCCTCGGGGAGCCGGGCGAGCGCGTCGCGGATCGTGGCGAGCGGGATGCCGACGCGCTGCGCGGCGCGGACGAAGGCGACCCGGCGCAGGGCGTCACGGCCGTAGCGGCGCTGGTTGCCCGCCGTGCGACGGCTGCTGATGAGCCCCTTCGCCTCGTAGAAGTGCAGGGCGGAGACGGCGGCACCGCTACGGGCGGAGAGCTGGCCGACGGTGAGCTCGTGGATCTTCTCTGGAATCTGCGGCACTCCACGAACCCTACTGGTGCGTCAGGGAGGGCCGTTGACAGCGGCCCTCGTACCCCACATGCTGAGCAAGCGCTTAGATACCGAGCGGTATGTCGCCGGCGTACCGTCGGCGTGCCGTACGAGAAGGGACGAGGAACATGGCCGAGCCGAGGATCTTCACCTCCGCCGAGGAGCTGCGCGCGGGGGTCGGCGAGCAGCTGGGGTACAGCGACTGGCTGGAGATCGACCAGAAGCGCATCGACCTCTTCGCCGAGGCCACGGGTGACCACCAGTGGATCCACGTCGACCCGGAGCGCGCCGCCGACGGCCCCTTCGGCGCGACGATCGCGCACGGCTACCTGACGCTGTCGCTGCTGCCGCTGTTCGTCCCGCAGGTGCTGCGGGTCGAGGGCATGAAGATGGGCCTCAACTACGGTACGGAGAAGGTGCGGTTCCCCTCCCCCGTGCCCGTCGGCTCACGGCTGCGCGCCACGGCGGTCCTGACGAAGGTCGAGGAGGCGGGCGGCGGCGTGCAGGTGACGGCGGCGGTGACCGTGGAGCGCGAGGGCTCCGACAAGCCGGCGTGCTTCGCCGAGTCGGTCTCCCGCTACTACTTCTGAGCCCTGTTCGCGGGCCCCTGCCACTGAGACCCTGTTCCAGGGCCCCTTCTACCGAGCCCCTGTTCCAGGGCCCCTTCTACTGGGCCCCTGTTCCTGGGCCCTGCTTCTGGACGCCGACCATCCTCAGCACGAGGTCGGCGTAGAGCGCGCCGACCTCGTCGGGCGACCGGCGGCCCTGCGTGTTGAACCAGCGCGAGACGTCGATGCAGAGGGAGAGCACCGCGACCGTGGTGCCGGGCACGTCCGGCACCACGAACTCGCCCGCCGCGACACCCTCGTCGATGATCCGGCGCACCGCCCCGTCGGACTGCTTGCGCAGTTCCACGATCTCGGCGCGGTGCTCGGGGCCCAGGGCGTCGAGCTCGTACTGGACGACGCGCGCGGTGGTGTGGCGCTCGGCGTGCCAGCGGACGAAGGAGTGCACGGCGTCGGCGAGGCGCTCGGCGGCCGTGCCCTCGCGGTCGGCGGCGGCCCGGAGGATCTCCAGGGCCTTGTCGTGACCGATGCGGCTGATCCGGTGGAGCAGCTCTTCCTTGGTCTTGTAGTGGATGTAGAGCGCGGCCGGGCTCATGCCGGCGCGGCCGGCGATGTCCCGGGTGGTGGTGGCGTGGTAGCCGCGCTCGGCGAACGCCTCGACGGCGGCCACCAGCAGCCGCCGGGCCGCCTCGGGCGTGACCTCGCCCCAGGGCATGTCCTCGCCCCCGGGCGTCTCCTCCGCCGCGCTCATCCCACACTCCTTCTCGGACCCCGTCAGGACGAACACCATACAACGAGGGTGAGCAAGCGCTTAGAGATCGGAGGGTCAGAGCTTCTGGAAGGGGTCGTGCTCGGCGAGGATCTTCTCGAGTCGGGCCTGGTCGACCCGGCTGTGGATCTGCCCGGCCTCCTGGCGGTCGCGGATGACCTTGGCGAGGGTGAAGGCCGAGGTGACGAGGTACAGGACCGAGACGGCGAGGAAGGCACGCACCCAGGCGCTGGCCTCCAGCTGGTAGACGCCGATGGCCACGGCCGCGCCGGCGACCCCGAAGGAGATGACGGCCTGCATGTAGTAGGCGGCGGTGTTCTGCTGCTTGACCGGTGTGTCGCTCATGAGAACAGCATCGGACGGATGTGGCCGGCGCCACATCCGTCCAGGTACTCAGCGACGTACTCAGAAGGCCGAGATCCCTGTCAGCGCTCGTCCGATGATGAGCTTCTGGATCTGGCTGGTGCCCTCGTACAGGGTCATGACGCGCGCGTCCCGGACCAGCTTGCCGACGGGGTACTCGTCGATGTAGCCGTAACCGCCGAAGACCTGGAGGGCGTTGTTCGCGGCGCGGACGGCGGCCTCGGAGGCGTACAGCTTGGCCTTGGAGGCGGCGGTGGCGAAGTCCTGGCCGCGGTCGATCAGGTCGGCGACCCGCCAGGTGAGGAGCCGGGCGGCGTCCACGTCGACGGCGATGTCGCTGATCAGCTCCTGCACGAGCTGGTACGAGGCGATGGGCTTCCCGAACTGCTCGCGTTCCCCCGCGTGGCGCACGGCGGCGTCGAGCGCGGCCTGGGCGATGCCGACACAGCCCGCGGCGACGGACATGCGGCCCTTGGCGAGGGCGGACATGGCGACGGTGAAGCCCTTGCCCTCGGGGCCGAGCATGGCGGCGGCCGGGACGCGGACGTCCTCCAGGACCAGTTCGGCCGTGGCCTGGCCGCGCAGACCGAGCTTGCCGTGGACCGCGCGGCGGGTGAGGCCGGGGGTGTCCGCCGGGACGAGGAAGGCGGAGACGCCGCGGTGACCCGGGGCGTCTCCGGTCCGGGCGAAGAGCAGGACCAGGTCGGCCCAGGTGCCGTTGGTGATGAACATCTTGGTGCCGCTCACGACGTAGTCGTCGCCGTCGCGCACCGCGCGGGTGGTCAGGTTCCCGGCGTCGGAGCCGGTGCCGGGCTCGGTGAGGCCGAAGCAGCCGAGGGCCTCGCCGGAGGCGAGCCGGGGCAGCCAGGTCCGCTTCTGCTCCTCGGTGCCCCAGGCGGCGAGCGTCTTGGCGACCAGACCGAGGGAGACCGAGACGATGCCGCGGACGGAGGAGTCGCCCCGGCCGAGCTCCTCGGTGACGAGGCAGTACGCGAGGTGGTCGCCGCCCGAACCCCCGTACTCCTCCGGGATCGTGAGCCCGAGGAAGCCGACGGCGCCGAGCTTCTTCACGATCGCCCGGTCCACCTCCTCGGCGCGGTCCCACGCGGTGGCGTGCGGGGTGACCTCGCGGGCGACGAAGTCCTCGGCGAGCCGCCGCACGGCTTCCTGCTCCTCACTCAGCGCCAGATCCACCGTGCCACCCCACCCGTCTCGCCGACCATTTAATTACCACTGCTAGTTTTTCTGTGCAGGCCTACTATGTGCGCCATGGCCCGACCGCGCAAGCCCCTGCTCAGCCGAGACCGCATCGTGGAGACGGCGGGTGCGCTCGTGGACGCGGAGGGGCTCGCCGCGCTCTCCACCCGGCGGCTCGCGGCCGAACTCGGGGTGAGCGGCCCCTCGCTCTACAACCACTTCCGCACCAAGGACGAGATCCTCGACGCCGTCGCGGACGCGGTGAGCGCGAAGATCGACCTGTCGATGTTCGCGGAGGCCGACGGCCGCGACTGGCGCACGGCCCTGCACGACTGGGCGGTCTCCTACCGCGCGGCCCTCGCCGACCACCCGCACATCGTCCCCGTCCTCGCCCAGGGCCCCGGCCGCCGTCCGGCGGGCCTGCGGGTCGCCGACGCGGTCTTCGGGGCGATGGTCCGGGCGGGCTGGCCGCCCGCCCAGGCCACCTCCATCGGCGCGCTGATGCGGTACTTCGTCACCGGCTCCGCCCTCGGCTCCTTCGCCCGCGGCTTCGTCGACGACGAGAACGCCTACGACCCGGCGGACTACCCCCATCTCGGCCAGGCCCACCTCCTCGCCGAGCACCGCCAGAAGGTCGACGAGCGGGCCTTCGACACGGGCCTGCGGGCGCTGCTCGACGGACTGCTGATCCAGTACGAGAGCTCGACGGCCGACGGTTCGGCGCCCGCCGAACGGTGAGTGCGGGACCCTGGGGGCATGGCAGCCAGTGATCTCGCCGCGCTCGCGGCGCTCTTCGCGGACGAGAGCCGCGCCACGTTCCTGCTCGCCCTGCTCGACGGGCGGGCCTGGACCGCCGGGGAGCTCGCGCGCCATGCGGGCCTGGCGCCGTCCACCGCCAGCGAGCACCTGGGAAAGCTCGTCGCGGGCGGGGTCCTCTCGGAGGAGCGGCAGGGCAGGCACCGGTACGTGCGGCTGGCCGACCCGGGGATCGCGCACCTCGTCGAGGACCTGGCCGCCCGCTCGGAGCCGGGCCCGGCCACCCCGCCCCGCTCGCTGCGCGCCGCGAGCGTCGGCCGGGCGATGACCCGGGGGCGCACCTGCTACGACCACCTCGCCGGGCGGCTCGGGACCACGATCACCGAGGCGATGACGGTGCGCGGACTGCTGCGCCAGGACACCGGGTTCGCCCTCACGGACCGCGGCGTGGCGTGGTTCGAGGAGCTGGGCGTCCCCCTCGTACGGGCGGGGCGGCGGCCCGTCGCGCGCGGCTGCCTCGACCGGACCGAGCGCAGACCGCACCTCGCGGGGATCGCGGGCGCCGCGCTCTGCCGCCACGCGCTGGACAGCGGGTGGTGCGTGCGGATCGGGACCGAACGGGCCGTGAAGGTCACGACGGAGGGTGAGGGCGCGCTGTACGGGACGCTGGGCATCGAAGCGGACTCGCTGCGCTGAGCGGACCGGCGGCGGTCGGCAGTCCCCGGTCACCGGGTCGGCGGCCAGCGGGGCGCCGGTCGGTCGGCCGCCGGTCACCGGGCCGCCGGTCGGTCGGCCGCCGATATTGCGGCGAGCGCCGAACCGTCCGCGCCCTACGGTCGGGTCATGCAGAAGCGAACCTCGCGCCTCGCTCTCGGCGCCGCCGGTGTCACCGTCGTCCTGTGGGCCTCGGCCTTCGTCTCCATCCGCAGCGCCGGGGAGGCCTACTCCCCCGGCGCCCTCGCCCTCGGGCGGCTGCTCGCCGGGGCCCTGGTCCTCGGCTGCGTCCTCCTGGTCCGGCGCGAGGGGCTGCCTCCCCGGGCGGCCTGGCGGGGCATCCTGGTCTCGGGGCTGCTCTGGTTCGGCGTCTACATGGTCGTCCTCAACTGGGGCGAGCAGGAGGTCGACGCGGGGACGGCGGCGATGGTGGTGAACGTCGGGCCGATCCTGATCGCGCTGCTCGGCGCGAGGTTCCTGAAGGAGTCGCTGCCGCCCCGGCTGGTCGCGGGCCTGCTGGTCTCCTTCGCGGGCGCGGTGGCCGTGGGCCTCTCCATGTCCGCCGGCTCCGGCGGGTCCGAGGGCTCCGGCGGGTCGTCCGGCGCGCACGCCTCGGTGCTCGGGGTGGTGCTCTGCCTGGTCGCGGCGGCGGCGTACGCGGGCGGGGTCGTCGCCCAGAAGCCGGCGCTCGCGCACGGCAGCGCCCTCCAGGTGACGACCTTCGGCTGCCTGGTGGGCGCGGTGGCCTGCCTGCCGTTCGCCGGGCAGCTGGTCGAGGAGGCGGGCCGCGCCCCGCTGTCGGCGACCCTGAACATGCTCTACCTGGGGGTGTTCCCGACCGCACTCGCGTTCACGACCTGGGCGTACGCCCTGGCCCGTACGACCGCCGGCCGGATGGGCGCGACGACGTACGCCGTGCCCGCCCTCGTCGTCCTCCTCGCCTGGCTCTTCCTCGGCGAGCTGCCGGGTCCGCTCACGCTCGCCGGGGGCGCGCTCTGCCTGGCGGGCGTGGCCGTGTCCCGTTCACGCCCGCGGGCGGCCGCCGCCGCTCCCGGAACGGCCGGATCCTCCTGACGGCACGCGGCGCCGCGGCCCGTCGCACCATCAGTCCTCTTACCCGGAGCGCAGCAGGTGGCGGGCGAAGGCTGCTGCGGGCCGCCACCGAGTGACGGACACGGCCCCGCGCCGCGCGTGACGCGCGGCGCGGGGCGGTTCGGTGCTGGACCGTTTGGTGCCGGGCCGCTCGGTGCTGGACCGTTTGGTGCCGGGCCGCTCGGTGCGCCCTCGTTCGACGGGGGCCCGGCCTGTGCCGGAGGGCTCGGGTCAGGGGAAGACCACGAGGGCCCGGCCCCCCTTGCCCGCGAGCATGTTGTCGAAGGCCGCCGGGATGCCCTCCAGCGTGATCCGCTCGGTGACGAGGGCGCCCAGGTCGAACCGGCCGGCCCTGATGTGCTCGGCGAGGACCGGCAGGTCGACGGCCGGGTTCGAGTCGCCGTAGACACAGCCGGCCAGGGTGCGGCCCCAGTGGAAGAGCTCCAGGGCGTGGAAGGTGACCTGCTGGTCCTTGCCGCCGATGCCGACGACCGTGGTGCGGCCGCCGCGGCGCGTGGAGTCCCAGGCGGTGCGGATGGTGACGGCGCGGCCGACGCACTCGACGGCCACGTCGACGCCGTGGCCGCCCGTCAGCTTCCGGATGTCCTTCGCCGTCGTCCCGGAGGCGACGACGTACTCGGTGGCGCCCGCCGCCCGCGCCAGGGCCTCCTTCTCCGGGGAGACGTCGACCGCGACGATCGTGGACGCGCCCGCGATCCGGGCGGCCTGGAGGGTGGCGAGGCCGACGCCGCCGACGCCGAACACCGCGACCGTCTCGCCCGCCCGGACCCGGGCGGAGTGGTGGACGGCGCCCCAGCCGGTGAGGACGGCGCAGCCGAGCAGGGCCGCGTCGGTGAGCGGTACGCCCTCGGGGGCGGGCAGGACGCAGTTCGCGGCGACGACCGTCTCCTCGGCGAAGGCGGCGACGTTGAGTCCGGGGTGGAGCTCGGTGCCGTCCTCGGTGCGGGCGTGGACGTTCGCGGAGCCGGTGAGGGCGTTGGCGCAGAGCCAGACCTCGCCGAGCGAACAGGGGTGGCAGTGACCGCAGGACGGCGCCCAGTTGAGGACGACGCCGTCACCGGGGGCGACGTGCGTGACGCCCTCGCCGACGGAGACGACGGTGCCGGCGCCCTCGTGGCCGAGGACGGCGGGGACCGGCACGCGCATGGTGCCGTTGGAGAGGGACAGGTCCGAGTGGCAGACCCCGGCGGCGGCGAGCCGGACCCGGACCTGGCCGGGGCCGGGCTCGGGCAGTTCGATGCCGGTGATCTCCAGGGGGGAGCCGACGGCGGGCAGGACGGCGGCGCGGATCAGACTCACGTGCGGTGCTCCTCGTGACTCAGAACTGGAGGGACTTGGTCTGGAGGTACTCGGCGAGGCCGTGTGCGCCGAGCTCGCGGCCGACGCCGGACTGCTTCCATCCGCCGAAGGGGGCCAGCGGGTTGAACCGGCCGCCGTTGATGTCGACCTGGCCGGTCTCCATGCGGCGCGCGAAGGCGACGGCCGCCTCGGGCTCGCCCCAGACGGCTCCCGCGAGGCCGTACTCGGTGCCGTTGGCGATGGCCAGGGCGTCGGCCTCGTCCTCGTACCGGATGATCGAGACGACCGGGCCGAAGATCTCCTCCTGGGCGATGGTCATGTCGGGGGTGACGTCGGCGAAGACGGTCGGGGAGACGTAGTAGCCGGTCTCGCGCGGGGCCTCGGGGCCGCCGGCGACGAGCCGGGCGCCCTCCTCGACGCCCTTCTCGATGTAGCCGCGGACGCGGTCCCGCTGCCTGGCGCTGACGAGCGGGCCGACGCGCTCGCCGGGGACGTACTTGGCGACGGCCTCGGCGGCGAGCGCCACCGCCTCCTCGTACCGCTCGGCGGGGACGAGCATCCGGGTCCAGGCACTGCACGTCTGGCCGGAGTTGGACATGACGTTGGCGATGCCGACGGCGACGGCCTTGGGGAGGTCGGCGCTCGGGAGGATCACGTTGGCGGACTTGCCGCCCAGTTCGAGGGCGACCCGCTTGACGGCGCCGCCCGCGAGGGCGCCGATGCGGCGGCCGACGGCGGTGGAGCCGGTGAAGGAGACGAGGTCCACGTCCGGGTGTTCGGCGAGGGCCTGTCCGGCGACCGGGCCGAGGCCGGTGACCAGGTTGAAGACGCCGGCGGGCAGGCCCGCCTCGTGCGCGGCCTCGGCGAACAGCTGGGCGGTGAGCGGGGTGTCCTCGGCGGGCTTGAGGACGGTCGTGCAGCCCGCGGCGAGCGCGGGGGCGACCTTGGCGACGATCTGGTGGAGCGGGTAGTTCCAGGGGGTGATCGCGGCGACGACGCCGACCGGCTCGGCGTAGACGGTGGAGTTGCCGACCTTCTCCTCGAAGGAGTGCGTGGCGGCCAGCTCGGCGTACGAGCCGGCGACCGCGATCGGCAGGCCCGCGTGGACGGCGGCGGCGAGCTGCGGCGGGGCGCCGAGCTCGGCGGTGACGGTGGCGGCGATCTCCTCCGCGCGGGCGGCGAGCGCGTCGCGCAGGGCGGCGATGCGGGCGGCGCGTTCGGCGGGCGGGGTGGCGGCCCAGCCGGAAAGCGCGGCGCGGGCGGCGCGGACGGCGGCGTCGACGTCCTCGGCGGTGCCCGCCGGGACGTGGGCGATGACCTGCTCGTCCGCCGGGTCGACCACCGGGAAGGTCTCCGTCGAGGAGGCGGGGCGCCACTCCCCGCCGATGTACATCGCGTCGTGGGCCTTCATCCGCTCTCTCCTCAGGTCGCCGGCCGGGCGCTTCCGGCCGCACCCAAACTAGCGCTGTTAGTTTTCCGGCGCCAGGGTCGATCGGAGTGCCTCCGGTCTCAGTTCCCCGCCGATCGTGCCGCCCCCGCGCGGGCCCTGTCCACGGCCTCCCGCACAGCCGTACGTCTCCCGTCACGGCGGAAGCCTCCTTGCGGCGGGGCCCCGAAGGCCCGCGGGCCGACGAGGCCGGAGGCGGAGGCCACGGCCGCCCCCGCGGAGAAACGACCGCACCCGGCGGGCGCCCGCGGGGTGACGGGAGGCCGCCGGGTGGCGGGAGTGCGACCGAGCGGGGACGGCGGCGGCCGGGTGCGTACGGCTGCGGACGAGTACGTACGGGCGGTGGGTCTACGGGCCGCAGGTGTACGGGCGGCAGGCGTACGGGCCGCGGGTGTACGGGCCGCGGGTGTATGGGCGGCATGGCGGCGGGCGGACGGGCGGCGGGCATACGGGAAAGAACGGAGCGACGGACGCGGCTGGGGTCCGTCGCTCAGGTCTTTCGGCTCGGTGTCAGATCGTCCGGGCGATGTCGGTGAGGTGGGCGAAGACGACGATGTTCGCCTCGTAGCCCGTGCCCTTGTCGAACGCTCCGCCGCAGGTGAGCAGCCGGAGTTCGGGCCGTCCCGTGGGCCCGTACACCTCCTTGTCGGGGAAGTCGGCCTTGGCGTACGTCTTGACGCGGTCGACCGTGAAGACGGCCACCTTGCCGTCGGCGCGGGCGACCCGGACGGTGTTGCCCGGGCTGAGCGAGTCGAGGTTGAGGAAGACCGCGGGCCCGCTGCGGGTGTCGCGGTGGCCGACGACGACGGCGGTGCCCTTCTCGCCCGGGGTGACGCCCTTCGCGTACCAGCCGACGACCCGGGGGTTGTCGACGGGTGGGGTGTCGAGCCGTCCGGCCCTGTCGATCCCGAGGTCGATGACCGGGGCCTCGATGGTGATGGCCGGGACGGCGAGCGCCGTGGGGCGCGAGCGGGCCAGCGGCGCCGGGGGCGGCGCCGGCCGGGGCGGGGGCGTGGTCTTGGGGAGCGCCCTGGGCTTCGCCTTGTGGTCGAGGGCGGCCGGGGCGCCCGCCGCCGCTCCGGCCGCGGCCGCTCCCGCCGCGGCCGGGCCGGGTGCGGCCGGGCTCGCGGCGAGCGGCGGGTCGGCCGGTTCCCCGTCCCCGGCCCACCAGGCGCCCCCGGCCACCAGGACGCACGTCACCGTGACGGTCCTGGTGAGCCGGACGAGTCGCCGTTGCCGGCGGGTGAGGCGGGGTCGGCGCGTGGGGCGGGACCTACGCGGCGCCATTGTCGCGGCGGCGCGAGCGACGGATCAGGACCAGCCCGGCCGTGCCGGCGAGGCCCGCCGCGACGGCCGCCCCGATACCGAAGGCCGAGGAGTCCTCGGCGGCGATCGGTGCGGCGCCGCCGCCGCCCGCGCCGACCGGGCCGTGCGGGGGCTTGTGGTGGCCGTTGCCGCCGTTGTCGCCGTTCCCGCCGGGGCCGCCGCCGGGGCCCCCGTTACCGTTGGTGGACGTCGGCGTCGGCGTCGGGTTGGTGATGATGGGGCAGTTGACCCGGAAGACCTTCGACTTCGCCGCGCCGTTCTGACCCACCCACGTCCATTCGACCTTGTACATGCCGGACGACAGGCCGGTGATGTCGTCCGTGTGTCCGTTCCCGTTGCTGTCGACCGCGATGCTGCCGTTCTTCAGCGACGGGTCCTGGTTGCCTGGCTGGCCGGGCTGCTCATAGATGTCCCACTGAATGCTCTGCAGTCCGTCGAAGTTGAAGGCCGCGAAGCGGAAGGTGCATCCGACCTGGGGCTCGTTGACCTCGCTGGTGTCGGGGGTGTTCTGTCGGTGGACCTTGACGTCACCGTTGTCGCCGGGCGCCGCGAAGGCCGCCGGGGCGCCGGCGAGGGTCACACCGCCGAGTGCCAGGGTGGCGAGCGCCGCGCGGAGCAGAGTGCGGGTGGGGGGAGTCGTCATGGGGGAGGTCCTCCAGTCGGGGGTGAGCACAGTGGACGAGTAGTGCGATAATCCGACTATCTGTCACGAAGGGGACACAGAGGGTGTCGACTCGACCGCACCGATCTCCGTCTCCACCCGTCCGGCCCACTCCCCGTCACCCCACGGGACCGAGGCCGGGCCGAGGCCGGGGTGGCTCGACTCGGCTCACATCGGCTCGGCCCGGCTCGGCTCACATCGGCCCGGCTCGGCTCACATCGGCTCGGCCCGGCTCACATCGGCTCGGCCCGGCTCACATCGGCGCGGCCCGGCTCGGCTCACATCGGCTCGGCCCGGCCCACCCGGCTCAGATGATCCCGAAGAGGATCCCCGCCGCCAGCACGACCAGCGAGGTCAGCGCCGCCCACTTCACCGTGAACCGGGTGTGGTCGCCGAACTCCACCTTCGCCATGCCGACGAGGACGTACACGGCGGGGACCAGCGGGCTGGACATGTGCAGCGCCTGGCCGACCAGCGACGCCCGGGCGATCTCCAGGGGCGACACGCCGTGGGCCGCCCCGGCCTCCGCGAGGACCGGCAGCACGCCGAAGTAGAAGCCGTCGTTCGACATGAAGTAGGTGAGCGGGAGGCTCAGCACGCCGGTGACCACGGCCATGTGCGGGCCCATGCCCTCGGGGATGGCGCCGACGAGCCAGTCGGCCATGTGCTTGACCATGCCCGTACCGGTGAGGACGCCCGTGAAGACGGCGGCGGCGAAGACCATGCCCGAGACGTTGAGGACGTTCTCCGCGTGGGCGGCGATCCGGGCCTTCTGCTCGGCCATGTTCGGGTAGTTCACGGTGAGCGCGAGCGCGGCGCCGAGGAGGAACAGGACCGGGATCGGCAGCAGTTCGAGGATCATCGCGGTGAGCAGCACGATCGTGAGGCCGGCGTTGAACCAGTACAGCCCGGGGCGGAGGGTCGGGCGGTTCGGGTCCAGTCCCTGGAAGCCCTCGTCGCCCGCCGCACCGGCGTCCTCGCCGCCGGCGGCGCCCGTACCCGTACCCACGCCGTCCGTGCTCTCGGCGGAGCCGCCGGCCGCCTTCTTCGGCGAGTCCGTACCGGCGCCGCCCGCCGCGACCAGCACGGTCTCGGTCTCCGGCGCCAGGGCCTCGTCGAGCGTGAGGTAGCCGATGCGCTTGCGCTCGCGGCGCCCGAGGACGTAGGCGAGGGCGAAGACGAAGAGCAGGCCCACCCCGAGCGCGGGGATCATCGGTACGAAGATGTCGGCGGCGTCCAGCTTCAGGGCGGTCGCGGCGCGGGCCGTGGGGCCGCCCCAGGGCAGGGTGTTCATGACGCCGTTCGCGGTGGCGGCGACTCCGGTCAAGACGACCAGGCTCATGCCGAGCCGCTTGTAGAGCGGATACATCGCCGAGACGGTGATCATGAAGGTGGTGGAGCCGTCGCCGTCCAGGGAGACGATGGCGGCGAGCACCGCCGTGCCCACGACGACGCGCACCGGATCGGCCTTGCAGAAGCGCAGGATGCCCCGGACGATCGGGTCGAAGAGGCCGACGTCGATCATGACGCCGAAGTAGACGATCGCGAACATCAGCATCGCGGCGGTCGGCGCCAGCTTGCCGACCCCCTCGATGACGTAGTCGCCGAGCTGGGCCCCCTGCCCCACCGCGACGCAGAAGAGCGCGGGGATCAGCACGAGCGCCGCGATCGGCGACATCTTCTTCATCATGATCAGGACCAGGAAGGTCGCGATCATGGCGAAGCCGAGGACGGTCAGCATGGAGGACACCTCACGTTCACCCTTGAACTGCCGCCGAGCGGCGGTCCGGATGACCGTAGGTGTCCTCTTCTGCCGTTAACAAGACGTTGACGCGTGAGCAATACGAGCAAAACCCCAGGTCACGACGGGGTGGGTGCCACATCGACGGGGAAGCCGTTGAGGACGGCGGTGCCGGAGAGGGGATCGATCCGGGAGCCGTCGAGGAGCTGGTTGACGTTGACGCCGGGGCGGGCGGCGGCCACCCCGAGCCGGGTGCCGGGCCGGTCGTGGCCCCAGCCGTGCGGGAGGCTCACGACACCGGGGCGCACCCCGTCGGTGACCTCCACGGGCACGTCGAGGGCGCCGCCCTCGCCGGTGACCCTGGCGAGGGCGCCGTCGGCGAGCCGCAGCCGGGCCGCGTCCTCGGGGTGCACCTGGAGGGTGCAGCGGTTGGAGCCGCCGCCCAGGGCGGGGGTGTTGTGCAGCCAGCTGTTGTTCGAGCGCAGGTGCCTGCGGCCGACGAGCTGGAGGGTGCCCGGGGCCGGTACAACGTGCAGCGCGGCGCGCAGCCGGGGCAGGTCGGCGGCGAGGGGCGCGGGAAGGAGTTCGATCCGGCCGCTGCGGGTCCTGAGGACCTGGCCGAGGCGCGGCTTGAGCGGGCCGAGGTCGATGCCGTGCGGGTGCGCCCGGAGCTCGTCGAGGGTGAGTCCGTACGGGCCGAGGCGGAGCATGAGGTCGAGCCGCCGCTCGGGTCCGGTGGTCCCGGTGAGCCGGCCCGCGAACTCCTTGGGGTCCGCGCCGTAGGCGGGTGAGTGTTCCTGGGTGACGGCCTTGGCGAGGGTGGTCTCGACGGCGAGCTCGTCGACGGCGGAGGGCGGGGCGCCGTGCATGCCGGAGACGGCGAGGATCAGCCGGGCGTGGATCTCGCACTCGTCCATGCTGCCCGCTTCGAGCGGGACGGCCGCCGGGGTGTAGCGGGCCTGGTCGCGGACGGCGAAGCCGTTGAAGGCGAAGTCGAAGTGGGCGCTCCGGGAGGGCGGCGGCGGGGGCAGGAGGACGTCGGCGTGACGGGTCGTCTCGTTGAGGTACGGGTCGACCGCGACCATGAGGTCGAGGGAGCCGAGGGCCGCGTCGAGGCGGTTCCCGTCGGGGGCGGAGAGGACGGGGTTGGCGGCGATGGTGATCACCGCCCGGATGCGCCCGTCGCCGGGGGTCTCGATCTCCTCGGCGAGCGCGACCAGCGGCAACTCCCCCTTGACCTCGGGGTGGTGCGAGACCCGGCTGTGGCGCCGGCCGAGGGCGAAGCCCCTGCCAGGGCCCGCCGGGCGGGGGGCGGGTGCGGTGGCGGAGAGCGGGAAGAGCGCGCCGCCGGGCCGGTCGAGGTTGCCGGTGAGGACGTTGAGGACGTCGACGAGCCAGTTGCCGAGGGTGCCGTACTCGACGGTGGAGCTGCCCATCCGTCCGTAGACGGCGGCCGAGGGGGCGGCGGCCAGTTCGCGGGCGAGGGTGCGGAGGGTGGCGGCGTCCACGTCGCAGGCGGCGGCGACGGCCTCGGGTCTGAACTCCGCGACCGCGGCCCGTACCTCCTCGACGCCCTCGACGTGCGCGGCGAGCGGGCCGAGGTCGGTGAGGTCCTCCTCGAAGAGGGTGTGGACGAGGGCGGCGAGGAGGAGCGCGTCGGTGCCGGGGCGGACGGCGACGTGTCGGTCGGCGAGACGTGCGGTGCGGGTGCGGCGGGGGTCGACGACGGTGAGGGTGCCGCCGCGCCGCCGGAGCGCCTTGAGCCGGCCGGGGAAGTCGGGGGCGGTGCACAGGCTTCCGTTGGAGTCCAGCGGGTTGGCGCCGAGGATCAGCAGGTGGTGGGTGCGGTCCAGGTCGGGGACGGGCACGGCGAAGGGGTCGCCGAACAGCAGGCCGCTGGAGACGTGCTTGGGCATCTGGTCGAGCGTCGACGCGGTGAAGAGGTTCCGCGTGCGCAGGGCGCCGATGAGGAGGGGTGGGTAGAGGGCGCCGGCGACGGTGTGCACGTTGGGGTTGCCCAGGACGATACCCACGGAGTCCGGCCCGTACTCCTCGACGAGCGGCCGCATCCGGGCGGCGATCGTGTCGAACGCCTCCTCCCAGGTGGCCTCCTGGAGCACACCGTCCCTGCGCACCAGGGGTCCGCGCAGCCGGTCCGGATCAGCGTCGACCTCCGGGAAGGCGGCGCCCTTGGGGCAGATGAACCCCTGGCTGAAGACGTCGTCCCGGTCGCCGCGGGCGCCGGTGATCCGGGTTCCGTCGAGCGTCAGGGTCAGTCCGCAGGTCGCTTCGCAGAGGGGGCAGATGCGCGGGGCGGTGGACATGGCGTCTCCCGGGAGGCCGGCGGTCGGGGCCGGGCGTCGACCCGCCCGCGAGCATACCGACCGGTAGGCATGCCGGGAAGGTCGCGGCGGGGAGCTGTTGCGGCAGGAGGGAGCCCTGGCGGGAAGGCGGCCGCTGCGGGGAGCTGTTGCGGCAGGAGGAATGCCTGACGGGAAGGCGGCCGCGGCGGGGATTTCGCGACAGGAAGGGCCGCGACGGGAGGTCGGGGCAGGGGGCGCCGCGACGGGAGGTCGGGGCAGCGGGGCCGCGACGGGAGGCGGCTGCGGCGGGGTGTTACGACAGGGACGGCGCGAGATAGGCGTGCAGGAGTTGCCGGGTCTCGTCGATGACGGCGGGATCGCCCTCGGGGTCGGTGCGGAAGGCGAGCCGGACCAGGGTGTCGGCGGTCTCGACACCGACACGGACCTTGCGGCGCAGCGATTCGTCGGCGGGGCGCCCGAGGTGGGTGGCGAGCAGGTCGCAGATCCGCTCCGCGACGACGGCGTTGGGGTCCTCGCCGGTCTCCTCGGCGGAGGGCACCCCGAAGTCCACGAGCGCGAAGCCGGGGACGGTCCGCTTCATGGCGATGAACGCGTCGAGGACGCCGTCGATGGCGGCGTGCGGGTCCGGGTCGTCGATGGCGTCGAGGTGGGCGGCGATCCGCTCGGCGTACCGGTCGAGATTGCGGTGGGCGAGCGCGGAGACCATGGCCCGCTTGTTGTCGAAGAAGCGGTAGACGGAGCCGATGGGGACGCCCGCGCGGGCGGCGACGGCACGGGTGCTGAGCTGCTCGTAGCCGGTCTCGTCGAGGAGTTCGGCGCAGGTGTCGAGGATCCGGGCGAGCCGCTCGGCGCTCCGCTGCTGCACGGGCGTGCGGCGGAGCGTGGACGGGGTGTGGGCATGGGTCTGGGGCACGGGGTCCATGATGCCGCCCATCGGACGGGAGGGACCGGCCCGGGCGGCCCGGACCGGGTCCCGGGCGTCCCGGACGGTGCGCTCATTCCTGCCGTACGAGGAGCTCCAGGGCTTCGGAGACGTGCCAGGTGCTGTGGCCGAAGCGCTCGGCGAGGGCGCGGAGGCGGGCGTACCGCTCCTCGGTGAGCGGCACGGCGAGGACCGCGAGGAGGCGGACGAGCAGCCGGAAGCCCAGGTCCGGGTCGGCCTCGGTGACGACCCGGGCGACGGCCTCGGCCACGACCGGACCGTGCAGCGGGTGTGCGTGCGGGCTCACGGTCCGGCCCGCGAGCCCGGGCTCCGACTCCCGCAGTGCGTCCAGGACGGCTTCGGCGAGTTCGGCCCTGACCGGGACCGTACGGGGCTCGTAGCCGGGGGCGACCAGGGCGAGGTGGTCTCGGCAGGCCGCGGCGACCGCCCGGAGCCACGTCCTCCCGTCGAGCCCCGCCCGCTCGATGTCGTACCCCTGTTCCGACGCGGCGCCCCACACCGTGGCGATCGTGCCGGAGGGCACCGGGGACTCCAGGAGCCGGAGGGCGTCCTGGAGGAGTGCGGCCGCGGCGGAGCCCGGGGTCTGTCCGGCCTCGTCGGCGGCGACGGCCCGCTCCAGGACCTGGCGCGGCACGTACTCGTGCCACGGCCCGGCGAAGCGGGAGGCGAGCTCGGTGAGGCCGAAGTCGCCCTCGGCGTCCCGGCGGGCGGGGTCCACGGGCGGCCACCGCACGGCGAGGTCCTCGTACAGGAGCGGACCGGGGTAGGCGAGGCGCTCGTCGAGCGCCGCCAGCCGGTCGAACTGCGGCTTGCCGACGGTGACGCGCCGGGTCTTGAGGACCCGGAGGTACAGCCGGAGGGCGAGGTCCGCGTCGGCTTCGACGGCGATCGTCTCCAGCGCGCCCGGAAGGCCGGCGAACGGCGGGTCCGTGAAGGCGCCCCCCTCGGCGGCCGAGGCCCGGATCTCGGCGGCGACGTCCGCACGCAGCTCCGCCTCGTCGATCACGGGCGGTGGCAGGAGGGACCAGTGCCGGGGCGCCGCCTCCCGTACGCGCGCCGGGTACCGCTCCGCGAGGAGGCGCAGCCAGCCGCGGACGTCCGTGCCGTGCTCGGCCGGGTCGAAGCGCCCGCCCGTGGCCGCCCGCCACACCGTGCGCAGCGCCTCGTCGGGGACGGCGGAGTCCAGCAGGAGCCGTACGTCCCTCCCGAGTTCGACGGCACCCTCCCCCGCGCCGAGCCCGGCCACGTCCGCGGCGAGGCCGAGCGCCGTCGGGGGGTCGACGGGCCCGGAGGAGGCGTGGAGGCGCGCGGCGAGCGCGCTGAGGCCGAAGTCCCCCTCGTAGAAGGCTCCGTACGCCTCGCGTTGTCCTGCCATGCCCAGCCTTCCTCTCGTTTCCTCTCGCCTCGGCGTTCCACGCCGTACGGGCCCGCTCCGTGACCGGAGCGGGCCCGTCGTCATGCTCGGCCGGTGGTTCCCGTGATCAGGTCACCGGCCTCGGCCCTCGGCCTGCCAGCGCCGAGGGGACCCGTCAGAGCGGATGCGCCGTGAAGACGATGAACCCCTCGTGGCCGTCCTGCTTCGGGAACCTCTTCAGCACCACCTTGACCTGGTTGCTGGCCTCGGTCCAACCGCCCTGGTCGTCGTACACCTTCCCGAGCGGGCCCGAGTGTCCGTCGTACCTGCCGAAGATGGGGAACTCGTCCTTGTTCCGCCACTGACCCCGCTTGTGCAGGAAGTTGTCGAAGGCCGTGAAGCTGGCGTCCCGCCTTTGGCCTCGCGGGAAGAAGTAGTACTGGATGACGGCGTCGACCGCGTCCTGCGCGACGTCCTGGCTGGTCCAGACGCTGCTGACCGGCGCCAGGCCCTTCTCCCGGTTCTGGATCGCGAGGGCCTTGGCCTCCGCGGGCGTCGGGTCGACGTGGCGGCTGAGCGTGTGCGCCCCACTGTTGGGGAAGTCCAGCTCGTCCGTGAGCTTCGCGCAGTTGTGGACCAGGAGGTCCTTCGCCCGCTGCCCCTCGGCGCGCACGTAGAACGTGTGCAGGCCCTCGACCGTCAGGTCGTGGACCTCGCGCGGAGCGAGGCCCGTGCGGTCCCGCAGCCCGGTGACGGCGAGCAGGGAGCCGTCGGGCGCGCGCAGGGCGTCGCCCGTGCGCAGCTCGGAGACGAGCCTCCAGTCGCGTCCCTCGACGTACACCCGGTGTCCGGCGGTGCTCGTCAGGACGGAACCGTCGGCGAAGGTGATGTCGACGAGCCGGTCGGTGTCGTGCGCGTAGGTCGCGGAGACCGTCTGGGAGCGTCGCTCACCGCTGTCCGGGTCCGCCGCGAGGACGCGGTCGCCGACGCGCACGTCGGCGATCGGCTTGTGGCTGCCGTCCGCCATCAGCACCCGGGTGGTTCCCGGGAAGCTGTTGAGCTTGCAGGACGTCAGCAGGTCCTCGTAGAGGTTGACCGTGTTCTCGAGCCGCGCGAGGGTCGCCGGGTCCAGCCCGTCGAGCGCCTTGAGCGTGTTGAACGCGTCCCGGACACCGATGCCGGTGTTCAGCGCGGCGTGGAGGGCGGTGATCGCCTCGCCGACCTTGGTGAACGCCTTGCCGGGGATGAAGTTGCTCGCGGCCCAGGCACAGCCGCTGGCACTGCGCTTCCAGCAGTCGATGAAGTCCTGCAGCAGGGCGGCCTTGAGGACCTTGTAGACGATCGTCTCCTGGATGAGGTCCCACTTGCTGAAGTAGCGGGTGACCTCCTTCTTCAGTCCCTTGAACGCCTGCCGGTTGAGCGGCAGGGTGTCCTCGGAGGGGCAACCCGCGGCCGTGGCCGGCACGTTCGGGTTGGTGCACATGAAGAAGTCGACCTCGACGTCGAACGTCACGTCGAAGGTGACGGTGCAGCCGATCCAGCCGGGCTCCAGGACGCAGGGGGCCTGCTGCTTGGAGTCGGTCACAGTGAGGGTGCTCTCGTCGACGACGAAGAACGTGCCGCCGACCCCACCCGTGCCCGCGCCGTCCGCGATCTGCTGGTTGGCCTGCTTCCGGGCGGCGGAGTCGGCCGCCTGCTGTGCCTCCTTGGCGTACCGCAGCGCGTCCTTGGCCGCTTCCTCGGCCTGGGTCGCGGCGGCATCGGCCCGCTGGGCCGCCGCTCGGGCGTCCGTGGCCGCCTGCTCCGCCGCGGTCGCGGCGGCGCGGGCGCCCTCGGCGTCCAGTGCGGCCTGGTCGGCGGACTCGCGGGCGGACTTGGCGTGCCCCTCGGCGCGTCCGGCCGCCTTGTCGGCGGCCTCGGCGTCCACGCCGGCCTGGCGGTCCCACTCGACCGTACGGGTCAGGGACTCGGCCGCCTTGGCCGCGGCCCGGGCGGCGTCGGCCGCGTAGCCGAGGGCCTCCTTGGCGTAGGTGCGCGCGTCGGCCGCGTGGGCGGCGGCGTCGGCGGCGTGCACGTAGGCCTGCTTGGCCTCGCCGGTGGCCGCGTCCGCGATGGCCTTGGCGGCGGCGGCCTCGTCCTTCGCGTTCGCGGCGTGGGCGTCGGCGACGGCCTTCTGCTGCTCGGCGATGGTCTTCGTCGCCTGGCCGGTCAAGACGACGAGGCCGGCGGCCGCGTCGGTCGTGACGTACGGGGAACCGAGCTGGATCGCGTCGTTGGCGGGCTGGGCGACCTGCGCGGCGGAGTTCCCCGCGTCGACCGCGGCCTGGGCCGTGACGTGGGCGAAGCCGGCGGCCTCGGCGGCTGCTGCCAGGGCCTTGCCGGCCTCCTTGTTCGCCTCGTCCGCGTGGGTCTTGGCCTCCTTGGCCTTGGCCTCCGCCTCGTCGGCGAGCTGCAGCGCGGTCTTCGCCGCGTCGGCGGCACGCTTCGAGGCCTCCAGGGCGTCGGCCACGGCGCTGGTCGCGGTGGCCACGGCGGCCTCGGACCGGAGCTTGGCGGCCTGGGCCGCGTCCGCGTCGGCGCGGGCCCGGCTCGCGGCGGCCTCGGCACGGGTGGCGGCGGCGTCCGCCTCGGCGGCGGCATCCGTCGCGGCGTCGGCCTCGCCGCGGGCCCGGCCCGCCGCCGCCTCGGCGGCGTCGGCGTGGGTGTCCGCGGTGTCGGCGGCCTCGCGGGACGCCTGGGCGTGCTCGTCGGCCTTGTGCGCCTGGGCGTAGGCCTCCTTGGCGTCGGCCTTGGCGCGGGCGGCGTCGGCCCGCTGCTCGGCGGCCCAGGCGTCGTCCCGCAGCTCGCGGGCCTTGTCCTTGGCCTTCACCGCGGCGTTCTTCTTCTCGACCGCGGTGCCCTCGGCGGACTCGGCGAGGGTCTTGGCGTCCCGCGCCTTCACCGCCTCCGCCTCGGCGTTCTTACGGTGCTGGGCCGCCTCGCCCTGTTTGGCGACGGCGGTCAGCTTCTCCTTCTCGGCGGTCTTCTCCTCCGCCTCCGCCGACAGCCTGCGGGCGTGGGCGTCGGCCGCTGCGGCCTTCGCGTCGGCCTCCGCCTTCAGGGCGACGGCGAGCTTGGCCTCGGCGGTCTCCTTCTCCTTCTTGGCCGTGTCGCGCTGGAGCTTGGCCCCGTCCGCGGCGGCCTTGGCCTGGAGCTCGGCGGCGCGGGCCGCCTCCTTGCGGAACTCGGCCTTCGACAGGGAGGCCTGGGCGAGCGCGCGCTGTGCGATGGTCTCGCTGTCCGCGGCGGCGGCCCTGGTGGCGGCCTCGGCGGTCTCGCCGGCCTTCACCATCGCGTTGAGCGCGGCGGAGATGCCCTTGGTGACCTGGGCCTTCTGCAGACCCACCAGCATGCCGCGGCCGCGCGGAACGCCCTGGGTGTCGGCGATGTCGTACGCGGCCTGCTCGGCGGCGTCGGAGGCGGCCACGGCCGCCGCCACGGCCGCGGCCTGCTGCTTGATGACGAGCAGCTGGGCCTTCGCGCCCGCCCGGGCGTCCGTGATGCCCTTCGTGGCCTGGTCGAAGTGGGCCTTGGGTTGCACCTCGCCCTTGTTGCCGGAGGGCTTGACGGTGAGCTGCTGCGGGCCGGTGCTGTTGCAGGTGGCGAGGAGCGCGTCCTTGCCGAGGTCGTACGTCGGGAAGTTCAGGCACTTGCCCGAGCCGACGCCCTTCAGCGCGGTGGTGGCGCGGGGGGTGTAGGCCCAGGTCTGCGCCGGGGAGCTGTTGCAGGTGTAGAGCTGGATCTTCGTGCCGACGGCCGTGCCGCCGCCCGCGACGTCGAGGCAGGTCATGGACTTGACGTTGCGCAGGTGCAGGCCGTGGTCGTCGCCCTCCATCCGCCACTTCTGCCCGGCCCCGCCGTTGCAGGTGTAGACCTGGACGGGGGTGCCGTTGGCGGTTCCGCCGCCCTGGGACTCCAGGCACTTGCCCGGTGCGGCCTTGAGCTCGATCGTCGACTCGGCGTCACCGATCCAGCCGACGCCACCCGCGGACCAGTAGTCCTGCCAGCGGGTGAGGTGGTCGGCGACCCACGAGTGGCCGAGCATCTGGCCGAGTGCCCGGGAGCCGGTGGCGAGCGCCTTGGTGGCGCTCACGCTCGCGCTGACGACCTTGTTCCGTTGGGCGGCCTGGGCGGTGATCTCCTGCTGCCACTCGGCGGCGGCCGTCTCGGCGACGGGGCCGAGGACCTTGTTCGGGTCGATCGCGTCGCGCCAGGCGCAGGTCGAGTAGCGGGTCTTCATGTCCTCGACGGCGATGCGGAACTCCGCGGTCCCCGGGGTGGGGGCCTTGCGCGGGAAGCCTCCGGCGGCGAGGAAGAGCCGGGCGTTGTCGGCGCCGGTGGGCTCGAAGGTGGCTTCCTTCAGCCACTTGAAGCCCTCGTGCTCGGCTCCGTCGCGGTACCAGTCGGTGCTGGTCTGCGGGTCGGGAGGGGTGCCGTAGAGAGGGGTGCCGAGGTCGGTGACGGCCTTGCGGGTCTTCTCGTCGGCCTTCGGCGTGGGATCGACGTAGAAGTCGCCCTCGTCCTTCCAGTACCGGTCGGCGATCCACTTGGTCAGGCCGGTCTGGGTGTGGAAGTCCTCGCCCTCGCTGATGCCGGGCGGCCAGTGGAAGGTGGCGTCGTTGATGCCCGCCGGAGTGGTCAGCCCGTACACGGGCTTCTTCCAACTCTCGCGGAGGGCGTAGATGTCCGCCAGCTCCTTGTCGGCGGCGGCCTTGTCCTTCTCGAACGCTGTGGCGAGCGGCGTGTCCTGCCAGTACTTGCGGTCGGCCGCGGTGTGGAGGCCCTCGGGCGGCAGATCGAGCCCGCCCTTGGCGACGGCCCCCATGGCGGGTCCGCCCATGCGCAGGACCTCGGCCATCAGGCACTGGTCCTGGCGCAGTTGCTCGGCCGCGGTGTCGTCGTACCAGTCGTAGTCGTTGCCGACCGTGGCCATGCGCGGGGCGACGGAGCCGGGCTGGACGGCCATGCCGCCGAGCACGGCGAGCCCGACGACGGAGGTGGTGAGCGGAGTGAGGATCGCGGACAACCGTGATCCGGGTATGAGCATTCCTGGTCTGAAACGCAAGAGTGGATCCTTCGTGTGGAACGAGGACGGCAGGGACGTCCTTCAGGAGAGTCCGGAACTCTGCGCGCGGATCAGGCGGGCGCGACGGATCGGCGTCCCGGTGATCCGGGTACGACGAGCCGGTGTCGCGGCACGGCGGGTCCGTTCCTCCCCGTGGCGGCACTGTCCCCCCGGCCGCCGGTGATGTGCGCGCCGTCGTGGAGTGGTCAGGCTCCGCCGGGCGCGCGGGGATCACCATAACCTCAGCCCAACCCCCTTGTTCAAGAGGGTTACTGACGGTTCTTCGACGTCGGAGGGTCAGGCGATGAGCAGTCCGATGCCGCCGAGGGTGTACGCGATCATCAGCAGGAACAGCGGCAGTTGGCCCGCGACGGCCCGGGCGGGCGGGAACAGCCGGACGGAGCGGTCGTGGGCGGCGACGACACCGAGGACGTGACCGGTGACGATCGCGGCGACCTGGAGGGTCGCGAGGCCGCCGGGACCCAGGGGCGGATCGGGCGCGAGGGCGTTGTCAGTGCCTGCTGCCATGATGACTGTGCGTGGCCCTTCGGTGACGAGAAGTGAGAAGTAGTGGGCGACGAGGTAGCCGAGGGCGATGGGCAGGAGCGAGTGGGCGAAGGAGGTGAGGGGCGTGGTGAGGGACCGGTCCATGAGGCGGAGGGCGCCGGCGCAGAGTCCGTAGCAGGCGGCGGCGAGGGCGACGGCGGCGAGGAGGCCGAGGGAGGCGGTGACGGTGGGGCCGAGGGAGGAGGTCTGGAGGGTGGTGATCCAGCGGGGGTTGTCGGAGAGGCCGTCGTAGGCGGTGGAGCCGAGGAGGACGCAGACGGTGGCGACGAGACCGGGGGTCTGCGGGGTGGAGTCGAGGCCGTGGAAGGGGGAGCGCAGGACCAGTCGGCCGTCGGCGCGGCGGCCGAGCGGTGAGAGGCGGGCGAGGAGGGAGGAGTAGACCTCGAAGGGGTCGGCGTGGGCGAACCAGTGGTGGCCGTGGCGGGCGGCGCCGAGGAGTTGGACGACGGTGTGGACGGCGAGGGCGACGAGGAGGGTGGTGGTGGAGGTGTTGTCGGGGGCGACGAGTTCGAGCCAGGTGAAGAGGAGGAGTCCGACGGCGGCGGGGCGGATGCCGACGGCGGCGGGTACCGGGCGCGGGTCCCGTGGCGGCCGGAGGGCGTGGAGGGTGCGGAGCGGGTTGAGGAGGCGCCAGACGGGGCCGAGGAGGAGGGAGGCGGGGACGAGTCCGACCCAGAGGAGGACGTAGAGGGCGCCGGGCGCGGGGTTGTGGTCCGGGTCGTCGGGGCCGAGGAGGAGGTGGCCGAGGAACAGCAGGGCGAGGGCGGCGCCCAGGAGCCGGAGGGTGGTGCGGGTGGCCGGTGCGTCGGCCACCCGCTGGACGGCGGCGGGGAGGGGGCGCCCGGCCTGCTCGCCGCGGAAGCGGGAGGTGGACCAGAGCAGCCCGAGGGCGAGGAAGGAGACGAGGAGCGCGCTGAAGGCGCCGGCGTAGGCGTAGAAGGGCGAGAGGGGGAGGTCGTGCCGGGAGCCGACGCCGTGGGCCAGCGGGACGCCGGTCACCGGACGACGAGTTGGGTCAGGAGGAGTCCGGACCCGTGGGTCTCGACCTCGAAGAGACCGGTGCGGTCGACGGTGAGGGTGAGGGTGGCGGGGACGCCGGGCGAGAGGGCGGCTTCGCGGTCGTAGCCGTGTACGTGGACGGTGTCGGCGCGGTCGCCGGTGACGCGGAGGGTGAGGCGTTCGCCCTTCTTCAGCTCGATGCGGGAAGGGGGTGGTTCGACGGTCCTGCCCGTGATGGTGAGGGTGACGGTCCGGCCGGTCTCGGTCGGCCAGGGGCTCGGCGGCGCGGCGGGGGCGGTGGCGGGCGCCGTGGCCGTGCCGGAGGGGCGGGGGCTCGGTGGGGTCGGGGCGGCGGGGGCGGCGTCCAGGCGGACGGTGGCCTGGACGGGGGCGCCGTCGACGGCCCAGACCGTGTGGTCGTCCGCGTGGAGGCGGACGGTCAGGGTGCGGGCTCCGGGCGGTACGTGTCCCCAGGCGCCGTACAGCCGGGCGGTCTCCTTGCCGTCGGTCAGGAGGCGGGCGTGGCCGCGGCCGGGGAGGGCGGCTCCGCCGGTGCTGTCCGGGGTGAAGCGGAACCTCTCCACCGTGAGGTGGACGTTCCAGCCGCCCTCCGTGTCGGGCCTGGCCTCGACCCGGACGGTGGGCGCGGTCGCCGCGGGGACCTCCCGCAGCCGGTGGCCGGTCTCGTCGCGGGCGGGGAGGAGGGTGCCGCTGCTCCCGGAGGCCTCCTCGTGGGTGGTGCCGGGCTTGTGGTGTGTGGTGGCCGGGCCGCCGCAGCCCGCGAGGGACACCGCGGCGGCCAGGGACAGCACCAGGGAGAGGAGGGGCGTCGCCGCCCCGCGCGGGTGCGTCACGCCGTCCCCTCCTGGCGGGGCCGGGGCTCGCCGGCCGGGGCGGGGGCGGTGTCCGGTGCCGGCTCGGGGGCGGTGTCGGAGTCGGCGCCGGGGGTGGGGATGGGGGTGGGGGTGGGGGTGGAGCCGTCGGGCTCGGGGGCGGGGGTGGTCGGCGGGGTGCGGGTGCCCGCCGCGATCACCGCCCAGAGGACCCAGACGACGCCGAGGAGCAGCCGGAACCAGGCGGGGCTGAGGGGGATGCCCGGGACCATCAGGACCGCCTTGTCGAAGGCGTCGAGCAGGGTGAGGGCCCCGAGGGCGACCGTGGTCCAGGCGAAGACGGGGCGGGTGGGCCGCAGGGCGAGGCCGACGAGGGTCCACCACGCGCCCATGAGGAGCAGCGCGAGGGCGGGGAGCACGGTCGGGGTGAGGGCGAGGGTCGAGCCGGCCACGTCCAGGGCCAGGCCCAGGAGGCCGGTGAGGGTGGCCACGCCCGCGAGCCGGTTGCCGCGCAGGCGGCGCCACCACAGGGCGGTGCCGGTCAGGGCGAGGACGAGGGCACTGCCGAGGGCGAGTTGGGTCTCGACGCGCTGGAGGCCGCGGGCGCCGTACCAGTCGCAGCCGGCCGGGAGGCGGCGGGCCTGGACGTTGTAGTCGGCGCAGACGAGGAGCTGGGCGAGCTTGACGGGTTCGCCGACGAGGCGGTCGGTGTCTCCGGAGACGTCGCCGCGGCGTTCTCCGCAGTCGGGCAGGGCGCCGGGGCTGGCGGCGTCGGCGTCGCCCTGCCAGCAGTTGCCGCTGCCCTGGCCGTCCCACCAGACGTCGGTGCGGTTGGGGCGGGGGTTGCCGGCCTTGTCGACGCCGAGGTGGTTGCCGGCGTAGCGGTTGTGGTGGGAGGTGTCGAACTGCTTGGCCCAGGCGGACTCGCCGCGGATGAAGGCGGGCACGGCGTTGAGGTAGAAGGCGGTGCGCTGGTGGCCGTACACCCAGTTGTTCTCGTAGAGGTTCCAGTTGCCGCCGGCGGTGATGATGCCGGTACCGGGGGGCATGGAGATCTGGGGGCAGACGACGCCCTGTTCGTAGCCGCGGTCGACGGGCGGCTTGGCGCAGGTGCCGTCGGCGACGTACCGGTAGTAGTTCTGGTTGTTGTCGTGGATCAGGTTGCGCTCGAAGCGGGCGTGGTTCTGGGGAAGTCCGGGGTGGCCGGGGAAGGCGGAGTCCATGGAGGCGCCGCCCATGTTGTGGTCGAACTCGTTGTCGTGGACCCAGACGGAGTCCCCGGCGGTGCCGGAGTAGCCGACCATGTTGTGGTGGCTGCGGCAGCCGGTGATCTCGATGGAGTAGCGGGGCACGTCGTAGCCGCGGCCGTCGTTGATGTTCGAGGCCGAGCCGGGGTAGATGCCGGAGTCGCCGTTTCCGTAGGACTCGCAGTTCTTGTAGAGGCCGTGGTCGGAGGCGAACGTGAGGAAGCCGTACTCGTCGTTCCAGCGGGTGAGGACGTCGTCGATGACGAAGCCGTCGGCGGCGAGCACGTACAGCGAGTTGAAGGTGGTGCGCTGGGCGGTGAAGTTGCGGAAGTAGACGCCGTCGGACCGGTCGGCCCGGATGGCGTTGAGCTTCTGGTACTTGGCGTCGAAGACGACGTCGAGGCGGGAGGCGCCGGTGCCCTCGATCTGGAGGTTCTTCTTGCCGAGGATCGCGACCAGGTTCTGGTTGTGCGGGCACTGCCGCTGCTGCTCGAAGCTGAGGATCTGGTAGCCGAACGAGGACTTCGGGGCCTTGAGCGCGGCGCACGCGCCGGTGGGCTTGGGCAGCGAGGGCTCCTCCTCGTACAGGCCGGGGAGGACCGCGATGGTCATCCCGGGCCGGTCGACGGCGTCGACGGCCTCCTGGAGGTGGCGGTACCCCTCGCGCGCGCAGCGGTCGAGGAGCGCGAGGTTGCGGGCCTTGAGCGGGGCGGGGAAGGCGGCTGTCCGGCGCGCGAAGTCGGCGCGGTCGGTCTTGCAGACGAGGAGGTCGGGTTCGCCCGAGCGGGGCTGCGGGACGGTGCCGGAGCCGTCGGGGAAGGTGACGGGCCGCTCCTCGTGGGCCTGGGCCCCGGGGGCGGCGAGCAGGGCTCCGGCGAGGGCCGCGAGCACGACCGAGAGGACGAGGACGAGTCTTCGGGTCCAGGACATGCGCGTGAGAGTAGAGCATTGTTCATCTTTTCTGACCCCCTCGTACGGCACCAATCCGGAACAGCTCCCGCCACACCCCCGTTGACGGGAGCGCCGCGGAATCCTACGGTCATCCATAGGATTCCCTTGCGGGCTCAGGACAGGAGCGGGCGATGACCACGGAGCAGGCCAGGAAGACGGCCGAGGCGCTCACCTACAGCACTGGTTTCGGCAACGAGCACAGCTCGGAGGCGGTCCCCGGCGCACTGCCGCACGGCCGCAACTCGCCGCAGCGCGCACCCCTCGGCCTCTACGCCGAGCAGCTCAGCGGCAGCGCCTTCACCGAGCCGCGGGCGCACAACCGCCGCTCCTGGCTCTACCGGATCCGCCCCTCGGCCGCGCACCCGCCGTTCACCCGGATCGACGACGGCACGCTGCGCGGGGCCCCCTTCACCGAGACCGTGCCCGACCCCAACCGGCTCCGCTGGAACCCGCTGCCCGAGCCGGCTCCCGGCACCGACTGGCTGGCCGGCCTGTGGACCCTCGGCGGGAACGGCGACGTGACCCAGCGCACCGGCATGGCCGTGCACCTCTACCACGCCAACGCCTCCATGGAGCGGGTCTTCGGCGACTCCGACGGCGAGCTGCTGATCGTCCCGGAGCGCGGCGGCCTCCTGCTCCGCACGGAGCTGGGCCTGCTCGCCGCCCACCCCGGCGAGGTCGCGCTGATCCCCCGGGGCGTCCGTTTCCGCGTCGAGCTGCTGGACGAGACCGCCCGGGGTTATGTCTGCGAGAACTACGGGGCGCCCTTCCAGCTCCCCGACCTCGGCCCGATCGGCGCCAACGGCCTGGCAAACGCCCGCGACTTCCGCGCCCCCGTCGCCGCCTACGAGGACGTCGAGGGACCGGTCGAGGTGGTCAACAAGTACTGCGGCCACCTCTGGTCGGCGACCTACGGCCACTCCCCGCTGGACGTCGTCGCCTGGCACGGCAACCACACCCCGTACGTCTACGACCTGCACCGCTTCAACGTCATCGGGACGATCTCCTACGACCACCCCGACCCGTCGATCTTCACGGTCCTCACCGCTCCCTCGGACACCCCGGGGCTCGCGGGCGTCGACTTCGTCGTCTTCGCCCCGCGCTGGCTCGTCGGCGAGGACACCTTCCGGCCGCCGTACTTCCACCGGAACGTGATGAGCGAGTACATGGGCCTGATCGAGGGCGCCTACGACGCCAAGGCCGAGGGCTTCGTGCCGGGCGGCGGCTCGCTGCACAACATGATGTCCGCGCACGGCCCCGACCGGGAGACCTTCGACAAGGCCAGCGCCGCCGAGCTGAAGCCGCAGAGGATCGACGACGGCCTCGCCTTCATGTTCGAGACCCGCTGGCCGGTGACCGCGACCGCGCAGGCCGCGAACGCCGACCATCTGCAGAAGGGGTACGACGACGTATGGCAGGGTCTGGAGCGCCACTTCCGGCCGTAGTGTCCCGGCCGTAAGCCCTTGGGGCCTGATCCGCCGAGCAGGCCCCAGCCGTCGTACGGAGAACACGTGACCGCCTTCGCCCCCGACTCGCTGGTCCTGAACCGCAAGCTGCCGCTCTGGTATCAGGTCTCGCAGTCGTTGCGCGCCTCGATACTGGGCCGTACGCCCGACGCCTCGCTGCGGCTGCCCACCGAGGAGCAGCTCGCCGCCCACTACGGCGTGAGCGTGCTGACCATGCGCCAGGCCCTCAAGGAGCTGGAGGAGGAGGGCCTGATCAGCCGGCACCGGCGGCGCGGCACCTTCATCGAGCCGGGCGCCCGCCGCTCCACCCCGCGCCGGCTGCTCGGCTCGATCGACGCGATCGTGGCCCAGCAGTCGGGCGAGCGGACGACGGTACTCGGCCACGGGGCGGAGCCGGTGCCGGGCGAGCTCGCCGAGTACTTCCCCGACGTGCCGGAGGTCGTGGCGTACCGGCGGCTGCGCCGCGACGGGGAGAGCGGCGAGCCGACGAACTGGGCGGAGAACGCGGTACGGCCCGAGCTCGCCGCCGCGATCGACCCGGCCGACCTGGAGCGCTGGCCGATGACGAAGGTGCTGCGGGACGTGGTCGGGGTGCGGATCAGCCGCATCACGGACACGGTCGAGGCCCGCCTCGCCGACCCGGAGACGGCGGGCCTGCTCCAGGTCCCGCTGCTCTCGCCGATCCTCCACTACACGGGTGTGACCTACGACGAGGACGGCAGGGTCGTCGACGTGGCCCGCATCCGCTACCGCGGCGACCGCTTCTCCTTCACCGTCACGGTGGAGGCGCACTGACGGCTGCGGGGCGGCGGCGCCTGCCGGACCCTGGCAGAGGCGGCGGCGACACGCTGCCGGAACCGGCCTCTCGCCCTCCTGTCCGCACCGTGCCAGGCTGACGGCGGGGGGGTTGACCACATGAGGCACGTACCTTTCTTCCGCTGGGTTCTGACGGCCGGCTTCACGCTCTTCGCGTGTTCGGTCGGGTTGTACACGATCGAGCCGGACGCGGGGCTGCCCGCGTCGCGCCAGATCGACCTGGCGGTGGTCCACGAGAAGGCCGACGGCACCTGCCGGGTCCGGTGGAGCGATCCGTACGCGAACAAGACGCGTGAGGGGCCGTACCACTGCGACGCCGGCCGGAGCGACAGCCTCAAGGCGCCGAACTACGGAGACAGCCGGGGCTACGGCTGGGAGTCCGGGTTCATGCTCACGGAAGGACCGGACCGGGGGGACCTGTACGACGTCGCAGCCGACGCGGAGGAGGACCTCTCCACCGCGGACGCCCTCCTGCTGCCGGGGGTGCTGCTCATCATGACCGGACTGGTCGGGGGGAACCTCCGGGCCCTCCCCCGGGTCCTCGGCGTGGAGGCGCGGCTCGTGCGCCGCGCGATCCGGCTGGCCGAGGCCGCCGGGTGGGCGTCCGAGGACTACGCGCGGGCGGTGGACGCGGTGCGGGACGCCGGGCGGCGGGGGGATCTCGGCGCGGTGCCCGACCCCGAACTGGTCCGCGCCCTGTGGGTGCTGCGGGAGGCCGGACCGCAGGCGCGCGCGGCGGCGGCGACCGCCCGGGAGCTTGCGGACCGGCTGCGCCCGCTGCTGGAGAAGGCGGCCCCCGCCGCCGGGCTGGGCAACAGACTCCAAGCAGGACCGGCTGCCCGCGCAGACGCCGCGGCCGCAGTCGCCGAACTGCGTCGGCTGCTGGCCGACGCGGAACGGGACGGCCGGCGGGAGCGGTTCGTACAGACCTCGGTCGACCTGCTCCGGGGACAGGACGGCGACCGGGCCGCCCTCGCGGCCGGGGCGGACTTCGAGCAGGCCCCCGAGGCGTACCGCCGCCTCCTGGAGGACCTCGCCCCGCTCGAACCGGCGGCCCGGCCGAAACCCCCGCGCCACCGCCGGTGGCGCCGCTGACGGGTCGCCCCGGCGCGGCGGGCCTGGCCCCGTACGGACGGCGCTCGTTAGCATGCCGGGCGTGACGGAAGCCCCCCGGACGGAAGCCCCCCGCGCCGACGACGAGCCGCCCCTCCTCGACGAGCTGATGCCGTGGGCCGTGGCGCCGCTGCGGTTCGGGCGGGCGTGGGTCGTGGCTCCCGATGCCCGCACGCTGAGGGCCCGCTGGGACAGGCTGGCGGCGGCCGAGGAGGCGGAGCGGGAGGCGTTGTTCCGGCCGAGTCGAGCGCGTACGCCGTGGAGCGCGGTGGCGGCGTTGCCGGGTCAACGGACCGGGACGGCGCGGTTCGCGCGCGAGCCGGGGCCGTGCCCGGCGCCGGTGCGGGTGGCGCACGGGCCGTTCGACGAGCAGTGGCTGCTCCCCGACCACCGCCTGATCGACACAGCGCGCCCGGAGCTGTGGCGGGTGGCCGGGAGGCCGCAGCTCTTCGCCGTGGAGCAGGGGTACGTGCCGGGGACGCGGGGTCCGGCGCTCCTGGTGACCGCCGCGCTCCCCGAGGGGCGTTCCCCGGCGGGCCGCCCGGGCCGTATCCGGCCGCTGTTCCGGCGCCCCGGGGGGCTGGAGCCGAACCTCGCCCCCGGTCTGCTCGACTTCCTCGGGGAGCGGTACGGGCGCGAGGTCGACGCCCGGGAGTGGCTGGCGTGGACCGTGGCGGCGGCGCTCCCGTCCCCCGCCGGGTGCCGGGTGCCGCTGCCCGGGGACCGGGAGGTGTGGGCGGCGGGCGTGGCGCTCGGCCGGGAGCTCGTGGACGTGCAGGCGCGCGGCGCGTTGAGCGGGACGAAGCCGCGGCTGCCGGGCGGGCGCCGGCCCTATGTGCGGGCGGCGGTGCCGGCGCGGCCGACGGCGATCGCGTACGACGCCGGGGACGAGGTGCTGAGTCTCGGCGGGGGCCGGATCTCTCCCGTGCCGGTGGAGGCGTGGGAGTACCGGGTCGGCGGGGTGCGGGTGCTCGAACAGTGGTTCGCGCACCGGACCGCGCCGGCGGAGCCGGGGTCCCTGGAGGCCATGGGGCCGGGCGACTGGCCGCAGGAGTGGACCTCGGAGCTGCTCGACCTGATCACCGTGCTGGCGTTGCTCGGCGCGCGCGAGCCGGAGCGGGCCGCGTTCGCCGCCGAGGGTCTCGGCGGGGCGGACCTGCGGGCTGCGGGAGTGCTGCCGCCGCCGGACCGGGCGCGCCGCCCGGCGTCCGTCCTCGACCACCAGGAGGAGGGTCCGGAGGGGCAGTTCATGCTCCTGTGACGCTCGTTCCCGCGGCCGGGGGCGCGAACGAGTCGAGGAGGCGGGCGATGGTCATCGCGAAGATCTCGTCGGGGTCGACGGGCGCGGCGGGGGCCTCGGCGAGCAGTCCGGCAAGGTGCGGGTAGCGTCCGCTCGCCACCTGTCCCATGAGGTAGGCGCCGCGGACGGCCTGCTCCTCCGCCTCGGACCAGGGAAGTCCGCGGGCACGTTCGGCGATGGCCTGCTCGTTGGCGACGGTCGCCATGACCGTGCCGTTGACCATGGCGATCAGCTGCATCTTGAGCCCGGCGGGGGCGTCCAGGGGCGTGAGGCAGCCGAGGCACCACTCCAGGAAGCGCAGGGCGTTGGGACTGAAGCCGTAGGCGGTGGTCATCACGCGCGGCAGCCAGGGGTGCCGGTACATGATCGCGCGGCTCTGGTGGGCGATCGCGGTCATGTCGGCGCGCCAGTCGCCGCTGGGCTCCTCGGGGAGCTCGTACTCGCCGCTGACCGCGTCGACCATCAGCTCGTACAGGTCCTCCTTCCGGGGGACGTAGTTGTAGAGCGACATGGTGCCGCAGCCGAGTTCGGCGGCGACGCGGCGCATGGAGACCCCGTCGATGCCGTCGGCGTCGGCGATGCGGACGGCCGCGTCCACGACGTCCCGCCGGCTGTACGCCGGCTTCGGGCCGCGGCCCGTGCGCTCGGGCCGTGCCCAGATCACTTCCGGTTCGGCCGCTCGGCCCGCCATGGATCATCACCTCGCCCCCATCGTAGTTACGTACACCGTACGTAGTGAGGTAGGGTCGCGCCATGACGACTACGTACGCTGTACTTAGTGAGGGTCTGCGGAAGCGCTACGGCGAGGTCCACGCCCTGCGCGGGCTCGACCTGGCCGTCCCCGCGGGCACGGTCTGCGGCGTCCTCGGACCCAACGGCGCCGGCAAGACCACCGCCGTCCGGGTCCTGACGACCCTGGTCGCGCCCGACGCGGGCAGCGCGCGGGTCGCCGGGCACGACGTGGTGCGCGACCCGGCGGGCGTCCGCGGCAAGATCGCTGTCACCGGCCAGCACGCCTCCGTCGACGGCGACCTGACCGGCGCGGAGAACCTCCGGCTCTTCGCCCGGCTGCTGCGCGCCCCGCGCTCCCGCGCCGCCGAGCTCCTGGAGCGGTTCGACCTGACCGCCGCGGCCGACCGGCCCGCGCGCACCTACTCGGGCGGGATGCGGCGCCGCCTCGACCTGGCCGCGAGCCTCCTCGTCCGCCCCGAGGTCCTCTTCCTCGACGAGCCGACGACCGGCCTCGACCCGCACAGCCGGAACGGCATCTGGGACGCCGTACGGGACCTGGCGGCCGAGGGCACCACCGTCCTGCTGACCACCCAGTACCTGGAGGAGGCCGACCAGCTCGCCGACGACATCGTCCTGATCGACGAGGGACGGGTCGCCCAGCGCGGCACACCCGCCGAACTCAAGGCGCTCATCGGCCACCACGCCGAGGTCGTCGTCGCCGACCCCGCGCTCCTGGAGGCGGCCGCGGCCGTCCTCGACCGGCTCACCGGCGCGGCCCCGGTCCTGGACGCCGAGCGGCGCACGGTCGGCGTGGTGACCCCGGACACCACCCTCACCCTCCCCCGGCTCGTCCGCGAGGTCGACGCCGCCGGGGTCCACATCGTCGACGCCTCCCTGCGTCCGCCCACCCTCGACGAGGTGTTCCTGCGCCTCACCGCCCGGAAGGAGCCCGCCGCGTGAGCGCGCTCGTGCACGACGGGACCGCCGTCCTCGGCCGCCATCTCCAGCGGATCCGGCACGCCCCCGCCCTCACCGTCATGACCCAGACGATGCCGATCGTCTTCCTCCTCTTCTTCGGGTACGTCTTCGGCAGCGCGCTCGCCGTGCCGGGCGCCGAGTACCGGGCGTTCCTGGTCCCCGGCATCCTCGTGGCGACCGCGTCCGGCGGCCTGATGACCGGCATGTTCCAGGCCGCGCAGGACTCCCACCGAGGCGTCATGGACCGCTTCCGGACCCTGCCCGTGAGCCGGGCCGCCGTCCCCCTCGGACAGGCCCTCGCCGATCTGCTGGCGAGCGCGGTCGGCACCGTCCCGCTGATCCTCGTCGGACTCGCCATGGGCTGGCGGATCGAGGGCACCGCCCTGGAGGCCCTGGGCGCCTTCGGTCTGCTGCTCCTCTTCCGCTTCGCGACGACCTGGATCGGCATCCTGCTCGGCCTGGCCTCGCAGAGCGAGGAGGCGGCCGGCCAGCTGGGCAGCGCCACCTTCATGCTGCCGCTGCTCTCCAACGCGTACATCCCGACGGACGGCATGCCCGGCTGGCTGCGGACGGTAGCCGAGTGGAACCCGATCTCGGCGGTCACGACGGCGGTACGGAAGCTCTTCGGCAACGCGCCCGTGCCGGCGGACGCGGCCTGGCCGGTGGCGCACCCGGTGGCCGGGGCGCTGCTCTGGTCGCTCGTCCTGATCGCGGTCTTCGCCCCGCTCGCGGTCCGCCGCTACGCCCGCCGCTGACCTCCCTGATGCGGGGGTGGGTGCCCCCGGGGTGACGCATCCCCTGATGACAGGGGCGCCCCGGCAGGGTAGGCAGGGCTGTCATGAGCACTCAGCCACTCCCCCTCGAAGGGATCACGGTCGTCGCCGTCGAGCAGGCCGTCGCCGCCCCCTTCGCCACCCGGCAGCTCGCGGACCTCGGCGCCCGGGTCGTCAAGATCGAGCGCCCCGACGGCGGGGACTTCGCCCGGGGGTACGACACGGCCGCCCGCGGCCTCGCCTCGCACTTCGTGTGGTGCAACCGCGGCAAGGAGTCGGTGGCGGTCGACCTCAAGGACCCCCGGGGCCTGGCGCTCGCCCGGCGCCTGGTGGCCGGCGCCGACGTCTTCGTGCAGAACCTGGCGCAGGGCGCCGCGGCCCGGCTCGGCCTCGACGCCGCGACGCTGTGCGCCGCGCACCCGCGGCTGATCGCCGTGGACGTCTCGGGGTACGGGGCGGCGGGTCCGTACGCGCACAAGCGGGCGTACGACATGCTCGTGCAGTGCGAGGCGGGGCTCGTCTCGGTGACCGGCACCCCTGAGCAGCCGGTCAAGTCGGGGATCCCGGCGGCCGACATCGCCGCCGGGATGTACGCGTTCTCGGGCGTCCTCGCCGCGCTCGTCCGGCGCGGCACGACCGGGCGCGGCGGCCCGGTGGAGGTCTCCCTGCTCGACTCGCTGGCCGAGTGGATGGGGCATCCGCTGCACCACGGGTCGCACGGAGGCACGAGCCCGGCGCGAACGGGGCTCGCGCACGCGGTGATCGCCCCGTACGACGCCTATCCGACGGCCGACGGGGGCCTGGTGCTGCTCTCCGTGCAGAACGACCGCGAGTGGCGGCGGCTCGCCGAGCAGGTCGTCGGCCGCCCGGAGCTCGCCGAGGACCCGGCCTTCGCGACGAACACGGCGCGGGTCGCCGGGCGCGCGGCGACGGACGCGGTGGTGGCGGCGGCGCTGGCCCCGCTCACGGCCCCGGAGGCGCTGGCGCGGCTCGACGCGGCGGGCGTCGCCTGCGCCCGGCTCAACTCGGTCGCGGAGCTCGCGGACCATCCCCAGCTGACGGCCCGGGACCGCTGGCGGCCGGTGGAGTCCCCGGTCGGGCCGCTGCGTTCGCTGCTGCCGCCGATCGTCTTCCCGGACGGGCCGGAGCCGCGCATGGACCGGATCCCCGCACTCGGCCAGGACACGGACGGGGTCCTCGGGGAACTCGGGGTGTCCGAGACGGAGCGGAAGGAGCTCAGGAGCGCGGGCGTGATCGCCTGAAAGCTGCCGGCGCGCGGGCGGAGGCTGCCGCCCGACACTCCCGGGCGGCGGACCGGCCCGGACACGACGAAACGCCGGACGGGCGGGGACGCGTCCGGCGTTGTCGCGAGCGGGGTCGTACGGGAGACCGGGCGGAAGCGGGCGGGCGACCTCGGGGTACGCGGCCCGGCCTCCGGGCCTCCTAGTGGCGCGCGCCGAAGAGCGAGCGGCGCAGGCGGCGGAGCGGGGCGAAGAGCGAGACGCGCGCGCTGCGGCCACGGTGGCTGTGCACCGGCGCCTCCGGCATACGCGACGTCAGTTCCCGCATCAGCAGCGTCGCCTCCGCCACCTCACGCTGGGGCACGGCGGGGCCGCCGAGCACCGCGAGATGGCGGTCGAGGCGCGAACTCGTCGCGCTGCTCCCGCAGGTGATGGCAGGCACTCGCGGCCTGCTGCGCATTGCTATCTGTTCCATGTCACTCCCCACCCGTACAAGGGCACCCGGCCCGGGCAGGTTAACCCTATCGCTCCACCGTCACACCCGTGTATCCCGCCGACGGGATTCACCGCCCCCGTACGAGGGTTGACGGTCACTGTGCGAATCCATCTGATTCCAGGGTGAGTTGGACAGGCCTCGAACACCTGTCGAACCGTCACGAACCATCCTGCACCGAGGGCGGCGCTCTCCGGCCACGTGGCCGGGTGTGATCTCCGCCACCAAGATCGTTCCCCTGCGGCCGGCCCACGCGGTCCCGTACGGACCGGAGTCGGAAGGTCACCGCTCGGTTACCGTGGAGCCATGACGGTGATCGCGGGTCGTTACCGGCTGCTGGACGTCCTCGCGGAAGGGGCGACGGGCACGGTCTGGCGCGCCCTCGACGAGACGCTCGCCCACGAGGTGGCCCTCAAGGAGCTCCGCGCCCCGGCCGGACTCCCGGCCGACGAGGCTCCCCTGCTGTACGCGCGCCTGGAGCGCGGGGCGCGGGCGGCCGCCCGGATCTCCCACCCCTCGGTGGTACGGGTGCACGGCGTCGCCACCGAGGACGGCCGGCCGTGGGTCGTGATGGAGCTGGTCCGCGGCCTCAGCCTCGCCGAGACGCTGGAGGCCGGTGGCCCGCTGCCGCCCCCGGAGGCCGCGCGCGTCGGAGCGGAGGTCCTCTCCGCGCTCCGGGCGGCGCGCGGGGCGGGCGTGCCCCACGCGGGCGTGGACCCGGGGCACGTCCTGCTCGCCAATGACGGCCGGGTCGTGGTCACCGGCTTCGGCACGGGGGCCGGGACGGGCTTCGGCGCGGGGGCCGTGACTCCGGGGGAAGGCCGGCCGGACGAGGCGGCGGAGCTCCGGACCGTCGGCACGCTTCTCGACGCGGCGGTGGGAGGTCGGCGGGGAGCGCTGGCCTCGGTGATCGGACGGCTCCTCGACGAGCAGGCCGGGGCGGCCCTGACGACGGATCAGGCCGAGCGGGAGCTGCGGCGGGCGGCCCCGGGAGGCACGCCCCGGGCAGCCGGGGCATCCGCGCGCGCGGGGTCCGGCGCCCCTGCCCGCCCGAAGAGTGGGGGTGGTGGTCACGAGGGGCCGCGCGGCGGGGGCCCGGCACCCGCGCCGGCGCCGGCCGGAGCGCGGCCGCCCCGGCGACCGGCACGGCCCCGCCGCGGCCCGGTCCTGGCGGCCGGGCTGATCGGGGCCCTGCTGATCGCCGGGGCGTTGACGTACCACCTCGTACGGGACGGGGAACCGGGCACCGGTCCCGGTCCGGGCGGGGTCACGAGCACCGCTCCGGCCGGTCCCGGCCCGACGGGTACGGGGGACGGATCCGCTACACCGCCCCGTTGAAGGACGGCAGGTAGCCGCCGGACTGTCCGGACGCGGTCGGGTGGTAGGACTCCCCGATGTTGAGCCAGTTGACGCTGTGCAGCCACGCGGAGCCGGAGCAGATCTCGTGGCCGGTGAAGGCGGGGACGACGCTCGCGAAGGTGTAGCCGTGGTCGGCCGCGCGCTTGGCGACGGCGGCGTTGAGGTAGTCCGACGCACCGTTGATCGCGCTGCGCTCGCCCTCGCTCAGACCGGCGACACAGCTGCCGCTCAGCTTGTAGAAGCGCGGGTAGCCGAGGACGACGACCTCGGCGGCGGGCGCCTTGTTGCGGATGGCCGTGTAGACGGAGTCGAGCTTGCCGGGCAGCGTGGAGTCCACGTAGGCCTTGGCCTGATTCACGCGGTTGATACAGGTGGACTCGGACTGCAGCACACAGGTCGTCATAACGTCGGCGAAACCGGCGTCATTTCCCCCGATCGTGATGGAGACCAGGTCCGTGGCGGCCGAGAGGGGACCGAGCTGATTGGCGGTCACATCACCCGTTCGGGCGCCCGAGCAGGCGGTGAAGGCAAAGGACGAGGGGGCGTTGGCGTTCTTCCAGAGCACCGGAAACGCCTTCGTGGAGCGCTTGCAGTCGCCACTGGCGCTGTCGTAGCTGCCGGCGCCGACGCCGGAGGAGTACGAGTCTCCCAGTGCCACGTAGTCGAGGGCGGCGGTTTCGGCCGCCTGAGCCGCGCTCGCCCCGGTGAGGGCGAGGACGGCGCCGAGCAGGAGCGAGGACGAAAGGGCCGCGAAGCGGGACAGTCTCATGGAACCTCCCTGTAGCAGGATCTCTGCGCTACCAGGTAGTAGCATCGGATCCGGCCGACCGGAAGTGTTCATGTCAAAACTGGGACCGACCTCCAGTGCCTCTCAGGCGAACCTCCAGTGAGGACAGTCGAGATCCGGCCATACAGGAAGCGGAACTTCCGCTCCCAAAAATTGATCGAGCGCGACCGCGAAACTTTCGCGACACATCCGTACAACAAAGCACAGAGATGTGATCGCGCATCACTGTTCCCTGCATGCAAACGGATTGACCGAATCCGACCGGGACAGTCGCACATCTGAGCAACGAAGCTTCACCAAACTGCGGAAAAGCGGGCCACCGATCCGGGACTTGCCATACAGTCCCATTCATCAATACCGTCGTACATCTCACCCGCACAGGACCATCAAGCAAAGCGGCTCAGGGGAGGGCTCTAGCGTCGCGATGGCTCCGGTGCGGGGCGCGGTAGGGGGGTGCCGTGCTCGGTGTTCGAACGTGCGCCGGGTCGCGGGTACCGCGCGGCCAGTCATGCCAACTCGCCGATCCCGCACAGGCGATCGACCATGTGTCGATCCCGCGCGGGCGAAGCGAGCACCCCCCTTTCGAACCGGACACACCATCGGACCGCCCAAGGGGTGGGCGGCCCACCGGACGAGAGGGAATCAGGACCCATGAGCTCGTTCCTGCGCCCGGCCACTACGGGCCAAGAAATGACCGAGCCGAGTCGAATAGCGGCCCAGTACCGCGCCATCACCTCGCATTTGGCGATCACTCCGCCGGTGAGCGTCGTCATTCCCGCGATGAACGAGGCCGAAAATCTTCCGTACGTCTTCAAGACGCTGCCGGAATGGATCCACGAAGTCGTCCTCGTCGACGGAAATTCCACCGACGACACCGTGAACGTCGCCCGTGAACTCCGGCCGGACGTCAAGGTGGTCAAGCAGGTCGGCAAGGGCAAGGGCGACGCCCTGATCAGCGGCTTCGCCGCCTGCACCGGCGACATCATCGTCATGGTCGACGCCGACGGCTCGGCCGACGGCCAGGAGATCGTCTCCTACGTCTCCGCCCTCGTCGGCGGTGCGGATTTCGCCAAGGGCTCGCGATTCGCCAACGGCGGCGGCACCGACGACATGACGACCATTCGCCGCCTCGGCAACTGGGCACTCTGCACACTCGTCAACCGCAAGTTCGGCGCCCGCTACACCGACCTCTGCTACGGCTACAACGCCTTCTGGCGGCACTGCCTCGACAAGGTCACGCTGGACTGCACCGGATTCGAGATCGAGACCCTCATCAACATCCGGGTCGTCAAGGCCGGCCTCAAGGTCCAGGAAGTCCCCAGCCACGAGTACCTGCGCATCCACGGCGTCAGCAACCTCAACGCCGTGCGCGACGGGATCCGGGTCCTCAAGGTCATCCTCAAGGAGAAGGGCGTCCGGAAGGCCGCCCGCCGCCGCCCCGCCGCGTTCTCCGTCAACGTTCCCCGGGGAGAGGCGTCTTGAGCGACCGCACGTCCCCGCACGGCTTCTCGGTGGTGATCTGCGTCTACACGGAGGAGCGGTGGGAGGACATCCTCGCCGCCGTCGACTCCGTACGGAAGCAGTCCCTTCCGCCGCTGGAGATCCTGCTCGTCGTCGACCACAACGAGCGGCTCCGGGAACGGCTCACCGAGGAGTACGCGGACGAGCGGCTCCACGAGGAGGTGCGGGTGCTCGCCAACGCGGGCCCCCGCGGCCTCTCCTCCGGCCGCAACACCGGAATCGCCGCCGCCCGCGGCGAGTTCGTGGCCTTCCTCGACGACGACGCCGTCGCCGAACCGGACTGGCTCCACCACTTCGCCGCCGCCTACGACGGGCCCGAGGTCATGGCCGTCGGCGGCCGGACCCTGCCCGCCTGGGCCTCCGGCCGCCGCCCGGCCTGGTTCCCCGAGGAGTTCGACTGGGTCGTCGGCTGTACCTACCGGGGCCTGCCCCCGGGCCGGGCCCGCGTGCGCAACGTCCTCGGCGGAAACGCCTCCTTCCGCCGCACCGCCTTCGACGCGGCCGGCGGCTTCGCCACCGGCATCGGCCGGGACGGCGACCGACGGCCCCTCGGCTGCGAGGAGACCGAGCTGTGCATCCGGCTCGCCAAGGCGATGCCCAGGGCGATCCTGCTGATCGACGACCGCGCGGTCATCCACCACAAGGTGCCCGCGGCCCGCGAGCGCTTCGGCTACTTCCGCACCCGGGTGTACGCCGAGGGGCTCTCCAAGGCGCTCGTCGCGCGGAGCGTCGGCGCACAGAAGGGCCTGGAGTCCGAACGGCGCTACACCACACGGGTGTTGCCGGCAGGCGTGCTGCGCGGGGTGCGTGACGCGCTGCGCGGCCGGTCCGGCGGTGCGGGCCGCGCCGGGGCGATCGTGACCGGGGTGACGGTCGCGGCCGGCGGCTACGCCCTCGGCACGCTGCGGAACCGGCGCGGCGGACCGACCTTCTCCTGGGGGCCGATCGAGCGCGCCGAGGACGGCGCGGCCGACGGTCGCACGGCCCACGACCGTACGGTCAAGGGCACGGCTGCCGAGGACGGCGCGGTGGAGGCCGGTTCGGCCGGGGCCGCCCTCGTCGACGAGGGCGCCTCGTGAGCGCCGCCGGGTGCGGGACCCCGTACACCCGGGGCGTGCCCGTCCTCATGTACCACGCCGTCGACCGCGATCCCGCTCCGGCCACCCTGGGGCTCTCCGTCACCCCCGAGGCCTTCGCCGCGCAGATGGAGGTGGTCGCCGAGCGCGGGTTCACCCCGCTGACGACCGCCGCGCTCGCCGCCGCCTGGCGCACCGGCGGACCGCTGCCCGACCGGCCGCTCCTCATCACCTTCGACGACGGCTACGAGGGCGTCCACCGGCACGCCCTCCCGGAGCTCGCCCGGCACTCCTTCGCGAGCACCGTCTTCGTCTCCACCGGCTGGCTGCGCGGCAAGCACGAGGAGGGCGGCGCGCTCGACACCATGCTCGACTGGGCGCAGGTCCGCGAACTGGCCGACGCCGGCACGGAGATCGGCGGCCACAGCCACACCCATCCGCAGCTCGACCAGCTCGACGCGCGAAGTCTGCGCTTCGAGACACTGCGCTGCCGGGAGATCGTCGGCGAGGAGCTCGGGAGCGCCCCGGCCTCCTTCGCGTACCCGTACGGATACTCCAGCAGGCGGGTCCGGCACACGGTCCGGGAGGCCGGGTTCACCCAGGCGCTCGCCGTCGGGAACGCGCTGGCCTGCCGATCCCAGGGGCCGTACGCCCTGGAGCGGGTCACCGTGCGACGGTCGACGGACCTCAAGGAGTTCGTCCGGCTCGTGGAAGGCCGGGCGATCAGCTGGAACTTCGCGGCGGACCGGGCCATGACGAAGGGGTACGCGCTCGTGCGACGCGCCCGGGGCGCCACGCGGGGCCATTGGATCTGACGTACCGCCGGACCGGCGGAAGGACCGGCGACCGGGGGTAACGTCCCGTTCAAAACACGGTGCACGGAATGCCCGGTTGCCGGATCATGGGCGCCATGGCTGACACCCCACCGGTACCGTCCGAGCCGCAGCGGTCGCTGCCCATCAGACTCAACCTCGACGACAGCGACTCGCCGTCGGACGTCGTCGACGCGCTCTTCCTCGGCCGCTTCGCGACCGGCGAGCAGCCGCACTCGCACAGCACCACCGTGGACCGGGTCAAGCCGGAGGCGACGCTGCTCCCGGCGGGCGCCCGGGTGCTGCGGGCCGCGAAGGACGACGACCGCAGCGCCGTGCTCGCCGAGGGCGAGGGCTGGACGCTGCTCGTCTCCCGCTGGAACCGGGGCGCGGACGTCACCGTCACGGCGGCGGACGCGGAGCTCGCGGAGCGCGTCCTGAAGGAGGCGACCGACGGGGCGAAGGACGAGCCGGAGCCGCAGCCGGAGAACGTGACCATGGGCTTCTGGTACGTGTCGCCCCGGCGCGGCCCGCACCGCACGACCCGGCAGATCAGCGCCGGGACCTGGGACGAGGTCCGGCCCAACTACTCGGCGCCGGTGGCCGAGTCCATGGACCGGCTGATGAAGGTGACCCCCGAGTCGATCGCGGGCCGGCTCCTGCTGCTGCACGGTCCGCCGGGCACGGGAAAGACCTCCGCGCTGCGGACCCTGGCCCGGTCCTGGCGGGACTGGTGCCAGGTGGACTGCGTCCTGGACCCGGAGCGGCTGTTCAACGACGTCGGCTATCTGATGGACATCGCCATCGGTGAGGACGAGGGGACGGCGAAGGGCCGCTGGCGGCTGCTGCTCCTGGAGGACTGCGACGAGCTGATCCGCGGCGAGGCGAAGCACACGGCGGGGCAGGCCCTGTCGCGGCTGCTCAACCTCACGGACGGGCTGCTCGGGCAGGGGCGCAACGTCCTGGTCGGGGTCACCACGAACGAGGACCTGGAGCGGCTCCACCCCGCGGTCGTACGGCCCGGCCGCTGTCTGGCCCGGATCGAGGTCGGGCCGATGACCAGGGCGGAGTCGGTCTCCTGGCTCGGACGCGAGGAGGGCGTGCCACGCGAGGGCGCGACGCTGGCGGAGCTGTTCGCGCTCCGCCGCGGCACGCCCCCGGCGGACCTCCCCGAGCCCCGTACGGCGGGGGCGGGGCTCTACCTGTAGAGCCGAACGGCGGTCAGGGGCCGGTCAGCTGTCGTACGCCGCGCGCAGGGCCTCGCTCACGGCGGCCTCCGCTGCCGCGCGGCTGAGGCCGAGGCGATGGGCCTCTTCGGCGTACTGGGCGGCGGCGGTGGCGGCGCGGCGGGTCGCCGCGTCGCCGGCCGCCGCGACGAAGGTCCCGTGACGGCCACGGGTCTCGATCACCCCGTCCGACTCCAGTGCCTTGTACGCCTTGGCGACCGTGTTCGCGGCGAGGCCGAGCTGCTCCGCGAGCCCGCGTACCGTCGGCAGCTTGTACCCGACCGGCAGTCTGCCCGAGCGGGCTCGCTCCGAGATCTGGGCACGCAGCTGTTCGTACGGAGCGGTGGTGGATTCGTGGTCCACGGCGATGGTGAGTGTCACCCCTCCGATTCTGCCCTCACCCCACGGGAAAATGGGAGGCGGAGGCCACCATCCACACGTAGCGTGCGGCCACATGACTGTGATCGTCCGTGACGTACGAACCGAGGACGCCGAGGGCTTCGCCCGCGTGCGCCGCGCAGCGGTTCCCTTCATGCTGGCCACCGCCGAGCAGCTCGTCTTCGACTGGGCGCACGCGCACCCCGACGGCCACTACCGTCCGCTGGTCGCCGTGACGGGGGACGGCACGGTCATCGGGACGGCCCAGGTCGGGATCGCGCACGACGCGCCGGAGCCCGGCATCGGCTACGCCAACGTGTACGTGGACCCGGCGCACACGGGGCTCGGCGCCGGCACGCTGCTGCTGCGCGCCGCCGAGGAGCACCTCACGGAGCGCGGCGCGCACACCCTGTACAGCTGGGCCATGGACGAGCCGCGGAACCGCGCGTGGGCCGAGCGGCGGGGCTACGCGCCGAGCCGTTCCGCGTACTTCCTCCGCCTGGACCTGGCCGCGGCCGAGCTGCCGCCGCTGCAGGCGCCGCCGACCGGTGTCGAGCTGCGGACGGCCGAGGACTTCGCTTCCGATCCTCGGGTGCTCTTCGAGCTGGACGCGGTGACGACCGCCGACGAGCCGGGTGACGTGGGTGCGGAGCTGGACGACTACGCGCACTGGCTGGAGACGACCTGGAACCATCCCCTCTTCGACCGGGTGCTGACGACGGTCGCGGTGGTGGACGGGGTGCCCGCCGCGTTCAGCGCGGCGCGGACGGACGGACGGGGCCGGTACGCCACGGGGATGACCGGCACGGCGCCCGCCTTCCGGGGCCGCGGTCTCGCGAAGCTCGTCAAGAACGACTCCCTGCACCGGGCCCGGGCCGCGGGCTGCGTGGAGGCGTTCACGGGGAACGACGCCGGCAACGGACCGATGCTGGCGATCAACAAGTGGTTCGGCTACGAGATCGGCGCGGTGGAGGTACGGCATGTCCGGACGGTCGCTTGAGATCACCCTGGTGAAGGCGGGGCGGACGAAGATCCGCTACCCGGCGGAGGTCCTCACGGAGGAGGGCGGCCGGCTCTCGGTCCGCGCCCCGTGGGCCGCCGAAGGGGTACGGGACTTCGGCTTCGTCCGGTTCGAGCCGGGCGACGTCTTCGTGGAGCACTACTGGCGGGACCGCTGGTACACGGTCAAGGAGGTGTGGTCCGGGGACGGCACCCTCAAGGGCTGGTACTGCGACATCACCCGGCCGGCCGAGATCGACGGCTCGGGGGTCGTGATCGAGGACCTGGACCTGGACCTGTGGGTGTCGGCGGACGGCAGCGAGGTGCTGCGGCTCGACGAGGACGAGTTCGAGGCGAGCGGCCTCGCCGCCTCCGACCCGGAGGCGGCGGCCCGCGCCGTCGTGGCCCTCGACGAGCTCGAACTGCTCGGCCGTGAGGGCCTGATCGACCTGCTGGGTCGCTGACCGGCGGTCAGTGCAGCTCGACGTCCGACTCCGCCGTCGCGAGGAAGCCGGGCGTCGGCAGGCCCGTCCCACCGGTCGTGAGCTGCACGAGGCGGGCCTCGACGTGGGCGGCGCCTGGGCGGTAGGCGGGGTCCTTCACGACGGAGGTGTTGACCCACTCGCGGAGGTGGCCGTCACAGATCGCCCGGGTGCCGCCGATCCCGGCGGAACGGTTCCCCTGACGGAGGGTGGCGCTGACGAAGACGGGCCCGGCGGTGTCGTCGGTGCAGCGGTAGGTGCCGGAGAGGGTGACGGTGCTGTCCTCGGCGACGGTGCCGTGCCCGTGGACGGACACGCCGTCGGCCCCTCGCGCTTGGGCGAGAGGGGCGACGGCGACGGCGATCAGGGCGCCTGCGGCGAGGGCGGTACGGACGCGCATGAGCGGGGTCCCTTCGGGGGTGGGGGGTGAGTGGTGCTGCCCGCCAGGGATACCGGATCAAGCCGTTCCATGTCCGAAACTCACCCCATCAGGGGCGAGTTGAGCACTTTTCGGTAGTGGATACGATCGTACGGTCCGTCCACGCGCCGCTCGACGACCTCGTAGCCGTACCGCTCGTACAGCTTCTGGTTCTCCCACATCATCGCGTTGGTCAGCAGCCGCACCTCGGGCAGCCCGAGCTGCCGCGCCCGCTGCTCCACCCACTCCATGAGGACGCGCCCGAGGCCCGTGCCCTGGGCTTCGGGGTGGACGGCGACCTCGTCCAGGTAGAGGTGGTCGGCCTCGGGGATCACCACGACGAGGCCGACCACCGGGTCGCCGACGACGAACACCAGCCCCGCGGCCACGTTCGCGGCGTGGTCGCTCTCCATCGGCGCCGGTACGAGGCCGATCCGCTCGATGTAGTGGTGGAAGGCCGCATCGGTCACGGCCTTCACCGCGGGCACGTCGGAGGGGACTGCGGGGCGGGGTGTCTCGTGGATCATGCCGACACGTTACGGCGGCGGATGATCACCTTCTTCAACAGGGGCCAGGCGAGCAGGATCACGACGACCGTGTAGACGGTGACCGAGAACGGGGTGTTCACCAGGCCCGTCAGTGAGCCGTCGCTGATCTGGAGGGCGCGGCGGAGCTGCTGTTCGGCGGCCGGGCCGAGGATGACACCGATCACGGCCGGGAGCACGGGCAGTCCGTAGCGCCGCATGCCGAGGCCGATGAGGCCGACGACGAGCAGGATGACCAGGTCGAGCGCCTCGCCGCCCACCGCGTACGCGCCGACGGCGGCGAAGAAGAGGATGCCGGCGTAGAGGTACGGGCGCGGGATCCGCAGCAGCTTGGCCCAGACGGGCGCGAGCGGCAGGTTGAGGGCGAGCAGCAGCACCATGCCGACGAAGAGCGAGGCGATCAGGCCCCAGACCAGGTCGGGCTCCCGCTCGAAGAGCAGCGGGCCGGGCTGGATGCCGTACTGCTGGAAGGCGGCGAGCATCACGGCGGCGACGGCGGTCGTGGGCAGGCCCAGGGTGAGCATCGAGACCAGCGTGCCCGCCGCGGAGGCGGAGGCCGCCGACTCGGGTCCGGCGACGCCTTCGATGGCCCCCTTGCCGAACTGCTCCCTGTGCTTCGAGAGCCGCTTCTCCGTGACGTACGAGAGGAAGGTCGGGATCTCGGCGCCGCCGGCCGGGATCGCGCCGAACGGGAAGCCGATGAACGGACCGCGCAGCCAGGACTTCCAGGTCCGGCGCACATCGTCCCGGCCGAGCCAGGGCCGGCCCACGGGGATGGCCTCGCCCGTCGTGCGGCGCAGGTGCGCGGCGACCCACAGGGCCTCGCCGATCGCGAAGAGGCCGACCGCGACGATGACGACGTCGACGCCGTCGGCGAGCTGGAGCGAGCCGAAGGTGAGGCGCTGCTGGCCGGTCATCTGGTCGAGCCCGACGAGGCCGATCGTGAGGCCGATGAGGAGGGAGGCGAGGCCGCGGATGCGGGAGGAGCCCAGGACGGAGGTCACCGCGATGAAGGCGAGGACCATGAGCGCGAAGTAGTCCGGGGCGCCGATGTCGACGGCGAGCGCGGCGACGGTCGGGGCGAGGACGACGAGGAGGACCGTGCCGATCATGCCGCCGGCGAAGTGGCCGATGGCGGCGGCGGCGAGCGCCTGCGCGCCCCGGCCGGTCTTGGCCATCGGGTTGCCTTCGATGGCGGCGACGACGGCGGCGCTCTCGCCGGGGGTGTTGAGCAGGATCGAGGTCGTGGAGCCGCCGAACATGGCGCCGTAGTAGATGCCGGCGAACATGATGAAGGCGCCGGTCGGTTCGAGTCCGTACGTCACCGGGAGCAGCAGGGCGACGGCCATGGCGGGGCCGATGCCGGGCAGGACGCCGATGGCGGTGCCGAGGAGCACGCCGACGGCGGCCCACAGCAGGTTCATCGGGGTGAGGGCGGTCCCGAAACCGTCGATGAGGGAGTACAGGGAATCCATGGTTCAGATCACTCCCATCAGCGGGCCGCCGGGCAGCGGGACGCCGAGCAGCTTGTCGAAGACCGCGTAGGTGAACAGGGAGAGGGCGGCCGCGATCAGCGGGTCGCGGTGGAGGTGGCGGCTGCCGAGGGCGTAGGCCGCTCCCCAGAAGAGGAGGGCGCCGGCGACGGGGAAGCCGAGGGGGCCGATGAGCACGGCGAAGGAGAGGAAGACCCCGGCGAGGAGCAGGACCGTCCGCCAGTCGGCGGGCTCGGTCAGGTCGACGTCCTCGCCGCCCTCGGCCTCGCCTCGGCCGCCGCGCAGGACGTCGACGGTGAGGAGGACGGCGACGACGAGCAGGCCGCAGCCGACGACGAGGGGGACGGTGGCGGGGCCGACGGGGCCGCGGCCGGTGACGTCGGTGTCGAGGGTGAGGGCGTCGGTGAGGACGAGGACGCCGAGGAGGAAGAGGAGGACGCCGACGCCGAGCTCGGAGCGCTCGCGCAGCCAGCTCCGCACGGACGGCTTCGGGTCGGACGTCGGCTTCACCACCGGCCTCGGGGCGGACGCCGTCTTCACATCGGCCTTCGGGTCCGCCGCCGGCTCCGCATCCGGCTTCGGGTTCGTGTCCGGCTTCGGGTTCGTGTCCGGCTTCGGGTTCGGGTTCGGGTTCGCGTTCACAGGCCGAGCTCCTTGAGGACGGTGCCGACCCGCTCGTCCTGCGCGTTCAGGAAGGCGCCGAACTCCTCGCCGGGCAGGAAGGCGTCGTTCCAGCCGTGGGTCTTCAGGGACTCGCGCCACTGCGGCGAGTCGTGGAGCCTCGTCACGAGCCCGACGAGCTTCTCGCGCTCGGCGTCGGAGAGGCCGGGCGGGGCGACGATGCCGCGCCAGTTGGTGAACTCGGTGTCGAGGCCGGCCTCGCGGAGCGTGGGGGCGTCGAGACCGGGGACCCGCTTCGGGCCGGTGACGGCGAGGAGGCGCAGCTCGCCCGCCTTGATCTGGTCGAGGTACTCGCCGACGCCGGAGACGCCGAAGCCGACCTTGTTTCCGAGGATGGAGGCGAGGAGTTCGCCGCCGCCGTCGAAGGGGACGTAGTTGACGTCCTTGGGCGCGATCCCGGCGGCCTGGGCCATGAGCATCGGGGCGAGGTGGTCGGGCCCGCCGGGCGAGGAGCCACCGCCCACGGGGAGCTTGCCGGGGTCCTTCTTCCAGGCGGTGAGCAGCTCCTGGATGGTCTTGTACGGGGAGTCCTTGCCGACCACCACGATGTCCTGCTCCTCGGTGAGCCGGGCGATCGGGGTGGTGTCGGCGAGGGTCCGCGGGGTCTTGTTGGTGTGGACGGCGCCGACGACGCCGAGACCCATGGACATGGCGAGGCGGCCGTTGCCGCGTTCGCCGACGAGCCGGGTGAGGCCGACGGTGCCGCCCGCGCCGGGCAGGTTGAAGACCTCGATGTCGCCGGTGAGGCCGGCTTCCTCGGCGTTCTTCGCGGCGGTGCGGGCGGTGATGTCGTATCCGCCGCCCGGGGTGTTGGGGACCATGAAGCGCAGTCCCGGTATCTGCGTGCCGGTGTCGGAGCCGCTGCCCGTGGTGAGCAGCGGCGGACCCACGAGGACCAGCAGCGCAGACCCGAGGAGAGCGAGGGGGGTGCGCAGACGCACGTGTGCCGCCTCTCAGGTAGGAGGGAAATGGGGGTGTGAGGTGGCCCACATGTTGCACGTACGTGAAGAAGCTGTCTCTCTTCCGCAATCAATGGACGTTGTGGTCGTTGTGGTCGCGACCTAGCGTGTCGGCGTGACGAATGTGCTGGTGGTGGACGACGACTTCATGGTCGCCAAGCTGCACTGCCGCTATGTGTCGGCGGTGGAGGGCTTCACCGTGTCCGGGGTCGCGCACAGCGGCGCCGAGGCGCTGCGCGCGGCCGAGCGGCTCCGCCCCGACCTCGTGCTCCTCGACGTCTTCCTGCCGGACATGGACGGCATCCGCGTGCTGCGGGAGCTGCGGGCGGCGGGGCTGGGCATGGACGCGCTCTTCATCACCGCCGCCCGGGACGTCGGCACGATCCGCTCGGCGCTCCGCGCCGGTGCGCTGCACTACCTGATCAAGCCGTTCAGCCAGGCGGCCCTGCACGAGCAGCTCCGCCACGTGGCCTCGCTGCGGACCCGCCTCGACGACCTCGACGAGGCCCGCCAGGAGGACGTGGACCAGATCTTCGGCACCCGCCCCCGGGGCTCCCGCGAACTCCCGAAGGGCCTCGCCGCCCACACGGCCGACCTGGTCGACTCGATCCTCCGCGCCCACCCGGACGGCCTCTCGGCGACGGAATGCGCGGAGGCCGGCGCCCTGTCCCGGGTGAGCGCCCGCCGCTACCTGGAGTACTTCGCCCAGACGGGCCGCGCGGAGATCACCCTGCGCTACGGGGGGACGGGCCGCCCGGAGCGGCGCTACCGACGGCTGCCGTAGTGGCCTGAGTCAGAGATTTCGGAGGCAGGAGGTGTCGGGACACGGACGGGACGTCCCTGGGAGGGCTGGGACGGCCGCGCGGCGGCCATCCCCCCTAGGGTTCCGACTGCCGGTCGCGGACCAGCCCCGGCGCCCCTGTCACGAAAGGCCGTTCACTCCATGCTGAAGACGCTCGTCGGCCGCGCCGGAACCGTCGCCGCCGCCGCGGTTCTGTCCGGAGCCGCACTGATCACCGCCGCCGGACCCGCCGCCGCCGGCACCAACGGCCAGCAGGTCTCCGTTTCGACGCGCTATTCCGACCAGATCAGGGTGTGCGGCTACAACCAGGGCGACTCCTGGGTCTGCACCGATTTGATCAACAGCCCCAACTACTGGACCTCCGTGGGTGGTTGGTGGTGGAAGGGGACCGTCGTCATCTACGGCGTCCAGTACGACACCCCCAGCCGCACGTACGTGACCCGGGCCGCGCAGTGCTACGTGCCCCCGAGCCAGTCGGGCGACTGGACGAGCTGCGACGTGGCAGGAACCCTCTGAGCCCCGGCGCGCAACCGGGGGCGGTTCCTCAGCCGCCTCTTACGCCTGCCTTAAAGCGATCCTAAGGATCGTCATCTGCCGCTCTCCACGGGCTTTTTCGCGGTTCCGGGGGGCTAGTTTCCTAGCCGACCCCCCACACCCTCGTGAAGGAGCTGTCCCCCCATGACCTCTCGCCGTACGACCGCGGCCGTGGCCGCCTCCGCTGTGCTGGCACTCTCCGGGCTGGCCTCCGGGTCCGCGTTCGCGCACGGGTCGATGACGGATCCGGTGAGCCGGGTGTCGGCCTGTTACGCGGAGGGGCCCGAGTCGCCCCGGTCGGCGGCGTGCAAGGCGGCGGTGGCGGCGAGCGGGACGCAGGCGTTCTACGACTGGAACGCGGTGAACATCGCCAACGCCGCCGGGAAGCACCGGGAGCTGATCCCGGACGGCAAGCTGTGCAGCGCGGGCAACGACAAGTACCGGGGGCTCGACCTGGCGCGGAGCGACTGGCCCGCGAGCAAGCTGGAGTCCGGGGCGCACACGTTCCGCTACAAGGGGACGGCGCCGCACCGGGGCTCGTTCGAGCTGTACGTGACGAAGGACGGGTACGACCCGTCGAAGCCGCTGACCTGGGCGGACCTGGAGGCGAAGCCGTTCGCGACGGTGACCGACCCGCGGATGGAGAGCGGCGACTACGTCTTCCAGGGGACGGTGCCGAAGAAGTCCGGCCGTCATCTGATCTACTCGATCTGGCAGCGTTCCGACTCCCCCGAGGCGTTCTACACCTGCTCGGACGTGGTGTTCGGGGCGGACAGCGGCGGCGGTACGACCCCGGCGCCGACCGCCTCCGCTCCGACCGACGACCAGATCGAGGACGGCAAGGACGAGTCGTCCGTCGAGCACGGCGGGCACGGGGACCACGACGCGTCGACCGGGGCCGGGGCGACGGCGCCCGCGCCCGCGACGGCCGCCCCGACCACGGCGCCGGCCGCCGAGCCGACGGAGGCCGCCGAGGAGACGGAGGCCGCCGCGCCGGCCGGGACCGCCGCGGCCACGAAGCCGGCCGGCGAGAGCACCGAGCCCAACGCGCCGGCTCCCGACGCCGGTTCGGGTTCGGGGGTGGAGCTGGCCGAGACCGGCGGTGACGCCACCACCCCGTACCTCGCGATCGGTGGCGCCGCCGTGCTCGCGCTCGGCGCGTCCGTGCTCTTCGGGGCCGCCCGCCGACGCCGGACCCAGGGGTAGGAGCCGGGCGCCGGCGCAGGGCCCAGGGTCCGGGGCCGGGCGCCGGCGCCGGTCGTGTCAGATGCCGCAGCTGGACGCGGACCAGAAGCGGCCGGCGCGGTGGTCGACGTGGGTGTGGTCGCCGTGTCCGGGATAGCCGGGCCCGAGGATGCCGTTGAAGCCGTGGTTGCGGGCCTGCTGGGCGAGGCGGCACAGCGAGTGGGGTCCTGAGCCGAGGTCGGCGGCGTCGCCGTACAGGTGCCGGCTGGACGAGGCTCCGCCGACCGCGTCGTTGCAGGCCTGGCTGCGGAACCCGCTGGTGACCCGGATCGACTGGTCGCCGAGCGCGTGGCGGAGGGCCTCCAGCTTCCACATGGTGCGCAGCGCGTTGGCCTTGGCGGTGGTCGCGCTCACGGCGCCGCCCGCCCAGGTGGTGTTGCAGTCGTTCAGCTCGGCGTAGGAGAAGTGGATCGGCGTGCAGTCGTCGTCCTGGAGGCTGTAGATCTTGCTGAAGGTCGCGGGGCCCGCGACGCCGTCGGCGGCCAGTCCGTAGGCGGCCTGGAAGCGCTTGACGGCCGCGGCGGTCCCGGGGCCGTAGGCTCCGTCGATCGCGAGGACCCCGCCGTAACCGGGGTAGCCGGCCACGCGGATCTGCAGCTCCGTCACATCGGAGCCGGAGGATCCCTCGGAGAGGGTGCGCGACCAGGTGTAGCAGCCGTCCGCGTGGGCGGTGCCGGCGGTGGCCAGCACCCCGCCCACCACGGAAGCCATGAGCATGACAATCGAGAGAAGAAGGCGGACGAACGGGGAGCGTGCGGTGCGTCGGGGCATCGAGCCTCCATTGCCTCACAGGACCGGGGGTGACCCGTGATGTCGGGCCACCCCCGAGACTGGCCGCCGCGTCGACGCGCGTCAACCACATCCGACGAGCGTCATTTGTCGGCCCAATGACGGGACCTGCGCTAGGGCGTGTTGCGAAAGTCCCGCCTGCCCGACGGCGCCCGGCACGCACGCTCGCCGCGTTGTCGGGATCACCCCGATACATCCAGTATCGGGGTGACCCTCCGCCTTGCGATCGCACGCACCAGACGCCGTCGGGCCCGCCCTTCGGGCGGCCGGCGCTACTTTCGCAACACGCCCTAGCCGATGACGGACAGGCAGGTGGTCGGGGTCGCGCGAGCCGGGTCGAGGGCGTTGGCGACCTCGTGGAAGGTGACCCGGTCCACCGTGCCGATCGCCACGTGCTCGGACAGGTCGAGCGCACACTTGTCCTGGATCAGGACGTTGGTGACGTTCGGGCCGCTCAGGAACTGCGAGCGGTACGGCGTGACGACCTCGTCGTACCGGGTCGCGATGACGTGGTAGCGGACGCCGGGCACGGTGTCGCCGCCCTCGTTGAGCTGGGTGATGAACGGCGAGCCGGCGATCTGGTCGGCGAGGCCCGGGGTGTTGGCCTTGATCAGGTCCTCGGCGCCGGGGAAGTACGGCAGGAGCTTGGTGAGGCCGAGGAGGGTGGTGCCGTGGTTGTCGGGGGCGATCCCGACAAGCGCGTTCACCTTCTCGGCCCCGCCGAGGAACTTGAGGTACCAGCGGGGCATCATGCCGCCCTGCGAGTGCCCGACGAGGTCCACCTCGGGGGCGCCGGTCGCGGCGAGGACCCGGTCGACGTACGCGTCGAGCTGCTCGGCGGACTTCGCGATGGGGCCGAGGCCGTGGAAGAACGGCACGTTCGGCAGCTGGCCGTAGTCGAGCGAGAAGACGCAGTAGCCGCGGTTCACCAGGTAGGGCGCGAGGACGAGCCAGTTGTCGACGGAGTTCCCGAAGGTGCCGTGGACGAGGACGACCGGGCGCGGGTGGGCGGCGGAGGGCTTGCAGGAGTAGTCGTTCCAGCCACGGCTGGTGGTGGCGGTCTCGCTCCGGGCCGAGGCGGTGGCGGTCGGCGCGAGGGTGGCGGTGGCGGCCAGGAGCAGGACGGACAGCGCTCTGACGGCGTGCTTCCAGGGCGTCGACGTGCGGGTTTTCCAGGGCAGCATCGGGCGTTCTCCTTGCGGCTCAAGGGGAAAGTGGGGGTGCTGTGCCCTGCGGCCCGGACCACAAGTGGGGATGCGCGGTGGGGATGCGCTTCAGCCAAGCTACGCATCGGTAGCCTCGACTGGGAAGTTACGCGTCGGTAAAAAGTGAGGTGTCGTCAAGGAGTGCGCACGAAAGGGTGATCAGGCCGCGAGTGAGCCCGGCAGCACCGCTCTCGGGCCGAACTTCGCCCGTGCCCGGTCCGCCACCGCCTCGATCCGCCGGGTCTTCTCGTCCGTCGGGTCGAGGGACAGCTGGTGGGCGGCTCCCTCGGCGTCCGTCAGGCCCTCGGCGCGCAGCGCGATCCCCCGGACCCTGGCCCGCTGGAGGCCGAAGGAGTCGTGGACGGCGTACGCGAGGGCGGTGAGCGCCGCCGAGTGGGCGGTCGGTTCGGGCAGGGTACGGCTCCGGGTCGTGGTGCTGCGGTCGGCGTACCGCACGGTGACCGCGAGCGAGCGGCACACCTGCCGTTCCGCGCGGAGCCGGGCGCCGAGCTCGGTGGCGAGCGAGAGGAGGGCCTTGCGGTGTTCCGTACGGTCGATCTCGTCGTGCGGGAAGGAGCGTTCGGCGGCAGCCATGGGGGTCCCCCCACGCGTTGAGCTGTGGGGGAGGGAGACCGCGTTCGGGACGACGGGGGTGCGGTCGATGCCCCGGGCCCGTTCCCACAGCTCACGGCCGGTCTTCGCGCCGACGAGCCGCTGGAGCACGCCGAGCGGTGCGTCGGCGACCCGGCCGACGGAGTCGAGTCCGTAGCCGCAGAGGGTACGGGCGGTGGCGCGGCCGACGCCGTCGAGCGTGACGACCGGCCGGTCGCGCAGGAAGGCGGCCGGGTCCTCGACGACGAGGGTGACGCCGGGGCGGGCCTCGCGGGCCGCCGTCCGGGCCAGCATGGGGTTGGGCCCGGCGCCGATGACGCAGTCGACGCCGTACAGGGCGAGCGCCCTGACCCGGATCACCGAGGCGAGTTCGGCGGGGCTCCAGCCGAAGTAGCGCAGCGCGCCGCGCACGTCGGCGAGCAGCTCGGCGGGCGGGGCGGCCTCGACGGTCGGGGTGAACTCGCCGAGGAGTTCGACCAGTTGCGGGAGCAGGGCTTCCCCCATCGATTCGAGGCGGAAGCGTACGCAGAGGATCATCCGGCGCTCCCCGGGCTGCTGTGCCAGAGTTTGCGCGCCGGTGCGACGACGCCCTCCCCGGCGGGCCGGAGGTCGGCCCAGGGGTTCATCTCGTAGCCGGTGGGCATCGTGATGCGGCGGCCGGAGTCGCCGCGGCCCCCGGCGGGCGCGGAGTCGCCGTTGCCACCGTTGCCGCCGCTCCCGCCGTTTCCGCCGGCCCCGCCGTTCGGTCCCGGTTCGGCGAGCCGTGCCCCCACCGCGTCCAGGCCGCCGGACGCCCGCAGTTCGACGAGTTCGGCGAGGTTCCAGGCGGCCGAGCCGACCACGCTGAGGCTGCGCGGGCCGCGCCGCTGCACGACGCCCCGGACGAGGAGCAGCCAGGAGTGGAAGACGGTGTGGGCGCAGCGCTCGTGGGCGTCGTCGAAGAAGGCGAGGTCGACCAGGCCCGTACCGTCGTCGAGCGTGCTGAAGATGACCCGTTTCCCGGAGCGGATGGGCGGGGTCTGGGTGGCGGCCTTGGCGCCCGCGACCAGGACGGTCCGGCCGTGGGGGGTGTCGCGCAGGCGCTGGGCGGAGACGACGCCGAGTTCGCGGAGGAAGGCGTGGTGGTCGTCCATGAGGTGGCGGGAGGTGTCCATGCCGAGGATGCCGAGCTCGGCGCTGAGGCGTTCGGTGTCGTCGAGGTCGGGGAGGCCGACGGGGGCGGTCCTCCCGCCCTGGGCGAGCGGGAGCTGGCCGCCGTGGGAGGCGGCTCCCCGGTGGATGCGCCGGAGTTCGGTCAGATGGAGCAGCAGGTCGCGGCGGTTGGCGCCGAAGGCGTCCAACGCGCCGACCTGGGCGAGGCGTTCGGCGACGGGGGTGCGCGGTCGGGCCCGCTCCCAGAAGTCGAGCAGGGAGGCGTAGGGCTGTCCGGCCTCGATGCGGGCGCTCTCGGTCTCGCCGATGCCGTGGACGTCGGCGAGTCCGAGCCGGAGGCCCCACACCACCGGGTCTTCGGACACCAGTTCGATACAGTGGGCGACCGCCGAGCGGTTCACGTCCAGCGGCAGCACCGGAACCCCGCGCCGCCGCGCGTCCGCGAGCAGCAGCCGCTTGGGGTACATGCCGGGGTCGTGGGTGAGCAGCCCCGCGTAGAAGGCCGCCGGGTGGTGCGCCTTGAGCCAGGCCGACTGGTACGTCGGCACGGCGAAGGCCACCGCGTGCGCCTTGCAGAAGCCGTACGAGCCGAAGGCCTCCACGATCTCCCAGGTACGGGCGACGACCTCGTCCTCGTATCCGCGCGCCGAGGCCTCCCGGGCGAACCAGGCCTTGATCCGGCCCTGCGAGCCGGGGTCCGAGAGCCCGCGCCGCACCTGGTCGGCCTCGTCGCGGCGGCAGCCGGTCATGATCCGGACGATCTCGATGATCTGCTCGTGGAAGACGACCACGCCGTACGTCTCCTTCAGCGGTCCCTCCAGGTCGGGATGCGGGTAGCGGACGGGGGCGCGGCCGTGCCGGGCCTCGATGAAGGGGCGGACCATGTCGGCGGCGACCGGCCCGGGGCGGAAGAGCGAGATGTCGACGACGAGGTCGTGGAAGGTGGCGGGCTGGAGCCGGCCGACGAGGTCGCGCTGGCCCGGGGACTCGATCTGGAAGCAGCCGAGGGTCTCGGTGGAGCGGATGAGCCGGTACGTCTCGGGGTCGCCCTCCGGGATCGCGTCGATGTCCGGGCGGGCGCCCGTGGCGCGCTCGACCTCGGCGACGGCGTGGGCCATCGCGGACTGCATGCGCACACCGAGGACGTCGAGCTTGAGCAGCCCGAGGTCCTCCACGTCCTCCTTGTCGAACTGCGACATGGGGAACCCCTCGCCGCTCGTCGGCACCACGGGGGTGCGGCTGAGCAGCGAGGCATCCGAGAGCAGTACCCCGCAGGGGTGCATGGCGATGCCGCGCGGCAGTGCGTCGAGCGCCTCGACCAGCTCCCAGAGCCTGCCGAACCTGTCGCGCTCCCCCGCGAGTTCGCGCAGCTCGGGCAGTTCGTCGAGGGCGGCGAGCGCGTCCCGGGCTCGGATGTGCGGGAAGGCCTTGGCGATCCGGTCGGTCTCGGCCGGATCGAGGGAGAGGGCCGCGCCGACGTCCCGTACCGCGTGCCGGACCCGGTAGGTCTCGGGCATGGAGACGGTGGCGACCCGCTCGGTGCCGAAGCGGCCGATGATCGCCCGGTAGACCTCCAGACGGCGGGCGGACTCGACGTCGACGTCGATGTCGGGCAGGACGGTGCGGCGCTTGGACAGGAAGCGCTCCATGAGCAGGCCGTGCTCGACCGGGTCGGCGTGGGCGATGCCGAGGAGGTGGTTGACGAGGGAGCCGGCGCCGGAGCCTCGGGCGGCGACCCGGATCCCCATGCCCCGGACGTCGTCGACGACCTGGGCGACCGTCAGGAAGTAGGTGGCGAAGCCGTGGTGGGCGATGACGTCCAGCTCGCGGTGCATCCGGTCCCAGTAGGCGCGGCGCTTCTCGTACCCCTTGAGGACCATGCCGGCGGCGGCCCGGGAGGCGAGGACGCGCTGGGCCGTGCGGTGCTCGGCGCCGACGAGGTACGGCTCCGGGAAGTGCGCGGAGCCGATGCCGAGGTCGTCCTCGGGGTCGACCAGGCAGTCGGCGGCGACCTCCGCCGTCCGGTCGAGCAGCCGGTGGGCGGCGTCCCGGCGGAAGCCGGCCGCCTCGACGACCAGCTCGGCGGCGGCCGGCATGCCGCCGGTGCCCTCGGTGCCCTTGAGCCAGGCCTCTCCGCTGTCGAGCTCCTTGCGGGGGTCGACGGGGACGAGGCGGCGGGCGGAGTCGAGGACGTCGGCGACGGGCCCGAGGCCGGGGTCCGCGTAGCGGACGGCGTTGGTGAGGACGGGCGGGACGCCCTGTTCGGCGGCGAAGCCGACGGTACGGGCGGCGAGCCGCAGGGAGCCGGGGCCGGTGCCGGTGCGGCCGTGGTGGACGACCTCCAGGCGCAGCGCGTCGCCGTACCGTTCGCGCCAGGGGGCGAGGAGCCGGGCGGCCCGGTCGGGGCGGCCCGCGGCGAGGGCGCGTCCGACGTCGGACGCGGGGCCGAGGAGCACGAACAGCCCCTCGTCGTGCCCGGCGGCCCAGGGCAGCAGGGGCTGCCCACCCGTCACGCCCGCACCCACGCCACTCCCACTCGCCACGCCCGCACCACCCGCGCCACTCCCCGCGTGGGCGGCGGTGATCATGGCGCAGAGGGAGGCCCAGCCGGCGCGGGAGCGGGCGAGGAAGAGGGCGCGGGGGGCGGACTCGTCGACGAAGGCGCCGCCGCGCACGGGCACCCGGCGGGCGGAGCCCTGCCCCGTGTCGTGTGCCGCCGGCTCCGGCGCCTCATGGGCGAGGTCCACGCCGAACAGGGGGCGGACGCCCTCCTTGGCGCACGCCTTCGCGAAGCGGACCGCGCCGGAGAGGGTGTCGCGGTCGGTCAGGGCGAGGGCGTCCATGCCCCGCTCGGCAGCGCGCGCGGCCAGCCGTTCGGGGTGCGAGGCACCGTAGCGCAGGGAGTAGCCCGACGCGGCGTGCAGGTGCGTGAATCCCGGCATGGCGCACCTCCCGCACTTCCCGCATCGAATTCGTACGTACGTTCCCACCCCCTGAACCCCAGCGTAGCCTACTTTCGAACATCCGTACGATAACTCGTTCAGACCTGCCCCACCTGCGGAAACACCGCCTCCCCCGGAGCCTGGGGGGCATGAGCCTCGTCGATGAACTGAAAAGCGCCGTCACCCCCCGAGCCGCCCTGCTCGTCGTCGGTGTCTTCGCCCTCCAGCTGCTGTTCATCACCTCGTACGTCGGGGCCCTGCACAACCCGAGGCCCACGGACGTCCCCTTCGGCGTGGTCGCCCCCGGGCAGGCCGCGACCGTCCTCACGGACCGGCTGGAGAAGCTGCCGGGCGACCCCCTCGACCCCCGTGCGCTCCCGGACGAGGCCGAGGCGCGGGACCAGATCATGAACCGGGACGTCGACGGGGCCCTCCTCGTCGACCCGCGCGGCCGCACCGACACCCTGCTCGTCGCCTCCGGCGGCGGCAAGGTGCTCTCCGCGACCCTGCAGGCGATGATCACGGAGCTGGAGGCGGACAACCAGCGTCTCGTGCGCACCGTCGACGTGGCCCCCTCCTCCTCCCAGGACTTCAACGGACTCTCCGCCTTCTACCTGGTCATCGGCTGGTGCGTCGGCGGCTACATCTGCGCCGCGATCCTGGCGATCAGCGCCGGTTCACGCCCGGCCAACCGGGAACGGGCGATCATCCGGCTCGGCGTCCTCGCGCTCTACGCGGCCCTCGGCGGGCTGGGCGGCGCGATCATCGTCGGCCCGGTCCTGGGCGCGCTGCCCGGCAGCGTCGCGGCCCTGTGGGGCCTGGGCACCCTGGTCGTCTTCGCCGTCGGCGCCGCCACGCTCGCCCTGCAGTCCGTCTTCGGGATCGTCGGCATCGGCCTGGCGATCCTCCTCATCGTGGTCGCGGGCAACCCGAGCGCGGGCGGCGCCTTCCCGCTGCCGATGCTGCCGCCGTTCTGGCAGGCGATCGGCCCGTGGCTGCCGCCGGGCGCGGGCACCTGGGCGGCGCGCTCGATCGCGTACTTCAAGGGCAACGACATGACCGTCTCCATGCTGGTCCTCGCGGCCTGGGCGGTCGTCGGCTCCGTCGTCACCCTGGTGATGTCCTCGCTGAAGCGCGAGCCGGAGGGGGAGCCGATCGCCACGGAGCTCGACACCGCGGGCGGGGCCGGGGCCCGCTGAGCCGCGGGCGGCCCAAAACCCTTGGTCCACCGGCCCGTCGAACCATTACCTTCACGGGGCATCACCGACCGGTCCCCGAACGACAAGGTTCTCCGTGACATTCGTCCGCCCCGCCCGCCCCGACGAACTCCCCGCCCTGGTCGAACACCCCGACGACCCGGAGCGCAACGCCGCCACCCGCGCGTACCTCACCCAGCTCCTCGACAGCACGTGCACCCGGCCCGAGTGGTGTCTGGTCGCCGAGGACGGCGACGGACGGCTCACCGGCAGCGTGGTGCTGTGGACCGTACCGGAGCACGAGGTACCGCTCGCCTTCGTGCTGTTCGAGGCGCCGGAGGACTCGCCGGAGACCGGGGCCGCCCTGCTCGACGCGGCGGCCGCCGCGGCCCGGGAGCTGGGCGCGACGGAGCTCGAACACGTCGTCGACTCCCCCGCCCAGGCCCCCCAGTACCAGCGGAACCCGGAGCGCCGGGGCGAGCTGCTGCGGGCGTCCGGTTTCGGCGTCATCCGCGACGGCCGCCGCTTCGGCCTCCGCACTCCCGGCACCCCGGACGGGCTGCCCGCCGAGGACCCCCGGCTGACCTTCCGCTCGCTGGCCGAGCTCGGCCCCGAGCCCTTCGTCGCGGTCCTCGCCGAGCTGCTCGCCGACACCGCCGACGCCCGGCTCGCGGCCGACGTACAGCGGCACGGCGCCCGCCGCGCGGCCGAGCTGCTCTTCGAGGAGACGGCCGAGCTGAAGCACGAGCCCGAGTGGTGGGAGCTCGGCTACGACGCGGACGGCACCGCCGCCGTGATCAGCCTCCCCGCCGAGAACCCGAGCGTTCCGGTGATCGGTTTCGTCGGCGTCGCGCCCGCCCACCGCGGCAAGGGGTACGCCACCTCCGTCGTGGTCCGGGGCACGCGCGTCCTGACCGCCGCCGGGGCCACGGAGATCCGCGGGGACTGCGACGCCGCGAACGTGGCGATGGCCAGGGCCTTCGAGCGGGCCGGGTACGTGAACTTCGCCGACCGGCTGGAGTTCGCCCGCACACTCTGAGCCGCACGGAACCGGGCCGCCCCCGGCCATCGGGCCGGAGTCCCTCTGTGGACACGTGCACAAAGGGACTCCGGGGTGTGTCCCGCGCGCTGCCTAGTAGACGCTGACCCCGTACGCGCTCAGTGCCTCCGTCACCGGCTGGAAGAAGGTCGTCCCGCCCGAGGAGCAGTTGCCGCTGCCGCCCGAGGTGAGGCCGATCGCCCGGCTGCCGGAGTAGAGCGGGCCGCCGGAGTCGCCCGGCTCGGCGCAGACGTTCGTGCGGATCATGCCGTAGACGATGTCCCCGCCGCCGTAGTTCACGGTGGCGTTGAGGCCGGTCACCGAGCCGCTGTGGGTGCCGGTCGTGGAGCCCCGGCGGGTGACCGACATGCCGACCGTCGCGTTGGCGGCGCTGGTGATGTCCACGCTGCCGACGGTGCCGGACTTGGTGACCGAGCCGTTGGTGTAGCGGACGATGCCGTAGTCGTTGACCGGGAAGCTCGACCCGGCGGTGGAGCCGAGGACGGTCGACCGCGAGGAGTTGGAGTACCAGGTGCCCGCGCCGTCGGTGCAGTGACCGGCGGTGAGGAAGTAGTACGCGCCCGCGCTGTCGCGGACGTTGAAGCCCAGGGAGCAGCGCCAGCCGGCGTCGGCGTAGGTCGCGTCGCCGCCGGAGATCAGCTTGGTGAACCTGCCGGGGGTCCGCTCGACGCGGATCGCGCCGGCGTTCGCCCCGGCCTGCCGCTTGATCCTCGCGATCTCGGCGGCGGAGACCGTGGAGTCGGCGGTGACGACGACCGCGCCGGAGGCGCTGTCGACGTGCCAGGCGGTTCCGGCCACGTCGGCGGCGAGCACGGCGTCGCTCGCCGCCGTCAGCCGTTCGGCTCCGAAGGTCTGGGCCGTGCCGGCGCTCGCGGTGGGGACGGCCAGCGCCGCGACGGCGGCGAGACCGGCCGCGACGGCGAGCGTCCGGACGGTTCTCTTGGGGGCGGCGGGGGTGGCGGGGGTGGTGGGGGTGGTGCGCGTGGTCCTCACTTCTCGTTCCTCCAGAGGGGAATCGGGGGCCCGCCGTGGGGTGCCGGGCCCGTGAGGCGCGGCCAGGGGCCTGCGCTGTGGGGGAGTTTCGGACCGTACGACTTCACGCCGCAAGGGCGCCTTTCGGCCGTACGGACCTCAACGGGCTCAGTAGAGGCTGACCTTGTACTTGGCGAGGGCCTCCGGCACCGGCTGGTAGAAGGTCGTCCCGCCGGTGGAGCAGTTGCCGCTGCCGCCGGAGGTGATGCCGAGCGCCTTGGTGCCGTCGTAGAGGGCGCCGCCGGAGTCTCCGGGCTCGGCGCAGACGTTGGTCTGGATCATGCCGCGGACGGTGCCGCCGCCGGAGTAGCGGACGGTGGCGTCGAGGCCCGTGACCGTGCCGCTGCGGGTGCCCGTGGTGGAGCCGGAGCGCTTGACCGGCTCGCCCACGTAGGCGTCGGCGGCGGTGAAGCCTCCGGTGTGGCCGAGCGAGGCGTTGTCGTAGCGGACCAGCGCGTAGTCGTTGCCGGGGAAGCTGGAGCCCACGGTGGCGCCGATCAGGGTGGACTGCGCCGAGTTGGTGTACCAGGTGTTCACGACGTTGCCGCAGTGGCCGGCGGTGAGGAGGTAGTACGTGCTGCCGCTGCGCACGTTGAAGCCGAGCGAACAGCGGTAGCCGCTGCCGTAGATGGCGTCGCCCGCGCCGAGCAGGGGCGTGAAGACGCCGGAGGTGCGCTGGACGCGGAGGGCCCCGGCGTCGGCGCCGGCCGCCGCGCGGATCTTCGCGATCCCCGCCTCGGTGACGGTGGAGTCGGCGGTGACGACGACCCGGCCCGAGGCTCTGTCCACGTACCAGGCGGTGCCGCCGACCCCGGCGGCGTCGACGGCCGCGTCGGCACGGGCGAGCTGGGCGGCTCCGGCCGGGCCGGGGGCGGGGGCGGCCTGGGCGCCGGGAAGCCCCAGGGCCGTCACGGCGCCGATGCCGGCGACGAGGGCGACCAGCCGGGTGCGGACGCCGGTACGGGTGCGGGCGTCGGTGCGGGTGCGGGTGTTCCTCACAGTGCTCCTCACAGTTCTCCTTCTGGGAAAAGCGGAGGGGCCCGTGGATGGCGGGCCCGTGAGGCGCCGTCAGGTGACGTGTTCCTGACATGCACCGTGAGCGATGGTGACGCGCGCGGAGCGGACGCACAAGACCGCGGAACGCACGGAGCGCCCCCGGCCGTCGTGGCCGGGGGCGCCCGCTCACCGCACTTCGCGCGGAATGACCTGGTCAGGAGGGTCAGGAGGGGTTCAGCCGCCGCTCCCCCGCCGGTACCGCGGTGTCGAGCGTGTTGCCCGGCGGCGGGAACGGGCAGATGAAGTGGTCGGCGAAGGCGCACGGCGGCAGGAGCGCCCGGTTGAAGTCCACCGTCACCGAACCGTCCGCCGCCGGCGCCTCGGGCCGCAGGAAGCGGAAGCGGTAGCTGTCCCGGCCGCTGGTGGCGTCGGCGAAGACCGCCCACAGCGAGCCGTCGTCCTCGACGGCCACCTGGAGGGTGTGCTCGCCGCCGTGCAGGTCGAAGGCCAGCTCCCCGGCGAGCCCGAGACCGCGCTCCCGCCCGTCGGCGTTCTCGACCCGCACGCTGCGCGTCTCCTCGTACGGACGGAAGACGCCGGGCACCACCCAGCGCTCGTCGTACGGGGTGGCCTCGATGCCCGCGAAGGCTGCGCGCGCCCCCGAACCGGGGTCGAAGTCCCGTACGGCCCAGAGCCCTTCGCGCCGCAGGACCACGAGCCGCCGGCCGTCCGACTCGACCCGGGACTCGTGGATCGGCGGGTGGTCGGCGGTGAGCCGCACGGTGCCGACGAAGGGCTTCCCGTCGACGGTGACCGCGTCCTCCGCGTCCGCCGTCAGGACCACCTCGTCGCCGTCCTCCCGCCACACACCGGGAACGGCCGGAATTCGACCCTCCGGGTGATCCGCGAGCCAGTGCGTGCCCGTGAGGGAGAGCGGGCCGTACGAGGAGGAGACCGCCGCCTCGCGCTGCTCGTGCCAGTGCTGCCAGTCCTGCTGGGGATCCGTGCTCATGGTGTTCCACCTTTCCATACGGGCTCACGAAGCCCGTGGCGCGCCGTGGGTCAGTTCTTGGTGCGGGGCAGGCCCGGCGGGTTGATCTCCGACTTCTGCACCGCCTCGCTGCCCAGCCCCCAGCGCTTCAGCACCTCGGCGTAGGTGCCGTTCTGGACGATGTGGTCGACGGCCGCCGCGTAGGCGGCGACGAGGCCGCTGCCCTTCTTCGTGGTGGCCGCGATCTTGCCCTGGAGATCGGCGCCCGCGCCGGAGAACTTCCCCGCGACCTCGGTCTCCCCGGCCGAGGCCACGTGGTAGGCGACGACGGGGTTGGGGCCGAGGTAGCCGTCGATCCGGCCGGACTGGAGGGCCAGGTAGTAGTCGCTGGTGTTCTGGAAGTACGTGATGTCGACGCCCTTGCGGCCCGCCTTCTCGTTCAGCGCCGACCACTCGACGAGGATCTTCTCCTGGTTGGTGCCGGAGCCGACGGCGATCTTCTTCCCCGCCACGTCCTCGGGGCCCTTCACCGTCCAGCCGGAGCCCTTCTTCGCCTCGAAGGCCAGGTCGTCGAGGCGGTAGGTGGCGAAGTCGTACTTGTCCTTGCGCTCCTCGGTCACGGTGACGTTGGAGAAGACGGCGTCGTACTTGCCGCTGTCGAGGCCGACGAAGAGGTTCTCCCAGGAGACCGGGTCGAACTCGGGCTTCAGACCGAGGGTGTCGGCGACCAGGGTCGCGAGGTCGAGCTCGGCCCCGATCAGCGTCTTGTCGTCCGTGGCGCGGAAGGCGAGCGGCGGGCTGCTGTTCGCCGAGACGCCGATGACGAGGGTGCCTCTCTTGCGGACGGCCTCGGGCAGCTGCGCGGCGATGGCGTCGACCTTGGCCGTGTGGACGCGCTTCTGGTCGGGGCCGATGTTGATGCCGTTCCCCTTCTGCCCCTCGGGCTTGATCTCGGTGGTGGCGGCCTCCCCCGAGCCGCAGGCGGTGAGGAGCCCGAGGGCGGTGAGCGAGGCGAGGGCGGCGAGGACGGTGCGGCGGGACTTCATGACGTGCTCCTGTGCGTGTGGGTGTGCGGATGTACGGGCTTGCGCGGGGGTGCGGGGGGGGGTCAGAGGACCTTGGAGAGGAAGGCGCGGGTGCGCTCGTGGCGCGGGGCGTCCAGCACCTCGCCCGGCGGGCCCTGCTCGACGATCCGGCCCTCGTCCATGAAGACCACGGTGTCGGCGACCTCGCGGGCGAAGCCGATCTCGTGGGTGACGACGATCATGGTGGTGCCGGAGGCGGCCAGGTCCTTGATGACGTCGAGGACCTCGCCGACCAGCTCGGGGTCGAGCGCGGAGGTCGGTTCGTCGAAGAGCAGCAGCCCCGGCTCCAGGGCGAGTGCGCGGGCGATGGCGACCCGCTGCTGCTGTCCGCCGGAGAGCTGCTTGGGGTACGCCTCCGCCTTGTCGGCGAGTCCGACGCGGTCGAGGAGCTTCCGGGCGGCGGCTTCGGCGTCCTTGCGGGGGCGCTTCAGGGCCGAGACGGGCGCCTCGACGATGTTCTCCAGGACGGTCAGGTGCGGGAAGAGGTGGAAGTTCTGGAAGACGAAGCCGATCCGGGTGCGCTGCTTGAGGATGTCGCGCTCCCGCAGCTCGTAGAGCTTGTTCCCGGAGCGGCGGTAGCCGACGAGGGTGCCGTCGACGCTGACCGTGCCGCTGTCGACCTTCTCCAGGTGGTTGATGGTCCGCAGGAGGGTCGACTTGCCGGAGCCCGAGGGGCCGAGGACGACGGTGACCTCGCCGGCCCGGACGTCGAGGTCGATGCCGCGCAGGACCTGGAGCGGGCCGAAGTTCTTGTGGACGGAACGGATCTCGACCTTGGCGGTGGCCGCCTCGGGGCCGGTTGCGGGGTCGGTGGCGGGGTCGGAGACGGTGCTGGCGGAGCTCATCGGGCGCTCCCCTTCGCGTAGTGGCGTTCGACGTAGTGCTGGACGACGGAGAGCGCGGTGGTGAGCAGGACGTACCAGGCGGTGGCGACCATCAGGAGCGGGACGACCCGTCCGTTGCGGCCGTAGACGACCTGCACCTGGTAGAAGAGTTCGCCGATCGCCATGACCGAGACGATCGAGGTGCCCTTGAAGAGCGAGATGATCTCGTTGGCGGCGTTGGGCAGGATCGAGCGCATCGCCTGCGGCAGCACGATCCGCCGCAGCTGCCGGAGCCGCGGGATGCCGAGGGAGGCCGCCGCCTCCGACTGGCCCTCGTCCACGGCGAGTACGCCGCCCCGGACGATCTCCGCGGCATAGGCCGCCTGGTGCAGGGCGAGGCCGAGGACGGCGGCGCTCATCTCACCGACGAGGCCCATCGTGTCGAAGGAGAAGAAGCTCGGCCCGAAGGGGATGCCGATGCTCAACTCCTTGTAGAGATAGGCGAGGTTGAACCAGAAGAGCAGCTGGACGATGAGCGGGATGGAGCGGAAGGCCCAGATGTAGGAGAAGGCGACCGACCGCAGGAACGGGTTGGCCGAGAGGCGCATGAAGGCCAGCACGATGCCGATCGCGAAGCCGAGTGCCGTGCCGTAGAAGGTGAGCTGGAGGGTGACCCAGACGGCCCGCAGGATCGTCTCGGTGCTGAAGAACGCGACGAAGACGTCCCACTCCCAGCCGGGGTTGGTGACGAGCCCGTGGGCGAACTGCACGAGCAGGACGGCGGTGGCGGCCACGGCCACCCAGCGCCAGGGGTGGCGGACGGGGACGACCACGAGGCCGGCGGATGCCGAGGAGCTCGCGGCGGCGGACGGGGTGGCGGTGGCGGCTTCCGGTTCTTCGGTGAGGGGGACGGCGGAGGGCGGATCGCTGGTGAGAGCCATGGCGGTACCTCGGGAACGGGTCGGGAGACGAGGAGCGGGAGCAGGCGGTCGGGGGCCGGGGCCGGCAGCGGAGGCCGGGCCGGAAGCGGCGGCGGGAGCCCGGCTGCGGCGGGGAAGCGCGTTCAGGCGCTCAGCGAGGCGGGGTGGCGACAGCTCCGGTCGGCCCGGTCGCCCTCGTCCCGCAGGAAGGTCAGGGCGGCCCGTGCTGCGACGTCGTTCTGCCCGAAGGCGATCCCGCCGGTACGGGGCCGGGTGAAGGCCCCGCCGGCCCGGGCGGTGGTGTGCGGGCCGAGCGCGAAGCGGCGCGGGTGCGGGCGTCCGTCGTGCTCCAGGATCCTGGCGTCGGCGGGGTCGACGACGAGCAGGCCGCTGGCGGTGGCCCGGGCCCCGTCCTCGTACAGGGCGCGCAGCAGCGGGCTGTCGGTGAGTTCCAGGGTGGGGTCGGGCAGCCGGGCCTCGACGAGGGCGCGCGCCTCGGTCCACTCCCCCGGCACCGCGGCGGACGCGGCCCGGAAGACCCCGCGCTCCTCGTCGGTCTCGACGGTCACCTGAGGGCCGAGGAACCGGACCACGCCGGTGCGGGAGAGCGCGAGGAGCTGCCGCAGCCGGGGGCCGGGCGGGCCGGAGGCGAGGTAGCTGAAGAAGCCGTGCCACCAGCCGCCGGTGTCGACGCGCTCGCCGAGCCTGAGGAGCTGTGCGTAGACGGAGAGCAGCCCGGCGAAGACGGCGGCGTCGGGGCTGCGGGCGGCGTCGTGGCGGCGGGCCAGGTCCTCGGTGACGTAGGCGCGCAGACCGTCCTGGAGCTCCTCGGCCGAGCCGAAGCGGACCCCGTCGAGGGGGTGGTCGAGGCCGTCGAGGTCGAGCCGGTCGGCGGGGTCGGGCACGGCGGCGGCGACGAGCGCGGCGATCTCGGCCCCGCGCGGCGGGGCGGCCGCGTAGGCGCGCTCGAAGTCGCTCCAGGCGAGGGCGGTCCGTTCGGGGTGGGTGGAGAAGAGGCGGTGGTAGTGGGCCCAGCCGAGCTCCTTGTCGACGAGCGGCCACACGTCGCGCCGGAAGTCGAGCGGCCCGGTCCGGGCGAGCAGGGCGTCGGTCTGCTCCTCCCCGAAGAACCGGGGCAGCGGGGGCCGTTCGCCGTCGAGGACGTACCCGATCTTCGAGTGGTACGGGACGCCTCGCCGCGATCCGACGTGCAGCACGGGCTCCCGGCCGGAGGGTACGTAGACGAGGTCGTCGCCCTCGCCCTCGTACCGTCCGCCGCGGCCCTCGGTCAGGAGCACCATCAGGTCGACGAAGGCGAGGCCGAAGCCGCGGACCAGGACGGGCTCGCCCGCGGGCAGCGCGGAGAGATCGGTGTCCGCGGTGAAGTCGGGCGGGAGGTGGACGAGCCGGTGGCGGGCCGCGAAGGCGGCGAGCTCCCGCTGTTCCGGGTCGGGTTCGGCGCCGAGGTGGCCGACGGTGAGGACGACGAGGTCGGCGAGGAGGGGCTCGGTACCGGCCTCCAGCCAGACCCGCTGGCGTCCCTCGCGGGGTCCGCCGACGCGCAGCGCGCTGGTGCGGTGCTCGTGGACGGTGACGGAGGCGGGCAGGGCGGCGAGGGCCCGCTCGTACACCCAGCGCAGGTAGGCGCCCTGCTGGGGGCGGGTGGGGAAGGTGCGGCCCTCGATGTCGGCCCAGTCGGCGAGGGTGGGTCCCGGCCGGACGGGCCCGTCGAGCCGCACGGTCTCGTCGGTGAACATGGTGACGTCCTCGGCCTGGGAGTTCATCCAGAGCAGCGGGGACTGTTCGGTGCGCCAGATCCGGCCGGGGCCGGGCGGGTGCGGGTCGACGAGGTGGATGTCGAGGGGCTCGTCGCCGTACAGCTCGGGCAGGCTGGCGGCGAGCCGTTCGAGGAAGCCGGTGCCGCGCGGCCCGGCGCCCACGACGACGATCGAGGGGCGGGGGCCCGTCGGGCGGGTGCTCATCGGGCACCGCCCGTGCCGCGGGCGTAGTACCGCTCGACGTAGTGCTGTCCGAGGCTGAGGACCGAGGTGACGGCGACGTACCAGAGGGTGGCGACGAGGAGGAGCGGGACGACCTCGTACGTGCGGTGGTAGATGAGCTGGGTCGAGTAGAGCAGGTCCTGGACGGCGATGACGGAGACGATCGAGGTGCCCTTGAGGGTGCCGATCAGCATGTTCCCGGCGGGCGGGACGATCGAGCGCATCGCCTGGGGCAGCACGATCCGGGTGAGCCGGCGCCGACGGCCGAGGCCGAGGGACTGGGCGGCCTCGATCTGGCCGCGGTCGACGGAGAGGATGCCGCCGCGCACGACCTCGGCGGCGTACGCGGCCTCGTGCAGGGTGAGGCCGATGACGGCGACGGCGACCGGGCCGAGGAGGTTGACCGTGTTCACGCCGAGGACGGTCGGGTAGAGCACGCCGATGTTGAACCAGAACAGCAGCTGGACCAGGATCGGCGTGGACCGGAAGAACCACTTGTAGCCCCAACTTACCGCGCGGAGAACGGGGTTGGCGGACAGCCGGAAGACCGCGAGCAGGGTACCGAGGGCGAAGCCCAGGGCCATGACGAGGGCGGTCAGCCACAGGGTGAGGCCGAGGCCGCGCAGGACGGACGCGGAGGTGAAGTACTGGGCGACGACGTCCCATTGGAAGGCCTTGTTGCGGACGACCGAGACGAGGCCGAGGCCGAGGAGGACGAGGACGACGGTCGCGGCGGTCCACTGGCCGGCACGGCGGGTGGGGACGACGCGTGGCGGCGGTCCCGTGGGCGGCGCCGTGGAAGGGGTCTTGACGAGGGTCGCGGACATGCGAAGGCTCCGTGGATGCCAGAGGCGGATCGAACACGGGGTGCGCCTTCACACGCACAGAGCACGGATCCGGGCCCCTCAGCCCGATTCCGCCCTTCGAGGCTATGCGGTCAACACGCCCTGCTGTCAAGGGTGTCCACAAGCTGAGCCGCGCGTCTCATCCTGGTTGACGCGGAAACGGATGCCTGTTCCACTGGGGCCATGCATCCGCAGCAGCAGCTGGTCACGCGCTCCCACATCGACTTCGGTCGCGTGTGGTCCTCTTCCTGTTGAGCTGACCCCCCGCTCTGCCCTGCCCGCGTGTTGTCTTCCGCGGCGCCTTCACACACGGCCCCTCGCGGCCGCTTGCGCTCTCCCCTCCCCTCACCCTGCCCTTTTGCCCTCCTTCGCCCTGAAGGACCTTCATGACCTTCACGTTGTCCGTACGCCGGACCACGACCACCGACCCGCTGGCCCGCCCGCTCCTCGACGATCTGGCGCACGAGTACACGACCCGCTACGGCACCGCCGAGGACCTGACCCGCTATCCGGCGGAGGACTTCGCCCCTCCGCACGGCACCTTCCTGCTCCTCCTGGAGCAGGGCCGGCCCGTCGCCGGAGGCGCGTACCGCCGCTACGACGAGCACACCGCCGAGCTGAAGAGGATCTGGACCCATTCGGCGCACCGCAGGCGCGGGCTCGCCCGCCGCGTCCTCACCGTGCTCGAACGCGAGGCCGCCGCCCGTGGCTACACCCGCATCTACCTGACGACCGGTGCGCGCCAGCCGGAGGCCAGGGGCCTCTACCTGGCGACCGGCTACCGGCCGCTCTTCGACGTGTCCGCCGATCTCGAGTCACTCGGCCCCCTGCCGTTCGAGAAGTTCCTGGAGAACCCGAAACCATGAGTACGCGTACGAGTTCCGGAACCGCCCGCACGACCCTCGGCTTCGCGCTGATCACCGCCGCCGCGCTCGCTCTGACCGCCTGCTCGGGGGGCGAGCCCGCGACCGCGCCGGCCGGGGCCTCCGGAGCGCCGGGCGCGGCGAAGGGGACGCTCCCCACCGAGGACGTGGTGTCGGCGGTGAAGAAGAACGAGGCCGCGGCGAAGCTGCTCCCCGTCGAGGTGCGGCAGCGGGGCTCCTTCACGGTCGCCGCCTCGGTCGGGACCCCGCCCAGCTCGGCCTATCTGCCCGACGGCAAGACCGTGACCGGGGTGGACGCCGACTTCACGGCCGCCGTGGCGAAGGCCCTCGGGCTGGAGCCGAAGCGCGAGGTCGTCGGCTTCGAGGCGATCCTGCCGGCGCTGGGCAGCGGCAAGTACGACGTCGGCACCGGGAACTTCGGGGTGACCGAGGAGCGGCGCAGGACGATCGACTTCGTGACGTACGTCAACGACGGCCAGGGCTTCGCCGCCCGGGCCGACAGCCCGCTGAAGGCGGTCACGGACCTCACGCAGCTGTGCGGGCTGAAGGTCGCGACGGGCGCCGGCACCACCTTCGAGCAGACCCTGGAGAAGAACAAGGGCCGGTGCGCGGAGGCCGGGAAGCCGGCGTACGAGGTGAACGTCTTCAACGAGACCGGGGCGGTCTGGATGTCGCTCCAGCAGGGCCGCAGCGATGTCGTGATGAGCACGATCAACGGCGTGCGGTACGCGGTGACACAGCAGAAGAACGTGAAGTTCCTCAACGAGTACCGGCGGCTGGACGTCGGCTTCGCCTTCAAGAAGGGCACCCCGCTCGCCCCCGCCTTCCAGGCGGCGGTGAACGGCCTGAAGGCCGACGGGACGTACGACCGGATCCTGAAGAAGTGGGGGGTGACGGAGTCGGGCATCGAGCGGTCGCAGATCACCCCGCCGGAGATCCCGGTGCCGACGAAGTAGGGACGTCCGCGCGCCGGGCGGCGGCTTCGGCTGCCGGGCGTCAGCAGTTGCAGCCGCAGTCGCAGCCCCCGCAGCAGCCGTCGCCCTCGCAGCAGGAGGAGCAGTTGCTGCAGCAGTCACAGCAGTCGCAGCAGCTGCCGGGGTCGCACTGCTGGCAGAGCCCCTCGCGCCGCTGGCGGCTCCACGGGTCCTCGAAGGTGCCGCAGCACATCTGGCAGGTGCAGGCCAGGCCCACCCAGAGGGCGCATCCGGCTATGAGCCCGCGCCGGTTGGGCGGTTCGGGCGGGAACGGCCCGCCGGGACCTCCGGGGCCGCCGGGACCGGGGGCGTAGGGCCCACCGGGTCCCCCCGGGCCGCCGGGTCCCGGAGCGTACGGGTTGCCGGGGGTGGCATACGGGTTCCCCGGGACCGGGCCGTGCGCGTGCGGGGCACCCTGCCCCGCCCCGTGCGAGCAGCTCGTCGTGCCGAAGGCGCGGTCGACCGAGTTCCGGAGCTCATGGGCGAGGAGGACGTGGACGAGCTTGTCGTCGGCGAACGCGGCGTCCCGCAGCGCGAGCCGGATCCCGTGCAGGGCGTCGTCGGCGAGCCTGCGGGCCTCCTCCCGCGAGGTACCGGTCACGGTGAGCGGGTTCCAGGCGCCGGCCTCCGCGTCGGCCGGCTGGTCCTCGACCGCGTCGAGGAGGTGGGCGAGGCGGCCGAAGAGCCGGCCGGCCTCGGCGAGCGGGGCGGCGTTCTCCGGGCGTCCCGCCAGGACGGCGGTGTGCGCGAAGGCGGCCGCGGTCGCGGTCTCGGTCGGCTCGGTGACGGTGAGCAGCGGGGTGCCGAGCCCCGCGAGGGTCTCGATCCCGGTCTGCCGGTCGACGGCGTCGACGAGGACGGCGGTGTCGAAGCCGAGGGCGCGGCCGGTCCTGGCCCCGGCCCTGTCCCAGGAGCGGGCGACCCGGCGGGCCGCGGCGGCGACCGGTCTGCGCGCCAACAGGCCGTCCCGGTCGGCGACGTGGTCCCGCACCTTCGCGGAGGCGAGGACGAGCGAGACGGCGGCCGCGAGGCGCGCTCCCTCGCCCTGGGCCACGGGAGCGGTCCGCATGGCGCGCAGCGCGCAGGGCCCGGCCGTGCGGCGGCCGGCCGCCGTGACCCCGGTCTGAGCCTCCGTCAGAACCGAGACGATGAGCCCGTCGTAGTTGGTGACGACCCGCGCGAACTGCCCGTGGTCGGCGCGAAGTGCCAGGCAGAGGCCGCAGAGGTGGGCCATCCACTCGGTCTTGAGTCCGTCGGTGAGGCGGTGCGTGCAGGGTCTGACGATGCCGAACATGAGCTTCCCCCGTGAGCCGTGCGAAGTGCCGTCGAGCGGCTTCGCGGCATCGTAGCGAGCCGGGCCGTTCACCCGTACGCGCCCACCGTCACCCTTCTGGCCCGACTTTCATATTTTAAGTTGCACGCCCCTCCGTCAGACCCCGCATACCGCAAGATTCCTGACGTATCGCCAGGAAACGGTGCTCACGTTCTGCACCAGTACCGTCACGAATCCCCTGCGCGGCGTGTATCCGCTTGGCGCGCGATCCGCATCATGGACGACGATAGGGATTGCGGAACCACAAGTGACCGCGCTGAAAGGAGGCGTCCATGGGATCGGTGCGCAAGGCGAGTGCCTGGCTGGGACTCGTCGAGGACAACGACGAGCGTTACTACGACGACGAGTACGCCGAGGGTGCCGAGAACGGCGACGCCTGGGTGACGGACCCGCGGGTCCGGGTGGCCTCGGACAGCGCCCAGGAGCAGGGCCGCCGCATCGCCACCGTCTCCCCCGACGGCTTCCGGGACGCCCGGGGCATCGGAGAGCTCTTCCGGGACGGTGTTCCGGTGATCGTGAACCTGACCGCGATGGAGCCGAACGACGCCAAGCGCGTGGTCGACTTCGCCGCCGGTCTCGCCTTCGGCCTGCGCGGCTCGATCGAGCGCGTGGCGACGCGGGTCTTCCTGCTCACCCCCGCCGACACCCAGATCGTCGGCGGAGAGACCCGTCGGCGTCCGCAGGACGGTTTCTTCAACCAGAGCTGAGCGGGCCCGCCGGCCCGACCGGACACCCCCCGAGGGATCGGGTCAGTGCGCCGGACGTCCGGAGCCGGCGGGCTCGATCGCTTCCCGGGTCGCGGGCACCCGCGGCTCGGCGGCCTCACAGGCCGCGACCGGCTCACGGACCCCGGCCGACTCACACGCCGCGACCGGCTCACGGACCCCGGCGGCCTCACAGGCCGCGACCGGCTCACGGACCCCGGCCGACTCACGGGCCGCGACGGGCTCACGCACCCCGGCGGGCTCGCACCCCTCGTAGGCCTCGCACGACTCGTCCTCGTCCACCGGGCACTCCATGACCCGGGGCAGCCGCCGGGCCATCACGGCGCCGACGAGCAGCAGCACGGCGCTCACGCAGAGCGTGATGTGCAGACCGTCCACGAAGGCGTGCCGGGCGGCCTGGTGCAGGGCGTCGCCCGCCGTGCCGCCGAGCTGCTCGGCGACCTTGTAGGCCTCGCCGAGGGAGTTCGACGCCGCGCTGCTGGCCTCCGCCGGCACCCCGGGGACCGAGGCGAGCCCGGGGGCGTACGCCGCGTTCATCACGCTGCCGAGCAGCGCGATGCCCATGCCCGCGCCGAGCTGGTACGAGGTCTCGCCGATCGCGGCCGCGCCGCCCGCGCTGCGCTGCGGCGCCTCGCTGAGCATCGACTCGTACGCCGAGAAGAGCGTGGTCTGCAGGCCGAAGCCGAGCAGCACGAAGCCCACCGTGAGCAGCAGCGGCCGGTCGTCCTGCCCCATGAACGTGAGCAGCAGCACCGCGCCGGCGGTGAGCACGAAGCCCCAGCCGACCATCCGGCGCGGGCCGATCCTGCGCAGGGTGTACGAGCCGGTGGCACCGGCCGCCATGGCGGCGAAGGTGAGCGGCAGGAGCCGCAGCCCGGTCTCCAGGGGGCTCAGTCCGAGGACGAGCTGGAGGTACTGGACGGCGATGAGCTCCAGGCCGACCAGGGCCAGCATGCCGATGACGATGCAGCCGACCGAGGTGGTGAAGGCGGCGCGGGAGAAGAGCCCCATGTCGATCAGCGGGTGCGGGCGCCGCTTCTGCCGACGGACGAAGAGGACGAGGAGTCCGGCGCCGAGGAGCAGCGGCCCCGCGGTCGGGAGGGCGAGCAGCGGCTCGCCGGCTCCGGCGCGCTTGACCCCGAGGACGCAGCCGAGGACTCCGGCGGCGGCCATGAGGGCGCCGAGGACGTCCCAGGGTCCGTCGGCGGCGCCGCGGGACTCGGGGAGCAGCCGGCGGCCGAGGGGAAGGATCAGCGCCATCAGCGGGATGTTGATGAGGAAGACGGAGCCCCACCAGTAGTTCTCGACGAGGAAGCCGCCGAGCACCGGTCCGGTGGCGGCGCCGATCGCCGCGGTGGCGGTCCAGATGCCGATCGCGGTGGCGCGCTCCCTCCGGTCGGGGAAGACCGTCCGGAGGATCGAGAGCGTCGCGGGCATGATCATCGCGCCGCCGACGCCGAGCAGCGCGCGGGCGGCGATGAGGACCCATGGCTCGGTGGCGAGGGCGGCGACCGCCGAGGCGACGCCGAACAGGGCGTAACCGAGGAGGAGGACCCGCCGTCTGCCGATCCGGTCGCCGAGGGTGCCGAAGAGGATCAGCAGCGAGGCGCAGATCAGGGGGTAGGCGTCGACGATCCAGAGCAGCGCGGTGGAGCTGGGGCGCAGGTCCTCGGTGAGCGAGGGGACGGCGACGTGGAGGATGGTGGCGTCGAGGGCGACCAGGAGAAGGCTGACGCAGAGGACGAACAGGACGACCCAGCGGTTGGTTCCGCCGTCGGCGGCACGCTCTCGCGCTCGGGCCGTGATCGTCCGCGACATGTACGTACCTCCCAGTGAAGCTCTCGCGCTCGGCAGGCGCCGACCAGGGCGTTTGCCCCCTGGGGCGGCCCGACATCGACGGGCGAGTGAGCCGTCAGCGTACGCGAGTTCAAGCCCCGAGCGCGTGGCGCAGCTCTCACCCCGGCGGGGCACCCGGTGTGGCGTACGCCACTTGACGGGGGCCGCGCGTCGCATGGAATTCCGTACGTATATCTGTTTGAGGCAATTCCCCTGCACCCAAACACCCTTCCGCAAAGGGCCGTGCGGCCAATAGGGCTGAAGGTCATCGGATTTACCGACGGACGTCGCGAATGGAGCGACGACTGAGACCTACTCCACATCACATGGTCATCACGAAGGCACCGGAACGACCGGGTCAGCTTCTCACTCCCTGTAACGTCGATTGGGTGCGTACCGACATCTTTGCCCGGCTGGACCGGGAGCCGGAACCGCCGAAGATAGAGGTCCCTCGGATGACCCGCACGCGTCTCGCGCTCTTCGGCGGGACGTCGGCGTTCTATCTGGCCATTGTCGTGGCGGTCCTGCTGTCGACCTGGCTGGTGACCCTCGACTGGAAGATCATGCTGTTCCGGCCCTACCAGCAGTGGCCCGAGCTGCACGCCTTCCTCGACTACTACGTCGTCCTCGGTCAGCGCGGCCCCACGGCCGTCATGGTGGCCGCATGGCTGGGCTGGCGCTCCTGGCGCCAGCACACCCTGCGGCCACTGCTGTGTCTCGGCGCCGCCCTGCTGCTGCTCAACGTCTCGGTCGGCGCGGTCAAGCTCGGGCTCGGCCGTCTCGGCCCCCACTACGCGACACAGATCGGCTCGGCCGAGCTCTTCGCGGGCGGCGACATATTCCCCTCGGGGCACACCGCCAACGCGGTCGTGACCTGGGGCATCCTCGCCTATCTGGCGACCACGCCACGGGCCAGGCGCTATCTGTCCGCGATCTCCTCGGTGGTCGCGCTGGGCGTCGGCCTCACCACCGTCTACCTGGGCACGCACTGGCTGAGCGACGTGGTGCTCGGCTGGGCCGCCGGGCTCCTGGTCCTGCTCGCCCTGCCGTGGTGCGAGCCGCTCCTCGCGGTGGCGGAGTCCTGGATCCTCGCGATGCGTGACCGGCTGCTGGAGCGGCTGCGCGACCGCCGGCGGCTGGTGCCCTCCCTGCCCGTGGCCTCCGGAGGCCCGCGCCCTGCCTTCTTCCCGCCGCGTCCGACCGGGTCCGAGGAGCCGGTCCGCGAGACCGTGGGAGTGGCCCGCGGCCGTGCTCCGGCGACCCGCGGCTGACCGCACCCGACAGACACGGGAAGGGCCCCGACCGATCTCGGCCGGGGCCCTTCCCGTGTCCTCGCCCGTGTCCTTCGGCCTCCTCCCCCCGCCGCTCAGCCCACCCAGCAGCGGGTGACGGCGCCGTCCTCGACCTCGAAGTTGATGCGCCCGGAGAGGTATTCCATGGTGATGATCGAGCCGGGCGGCAGGGACCTGACGACCTTCCAGCCCCGTGCCCTGGCGAGCTGCTCGGCACCGTCCGCGTCCAGTCCCACATAGGACTCGGGAGCGTCGCGGGGCGGTTCGGGAGTGCGCGATGTGGGTGACATGGGCCTCACGTTAGCCTCTTCGCGGTCACGCTTGTGTCACAAGTTCTCGACATATGTTTGACACGCCGACCATCACCCGTCGGGACAGTTCCGGGTCGATTCTCCAGCAATTCCGAAGAACCTCCGGCGCTTCGCACGAAGGGATCACAGCCCCGGCGATTACCGGGGAATTCCCCGTTCCCGCCGGGATGACACGACGAATTGCCCGGGCCTCGCACGCGCCGCCCACACGTTTCCCTTACACAACGCTTACGACGGCTCCGCCCGGCGGGTGTCCGCCGAACGGAGCAGCCGCCCCGCCGCCTGACTCCCCCGCCGCCCCGGCGCCCGCATCATGCAGCGATGGGCACCGAGACAGCGACCGCGGCCGTCGAATCGGCCCGCCACCGGCACGGCCGCGTCATGATCGACTGGGTCACCACGACCGACCACAAGAAGATCGGCCACCTGTACCTGGTGACCTCGTTCCTCTTCTTCCTGCTGGCCGGGCTCATGGCCATGCTGATGCGGGCCGAGCTGGCCCGCCCGGGGCTCCAGCTCGTGTCGAACATGACGTTCAACCAGGCCTTCACGCTGCACGGCACGATCATGCTGCTGCTCTTCGCCACGCCCACCTTCGCCGGCTTCGCCAACGAGCTGGTGCCGCTCCAGATCGGCTCCCCCGACGTCGCCTTCCCGCGGCTGAACATGTTCTCGTACTGGCTGTTCCTCTTCGGCGGCCTGATGGTGATCGGTTCGCTGCTCACCCCGAGCGGCCCCGCCGCCTTCGGCTGGACCGCCTACGCCCCGCTCAACAGCCTGGAGCGGTCACCGGGCGTCGGCGTCGACCTGTGGATCATGGGGCTCGCGCTCTCGGGCTTCGGCACGATCCTCACCTCGGTGAACTTCCTCGCCACCATCATCGGGATGCGGGCCCCCGGCATGACCATGTTCCGGATGCCGATCTTCACCTGGAACGTGCTCTTCACGGCGGTCCTGGTGCTCATCGCCTTCCCCGTCCTCGCGGCGGCGCTGCTCGTCCTGGAGGCGGACCGGCGGCTCGGCTCCGTGGTCTTCCTTCCGGAGAACGGAGGGGCGCTGCTCTGGCAGCACCTCTTCTGGTTCTTCGGGCACCCCGAGGTCTACATCATCGCGCTGCCGTTCTTCGGGATCGTCAGCGAGATCATCCCGGTCTTCTCCCGCAAGCCGATCTTCGGCTACACGACGCTCGTCGCGGCCACCATGGCGATCACCGGCCTGTCGGCGGTGGTCTGGGCGCACCACATGTTCGCGACGGGCGCGGTGCTGCTGCCGTTCTTCTCGCTGCTGTCCTTCCTGATCGCGGTGCCGACCGGGGTGAAGTTCTTCAACTGGACCGGGACCATGCTGCGGGGCTCGCTCTCCTTCGAGACGCCGATGCTCTGGTCGGTCGGCTTCCTCGTGTCGTTCCTCTTCGGCGGGCTCACCGGGGTCATCCTCGCCTCGCCCCCGATGGACTTCCCCGTCACCGACTCGTACTTCGTGGTGGCCCACTTCCACTACACGGTCTTCGGCACGGTCGTCTTCGCGACCTTCGCCGGCTTCTACTTCTGGTGGCCCAAGTTCACCGGCCGGATGCTCGACGAGCGGCTCGGCAGGATGCACTTCTGGACGCTGTTCGTCGGCTTCCACCTCACCTTCCTGGTGCAGCACTGGCTCGGTGCGGAGGGCATGCCCCGGCGGTACGCCGACTACCTGGACGCGGACGGCTTCACGGCGCTCAACACGGTGTCGACGATCGGCGCCTTCCTGCTGGGCGTGTCCACGCTGCCGTTCCTCTACAACGTGTGGTGGACCCACCGGTACGGCGCGAAGGTCGAGGTGGACGACCCGTGGGGCTTCGGGCGCTCGCTGGAGTGGGCGACCTCGTGCCCGCCGCCCCGGCACAACTTCGACGCCGTGCCGCGGATCCGCTCCGAGTCGCCGGCCTTCGACCTGCACCACCCGGAGTTCGCGGACTACGAGCGGATGCGGATCACGAGCCCTCCGGCGACGCCGCCGCCGTCCGGTCCAGAGCGCGGGACAGACGGTCCCTGAGCTCGCGGACCCGCTCCGTCAGCTCCGGCGGCTCGACCACCTCGAAGTCGAGCCCGAGGAGCACCACGTGCACCACCGCGACCTGGAGGCTGTGCGCCCCCGCGCGCAGCAGGCAGGTCCCTTCGCTCTCGGGCTCCAGGACCCCGTCCATCGGCCCGACGGTTCCGGCGGCCTCGGCGAGCGGGACGAAGAGCCGGACGGTGACCTCCGTCGCGTACGCCGCGCCGGACACCCCCTTCGACACGTACGCGGCGAGGTCCTCGGCGGGCGGCTCGCGGGGCGGGAAGCGCGGGCCGTGCGGCGGCCTGGGCTCGATCCGGTCGGCCCGGAAGGTCCGCCACCCGTCGCGGTCCAGGTCCCAGGCGACGAGGTACCAGCGCCGCTCGGTGCAGACCAGCCGGTGCGGTTCCACGGTCCTGCGGGTGGCGGTGCCGCCGTGGTCGCGGTACTCGAAGCGGAGCCGCTCGCTGTCCCGGCAGGCGTTGGCCAGCTCGGTGAGCACCTCCGGGTCCACCCGTTCCCGAGGGGTACGGAGCATCGGCACGGTGAAGTCGGTGAGCGCGCCGACCCGCCGCCGCAGCCGGGCGGGCAGGACCTGCTCCAGCTTGGCGAGGGCCCGTACGGAGGTCTCGCCGATGCCCTCGACGCCCTGGCCCGCCGCGGTGCGCAGGCCGACCGCGACCGCCACGGCCTCCTCGTCGTCGAGGAGCAGCGGCGGCAGCTCGGCCCCGGCCCCGAGCTGGTAGCCGCCGCCGGTGCCGGGGCTGGCGTGCACCGGGTAGCCGAGTTCGCGCAGCCGGTCGACGTCGCGCCGTACCGTGCGCGAGGTCACCCCGAGCCGTTCGGCGAGATCGGCACCGGACCACTCCCGGTGGGCCTGGAGCAGCGAGAGCAGACGCAGCAGCCGTGCGGAGGTCTCCAACATGCCCCCGAGTCTGTCAGCCCTCGCGGACAGCCACGGTCCTCGATGCGACCGCGAGGGCCCGAATCCCGGCCTGCCGAAGAGCAGGACGGGCGGACCGGGAGCAGCACGGGCGGACCGGGAGCAGCACGGGCGGACCGGGAGCAGCACGGGCGGACCGCCTCCTCAGCGGAGGCGGCGGAGCAGGTCGCGCACCGGTCGGGCGGCCCTGGACCTCAGGAGGTAGAGCGCGTCGACGGCCCGGCCGACCTGGTGGTGCCGTTTCGCGCGCCCCGCCGGGTGGGTGCGCCGGCTCGCGCCCCGGTCGACGAGCTCCGTCCAGAGCGCCTCGTGCCGGGCCGCGATCCGGACGGGGTCGAAGCGTTCGGAGGAGGCCAGCGCCGCCCGCGCGGTCTTCGCGCGCAGTTCGTCGTCCTCGACCAGACCGCGCAGGGCTCCCGCGACCGCGGCCACGTCGTCGACCGGCACGAGCCGCCCGTCGACCCCGTCCTCGATGATCTCGCGCGGCCCGTTCGGGCAGTCGGTCGACACCACCGGCAGCCCGCAGCGCATCGCCTCCACGATCGCCATGCCGAAGGACTCCCGCCGCGAGGTCACCGCGGCGATCGAGCCCTTGGCCCACTCCGGTTCCATCGGATGGGCGGCGCCCATGAGGAGGACCTGCCCGCCGAGGCCCCGCTCGGCGATCTGCCGGGCCAGCGCCCCTCCGAGGTCCTCGACCGCGTCGCCCGTCCCGTAGATCCGCAGGCTCCAGTCCGGGTGGTCCGCGGCGACCTCGGCGAAGGCGTCGATGAGCACGTCGTACCGCTTGACCCGGGTCAGCCGGCCCGCCGCCACGACGATCCTCGCCGTGGGGTCGGCGGGCGGCAGGGCGGGCGCGGGCACGCTGTTGGGCACGGCCTCGATCCGTACGCCGGGAAGCCCCAGTCCCCGGTAGGCGCGGGCGTCGGCCTCGGTGACCGTCGTGACGGCGTCCAGGAGCCGGTACTCGTGCCGGATGTCCCGCCGGAGCCGCCGGCTGTGGCCGGCCAGGACCAGGTGCTCCTGGCCGACGAGGACCGGTCCCCGCCGGGCCTGCCGGGCCAGGTGCACGTTGAGCCCGGGGCGGGTGGCGACCAGGACGTCGGCCTCGACACCCCGCAGGTACTCCCCGATCCGGGCGTCGGTGAGCGCGCTGTACTGCTTCCAGCGACCGTCGCCGCGCGGGAAGACCGCGGCGGGCCTGCGGAGGTCGGGGTGGCCCCGGTCGCCGTCCGGACCGTCCTCGCGCAGATCCACGAGATGACGGAGCGTCACGTTCGCGGGGAGGTCCAGGATCGGCCGGTCGCGGTGGCGGAACACCGAGACGATCTCCACCTCGTGACGGGTGGCCAGTTGCTCGGCGAGCGTGAACGTCGTCCGGATCGTGCCGCCGTAGTGGTAACCGTTGTGGAGCAGAAAGGAGATACGCATCGCGCTGCCGGTCCCCCCGGTCAGTGATGTCGGGTCGGTCGGGCCGACTGTACTGCCGGGACGTGCCTCCGCATCGCCGGGACGTACCCTCCGCTTCACGGGCGATAGCCCACCATGGGTACGGTCGCGCAGTTGTCCGTCATGTCGCCCTGCGTCACCCAGCCCCGTCCGTCCTCCCAACGGGCCACGGACAGACAGGTGTACCGGGTCTCGGGCGGCTTCGCGAGGTGCTCGAAGCCGACGGGCAGCAGCAGTCCGCGCGCGGTGTACGGCTCCGGCCGGTTCAGGTAGTCCTCGACGCAGCCCCGGGTGAGCCCGGCCCCGGACAGGCAGGACCGGGCCGCGTCGGTGAACCACATGGCCGCCGCCCAGCCCTCCAGCTGCCACTGGGAGAGCGGCCGTTCCCCCATGGCCGCACGGAACTCGCGGACCGCGGGGTGGCCGGTGTCCTGGTGGTTGCGGCTGGCTCCGGTCACCCACAGGGCGTTCCGGCAGCCGGGCGCGCGGGCGTAGTCCCGGGCGACGGACGAGGACCAGTTCTGGACGTTGGTGACCTTGGCGTCGACGCGTACCCCGAGCGCCTCCATCGCCTCGCACAGCCGGACGTTCCCGTGGGTGTCCATCGCGTCGAAGAGGAGGTCGACGTCCTGGTCCCGCAGATCGGCGGCGACCGCGCGGAAGTTGGGCAGGGCGAAGTCGACCTGCTCGTCGACGACCCGGTAGCCCTCGGCGCGCAGCCCGTCGGAGACCAGCCGGGCGTACGAGGCGGAAGCGGCCTGGTTGTACGAGACGACGGCGGCGGTCCGCGCCCCCCGCTGCCGCTCGAACCAGTGGTAGACCTCGGTCCCGCCGTACAGGGTGCCGTCCCAGCCGGGCTTCCCTCCGGTGCGCGGGGCGGAGCTGCCGTAGATCCCGTAGAGGTGCGGATACGTGTCGTAGGCGGGGGTGAGGGGCTGGCCGCCGATGTCGGGGACGCCGGCCTTGGCGACGAGCGGCGCGCCCGCGTAGTTCAGGGCGGTGGTGGCGACGAGCGCGAAGACCCGGCGCTCGTCGAGCAGCCGGTGCACGCACGCGTTGTTGCCGACGCCGCTGCCGCCGTCGTCGCAGGTCTCGACCTCGATCCGGCGTCCGTCGAGGCCGCCGCGGGCGTTGAGCGCGTCGAAGTAGGCGCGGGCTCCGTCGCGCGGGCCGGTGAGGGCCTGCCCGCCGACCGGGCTCGTGGCGCTGGTGATGATCCCGACGCGGAGCGGCTCACCGCCGGAGGGGTTGGCGGTGGGCCGCGTCTCGAAGGCCCGCTCCGGGAGCCGGCTGCCGCAGCCCGCGAGGAGCGCGAGCAGCACGGCCAGGAGCAGCGCCGCGACCGCCTCAGCAGCCCGGAACGGTGACACCGCTCAGCTCGACCAGGCCGCAGAGGGTCTTCACGGAGACCTTCCAGGTGCCGTCCTGGAGGATCGAGGTGCCCTGGGAGTCGGGCAGGGCGGCGTTCCCGCCGACGAGCAGGTCGTAGGTGACCTCGGCGTCGGTGGCCGAGGTGAACTCGACGTCCGTGACCTTCGCCGAGGTCATGGCGGCGTTCCGGTCGCCGGCGAAGGCGGCGAGGACCGGCCGCATCACCTCGCCGTTCTCCAGGAGCTCCACCTTCTCGGACGTCGGGACCTTCGGGTCGAAGAAGGCCGTCCAGTTCTCGGTGACCTCTTCCTCGGCGGCGGCCGGGTCCGCGGGTTCGTCCTCCCCCGGCGGCTCGGCCGTCGTCCCGGGCGGCACGGACTCCGACACCTCGTTGCCGGACGAGGAGTCGTCGGAGCAGCCCGCGACGGCGGGGGCGAGGGCCAGGAGGGCGGCGGCCGCGAGGGCGACGAGCCGGGGACGTCCGCCGAGTCGTTCCAGAACCATCAGGCTCACCACCGGGTGTCTCCAGGCCGTACGGCCTGCTGCTTCCAGGGTGGGGCGAACCGGGGCATAGTGCAAGGAAAGGGAGAGACGAAGGAGGCCTGTGCGGAGATCCCGGATCCTGCTGTGGGGCGGTGTCACGGCGGCCGCCGTGGGCGCGGTGCTGTGCGCGCTCGGCTGGTACGCGATCTCCGGCGAGCGCTTCGCCGAGCGGCAGCTCCCCTATCTGGCCTCGTGCACGGTGCCGGGTGCGGCGCTGATCGTGGCGGGCGCGGTCCTGGTCGCGGCGTCGCTCCTGCTCCCCGCGGCCCCGGCGGAGCCGGACCCGGACCCGGCCGACACCGCGGAGACCGGGCCGCCGTCCTCGGACGGCCCGCCGCTGCGCGTCCCCGGCGGCACCCTGGCCCACCGCCCGGACTGCCCGCTGGTGGCGGGCAGGGCGGAGGCGACGGAGGCGGGCGACGCGGACCTGGACCCCTGCCCGGTGTGTGAGCCATGGCGTCCCTGACGTACGAGCTGACGCTCGCCGGCCTCGCGGTCGGCAGCGCCGCCGCGCTCACCGGGATCGGGCTGATCGTCACCTACCGGGCGACGGGGGTGCTGAACCTGGCGCACGGCGCCGTCGCCATGATCTGCGCGTACGTCCTCCGGCAGCTCGTCGTCGTGTGGGACTGGCCGCTGCCCCTGGGCGCCCTGGTCACGCTCCTGGTGGTGGCCCCCGGCATCGGCCTCGTCCTGGACCGGGGCGTCTTCCGCCCGCTCGCCCTCCTCGGCTCGAACCCGGCGCAGACCCTGGTGGCCTCCATCGGCGTCTTCGTGCTGCTCGTGGGCGGGGCGGCGCTGCTGTGGGGCGGCGGGGCGCGGGACGACGCGCCGGTGCTGCTCGGCGACGACCCGTGGGCGCAGCTGGCGGCGGTGGTGGCGCTGGCCTGCCTGGTGACGGCGGTGACCCGCTGGACCCGGTTCGGCCGGGAGCTGAGGGCGGTGGTCGACAACCGTCCGCTCGCCGTCCTGTCGGGGGTGCACGCGGACCGGGTGGCGGCGGCGGGCTGGGCGTTCGGCTCGTTCACCGCGGGGCTGACGGGCGTGCTCCTCGCCCCGTACGTACGTCTCGACCCGTACGGGATGCCCCTGCTCGTCATCGAGGTGATCGCGGTCGCGGTGATCGCCCGGATGCGGTCGCTGACGGTCGCGATCGTGGCGGCGGTCGCGATCGGAGTGGCGCAGGCGCAGATGACGCGGCTGCACCCGGAGGGGTGGGCGGGTCCGCTGGTGCAGGCGCTCGGGGCGAACCTGTTCGTGGTGGCGCTCCTGGTGGCGGCGCTGGTCCTGCCGGGCGTGGGCGGCAAGGGCCGGGACGCCCTGCCCCCACCGCCCCGCACCCGTCCCGTCCCCGCCCCGCTCTGGCCGGTCATCGGCGTCCTCTTCCTCCTCCCCCTCGGCTTCGCGGGCTCCGACCTGCACACGGCGGTGCAGGTCCCGGCGCTGGCGCTGATCCTGCTGTCCCTCGTCGTGGTGGCGGGCCGGGGCGGCCAGATCGCCCTGGGCCAGGCGGCGTACGCGGGCCTGGGCGCGCTGCTGACGGCCCTGCTGGCGACGGCGGGCGTCCCGGCCCTCGTGGCGCTGGCCCTCGCGGTGCCGATGGTCGCCCTGGTGGGCCTGGTGACGGCCTGGCCCGCGATCCGCCGCCACGGTCTGGCGCTCGCCCTGGCCACGCTGGCGACCGGTGTGGCGGTGAGCCGCTTCGTCCTCACCCAGCCGTACGCGACGGCGGGCCTGTCCCTGGGCCGCCCGGCGGGCTTCGCCGACGACCGCGCCTTCTACGCCCTGGAGCTGGTCCTGCTGGCCGGCTGCCTGGCCCTCGTGGCGGCGCTGCGCCGGGGCCGCACGGGCCGCGCACTGGCCGCCCTGCGGGACCACGAACCGGGCGCGGAGGCGGCGGGCGTCCCGGTCCCCGCCCTCAAGCTCCTCGCGTTCGTCCTGGGCGCGGCCCTGGCGGCCCTCGGCGGCGGCCTCCTGGGCATGGGCCTGCGCGCCTTCGACCCGGAGGCGTACGACCCGGTACGCGGCCTGCTCTGGTTCGCGGCGGTCCTGGTCCTGGGCGCCGACAGCCTCCTCACGCCCCTGGTGGGGGCGACCCTCCTGATCACCCTGGACGCGGGCCCCCAAGCGGGCATGGCAGCAGCCCTGACAGGCCTTCTGGCGACCCAGTCGGGCCGCCTCCCCCCGCTGACCACCCTGCTGCTCCCCAAGGCGACCCCGGTCAAGGCCCGGAGACACCCCGAGGGCCCGCCGGCCACCGCCGGCACCGAACCCCCCACGAGAAGACCCGCACCCGTCGCGGCGACCCGCACGGGTCCGACCGAAGGCCGGACGCATCCCCACCGGCCCGCACCGGGCCACGCACGCACCCCCTCACCCGCACGCGCACCCGCACCGCCGGCCGCTCCCCCCGCCCCGGAGCTCCGCGCGGACGACCTCACCCTCACCTACCCCGGCGGCATCACCGCCCTCTCCCACGTCACCCTCGCCCTCGCCCCCGCCCGCGTCACCGCCCTCGTCGGCCCGAACGGGGCGGGCAAGAGCACCCTCTTCGACTGCCTGGCGGGGACGCTCCACCCCCGCCGAGGCCGGATCACGCTCGGCGGCACCGACATCACCGCCGTCCCGGCGCACGCCCGGACGCGTCTCGGGATCGCCCGGACCTTCCAGCGGCTCGCCGTGTTCCCCTCGCTGTCCGTCGAGGAGAACGTCCGCATCGGCGCGGAACGCGGCCGGGTCCGCGGCGACCCCGCCGCGGTCGAGCGGAGCCTGCGGCTCGTCGGCCTCGCCGGCCCCGCACGGCACCGCGCCGCCGCCGGCCTGCCGACCGGGACGCTGCGCCGGGTCGAGCTGGCCCGGGCGCTCGCGGGGCGGCCGCACACGCTCCTCCTCGACGAACCCGCCGCAGGCCTCGACGCCGACGAGACCGCCGCGCTCGCCCGGATCCTCGCCGCACTCGCCGCCGACGGCCTGACGGTCCTGGTCGTCGAGCACGACCCGGACCTCGTCGCCGGGATCGCCCACACCGTGCACACCATGGAGGGCGGCCGGATCCTGTCATGAGCGTCGAGATCGAACTGCGCGCGGCCCGGGTCCGCTACGGCCCCCTGGAGGCCCTGCACGGCCTCGACCTGCCCGTGCCCGCCGGCACCGTCACCGTGCTCCTGGGGCGCAACGGCGCGGGCCGCACCACGGCCCTGCGGGCCCTCGCCGGCACGGTGGGGCTCACCGCCGGCCGGGTCCTGTGGCGCGGGGCCGACGTGACCCGGCTGCCGCCGCACGCGCGGGCGCGCCGCGGGCTCTGCTTCGTACCGGACCTGCGGGCGGTGTACGAGGGGCTCACCGTCGCCGAGAACCTCGCGCTCTCCGGTCCTGCCGGGGCCCCCGCCCCGTACCCCGAGCTCGTACCCCTGCTGTCCCGGGCCGCCGGGACCCTTTCCGGCGGGGAGCGCCGGATGCTGGCCCTGTCCCGTGCCCTGCTGCGGCCGTCGCGCGTGGTGCTGGTCGACGAGCCGTCGCTCGGGATGGCCCCGCCGGTCGCGGCCCGGACGTACGGGCTGCTGGCGGCGCTCGCCGAGGAACACGGGGCGGCCGTGGTCCTCGCCGAGCAGCGCGTCCCGGAGGGGCTGCCGCGCGGCTCGCTCGTGCACGAGCTGCGCCGCGGCTCCCGCGCGTCGAGCGGGGAGCCGCACGAGTACGCCCGGGGCGCACCGCGCTGACCTCAGAGCGGTGCGATCCGGAGCATGGTGCCGACGACGATCCGGTTCGGGTCGGGCCCGATGAGGCTCCGGTTCGCCGCGTACAGCGCCTGCCAGCCCCCCTTGACGGCGAAGCGCCGGGTGATCGAGCCGAGGGTGTCGCCCGGCTGGACGGTGTGGACGCGGCCGCTCAGTCCGTACCGCTTGGAGCAGACGGGCCACGCACCCCAGCCCTGGGTACGGAGCACCTCCTCCGCGATCGTGATCTGCTGCGGGCGGGTGGCCAGGTCGGCGCGCGGGGCGAACCTCGTGCCGCCGTGCTCGACCCAGGTCGGCTGCCAGAACTGGAGCCCGCCGTAGAAGCCGTTGCCGGTGTTGATGTGCCAGCGGCCGCTGCTCTCGCACTCGGCGACGCAGCCCCACGGCCACTGGTCGACGGCGCAGGCGTAGCCGGGCACCGCGCCCGTCGCGCGCACGGCGTCGGCGGTGGACGAGACGGCGTCGGAGACCAGCTCGTCCACCAGGTCGGCCACCTCGCCGCCCACCGCACCCGGTACGTCCTCCGGAGCGGGCCCCGTCCCCTCGGCCGTCCCCGCCGGCGCGGCGGCGGTGCCCCGCGGCCCCTCGGACGCGTCCCGGGCGTGCGCGGCGACGGGCGTCAGGGCGATCAGTGCCGCCGCCGCGGCCACCGCGGGACCGGCCGTCCAAAATCGGATCTTCGACATCGCCGCAGGCTAGGCAGGCGCCCGGCGCCCCCGGCCCGTGCCGCGCGGAACGCTGTTCACACCCCACCCGGTCGGAGTCACGGGCCCCGCCGCACGAGCCACCGGCAAGTTGCCTCGCTTCCACGCGTGACCCCGGCCGATCCTGACCCGTTGAACTCGGCATGAGACGCCCGGGATCGGCCCGGCGTCCCCCCGTACCGAGTCCAGGGAGCCCCCCGTGCCGCGCATGCTCGACGTCAGCGAGGACGTACGCGCCGAGATCGGCGACGAAGAAGCCGACCGGCTGCTTGCCGGCGACAACGCCCCGGGCAGCTACGACTGCACCTCCTGCCGCACGCCGGGGGACTCCGAGCAGGAGCGCACCAGCACGGTGCTGTTCGTCGGTGAGGAGACCGCGGTCCTCGCGTTCGCCCACGCCAGCTGCATCCCGTCCCAGGTCGTCAAGGTCGCCGAGGCGCAGCTCCAGGGAGCCGTCGCCTCGATCACCGCGTCGGACGCCGCCGACGCGCTGTCCGCCGCCCATCCCGAGCAGGCCGTGCTCGGCGTCACCAGCGGTCTCGTCCTGATCGAGGGCGAGCTGCACCCGGCACTGGTCGTGGAGCCGACCGCGCCCGTCGCCCGCCCGGGCACGGACGGTCTCGTCGACGAGTTCCTGCCGCTCCTCGCGGAGCAGGGCTTCCGGCCCGTCACCGATCTCGACGAGAAGCCCGCGCAGCTGCCGGGCTGGTCGGTCCTGGTCGCCATGGGCCAGCTGCACTCCGTCCTCCAGCCGGGGCCGAACGGCGCCGGACAGGCCGCCTGGTGGCAGGCGCACCAGCCGCTCCAGGTCACCGAGGGCTGGCGCGCGGCGGCCAACAAGTCGCACACGGTCCTGGTCTTCGCCGCCCCGGTGGGCTCCATCGGCCAGCAGCCGCGCGAGGACCTGCTGCGCGACGCCCTGGAGAAGGCCGCGGCGAACGGGCGCCTGGTGGCGGCGGCGATGCCGCTGGCCGGGACCTGATGGACGACGGCCGGCCCGGCATAAGGCCCCCGAGGGCCCCGGGCGGACCGGTGGGACCCCCACCGCCGCCGGGAGGGCCGGGAGAGCCGGGCCGGCTGACAGGACTGACGGGAACCGGCGGACTGACGGCGACCGGCGGTTCGACGGGAGCAGCCGGACCGGTGGGTGCCGGTGCACCGGTGCGCACCGGCCGGTCCGCCGGTGCCGGCGGTTTCACCGGTGCCGGCCGGTCCGTCGGCGCCGCCGGGTTCACCGGTGCCGGTGGACCGGCGGCGCCCGTCGGTCCGTCGACGGGCGCCGCCCCGGGCGCGGCCGGAGCGAGGAGCACGGGAGGAGCGGCGGTGCCGGAGGTTCCGACCGTGCCGCGGCCCCGGCGTGCGTCTCTTTCGGAGAGCCGCCCGCATCCGACCGGCGGCGGGGTCGTTGGCACGTACGTGCACCCATACGACCCTTTCCTCCAGCCGTATCCGAGCCAGATCCCCTCCATGCGCCCGGCGCAGGACGTCGCGGCGGGCCAGTCGGCCACGCCGATCTACGACGCCCTGCTCTCGGAGTACCGCCGGTCGTTCCGTACGCTGCCGGGTGACCGCAGCGGCGAGGAGGACGTGGCCTTCCGCGCCTTCGGCACGCCCACGAGCACGGGTCTGTACGGGAACTCCCAGGGATACGCAGCCGTGCAGGGACACGGCAGCGGTCACCGGTACGCCTCCGCCTACCCGCCGGTCTGGCCGGCGCAGCAGCACCACACCCCGGCGGCCCTCCCGCCGGGGCCCCGCAGGGGCATCTGAGACATCCGGGTACGGCCGAGGGCCGGGGCGATCGCCCCGGCCCTCGGCCGTACCCGTCACTGCTTGCCGCGCACTACTTCTTGCGGCTGCGCTTCTCGCGGACGCGCACAGAGATGTGGATCGGGGTGCCCTCGAAGCCGAACTCCTCGCGCAGACGGCGCTCGATGAAGCGCCGGTAGCCGGCCTCCAGGAAGCCCGAGGCGAAGAGCACGAAGCGCGGGGGCTTGGTGCCCGCCTGCGTGCCGAAGAGGATGCGGGGCTGCTTGCCGCCGCGGATCGGGTGCGGGTGGGCCGCGACGATCTCACCGAGGAAGGCGTTCAGCCGGCCGGTGGGGACACGGGTCTCCCAGCCGGCGAGGGCGGTCTCGATGGCCGGGACCAGCTTGTCCATGTGGCGGCCGGTCTTGGCGGAGACGTTGACCCGGGGCGCCCAGACGACCTGCTGCATCTCGGTCTCGATCTCGCGCTCGAGGTAGTAGCGGCGCTCCTCGTCGAGCTCGTCCCACTTGTTGTAGGCGATGACGATGGCGCGGCCCGACTCGACCGCCATCGTGATGATGCGCTGGTCCTGGACCGAGATCTTGTCGGTGGTGTCGATGAGGATGACGGCCACCTCCGCCTTCTCGATGGCGGCCGCGGTCCGCAGGGAGGCGTAGTAGTCCGCGCCCGACTGGAGGTGGACCTTCTTGCGGATGCCGGCGGTGTCGACGAACTTCCACGTCACGCCGCCGAGCTCGATGAGCTCGTCGACCGGGTCGCGGGTGGTGCCGGCCAGCTCGTTGACGACGACGCGGTCCTCGTTCGCCACCTTGTTGAGCAGCGAGGACTTGCCGACGTTCGGACGGCCGATGAGGGCGATGCGGCGCGGGCCGCCGACGGCGTTGCCGAAGCGCTGCTCGGGGGCCTCGGGCAGCTTCCTCAGGACCTCGTCGAGGAGGTCGCCGGTGCCGCGGCCGTGCAGCGAGGAGACGGGGAACGGCTCGCCGAGGCCCAGGGACCAGAGCGTGGCGGCGTCGGCCTCGCCGGACTGCCCGTCGACCTTGTTGGCGGCGAGGACGACCGGCTTGCCGGCGCGGCGGAGCAGCTTGACGACGGCCTCGTCGGTGTCGGTGGCGCCGACGGTGGCGTCCACGACGAAGAGACAGGCGTCGGCGGCCTCGATGGCGAACTCGGCCTGGGCGGCGACGGAGGCGTCGATGCCGAGGACGTCCTGCTCCCAGCCGCCGGTGTCGACGACCTTGAAGCGGCGCCCGGCCCACTCGGCCTCGTAGGTGACGCGGTCACGGGTGACGCCCGGCTTGTCCTCGACGACGGCCTCGCGGCGGCCGATGATGCGGTTCACCAGGGTCGACTTGCCGACGTTCGGACGGCCGACGACGGCGAGGACGGGGAGCGGGCCGTGCCCGGCCTCCTCGATCGCGCCCTCGACGTCCTCCGCGTCGAAGCCCTCTTCCGCGGCGAGCTCCATGAACTCCGTGTACTCGGCGTCGCCAAGCGCCCCGTGGTCGTGCTGGTCGTTCATGAAGTCCGTTCCTTGATCATTCGTGGTCGGTGGGTCCCCGGGCCGCGGGGCCCACTACTGAAAGTCTCGCTCAGCGCCCGGTGAGGCGCCTGGCGTTTTCCAGGTGCGTGGTGAGCTGCCCCTGGATCCGTACGGTGGCCTCGTCGAGGGCCTTGCGGGTGCGGCGGCCCGAGCCGTCGCCCGCGTCGAAGGCGTCGCCGAAGACGACGTCGACGCGGCCGCGCAGCGGAGGCAGTGCCTTGACCAACCGTCCGCGGCGCTCGGTGCTTCCCAGGACGGCGACCGGGACGATCGGGGCGCCGCTGCGGACGGCGAAGTACGCGAGGCCTGCGCGCAGCGAGGCGAAGTCGCCCTCGCCGCGGGTGCCCTCGGGGAAGATCCCGAGGACGCCGCCCTGGTCCAGGACGCCCAGGGCGTTGCCTATCGCGTTCCGGTCGGTGCTGTCGCGGTCGACCTTGACCTGCCCGATGCCCTCCAGGAAGGACCCGAGGGGCCCGACGAACGCTTCCTTCTTGATGAGGAAGTGCACCGGGCGCGGTGCGGTGCCCATGAGCATGGGACCGTCGATGTTGTGCGCGTGGTTGACGGCGAGGATGACGGGGCCGGAGGCCGGCACCCGCCAGGCGCCGAGGACACGCGGCTTCCAGAAGCCGTACATCAGGCCGATGCCGATGCGTCTCCCGACGGCGGCGCCCCTCTGGGAGGGCACGGTCACTTGGCGGCCGTCCGCTTCTCGTCCACGAGGGTGACGACGCACTCGATGACCTGGTCCAGGGTGAGGTCGGTGGTGTCGACCTCGACGGCGTCGCCGGCCTTCGCGAGCGGGGAGGTCTTGCGGCTGGAGTCGGCCGCGTCCCGCTTGATCAGGGCTTCCTTCGTCGCGTGCACGTCGGCGCCCTTGAGCTCGCCGGAGCGGCGGGCGGCACGGGCCTCGGGCGAGGCGGTGAGGAAGATCTTCAGGTCGGCGTCCGGCAGGACGGTGGTGCCGATGTCCCGGCCCTCGACGACGATGCCGTGCTCGGCGCTGCGGGCGATGGACCGCTGGAGCTCCGTGATCAGGCTCCGCACCTCGGGGACGGCGCTGACGGCGCTGACCTTGGAGGTGACCTCCTCGGTGCGGATGGGACCGGCGGCGTCGGCACCGTCCACCGTGATGGTGGGGCGGCCCGGGTCCGTGCCGGAGACGATGACCGGCTTCGAGGCGGCGTTGGCGACAGCCTCGGCGTCGGTCACGTCGACGCCGTTGCTGATCATCCACCAGGTGATCGCCCGGTACTGGGCGCCGGTGTCGAGGTAGCTCAGCCCCAGCTTGGCGGCGACCGCCTTCGACGTGCTCGACTTGCCCGTGCCGGACGGTCCGTCGATGGCGACGATCACGGAATCCACGGTGGGAACACCTTCCTGGGGGAGTGACAGGGCCTCGCCGAGATGCGGGCACCTCCACAAGGTTACCGAGTCCCCGGCACCCGTTCGGCCCCACCACCGCCTGGGGGTCTTGTCGATCAGGCCGCGAGCCCGGCCTGATCGGCACGACACCGCCTCGGCACCCGGCCGCCGCGGTCTCAGCTCGTGCGGAGGGCCCATCCCCGGTCCTGGAGGGCCGCGCCCAGCACCGGCGCCGCCGCCGGGTCGACCATCAGCTGGACCAGACCCGCCTGCTGCCCGGTCGCGTGCTCGATGCGGACGTCCTCGATGTTGACCCCCGCCCGCCCCGCGTCCGCGAAGATCCGGGCCAGCTCGCCCGGCTGGTCGCTGATGAGGACCGCGACGGTCTCGTAGGCCGTGGGGGCGGCACCGTGCTTGCCGGGGACGCGGGCCCGCCCGGCGTTCCCGCGCCGCAGGACGTCCTCGACGCCCGACGCCCCGTCCCGGCGCTTGTCCTCGTCGGCGGACTGGAGGGAGCGCAGGGCGCGGACCGTCTCGTCGAGGTCGGCGGCGACGCCCGAGAGGACGTCGGCGACGGGGCCGGGGTTCGCGGAGAGGATCTCGATCCACATGCGAGGGTCGGAGGCGGCGATCCGGGTGACGTCCCGGATGCCCTGTCCGCAGAGTCGTACGGCCGACTCGTCGGCCTCCTCCAGGCGCGCGGCGACCATCGACGACACCAGCTGCGGGGTGTGGGAGACGAGGGCGACGGCCCGGTCGTGGGCGTCGGCGTCCATGACGACGGGCACGGCCCGGCAGAGGGCGACGAGCTCCAGGGCGAGGTTGAGGACCTCGGTGTCGGTGTCGCGGGTGGGCGTGAGGACCCAGGGCCGCCCCTCGAAGAGGTCCGCGGTCGCCGCGAGCGGGCCCGAGCGCTCCTTGCCGGACATCGGGTGCGAACCGATGTACGCGGTGAGGTCGAGGCCGAGGGCCTCCAGCTCCCGCTTCGGCCCGCCCTTGACGCTCGCCACGTCGAGGTAGGCGCGGGCGAGGCCGGCCGACATCGCCTCGGCGAGGGTCGTGGCGACGTGCGCCGGGGGTACGGCGACGATCGCGAGGTCCACGCGGCCCTCGGGCGCCTCGTCGGTGCCCGCGCCGAGCGCGGCGGCCGTCCGGGCGCGCGCCGGGTCGTGGTCGCGGAGGTGGACCGTGACGCCGCGGCCCGCGAGGGCGATGGCGGCGGAGGTGCCGATCAGTCCGGTGCCGATGACGAGCGCTGTTCTCACTGGGCGATGTCCTTGCGCAGGGCGGCCGCGGCACCGAGGTAGACGTGCGCGATCCGGGACTTGGGCAGTTCGGTCTCGACGTGGGCGAGGAGCCGGACGACCCTCGGCATGGCGCCCTCTATGTCGAGTTCCTGGGCGCAGATGAGGGGGACGTCGACGATTCCCAGATCCCGGGCAGCGGCGGCGGGGAAGTCGCTGTGCAGATCGGGGGTGGCCGTGAACCAGATGCTGATGAGGTCGTCGGCGGTGAGTTCGTTGCGCGCGAGGACGGCGGTGAGCAGCTCCTCGACCTGCTCGCGCATGTGTCCGGCCTCGTCCCGCTCCAGCTGGACGGCTCCTCGGACCGCTCGTACCGCCACGTCGTGCTCCTTCGCCTGCGTCAAGTGCTCCGTTCAGCCTAGTCAGCGGCGGGGCGGACGCGCCGCGGCGCCCGCCTTCCGAGACGGAGGACGGACGCCGGGTTCTGCCTTTCGTCCGGTACGGAACACGCTCGATCCCACCCATACCGGTGCGTTCCGCCACTCGGTGTACACAGGGGGCGCGCTGGGCGGTAGAACGGTCGGCATGCTGCTGCACGTCGTACCGCTGGCCGACTGGTCCGCCGACCCCGCCGCCCCCTACGCCCCGGCGTCGCTCGCCGCCGAGGGCTTCGTCCACTGCTCGGCCGACGAGGCCGCGGCCCTGGCGATCGCCGACGGCCCCTACCGGTCCGTGACGGGCCCGCTCCTCGTCCTGGTGATCGACGAGTCCCGGCTGGCCGGCGAGGTCCGCTGGGAGGACTCCGGGGGCCGGCTCTACCCGCATGTGTACGGAGCGATCGAGCGGGCCGCGGTGACGGAGGTCCTGGAGGTCCGGCGGGACGCGGACGGCCGTGCGAGGGAGCTGGCGCCCCGCCCGTAGGCGTGTTGCGGGACCCCGGGCGCGGGGCGCCGCCAAGCTGGGCCCATGACTTCACGCGCCACGAACCGCCGTACCGTCCTGATCGCCGCCGCGGCCGTGACGACGGGCTGCGGCTCGGACGGCGGGGGCGACGGCGGTACGGAGACCACCGCCCCGGCCACTTCCGAGACCTCGGCCGCGCCGAGCGCCCCCGCGACGTCCGCCACCCCCGAGGCGCCCGCGACCTCGGCCACAGCGACCGGCGCCGCCCCGCTGGCCAGGACCTCCGGGATCCCGGTCGGCGGCGGCACGGTCTTCACCGAGGAGAAGGTGGTCGTCACGCAGCCCACCGCCGGGGAGTTCAAGGCCTTCTCCGCGGTCTGCACCCACCAGGGCTGTCTGGTGAACAAGGTCGCGGACGGCACCATCGACTGCCCCTGCCACGGCTCCAAGTACCGCATCGCCGACGGTTCGGTGGCGCACGGCCCGGCCACCCGCCCCCTCCCGGCCGAGCAGATTATTGTCTCGGGGGATTCGATCACCCTCGCGTAATCTCACCGCCATGACTCCGGACGAGCTGGTGCGCGACCACACGATCTACTCCTGCGTGATGGGCTCGCACGCCTTCGGGCTGGCGACCGAGGGCAGCGACACCGACGTGCGAGGCGTGTACCTCGCCCCGACGCCGCTCTTCTGGCGGTTCGACAAGCCCCCGGCCCATGTGGAGGGCCCGGGCGAGGACCAGTTCAGCTGGGAGCTGGAGCGCTTCTGCGAGCTGGCCCTGCGCAACAACCCGAACACCCTGGAGTGCCTGCACTCCCCCGTCGTCGAGCACGTCGACGGGTTCGGGCACGAACTGCTCTCCCTGCGCGGGGCGTTCCTGTCCCGGCAGGCCCACCAGACCTTCGTCCGGTACGCCGACGGCCAGCGCCGCAAGCTGGACGCGGACGTCCGCCGGCACGGGGAGCCGCGCTGGAAGCACGCGATGCACCTGCTGCGGCTGCTGACGAGCTGCCGCGATCTGCTGCGCACGGGCGAGCTCCGCGTCGACGTCGGCGAGGAGCGCGACCGCTTCCTCGCGGTCAAGCGCGGCGAGGTGTCGTGGCAGGAGGTCGAGACCTGGATGAACCGCCTCCAGGACGAGGCGGACCGGGCCCACGACACCAGCCCGCTCCCGGCCGCCCCGGACCACGCCCGCGTCCAGGACTTCCTGATCCGGGCCCGCCGCGCCTCGCTCTGACCTCCTCCCGGCCGCCGCCCCGCTCGGCCAGGGCCGCCGGGTCCGCTCAGGCGTCCCAGAGCGTCCCGAAGGCCAGCAGTTCGCTCCGGTACTCGATGCGGTCCGCCCACTCCGCCGGCCAGGCGTCGGCGCCCAGGTGCGCGCCGGCGAAGGCGCCCGCGAGGGCGGCGATCGAGTCGGAGTCGCCACGGGTGCAGGCCGCCCGGCGCAGAGCGGTGAGGGGCTCGGCGGGGAAGAGCAGGAAGCACAGCAGGCCGGTCGCGAAGGCCTCCTCGGCGATCCAGCCGTCGCCGGTGTACTCGCAGGGGTCTAGCTCCGGGTCGGCCGTGCGCTGGACGGCGTCGAGGCGCTCCAGGACGGCCAGGCACTCGTCCCAGCCGCGCCGGATGAAGTGCCCGGCGTCGGGGTCCTGCGAGCGGGTCCAGAGGTCGCCGAGCCAGCGCTCGTGGTAGCGGTCCCGGTTCTCGTACGCGTACGAGCGCAGCTGTCCGACGAGCCCGGTCGGGTCCACGCCCTGGGCGAGCAGCCACACGGCGCGGGCGGTGAGGTCGGAGGCGGCGAGGGCGGTGGGGTGGCCGTGGGTGAGGGCGGCCTGGAGCTGGGCGGCACCGGCGACCTGCTCGTCGTACACGGGCCGGAGTCCCAGCGGGGCGACCCGCATGTTGGCGCCGCAGCCCTTGGAGTGGATCTGGCTGGCGTCCTGCCAGAGGCCGTCGCCGTCGAGGAGGGCGCAGGCGCGCAGGCAGGTGTTGCCGGGGGCGCGGTTGTTGTCCGGCGAGTGGTACCAGCGGACGTACTCCCGGCGGATGGTGTCGGCGAGACGCTCGGGGCCCGCCACGCCCCGCTCGTCGCAGGCCCTGAGGGCCCGGGCGAGGGCGAGGGTCATCTGGGTGTCGTCGGTGACGTACGCCGTGCCGCGCGTCACCGGCAGCTGCGCCCTCCGCCAGGGCCCGTACTTCGCGAGGATCGACGGCACGTCGTTGAACTCGGTGGGGAAGCCCAGCGCGTCGCCGAGCGCCAGCCCGATCAGCGAGCCGGTGGCGGCCTTCTTGGCGGTCTGCCGCGTCATGTGGATCGTCCTTCCGGTCGGAGCAGCGGCGGGTGGAGGGCCGTGGCCTCTCCCGCCCGGTAGAGCGCGGCCGGTTTCCCCCGTCCGCCGGTACGGCGCGGCGGGCCTTCCACGGCCCGGACGAAGCCGGTTGTGGTGAGGACCTTGCGCCGGAAGTTGGGGCGGTCGAGTTCGACGCCCCAGACCGTCTCGTACACCTGCCGCAGCTCGCCGAGGGTGAACTCCGGCGGGCAGAAGGCGGTGGCGAGACACGAGTACTCGAGCTTGGCGCCGACCCGTTCGCGGGCGTCGGCGAGGATCCGGTCGTGGTCGAAGGCCAGCGGCCCGTGCGAGCCGTAGGGCAGCCACCGCGCCTCGGCCGCGTCGCCGCCGCCGCGCGGCTCGGGCAGGCCCGGGACGAGCGCGGTGAAGGCGACGGAGACCACCCGCATCCGGGGGTCCCGGTCGGGTTCGCTGTAGGTCCGGAGCTGTTCGAGGTGGAGGCCCTCGACGACGGCCGTCGGCAGCCCGGTCTCCTCCGCGAGCTCGCGGCGGGCGGCCGTCTCGGCGGACTCGCGGGGCAGGACGAAGCCGCCGGGCAGCGCCCACTCCCCCGCGTGGGGTTCCTGGCCGCGCTGGACGAGGAGGACGTGCAGGCGTTCCTCGCGGACGGTGAGGACCGCGAGGTCGACGGTGACGGCGAAGGGTTCGAAGGCGTACCTGTCGTAGCCCTCGGGTGCCCTGGGGGTGCTCATCGGCGCTCCGGGGTGCGATCGGCGAGGTGTCCGCCCTCGGCCAGCAGCGCGTCGACGGCGGCGACGGCCGTCGCGAGCCGTTCCTCGTGCGGGCCGCTGAGGACGGCCGTGCGGCGGCCGGTGCGGGCGAGCTGGGTGAGGAGGCGCGCGGTCATCCAGGGGCGCAGCTCGTCGTCCTCCCGGCCGACGCCCCGGTGGTCGGTGAGCAGCCAGAGGTGCTGCCGGCCGCGGGCGGCGATCTCCCCGGTCTCCGCGCTGGCGGTGCCGAGGTACCGCTCGTGCCGGATGGTGGTGGCGAAGGCGTCGGTGTCGCAGAAGAGGACGGGCGAGCCGTCGCGGGCCGCCTCCTCCTCGAGTTCGGCCTGGCGCTGCGCGATGACGGGGAAGTCGGAGGAGCGGAGTGCGAGGTCGGACCGGGTGGCGTCGGGGTGCTCGGCTCCGAGGCCGGCGAGCCGGCGTTCGCGGTACTCGTGCGCGTACGCGGGTACGCACCGGGTGCGGGTCCAGACGCCGCCGCGCCGCCGGTAGTGGTCGGTGAGGGCGAGTGCCAGGGTGGTGACGCCGGTGGACGCGGCGCCGAGGACGACGACACGCCGGGTGAGCGCGGCGCGGACCGGTGGCTCCAGGAAGTCCCAGGAGCCGGCGAGGCAGGCGCGGACGGCGGCGTCGGAGACGGGGAAGCGGGTGGCGTCGGGGGTGACGCGCACGGACTCCGCGCCGAAGCGGCGGCCGAGCTCCTCCCCGCACCCGTACGGCTCCGAGGTGAAGACGGCGTCGACGCGCTCGGGCACCACCGCCCGGAGGTCGACGGGCAGCTCGTCGACGGCTCCGACGACGAAGGCGTCGGGGTGGATCTCGCGCATCCAGGCGACGCGCTCGGTCAGGGGCAGGCCGTCGTCCGAGGAGGCGCGGACGAGCACGGTGAGGCGCTCGCACCGGTCGGCCGCGGTGCGGACGAGGTGGTGGTGGCCGGTGTGCGGCGGACAGAAGCCGCCGACGACGAGGCCGTGCCCGTACCGCTCCGGACCGCCCTCGGACCGCGTCCCGTAGGGCCCCATGCCGGACCTCCCCTCGTCGGAACTCCTGCGTCCACCTCCCCCGCCGCGGCCGGAGGCCTGGTCCACCCCCGTGGGTCCAGGTCCGCCGGCCGCACACGGCGAGGGCGATGGAGACGAACGCGGGCGCGTCACTGCACCCTTAAGAGTCACCTTGACTATAAATGCTGACGCGTCCTGGCCACAAGCGCGAAGGAGGCCCGTGACCGACGCGCGGTCACGGGCCTCCTTCGGCGAGGGGGCGGGAACTACATCCCGACTTCCTTCATCAGCATGCCGACCTCGGTGTTGGTCAGACGGCGCAGCCAGCCCGACTTCTGGTCGCCCAGGGCGATCGGGCCGAAGGCCGTACGGACCAGCTTGTCGACCGGGAAGCCGGCCTCGGCCAGCATCCGGCGCACGATGTGCTTGCGGCCCTCGTGCAGGGTGACCTCGACCAGGTAGTTCTTGCCGGTCTGCTCGACGACACGGAAGTGGTCGGCGCGGGCGTACCCGTCCTCCAGCTCGATGCCGTCCTTGAGCATGCGGCCGACCTCGCGGGGCAGCGGGCCGGTGATCGCGGCGAGGTAGGTCTTCTTCACGCCGTACTTGGGGTGCGTGAGGCGGTGGGCCAGCTCACCGTGGTTGGTGAGCAGGATGATGCCCTCGGTCTCCGTGTCGAGCCGGCCGACGTGGAAGAGCCGGGTCTCACGGTTGTTGACGTAGTCGCCCAGGCACTGGCGGCCTTCCGGGTCCTCCATCGTGGAGACGACGCCGGAGGGCTTGTTCAGCGCGAAGAACAGGTAGGACTGGGTGGCGACGGTCAGCCCGTCCACCTTGATCTCGTCCTTCTCCGGGTCGACGCGCATGCCCTGCTCGAGCACGATCTGGCCGTTGACCTCGACGCGGGCCTGCTCGATGAGCTCCTCGCAGGCACGGCGGGAGCCCATGCCGGCACGGGCGAGGACCTTCTGCAGACGCTCGCCCTCCTGCTCGGCGCCGGGGAAGGTCTTCGGGGTCTTGATCTCCGGCTTGCCGGCGTACCGCTCCCGGTTGCGCTCCTCCGTGCGGGCGTCGTACTCGCGCGAGCGGGACGGGGTCGTACGGCCGCCACCGCGCTGCGGGGACTGCCGGGGGCCGCCCTTGGCGCCGCCGCGCGCCGCGGAGCCGCGACCGCGCTTGGGGCCGTCGGAGCCGGCGAGGCCGGGGACGTCGTACTGGCGCTCCTCCGGACGCGGGTTGCGCGGCCGGCTGCTGCCGCCGCCCTGCCGGTCGTCGCGGCCGCCGCCGGCGCCGCGGTAGCCACCGCCACCGCCGCTGCCGCCGCGACCACCGCCGCTGCCACCACGCCCGGCGCCGCCGCCGCTGCCGCCGCCGCGGTAGCCGCCGCCACCGCTGCTGCTGCCGCCGCGGCCACCGCCGCTGCCGCCGCGGCCGCCGCTGTTGCCACCACGGCTCCCGCCGTTGTTTCCGCTGCTGTTCCTGCCGCTGCTGCTTCGCATCAAATTTCCGTCTTATCGTCTACGTCTGCGTCCGGATCGAACGACGGGACGCCTTCCAGGGAGTCCGGCTCGACCGCCTCGGCCTCGGGGAGGAAAGGCGCGAGCTCGGGGAGTTCGTCCAGGCCGCGCAGGCCCATCCGCTCCAGGAAGTAGTTCGTCGTCCTGTACAGGATCGCACCTGTTTCGGGTTCCGCGCCCGCCTCCTCCACCAGACCCCGCTGGAGGAGGGTCCGCATGACCCCGTCGCAGTTGACCCCGCGGACCGCGGAGACCCGGGAACGGCTGACCGGCTGGCGGTACGCGACGACCGCGAGGGTCTCCAGGGCCGCCTGGGTGAGCCGGGCCTGCTGCCCGTCGAGCACGAAGGCCTCGACGGCGGCGGCGTGGGCCGCCCGGGTGTAGTAGCGCCAGCCGCCGGCCACCCGTCGCAGCTCGAAGCCGCGGCCCTGGGCGGTGTACTCGTCGGCCAGCTCGTGCAGGGCGTCGGCCACCTCGCGCGGGGTCCGGTCCAGGACCTTGGCGAGGTGCTGCTCGGTGGCGGGCTCGTCGACGACCATCAGGACGGCTTCGAGGGAGGGCTTGAGGTCGCTCACTCCGGGGCCTCCGTTTCTGGGGCGGACACGGGGTCGGGGTCGGGGTCGGAGTCCCGGTCGGGGTCGGGTTCCCGGTCGAACTCGTCGGTGACGCGGGCGTCCCGGTCGCCGCCGGCCCAGGTGACGGTGAGCTCCCCGAGGGCCGTCTCCTGGTCGAGGCCGACGGCCTTCTCCCGGTAGAGCTCCAGGAGGGCGAGGAAGCGGGCGACGACGGTGAGGGTGTCGCCGGCGTCCTCGATCAGCTCGCGGAAGGCCGCCGTCCCGCGCTCGCGCAGGAGCGCCACGACCACGGCGGCCTGTTCCCGGACGCTGACGAGCGGGGCGTGGATGTGGTCGACGTAGACCTGGGGTTCGGCCTTGGGCTGCATGGCCTTGACGGCGAGCTTGGCGAAGCCCTCGGCACCGATGGAGATGACGACCTCGGGGAGCAGCTCGGCGTGGTGCGGTTCGAGCCCGACGGTACGGGGGTGGCGGCGGCCCTCGGCCTCCCAGCGGTCCTGGAAGATCTCCGCGATCCGCTTGTACGCGCGGTACTGGAGGAGCCGGGCGAAGAGGAGGTCGCGCGCCTCCAGGAGGGCGAGGTCGGCCTCGTCCTCCACCTCGGCGACGGGCAGCAGCCGGGCGGCCTTGAGGTCGAGCAGGGTGGCGGCGACGACGAGGAACTCGGTGGTCTGGTCGAGGTCGCCGTCGGGGCCGAGGGCGCGGAGGTGCGCCATGAACTCGTCGGTGACCTGGGAGAGGGCGACCTCGGTGACGTCGAGCTTGTGCTTGGTGATGAGCTGGAGGAGCAGGTCGAAGGGCCCCTCGAAGTTCGCGAGCCGCACGGTGAACCGCCCGTCACCGACCTCACCGCCACCAGGAGCACCGGCCGGGGGCCCCGCCGCGGAATCGTCGACGGACCCGGCCACGGGCACGGCTACGGCCGCAGCCACGGACTCGGCCACAGGCACGGCCACGGACTCGCCTGGAGACCCCGTCTCCGCCCCCGCCACGGGCTCGTCGACAGGCTGAGCCTCGACCCCCGTCTCCGCCTCCGTCACGCGCTCGGCCGCAGGCTCGGTCAGGGGCCCTGACGCGGCCTCCGCCGCTTGCTCCGCCACGGCCGGGGCCACCGGCTCGGCCGCCTCCGCCCCGCCCGGGGCCGTCTCCGCCTCGGGGGCGGCAGGCCCCCGCAGCCCGACCGGGCCGCGGCCCAGGGGGCGGCGGCCCGGCGGGCGGGACGTTTCGTCAGAGGCGTGGTGCATGGGGGTCCAGGGGGAACGGAGAGCTCGGCAGCAGCCCGCAGGCTACCGTCAGCGGCCGCGCAGGCGGCGCACGAGGATGCTCGCGTCGCCGCGGGACTCCAGGTCCGCCAGCACGACGGCGACGGCCTCCCGGACGATCCTGCCCCGGTCGACGGCGAGCCCGTGCTCACCGCGGAGCACCAGCCGGGCGTGCTCCAGGTCCATGAGCTCCTCGGCGGAGACGTAGACCGTGATCTTCTCGTCGTGGCGCTCACGGCCGCTGGGCCGCCTGTTCGGGGTACGGCCGCCGCGCCGCCGGGCGGCCGCCGGGGCCGGGACCGCGGCGGGGGCCGCGGGCTTCGCTGCGGCGGGGCCTTCCGGCTCCGCCGTGCGGGCCCGGGGCTCGGCCGCCTCGGAGTCCGCGGCCGTGTGTTCCGCGGAGCCCTCGGCCGCCGCCGTGTCGCTCTCGCCCGCCGGGGCCGGGACGGCCCGTCGGGGTGAGGACGACTGGAGCGCCGTACCCCCGGTCGTACGGAAGAGTTCGTCGGCGCCGGGCAGACTCACTCGGCGTGACACCGGGCGAGCACCTCCCTGGCGAGCTGACGGTAGGCGGCGGCACCCACGGAGTTCGAGGCGTAGGTGGTGATGGGCTCGCCGGCGACCGTGGTCTCCGGGAAGCGCACGGTCCGCCCGATGACCGTGTGGTACACGTGGTCGTCGAAGGCCTCGACGACGCGCGCGAGGACCTCACGGCTGTGCACGGTCCGCGAGTCGTACATCGTGGCGAGGATGCCGTCGAGCTCCAGCTCGGGGTTGAGCCGCTCCTGGACCTTCTCGATGGTCTCGGTCAGCAGGGCCACTCCGCGCAGGGCGAAGAACTCGCATTCCAGCGGCACGATGACCTTGTGAGCCGCCGTCAGGGCGTTCACGGTCAGCAGGCCGAGCGAGGGCTGACAGTCGATCACGATGTAGTCGTAGTCGTTCATCAGCGGCTTCAGGGCGCGCTGGAGCGTGGACTCGCGCGCGACCTCGCTGACGAGCTGGACTTCGGCCGCCGAGAGGTCGATGTTGCTCGGCAGCAGGTCCATGTTGGGGACCGCGGTCTTGAGGAGCACCTCGTCCGCCGACATGCCCCGCTCCATGAGCAGGTTGTAGACGGTGAGGTCGAGCTCCATCGGGTTCACGCCGAGGCCGACCGACAGGGCTCCCTGCGGGTCGAAGTCGACGAGCAGCACCCGTCGTCCGTACTCGGCGAGCGCGGCACCCAGGTTGATGGTCGACGTGGTCTTGCCGACGCCGCCCTTCTGGTTGCACATCGCGATGATCTTGGCGGGTCCGTGGTCGGTCAGGGGACCCGGGATCGGGAAGTACGGCAGGGGCCGTCCGGTGGGGCCGATCCGCTCGCGGCGCTGGCGGGCAGCGTCGGGTGCGAGGGTGGCCGCGTACTCCGGGTCGGGCTCGTACTCGGCGTCGGGGTCGTAGAAGTGCCCCTCGGGCACCTCGTCAAAGGCGGCGAAGTGGGTGGACTCTCGGCCCATCTCGTTGCCGGCCGTGGCGTTCACGTGTAGGCCGTCCATCGTCTTCATCGTGTGGGCTGTCGTCATGGGCTGGTGCGTCGCGAAGGTCCGCACCGCGACGGAGCCGATCGGAGCACCTGGCGCACCGCTCCCGGGAGTAATTGTCGACTCATTCACAAGTCGTCTTACCTCCTTGGATGTCACCAGGAACATTTATCGATAGGTCAGCGTGGCACCATGCCGACGGTTGGCGACTCTATGGCGTGTCACCGCTCCGCAGCAACACAATCCGCCGGACCCGGCCGGATGTGTCGGCAACCGAACACGTCTCTGTCAAGGGTGCGCAGGCATGCATCCACACGTTTCAGGGGTGCGCGAAACGGTTAAAGGGTTACGTTCGAGGCGAGTTGCTCGGGCCCCGGACGTGGCCGGACGCACAGCCGGCCGGACCTTGTCGAACAAGGTCCGGCCGGGTGTGTGGCATTGACGGCACCGGTTGACGGCGGTGCGTCGGGGGTCAGCCCAGGAGGGTGCTCAGCTCGACGTGGTCGAGGCCGTGCGCCTCGGCGACCTCCTTGTAAACCACCTTGCCGTCATGGGTGTTGAGGCCCAGACCGAGGGCGGCGTCGCGGCGCAGCGCCTCGACCCAGCCGTTGTTCGCCAGCGACACGATGTAGGGCAGCGTGGCGTTGGTGAGGGCGTAGGTGGAGGTGTTCGGGACGGCGCCCGGCATGTTGGCGACGCAGTAGAAGACCGAGTTGTGGACCTGGAAGGTCGGCTCGGCGTGGGTGGTCGCGTGGGAGTCCTCGAAGCAGCCGCCCTGGTCGATCGCAATGTCGACAAGGACACTTCCGGGCTTCATCTTGGCGACGAGCTCGTTGGTGACCAGCTTCGGGGCCTTGGCACCCGGGATGAGGACGGCGCCGATGACGAGGTCGGCCTCGACGACGGCCTTCTCCAGCTCGTAGGCGTTGGAGACGATCGTCTTCACCTTGGTGCCGAAGATCTTGTCGGCCTCGCGGAGCTTGTTGATGTCGCGGTCGAGCAGGGTCACGTGGAAGCCCATGCCGACGGCGATCTGCGTGGCGTTCCAGCCGGAGACGCCGCCGCCGATGACCACGCACTCGCCGGCGTGGGTGCCGGGGACGCCGCCGGGGAGGACGCCACGGCCGCCGACCGAGCGCATCAGGTGGTACGCGCCGACCTGCGGGGCCAGGCGGCCCGCGACCTCGGACATCGGGGCGAGCAGCGGCAGGGCGCGGTTCGCGGTCTCGACGGTCTCGTAGGCGATGGCGGTGGTGCCGGACTCCAGCAGCGCGTCCGTGCACTCGCGGGAGGCGGCGAGGTGCAGGTACGTGAAGAGGGTCTGGTCCTTGCGGAGGCGGTGGTACTCCTCCGCGATGGGCTCCTTGACCTTGAGCAGCAGGTCGGCGATGGCCCAGACCTCGTCGGCGGTGGGGAGGATCTCGGCGCCGGCGGCGACGTACTCCTCATCCGTGATCGAGGAGCCGACACCGGCGTTCTGCTCGATGAAGACCTGGTGGCCGTTGCGGACGAGCTCGTGGACACCCGCAGGGGTGATGGCCACGCGGAACTCGTTGTTCTTGACCTCGCGGGGGATGCCGACCTTCATCGTCGATCACGGTCCTTGAATCTGGGGGGACAACTGGGGTACTGCGATACATACCCGGATGCACTGCGGCGCACCGGGGCAGACCACGTTCGAACGCGGCGGACCCAGTCTAATGAAGGAGTTCCCGGTGTCTAGCCTTTCAAAGTACTAATCTTTCTCGAACCCACTGCGGATTTCGCAGGCTGCCGCGCGTGATTCCAGCAATCGTTCCGCTGCGGCCCTGTGCAGCCCGGCCGCGGCGGGGTCCCCGAGCCGGTCGAGCGTGTCGGCGAGCCGGAGCTGGAGGGCCGCCTGGAGCCGGGTGTCCTGCGCGCGGCGGGCCCACTCCACCGCCTCCTCGCAGGTCCGCAGCGACTCCTCGGGCCGTCCCGCGTACTCCTGGACCCGGGCCGCCTCGCTCAACGCCCGCGCGTGGCCCGGGAGATCGGCGAGCCTGCGGTAGCCGGCCGCGGCGGCCCGCCAGTTCCGCAGGGCCTCCCCGTACCGCCCGGCGTAGGTCTGCACGGCGCCGAGGCGTCCGTACAGCCGGGCCTGGTCGGCGCGCTCGTCCCGGGCGAGGCGCTGGGCGAGCGCCCGCCCGTACCAGTCCCCGGCCCGCTGCCAGTCCCCGAGCTCCTGATACGAGCCACCTACGGATTCCATTGCGCGACCGGTGGCGTACGGATCATTTGCCGCCCTTCCGGCATCCAAAGCCAACCGATATCGCAGCAGAGCCTCCTGTGTCCGTCCGGTCCGGGCGTCCAGGTCGGCGAGGTTCAGCAGGGCGGCCGCCCGCTCTCGGTGCAGCCCGCGCCGCTCGGCCACGTCCAGGACCAGCCGGTGCAGGCCGTACAGCTCGGGCGCGGCGGCCTCGGCGCCCCGGTGCGCGGCGAGCGCCCGGACGAAGGAGGCGATCAGGCGGCGGGCCAGGGTGTCGAGCTCCCCGTCGGCGACCGCGAGGCGGGCGGAGGCGAGCAGGGCGGGCTGCCGGGAGCGCAGCCAGTCGGCCCCCGCCTCCCTGCTGGGGAAGCGCAGGGCGCGCGGCAGACCGGCGAGCTTCCGCCGGGCGGCCGAGCCCTCGGGTTCGGTGACCGCACGGCACGACTGGAGGAGCCGTACGGTCCGCTCCAGCATCCGGGCCCGGGCGAGCTGCACCTCGGCGGGCCGGTCGCGCTCCTCCAGCTGGGCGCGAAGGAGGGGAACGAGGTGGCCGGGGACCTCGTACTGCCCGTCGCCCGCGTCGGAGACGAGCCCCAGGGCGGCGAAGTCGGTCAGGGTGGTGGCCGCCGCGGAGACCGAGCAGCCGGCCAGGGCGGAGGCGGTGTGGGCGTCGGCCCGGCCGAGCGGGGCCAGGGAGAGGAATCGCAGTATCCGGGCGGCGGTCGCGGGCAGCGCCTCGTGTGCCAGCACGAAGGTCCGGGTGAGCGGGTCACCGGTCAGCCCGCGCAGCTGCTTCGCGAGGTCGGCGACGGAGGCCTTGGGGCGGGCCGCGAGCCAGCCCCCGGCGAGGACGACGGCGCCGGGCATCCCCCCGCACTCCTCGACGAGCGTCTCGGCGGCCTGCGGGTCGACGGTGATGCGGACGGAGCCGGTGAAGGCGGTGAGGAGCTCGATGGCCGACTTGGGGTCGAGCCCGCCGAGGGTGCAGGGCCGTACGTCGGGGATGCCGGTGAGCGGGCCGCGCGACACGCCGACGACCAGGGTGGCGGGGTCGTCGGGGATCAGCGGGTCGGCCTGCTCGGCGTCGACGGCGTCGTCGAGGATCAGGACGGCCCGGCGGCCGGCGAAGGCGCGGCGGACCAGTTCGGTCAGCTCGTCCTCGCCGGCGCCGGGCGGCTCGGCCACGCCGAGCGCGGCCAGCAGCTCCTGGGCGACGCGGGCGGTGGGGACGGGGTCGCCGCCGGGCTCGGTGAGCCGGGCGCGGAACACCCCGTCGGGGTAGCGCTCGGCGAGCCCCTCGGCGAGCTCCTCGGCGAGGGCGGTGCGCCCGGAGCCGGGCTTGCCGGCGACGAGCAGGACCCGGGCGCGGGGTGCCTTGCGGCCCGTGAGGGTGTCGAGGCCCGTCCGTTCGATGTCGGCGCGCAGAGCCTTCAGCTCCCGCTGCCGGCCGAAGAACCGCCGGCCCACGGCCGCCGCCACCGCCTGATCCGTCACGGGCCACGCTCCCGTCCACCTGCGCACGAGCCGATCCCGCGGGGGGCTCCGCACGGGCGATTCCGAGCGTAGTTCAGGCCGCGGCACGGACCCCGCGGAGCACGGCGGACACATCGCCCGATCGGATCAGCCGATGGTCACACCGCCGTTCACCCCCCGGGTCCCGCCGGAACGCGGAGGCGCGGTCAGGACGCGAACGGGCGGGCCGGCCAGGGCGCCTCCGCCGGCCGCAGCGCCTCGACGCCGTCGCCCGCGCGCGCGGCGGCCAGCGACAGGACGCCCACCACCAGGCAGTTGTTGTGCAGCTCACCCGCGAGGACCCCGCGCACGAGCTCCGCGAGCGGGACCCGCGCCAGCTCCATGTCGGCCTCCTCCTCGGAGACCTCGAAGCGCTCGCCCTCCGCCTCCGCGATGTCCCGGGCGAGGAAGATCCGTACGGCCTCGTCACAGCCGCCCGGGGTCGTGTACACGTCGGTCAGGACCCGCCAGTCCCCGGCCTTGACGTGGGCCTCCTCGTACAGCTCGCGCTGGGCGGCGTGCAGCGGGTTCTCCCCGGGCACGTCGAGGAGTCCCGCGGGGATCTCCCACAGCTTCTGCCGCACCGGGTGCCGGTACTGCTTGAGCAGCAGGACCCGGTCCTGCTCGTCCAGGGCCAGGACGGCCACCGAGCCGGGGTGGACCTGGTAGTCGCGGCGGGCGACCGTGCCGTCCGGCATCACCACGTCGTCCGTGCGGACACTGGTCTTCTTGCCCTGGAAGGGGGTCGTCGTCGCGACGACCCGCCACTCCTCCGGGGTGTCCTGCAGCTCCATCTGGGTCCTCCCACGTACGCGCACACACGAAAACCGGGGTACGCGTCCGCAAGGACCCGTACCCCGGCAACGTTAACGCCGACCGACGACAGCGCCGGTTACTTCGCGGGCTTGCCCGTCTTGCGCTCGACGGCCGCCTTGACCAGGCCCGCGAAGAGCGGGTGCGGGCGGGTCGGGCGGGACTTGAGCTCCGGGTGCGCCTGGGTGGCGACCAGGTAGGGGTGGATCTCGCGCGGGTACTCGACGAACTCGACGAGCTTGTTGTCCGGGGAGGTGCCGGAGAAGACCAGACCGGCCTTCTTCTCCAGCTCCGCGCGGTACGAGTTGTTCACCTCGTAGCGGTGACGGTGGCGCTCCTCGACGTAGGGCTCGTCGCTGTAGGCCTCGCGCACGACGGAGCCCTCGGCGAGCTTCGCCGGGTAGAGACCGAGGCGCATCGTTCCGCCCAGGTCGCCGGCGCCCTCGACGTACGCGAGCTGCTCCTCCATCGTGGAGACGACGGGGTGCGCGGTCGCCGGGTCGAACTCGGTGGAGTTGGCGTCCGGGATGTCCGCCAGGTTCCGCGCGGCCTCGATGACGATGCACTGGAGGCCGAGGCAGATGCCGAGCAGCGGCACCTTGTTCTCGCGGGCGTACTGGATCGCGCCGATCTTGCCGTTCACACCGCGGTCGCCGAAGCCGCCGGGGATGAGGATCGCGTCGACGTCACCGAGCTGCTTCTTGGCGCCGGCCGGCGTCTTGCACTCGTCGGAGGTGACCCACTTGACCTTGACCCGGGCCTTGTTGGCGAAGCCGCCGGCCCGCATGGCCTCGGTGATCGACAGGTAGGCGTCGGGCAGGTCGATGTACTTGCCGACGAGCGCGACGGTGACCTCGTGGTCGGGGTTGTGGACGCGGTCCAGCAGGTCGTCCCAGGTGGACCAGTCCACGTCACGGAAGGGCAGGTCGAGCTTGCGGACGACGTAGGCGTCCAGGCCCTCGGTGTGCAGGACCTTCGGGATGTCGTAGATCGACTTGGCGTCGATGGCGGCGACGACCGCGGCCTCGTCGACGTCGCACATCAGCGAGATCTTGCGCTTGATGGCGGTCGGGACCTCGCGGTCGGCGCGCAGGACGATCGCGTCCGGCTGGATGCCGATGTTGCGGAGGGCGGCGACCGAGTGCTGGGTCGGCTTGGTCTTCAGCTCGCCGGAGGGGCCGATGTAGGGCAGCAGCGAGATGTGCACGACGAAGACGTTGTCGCGGCCGACCTCGTGGCGGACCTGGCGGACGGTCTCCAGGAAGGGCAGGGACTCGATGTCGCCGACGGTGCCGCCGACCTCGGTGATGACGACGTCCACGTCGTCCGTCGCCATGCGGCGGATCCGGGACTTGATCTCGTTGGTGATGTGCGGGATGACCTGCACGGTGTCGCCCAGGTACTCGCCGCGCCGCTCCTTGGCGATGACCTGCGAGTAGACCTGACCGGTGGTGACGTTGGCCGAGCCGTCGAGGTCGACGTCGAGGAAGCGCTCGTAGTGGCCGATGTCCAGGTCGGTCTCGGCGCCGTCGTTGGTGACGAACACCTCACCGTGCTGGAAGGGGTTCATCGTGCCCGGGTCGACGTTCAGGTACGGGTCGAGCTTCTGCATCGTGACCCGCAGACCGCGGGCCTTGAGGAGCGCACCCAGGCTGGAGGCGGTGAGGCCCTTGCCGAGGGAGGAGGCGACACCCCCGGTGACGAAGATGTGCTTGGTCGTCGTGGTGTTGGGCGGCATCGCCAAGAGGGGGCTCCCGTGGTCGCGTTCTGGAGGTGCGTACCGGCGTCCCCTCCGGAAGAATCGGGGGGTGCCGTCGCTGCGGTTTCGGGGTCCTCGGCTGTCGCCGTTTCCCACCGGTCCACGGGGTACCAGGGTATCAGCGACATCGGGAGACCGCTTCCGGCCACACGCGGCAGTCGGGTGTTCACGGACGGCTACGGAAGGGGGAGCGGGATCTGTCCGACGGGGGATCGACGTGGTCACGGGCATGTTTCACTCGATCGGAGCAGCGGCGTTACCCGCGTGATCACCGGGTCACTAGGGTGCGACGTATTCTGCTCGGACACAGCCCGCCGAGCAGCCCGGCCATCGGCACCACCCCGCCGGCTCGACCGGACCGAGCGCTCGTCGACGAACCCTTGACCGCTGACACCAGCAGACCCGGCTGACACCCAGCCGGCGCATCCGAGCAAGCGCCCCACGGGGCGGACATGGCCGTTCGACTGGAGTGAAGCACGTGGCCGGGCGCATCGAGGATTACGCACTCATCGGAGACATGCAGACCGCCGCGCTGGTCTGCCGGGACGGCAGCGTCGACTGGCTGTGCCTCCCACGCTTCGACTCCCACGCCGTCTTCGCGGGACTGCTCGGCACCGAGGAACACGGGTTCTGGCGGGTGGGTCCCGCCGTGGCCGAGGACGCCGAGGCGCCCCCGGCCGACCGGCGCCGCTACAAGGGCGACTCGCTGATCCTGGAGTCCGAGTGGGACACCCCGCGCGGCACGGTCCGGGTGACGGACTTCATGCCCCCGCGCGACGGCGCGCCGCAGCTCATCCGGATCGTGGAGGGCGTCTCCGGCCGGGTCGCGATGCGCTCCGCGCTGCGGATGCGCTTCAGCTACGGCCGCATCGTGCCCTGGGTCCACAAGGTCGGCGAGCGCACGGTCGCCGTCGCCGGTCCCGACTCGGTGTGGCTCGACGCGGACGCGGAGACCCACGGCGAGTCCCTCACCACGTACTCCGAGTTCACCGTCTCCCCCGGCGACCGCATCACCTTCACGCTCTCCTGGCAGCCCTCCCACAAGGAGCCGCCCGCGCTGCCGGACCCGGCGGGCTCGCTGGAGGCGACCGCCGAGTTCTGGAGCGAGTGGGTCGACCACTGCACCTACCACGGCCCCTACCGGGAGGCCGTGGTCCGCTCCCTGATCACGCTGAAGGCGCTGACGTACGCGCCGACCGGCGGGATCGTGGCCGCGCCGACGACCTCGCTGCCCGAGGAGATCGGCGGCGTCCGCAACTGGGACTACCGCTACACCTGGCTGCGGGACGCGGCGATCACCCTCTCCTCGATGCTGCGCACCGGCTACCGCGAGGAGGCCCGCGCCTGGCGGGACTGGCTGCTCCGCGCGGTCGCGGGCGACCCGGAGAACCTCCAGATCATGTACGGCATCGCGGGCGAGCGGGAGCTCGGCGAGGCGGAGCTCGACTGGCTCCCGGGGTACGAGAACTCCGGCCCGGTCCGGGTCGGCAACGGCGCCGCCAACCAGCTCCAGCTGGACGTCTACGGCGAGGTCACCGAGGCCCTCCACCTCGCGCACATGACGGGCCTCTCCCGCAACGACTACGCCTCCCTCCTCCAGATCAAGCTGATCAACTACCTGGAGAAGCACTGGGACCAGCCCGACGAGGGCATCTGGGAGGTCCGCGGCCCGCGCCGCCACTTCACCCACTCCAAGGTGATGGCCTGGGTGGCCGTCGACCGCACGATCAAGCTCATCGAGTCCGGGGACGCCGACGGCCCGCTGGAGCGCTGGCGCGAGCTGCGCGACGAGATCCACCGGGACGTCTGCGAGAAGGGCTACGACAAGGAGCGGAACACCTTCACGCAGTCGTACGGCTCCCAGGAGCTGGACGCCTCGCTGCTGCTGATCCCGCAGATGGGCTTCCTGCCGCCGGACGACAAGCGGGTCATCGGCACGATCGAGGCGATCCAGCGGGAGCTGTCCACGGAGGACGGCTTCGTGCTGCGCTACCCGACGGCCGGCGAGGAGGCCGGCGTCGACGGCCTGGAGGGCGACGAGGGCGCGTTCCTCGCCTGCTCCTTCTGGCTCGCGGACGACCTGGCGATGATCGGCCGCGTGGACGAGGCCCGGACGCTCTTCGAGAAGCTGCTCTCCCTCCGCAACGACCTCGGGCTGCTCGCCGAGGAGTGGGACCCGCGGCTCCAGCGCCAGGTGGGCAACTTCCCGCAGGCCTTCAGCCACGTCCCGCTGATCGACACCGCGCTGCGCCTGACGGCCAGCGGGGCGTACGGCGGCTGAGCCCCGGCCGCCGGAAGCACGGCGGCTGGAGCGCGGAGCAGGGCCCTCCGGAATACCCTGAGAGGGTCCTGTCCCCCGTACGAAAGGGGGGCTCCCATGGCTCCCCATGTCTCCGAAAGCGCCCTGGCCGGACTGGTCGAGGACCTGGCCGGCGAGGTGATCACCCCCGGCGGTCCGGGTTACGACGAGGCGCGTGCCCTGCACAACGGCATGATCGACCGGCGTCCGTCGGTGATCGCCCAGTGCGCCACCCAGGCCGACGTGTCCAACGCGATCCTGTTCGGCCGCGAGGCCGAGCTGCCGATCGCGGTGCGCGGCGGCGGGCACAGCGTCGCCGGGACCTCGATGATCGACGGCGCGCTGGTCGTCGACCTCCGCCGGATGCACGCCGTGGTCGTGGACCCGGAGGACATGACGGTGCGGGTCGAGGGCGGGGCGACGATGTCCCACCTGGACCGGGCGTGCCAGCCGTTCCACGTGGCGACCACCGGTGGCCGGGTGTCCACGACCGGCGTGGGCGGCTTCACGCTGGGCGGCGGCTCGGGCTGGCTGGAGCGGAAGTTCGGGCTGGCCAGCGACAACCTGCTCGCCGCCGACCTCATCACCGCCGAGGGCAAGCACGTCCACGCGGACGCGGAGGAGAACCCCGAACTGTTCTGGGCGCTGCACGGCGGCGGCGGCAACTTCGGGGTGGCGACCTCGCTCACGATGCGGCTGCACGAGCTGCCGGAGATGAGCATGGCGATGCTGTTCTTCCCGCCGGCGGTGGCCGCCGAGGTGGTGCGGACCTACCGCCGCCTCGTCGAGTCCGCACCCGACGGCGTGGGCGGCGGGGTCATCTACTTCCCCGCACCGCCCGAACCGTTCGTCCCCGAGCACCTCGTCGGCGAGCTGCTCTGCGGCACCCTCTTCACGTACGCGGGTCCCGTCGCCGAGGTCCGGGAGCTCGTGGCGCCGCTGTTCGCGCTGAAGCCCGTGATCGAGATGGTCACGGACCTCCCGTACGCCGACCTCCAGTGCATGCTCGACGACCCGCCGGGCCTGCGGAACTACTGGTCGGCCGAGTACCTCGACGAGCTGCCGGACCCCGCGGTGGACGCCTTCTGCGCCCGCGCGGAGCTGATCCCGCCGCCCACCGCCTGCCAGCACGTGCTGTTCCCGCTGGGCGGCGCCGTGGCGGCCGGGCCGTCCGACCACCCGATTCCGTGGCGTACCGCGCCCTGGGGCGTCCACCCCTTCGCGACCTGGGTCGACCCGGCCGACGACGACCGGGCGATCCAGTGGGTGCGGGACGTGCGGGCCGACATGAGGCCGTGGTCGACCGGAGCCGTGTACCTGAACTTCATCGGCTCCGAGGGCGAGGGACGGGTCGTCGAGGGCTTCGGCGCCGAGAACTACCGGCGCCTGGCCCGGGTCAAGGCCTCCTACGACCCCGACAACGTCTTCCGCCACAACCACAACATCGCGCCGGCCGACTGAGGTTCACCGCAGGGCGGCGATCACCTCCCTGGCCGCCCGCTCGCCCTCCGTGGCCCCGCCCTCCATGAAGCCCTGGAAGTCGTAGCTGCAGTGCTCGCCGCCGATGTGGACGTTGCCCTGGGCCCTGCCCTCGTATCCCGCGTACCGGTGGAGGTAGCCGACGGGCCAGCAGGAGTACGCGCCGAGGGCGTGGGGGTTCTTGTGCCAGGCGGAGAGCTGGGCGCGGCCCGTGTACGTGGCGGAGGTGCCGGGGAAGAAGGCGTCGATGCCGGCCAGGTATCGGGTGACCAGGTTCCGTACGTACGGGTCGGACTCGGTGGAGAACGGCCCGGCCGGGTTCAGGTTCCTGGCCAGGCTGCCGCCGCCGTACTGGATGAGGATGCCGCCGGTGCCGCCCTGGACCTTGGTGGTGTCCCAGGTCTGCTGGACCTCGGAGTCGGTGAAACAGTCTCCGGCGGAGACCCCGGGCCAGGGGCCGGTGCCGCGCCAGGGGCGGGTGCCGAACTGCATGTTGAGCTTGGTGCAGTGGCCCATGCGGGCGTCCCGCAGGAGGTTCCTCATGAGCGGGTCGAAGCCGGCGAGCGAGAGGTCGAGCTGCTGGAGGATCGGCAGCGGGAGGCAGAGGATCGTGTGGTCCGCGGTGACGGTCCGGACGGCGCCGGCCTCGGTGAAGGTCAGCGTCTGGGTGCCGTCGGCGTTGGCCCGTACGGCGGTGAGGGACCAGCCGCGGCGCAGGGTGCCGGCCGTGAGGGCGCCGGCGATGGCGTTCGGGAGCAGGTCGTTGCCGCCGACGATGTGGTAGCGCTCGTTGGAGAGGCCCCAGATGTTGAAGTTGCCCGGATTGGTCTGGTAGCCCATGAGGAGGACGAGGGCGAGCGAGGACTGCTCGGTGGTCTCGGCGCCGTACTCGACGTTGTAGGCGACGTCGATGAACTTGCCGAGCGGTGAGGAGTGGCCGCCGGGGACCCGGGTCTCGATCCACTCGTACACGGACATGTTGTCGAGGGCGGTGCCGGTGGGTGTGGTCTGGTTCCAGAAGACCTCGCCCGCCTCGGAGAGGTCGCGGCGCAACGACTGGTAGACCGCGTTGAAGTCCTCGTCGGCCTGGTGGCGCGGGTAGTAGGCGCCGTCGAACCAGAGGACCTCCTCGGCCCCGTTGGGTCCGCCGCCGAGGAAGTCCTCGACGTCGAGGTCGAAGCGGCGGCAGAGTTCCAGGATCTTCTTGTGGCTGGTGTCGATCAGCTCTCCGCCGATCTCGGAGGTCTGGCCGTAGGCCCAGTGGCCGCGCTGGGTCCACATGCGGCCGCCGACGCGCGTGGGGTTCGCCTCGTAGAGGACGGGGCTGAGGCCCGCGTCCTGGAGGGTGAGGGCGGCGGTGAGGCCGGAGATCCCGGCGCCGACGACGGCGACCCTGGCGGTGGTCTTGACGGGCGGGGACGGGGTGGCGGCGCGGGCGGTGGCGGCCCCGCCGAGACCGGCGGCGCCGACGGCGACACCGGCGGCGGCCGCGTACGTGAGGAGGGCGCGGCGCCCGAGGGCGTCGGTCCTCATGCCTCTGAGCTCGTCGACGGGGACGCCGAGGCGCCGGGCGTGGGCGTGCTCGGCGGCGAGGCGCTTCAGCAGGTGCATCGGGTTGGTGCGTGCCATGGAGCGCTCCTTGGGTAAGGGGAATCGGCTCTGCGGTACGACGGGAGTGCGGGGTCCGGGGTGGTGCGAGGGACGTGCGGGTCCGGGGCCGGTGGTGCGAGGGACGTGCGGGTCCGGGGCCGGTACGGCGGGGATTCAGCTCTGCGGTACGGCGGCGGGGGCGGGGGCCGCCTCGGCGGGGCGCTCGGCCGCGTCCTCCAGGACGATCCGGCCGATGATCTCGTAGCGCTCGGGCCGCTTGGCCCTCAGGTAGAAGCCGAGGCCGAGGCCGCCGAAGAAGACCAGGCCGACGATCCACGGGATCGCCTTGAAGAAGAGGGAGTCGGCGGCGAGCCCGGCCGCGGTCTCCATGTTGACGATCAGCAGGACGACGACGGCGATCATGCCGATGCCGCCGAGGAGCGGTGCGGTGAGGGTCCTGAACCAGTGCCGGTCCTCGGGGTGGTTCTTGCGGAAGTAGCCGATGACGGCGAAGGAGCAGAGGGTCTGGACGATGAGGATCGCCATCGTGCCGAGGATCGCGAGCAGGGTGTAGAGGTGGATGTAGGGGTCCTGGCCGGTGAGCCAGAAGGCGCCGACGAGACCGACGGCGATCGCGCTCTGCACGTAGGAGGCGATGTACGGCGAGCCGTGCCGCGCGTGGGTGCGGCCGAGCGCCGGGTGGAGGAATCCCTCGCGGCCGATCGCGTACAGATAGCGCGAGGCGCACTGGTGGAAGGCCATGCCGCAGGCGAAGGAGCCGGTCAGCAGCAGCCACTGGAAGGCGTCGACGGCCCAGGCGCCGATGAAGGACTGGGTGGGCGCGAAGAACAGGTCGAGCGGGCTGGCGGACGCCGACAGCTTCACGGAGCCGGCGAGGCCGTTCCCGGCGATCGTCATCCACGACACGTAGATGTAGAAGAGCCCGACGCCGATGACGGAGATGAGGGTGGCGCGCGGGATGACCCGCTTCGGGTCGCGGGACTCCTCCCCGTACATGGCCGTCGACTCGAAGCCGACCCAGGACCAGAAGGCGAAGAAGAGCCCGAGCCCCGCCGAGGTGCCGGTGAAGGCGTTGACGGGGTTGATCGGCTCGACCGGGATGCCCTCGGGTCCGCCGCCGGCGATCAGGACGGCGGTGGCGACCGCGAAGAGGACGGCGATCTCCGCGATGAGCATCACGCCGAGCGCCTTGGCCGTCAGGTTGATGTCGAAGTACGAGAGGACGGCCGTCACGGCCAGCATGACGGCGGCGTACAGGATCCAGGGGATGTCGACGCCGAGCTGGTCGGCGACCGTCGTCTTGGCGAAGTACGCGAAGACGCCGACGATCGAGGCCTCGAAGACGATGTACGCGAGGACCGCGAGCATCCCGGAGGCCATGCCGGCGATCCGGCCGAGGCCGTGCGAGATGTAGCCGTAGAAGGCACCCGCGGCCGTGATCCGCTTCGCCATGGCGACGTAGCCGACGGAGAAGACGGTCAGGACGAGCGTCGCGAACAGGTACCCGGCGGGTGCGCCGGTGCCGTTGCCGAAGCCGACGGCTATGGGAAGGTTTCCGGTCATCGCGGTGATCGGGGCCGCGGTGGCCACGGCCATGAAGACGACGCCGACGAGACCGACGGAGTTGGCCTTCAGCCGGTGGACCTCTGGGGTGGGGTTCTCTGCCATGGCGCGAGAGCATCCTCGCGTGTGACACAGGCCACAATCGACATCGGGTCGCACAATTCCCGCCATGGGGCGACGAGTTGTCGCCCCGATGTACGAAGTGTCCGGTGCCGTGACCGTGCGGTGATGTCACCGGAACACGGACGCGCGGTAGCGTCCGGCCCCATGGACAATCAGGGCGGGATCACCGTGCAGCGGGCGCTCGAACTCCCGGGGCTGCGCAGCGGGCTCCCGGAGGTCGTCGCCGGCGCGGACCGGCTGCACCGCACGGTGCGCTGGGTGCACGCGGGCGAGGTGCCGAACATCGCGTCGCTCCTCAAGGGCGGCGAGCTGCTGCTGACCACGGGCCTCGGGCTCGGGACCCGGCCGGCCGAGCAGCGGGCCTTCGTCCGCCGGCTCGCGGACCGGGGCATCGCGGCGCTCGTCGTGGAGCTCGGACCGCGCTTCGCCCGCCTCCCGGCGACGATAGTGGAGACCGCGCGGGCCGCCGGGCTGCCCCTGGTGCAACTGCACCGGGAGGTCCCCTTCGTGGCCGTCACGGAGGAGATCCACACCGAGATCGTCAACGGCCACTACGCACTCCTCCGGCAGGCCGAGGAGGTCCACCGGCAGTGCACGGAGGCCCTGCTCGGCGGCGGCGGGGTCCCGCAGGTCCTGCGCATCCTCTCCGACTTCGCCGCGAACCCGGTCTTCCTGGAGACCGCCGACGGCCAGCTCCTGTACGCGGCGGGCACCGAGTCCGGCCCCGCCGACCCGCTCCAGGTCTGGGACGGCCTGCGCGGCCAGCGCGCGGCCCGCGAGTCCGGCCCGCCCACCGGCACGGTCCTCGTGGACGTGCCGGGCGGCGGGCCGGGTACGGGTTCGGTCCGGGCCCGGCTGGTCCTCCTGGCGGTCTCCGGCGCCCTCTCCCCCGTCCACCGGATGGCGGCCGAGCGGGCGGCGGGCATCCTCGCGGTGGTCCTCATGCAGGCGCGTCAGGAGGAGGAACTCGCCGCGCGCGGCCGGGGCGACTTCCTGACGGACCTGGCGGAGGGCCGGATCACGGCCGAGGCGGCACCGGCCCAGGCCCGCGTCCTCGGCTTCAAGCCGGGCGAGGGCCCGCTGCTGCCGGTGGTCATGCGCCTGGCCTCGGAACTCTCCCCCTCGGGCAACTGGGCGCTCCTCGCCCGGGCGGTCCTCGAAGAGCTCTCCTCCGTCGGAGTCCCGGTCCTCCTGGGCGTCCGCCCGGTCGAGGGGCGGGTCCCGCTCCTCCTGGGCCTGCGCTCGGAGTCGGAGCGCACGGCCGTCGCGGACCGGGTCGCGGCGGCGCTCCGCGCGGGCGTGGAGCGAGCGGGCCTGGAGCGCGCGGGCGTCCACCCGCCCGTGGTCGTCGTGGGCGTCGCCGGAAGCTGGGCGGCGGCCTCGGCGGGCCTGCGGCACGCGGCGGAGACGGCGACGGCGGCGCAGGGCCTCTCGGACCGGCCCTGGTACGACGCGCGGCGCCTCGACATCGACCTGCTGCTGTGGCGGCTGCGCGACCATCCGGACCTGGCGGCCTTCGTGGACCGTGCGATCGGCCCGCTCCGTGACCACGACCGCGCCTCGCGCCCGCCGCTGCTCCCGACCCTGGAGACGTACCTGGCGCACGCGGGCCGCAAGGCGGAGACGGCCCGCGAGCTCCATCTCAACCGGCAGACCCTCTACAACCGCCTGGCCCGCATCTCCGAACTCCTGGGCACGGACCTGGACGACCCCCAGACGGTCCTGGCCCTCTCCCTGGCCCTGAGAGCCCGCCGCCACACGACGTAGGAGCCGGGTCCACCCCACCCGATTCGCGGCCACCCGTCCATGCACCCCTGCCGGTTCGTGCCCACCACCGGCCCGCTCCGGCCCACAGCCCCCGGCAGGGTTTCGGGAAGGGGCGGGGTGGAGTGGGGTGGGGTGGGGTGGGGTGGGGCGGGATGGGGGAAACCCCCCCGCCCTCCCTACCTGCGCCCCGCCAACTCGTCGTACACGCTCAGCACATGCGCGATCGTCTGGTCCTCCGTCGGCCACGTCCCCGCCTGCACCCGCCCCGCCGCCGCGAGGTCCATCCGCCGGTCCGCGTCCTCCAGTAGCCCCCGCACCGCCCGCGCGAGCGCCACCGAGTCCCCGTACGGCACGAGTTCCGCCGCGTCCCCGACGAGTTCCGGCACTCCGCCGACCGCCGTGGCGACCAGCGGCACACCGAGCCGCAGCGCCTCCTGCGCGAGCAGGGACCGGGCCTCCCGGCGTGAGGGGAGGACCGCGACGTCCGCGGCGGCCAGCAGCTCCGCGACGTCGTCGCGCCGCCCGATCAGCCGCACCGAGAGCCGCTCCGCGGTGATCCGCCGCTGCAGCGCGGCCCGTTCGCGCCCCTCGCCCGCGATGACGAGCAGCGGCTGCGGGTCGAGGTCCCGCCAGGAGCGCGCCGCGTCGAGCAGCGTCCCGTACCCCCGCCCCCGTTCGAGCGCTCCGACGGCCATCAGCAAGGGCCGGTCGACCGCGCCCAGTTCGGCCCGGGCCTTGCCGTCGTGGAGGCAGACGGGCCCGCGCGCGGCCGGGACGGTGACGGGCGCGAGCCGGGCGTCCCGGGCCCCGCGCCGCCGCGCCCGGTCGACGAGCTCGGACGACGTGCCGAGGACGACGGACGCGGCCCGCACGGTCCTCCGCTCCAGGAGCCGCTGGACCCCGCCCCGGGCCCCGTCCAGGTGGTTCCGGCTGTGCCAGGTGGTGACGAGCGGGGTGCGCCCGCCGCCGGAGCCGGGCCGGCCGAAGCCCGATCCGCCGAGGCCGGTTCCCCCCGGCCCCAGCCCCCCGGAGGAGGCCCCGCAGGACGGCGCGGACAGCGCGAGCGTGGCCCGGACGGAGGCCTGGAGCCCGTGCGCGTGGACCACGTCCGCGCCGATGCAGGCGTTACGGAGCGCGGTGACCGTCGCGGGGTCGCCGAGGCGCGGCAGGGGCACGAAGTGCGCCCCGGCGCCGAGGTAGTCGTAGAGACGGTCGAGTTCCGCCGGGGCGCACACGGTCACCCGCACGCCCCTCGCCACCAGCCCCGAGGCGAGTGATCGGACGTGAGAGCTGCTGCCCGCGCTGCCGCCGCCCAGCACTTGGACCGTACGGAGCTGTGTCACGCGCCCAAGGATGCCAGCCCGTACCGCCGACCGTACGCACGTTCCGGCACCCGAAACGGCGTCGTTCCCTTGTACGGAGGGCGTCCGCCGTTCGGACCCGCCCCAGGGTTCACCCTCCCGGGTGAGCGCGCGAGGCGGCCTCGCGCTCCCCCCACACCGCGGCGGCCATCAGTCCCACGGCGTGCGCGGCGAGCCCGAACCGCCCGTTACCGGCGGCGATCGCGCCGCCGACGGCCGCGCCGAGGGCGTGCGCGCCGGTGTCACCGAGCATGGTGCGCTCCCCCAGATCGTCCCCGAGGACCGCCGCGGCGGCGCCCATCGGGGCGGCGGCGCTCGACCCGCGGAGCAGCCCGGGCGCGCCGAGCGCGAGCACGGCCAGGCCCGCCCGCCCGGGGCGTACGTCCACGAGGTTCACCAGGTGGGCGGTGCCGGCGATGACGATCCCGGCGAGGACCTTGTCCACGGGCCGCTCCTTGAGCAGCGCCCCGGCCGCCAGCGAGGCCGCGCCGATACCGAGGAGCTTGACGGACCCGCTGGTCACCTCGCCCTCCCGCAGGGCCGCCAGGTGCGCCCGGAAGCCGCGCCGGTGATCGCCCCTCACGTCGTCGTACGCGCCGCACGCGGCGGCGGCCAGCACGGCGAACGCCACGGGCCCGCTGCCGCTGCCGGCCGCCGCCCCGAGGGCGGTGGCGGGCCCGGCGTACAGGTCGACGGCACGCCCGGCGTGGTTGGTCCGCGTCCACGGGCCACCGGCCGGCGAGGAACCGCCCACCGCCCGGCGCAGCCCCTCGTACGCGGCCCGGGTCACCCCGGCGGCGGTCCCGAACGAGGCGAGACGCCTCACCCGTCCGCCCGGGCCGTCGCGAGCAGCTCCTCCGCGTGCGCCCTGGCCGTCTCGGAGTCCTCCTGGCCGGCGAGCATCCGGGACAGCTCCCGGACCCGCTCCTCGCCCTCCAGGACGGTGACACCGGACCGGGTCACGGAGCCGTCGTTGGTCTTCTCGACGAGCAGCTGCCGGTCGGCGAAGGCCGCGACCTGCGGAAGGTGGGTGACGACGACGACCTGTGCCGTCCTGGCGAGCTTGGCGAGCCGCCGCCCGATCTCCACGGCCGCCTTGCCGCCGACGCCCGCGTCGACCTCGTCGAAGAGGTACGTGGGCACGGGGTCGACCCCGGCGAAGACGACCTCCACGGCGAGCATCACGCGGGACAGCTCACCGCCGGACGCGCCCTTGGCGATGGGCCGCGGCGGCGCGCCGGGGTGCGGGGCGAGCAGCAGCTCGACCTCGTCGGCCCCGGACGGGCCGTAGGCGACCCGGCGGCCGCCGACCTCCACGCCCTCCTCGTCCTCGGTCTGGGCGATGGCGAAGGACACGCGCGCGTGCGGCATGGCGAGCGAGGCGAGCTCGGCGGTGACCGCGGCGGCGAACCGTTCGGCCGTCTCCGAACGGGCGTCGGTGAGCCGCTGTGCGAGCACCGACAGCTCGTCGCGCAACCGGTCGCGCTCGGCGGTCAGCTCGTCGACGCGGTCGTCGTCGCCGTCCAGCTCGCCGAGCCGGGCCGCGCTCTCCTCGGCCCAGGCGAGGACGGCGGCGATGTCCTGGCCGTACTTCCGGGTGAGCTGGGTGAGGACCGCGCGTCGCTCCTCGACGGCGGCGAGCCGCAGCGGGTCGGCGTCCAGGTCGTCGGCGTATCCGGCGAGCTCCCCGGCCACGTCGCCGAGCAGGATGGAGATCTCCCCCATCCGGTCGGCGAGCGAGGCGAGCGCCTGGTCGTGGGAGCGTACGGCCTCCAGGGCCCGGCCCGCGCCCGCGACGAGGGTCGTCGCGTCGACGGCCTCGGGGTCCTCGGGATCGCCCGCGAGCGCGCCGTGCGCGAGCGCGGCGGCGGAGGCGAGGGCCTCGGCGTGCCCGAGCCGTTCCGCCTCGGCGGCGAGTTCGACGTCCTCCCCGGCGCGCGGGGCGACGGCCTCGATCTCCCCCAGCCCGAAGCGCAGCAGATCGGCCTCCTGGGCCCGTTCCCGGGCCCGGGTGGTGATCTCCTCCAGCTCGACCGTGACGGCCCTCAGCCGCTTGTACGCCTCGCCGTAGGCGGCGAGCGGTACGGCGACGGCCTCACCCGCGTACCGGTCGAGCGCGCCGCGCTGCCGGGCGGGCTTGAGCAGGCCCTGCTGGTCGGTCTGGCCGTGGACGGCGACGAGCTCGTCGGCGAGCTCGGCGAGCAGCCCGACGGGCACGGAGCGCCCGCCGAGGTGGGCCCGTGAGCGTCCTTCGGCCGAGACGGTGCGGCTGACGAGGAGCACGCCCTCGTCGAGCTCCGCCCCAGCCTCCTCCGCGCGTACGGCGGCGGGCGCGCCCGCGGGCACGCTGATCCGTCCCTCGACGACGGCCGAGGCCGCGCCGATCCGCACCAGGGCCGGGTCGGCCCGTCCACCGAGCAGCAGGCCCAGACTGGTCACGACCATGGTCTTGCCCGCGCCGGTCTCACCGGTCACCGCGGTGAAGCCGGGCGACAGCTCGACCACCGCGTCGTCGATGACCCCGAGCGACCGTATCCGCATCTCCTCCAGCACGCCCCAGACCATACGAGGTTTCTCCGGTCCGATGCGACATCGCCCCGGCCGTAACTCTCCGGCGCGCCGATCGTTCGGGACCGCCGGAGGGACCGGGGAGCGGTCGATCAGTGCGGAGCGCCCCGCCAGCCCGACACAGGGAGGGCGAACTTGGCGACCAGCCGGTCCGTGAAGGAGGCGTGGTGCAGCCGGGCCAGCCGGACGGGCACGGCGCCCCGCCGCACCTCGACCCGCGCACCCGCCGGGAGCTCCACGGTCCGCCGCCCGTCGCACCACAGCACGCCGTGCGGGGTGTGCGGCTCGACCTCGACGGTGAGGACCGACTCGGGGGTGGTGACGAGTGGTTTGGCGAAGAGCGCGTGGGCTCCGATGGGGACCATGAGCAGGGCCTCGACCTCCGGCCAGACGACCGGTCCGCCCGCCGAGAAGGCGTACGCCGTGGAGCCGGTCGGTGTCGCGCAGATCACCCCGTCGCAGCCGAAGCCGGTCACCGGGCGGCCGTCGATCGCGAGGACGACCTCCAGCATCCGCTCCGGGGAGACCTTCTGGACGGCCGCCTCGTTGAGCGCCCAGTCGCGGTGCAGGACGTCGCCGTTCTCGTACACGACGACGTCGAGCGTCATGCGCTCCTCGACCTCGTACGCCTTCGTCACGACCCGGTCGACGACCTTGTCGAGGTCGTCCCGCTCGGCCTCCGCGAGGAAGCCGACCCGGCCCAGGTTGACGCCGAGCATCGGCACCCCGGAGGCGCGGGAGAACTCGGCGCCGCGCAGCAGCGTGCCGTCGCCGCCGAGGACGACGAGGAGCTCACAGCCGTCGAGGGCGTCGGAGCAGGCCTCCGGGACCTTCTCGACGGACGGCGGCAGCGGCAGGTCCGAGGCCTCCGCCTCCAGGACGCGGACGCCGATGCCGCAGCGCAGCAGCCCCAGGACGACCAGTTCGGCGCTGCGCACGGCGGCGGGCCGGCCCGTGTGCGCGAGCAGGAAGACGGTGCGTGATGTTCCCGATGGTGCTGCTGTCGAGCTCAACTAGGTCCCTCCGCCACGGCGCGGTCCACATCCGCCGGATCCAGCGCGGGCGCGCCTGCCCGCAGCCACAGAAAGTACTCGACGTTCCCGGAGGGGCCGGGCAGCGGGCTGGCGGTGACGCCGAGGACACCGAGTCCGAGCTCGGCGGCGCGCCGGGCCACGTTCTTCACGGCGTCGGCGCGGAGTTCGGGGCTCCGTACGACTCCGCCGGTCCCGAGCCGCTCCTTACCCACCTCGAACTGCGGTTTCACCATCAGGACGAGGTCCGCGTCAGGGGCCGTGCACGCCGCGAGGGCGGGCAGGACGAGGCCGAGCGGGATGAACGACAGGTCGCCGACGACGAGGTCGACCGGGACGCCGTCGATGGCGTCGAGTGTCAACTCGCGTACGTTCGTCCGGTCCTTCACGGTGACGCGCTCGTCGCTCTGCAGCGACCAGGCGAGCTGTCCGTAGCCGACGTCGACGGCGACGACATGGGCGGCGCCCGCGCGCAGCAGGACGTCGGTGAAGCCGCCGGTGGAGGCCCCGGCGTCCAGGGCGCGCCGGCCCTCGACCCGCAGGCCCTGGGGCACGAAGGCCTCGAAGGCCCCGGCGAGCTTGTGGCCGCCGCGCGAGACGTAGTCGGGATCGGAGTCGTCCTGGACGACGACGATGGCCGCGGCGGTCTCGACCTGGGTGGCGGGCTTGGTGGCAACGGTCTTGCCGACGGTCACCCGGCCCGCGGCGATCAGCTGGCTGGCGTGCTCGCGCGAGCGCGCGAGTTTGCGCCGTACCAGCTCGGCGTCGAGACGGCGGCGTGCCACTCCTGCCACGTTCGGTTCAGCTCCTGTTGTCGTGCGGACGGGGGGCGGGATGCGCGTCGAGCGAGGTCAGCTCGGCGCGCAGTCCACGGTGTACATCCTCGTACACCTCCAGGTGTCCGTCGGCCGGGAGGTGGTCCACCTCGGCGAGACGCGCCAGGTGGGCGTCGACGGCGGCGTGGCCGGTGAGCTCCCGGGCGACGCCGAGCGGAGCGGGCGCGGCGGGCTCGTGGTCCTCGACGGGCCCCGCCTCCCGCTCCTCGACGGCCCGCGCGGGCTCTCGCTCGTCGGGCCCCGGCTCGGTCGTCGCGTCGTTCATCCCCCGACGCTATCGCGAAGCCCTGGGGTACGGTCGACGGCGATGGCGACGATCACTGAGTGCCGTGGCGCACTCGACAGACTTTCGGACAGCTTCGCGCGGGCGGACGGCGACGTGCGGAGCGCGGCCGCGCTCGACCGCACCCTGAGCTGCCACATCACGGACCTGGACACGACCTTCACCGGCCGTCTCGCGGACGGCCGGATCGAGGTCGTGGACACGGTCCCGGGCCCGCCGCCGTGGAAGGCGCAGATCCGGCTCGCGATGACCGGCGACGACCTGCTGGCGATGGTGGGCGGCGAGCTGAACTTCGCGAAGGCCTGGGCCTCCGGCCGGGTCAGGCTGGAGGCCGGCTTCCGCGACCTGCTGAAACTGCGCTCGCTCCTGTAGGGAGTGTAGGGAGCGCCCTGCCGTCAGGCCGGGCTCGCGGCCACCTCGGCTGCCTCGGCCCGCTTGGCCCGCGCCTTGCGCCCGGCCGGCACGACGAGCGGCGTACCGGTCTCCGGGTCCTCGATGACCTGGCAGCGCAGCCCGAAGACCCGCTCGACGAGCTCGGCGGTGACGACCTCGGACGGCGGGCCCTCGGCGACGACCTCGCCGCCGCGGACGGCGATGAGGTGGGTCGCGTACCGGGCCGCGTGGTTGAGGTCGTGCAGGACGGCGACGAGCGTCCGGCCCTGCGTCTCGTGCAGCTCGGCGCAGAGGTCGAGGACGTCGATCTGGTGCTGGATGTCGAGGAAGGTCGTCGGCTCGTCGAGGAGCAGCAGCGGCGTCTGCTGGGCGAGCGCCATGGCGATCCAGACGCGCTGGCGCTGTCCGCCGGAGAGCTCGTCGACGTACCGCTCGGCCAGTTCGGCGACGCCGGTCGAGGCCATCGACTCCTGCACGATCCGCTCGTCCTCCGGCGACCACTGGCGCAGCAGTCCCTGGTGCGGGTAGCGGCCGCGGGCGACGAGGTCGGCGACGGTGATGCCGTCGGGCGCGATCGAGGACTGGGGCAGCAGGCCGAGGGTCTTGGCGACCTTCTTGGCGGGCAGCGAGTGGATCGAGGCGCCGTCGAGCAGGACCTGCCCCTCGGCGGGCTTGAGCATCCGGGAGAGGGCGCGCAGCAGGGTCGACTTGCCGCAGGCGTTGGGCCCGACGATGACGGTGAAGGAGTTGTCGGGGATCTCGACGGACAGCTCGCGGGCGATGACCCGCTGCTCGTACGCGAGGGTGACCGATTCCGCGCTCAGACGCTGCTTCTGCCGACCGGTCATTCCCGTACTCCTGTTGTCCTTGTTCGTGGTCATATCCGGCCCGCCTTGCGTTCGGTGACGAGCAGCCAGAGCAGATAGCAGCCGCCGAGGATGCCGGTGACGACGCCGACGGGGAGCTGGCGCTCGCCGAAGGCGTTGGTGGCGACCCAGTCGGCGCTGAGCAGCAGTGCCGAGCCCATGAGGGCGGAGGCGGCGAGGTTGGGGCCGGGCGCCCGGGTCAGCCGGCGGGCCAGCTGGGGCGCGCTCAGCGAGACGAAGACGATCGGCCCGGCAGCGGAGGTGGCGACGGCGACGAGCACCACGGCCGAGGCCATCAGGACGATCCGGGTCCGCTCGACCTTCACCCCGAGGGCGTACGCGGCGTCGTCGCCCATCTCCAGCATGCGCAGGGCCCGGCCGTGGCCGAGGACGAGCGGCAGCAGGACGCAGCAGACGGCGAACAGCGGCCAGAACCGGGACCAGTCACGGCCGTCGAGGGAGCCGGTCATCCACACGGTGGCGCGGGTCGCGTCCACCAGGTTGGCCTTGGTGATCAGGTAGTGGATGACGGAGGTGAGCATGGCGGCGGCGCCGATGCCGACGAGCACGAGCCGGTAGCCGTGCACCCCCTTCTTCCAGGCGAGCAGGTAGATCGTCACACCGGTGACGAGCCCGCCGACGACGGCCCCGCCGGCCGCTGCGGCGGCGCTGCCCTGGAAGAGGACGATGACGGTGAGAGCGCCGACGGTGGCGCCCTGGCCGAAGCCGATGACGTCGGGGCTGCCCAGCGGGTTGCGGGAGACGGACTGGAAGACGGCCCCGCCGACGGCGAGCGCCGCGCCGACGAAGACGGCGACGAGGACCCGCGGCAGCCGCAGGTCCATGACGGCGAACTCCTGGACGACGGTGCCCTTGCCCAGGAGCGTGTCGACGACCTCGGCGGGCGTCATGGGGAAGTCCCCGGTGCCGATGAGGACGACGGCGACGGCGACGGTGAGCACGATCAGGCCGAGGACGGAGAGCGCGGCCCGGGGCTCGTACCGTACGGAGAGCCCGCCGCCGGCCCGCAGGGTCTTGGTGGTCACAGCTGGGCCATCCTCTTGCGGCGTACGAGTCGGATGAAGACGGGTCCGCCGATGAGGGCGGTCACGATGCCGACCTGGAGCTCGGAGGGCCGGGCCACGAGCCGCCCGACGACGTCGGAGCCGAGCAGCAGGACCGGTGCGAGGACGGCCGCGTACGGCAGGATCCAGCGCATGTCGGGCCCGGTGATCGCCCGCACCATGTACGGGACCATCAGCCCGAGGAACACGATGGGCCCGCAGGCCGCGGTGGCGGCTCCGCACATCAGGGTGACGGCCACCATGGCGACGACCCGGGTCCGGTTGATGTTCGCACCGAGGGCCCGGGCGGTGTCGTCGCCCATCTCCATCGCGTTCAGGGGGCGCGCGATGAGGAGCGCGAGGACGGCCCCGGTCAGGATGAAGGGGGCGACCTGACGGATGGTCGCCATGTCGGCGGAGGCGAGCGAGCCGACCGTCCAGAACCGCATCCGGTCGAGGGCAGCGGAGTTGAGCAGCTCGACGGCGTTGACGTACCCGTAGAGCGCGGCGGTCGCGGCGGTGCCGGCGAGCGCCAGCCGCACGGGGGTGGCGCTGCGGCTGCCCCCCAGCAGGTAGACGGCGACGGCCACGACGGCGGCGCCCACGAAGGCGAACCAGACGTACTCCTCGACGTCGACGACCCCGAAGAACGCGATGGCCGAGACGACGGCCGCGGCGGCGCCCGCGTTCACCCCGAGCAGTCCGGGCTCGGCGAGCGGATTACGGGTCAGCCCCTGCATCACGGCCCCGGACAGCCCGAGGGCGAGCCCGACGAGCAGCCCGAGGAGGGTGCGGGGGACGCGGACGTCGTGGATGACGACGTCGTTGCCCACGCCGCTGTTCTCGAACAGCCCGTGCCACACGTCGCCGAGCGGCACCGGCTTGGCACCGATCATGATGCTCAGGACACAGACCAGCAGCAGGACCGCGACGGCCACCACCAACCCGACGGCACGCACGGAATTCCGGCGCGTAGGAGTCGGGGCGGCGGGCGTCGGATCCGCGCTCGCTCGGGAAGGACTCTCAACCAACACGGAGTTAGGTTAGCCTACCCAATTTTCTGCCCCGCGCCGGAGCGGCACCCGCACCCCACCCTCACCGGCCCGCCCGCGTCACATCCCCAACAGGGCGAGCGCCTTCCCCGCATCCGCCCCGCACACCCCGTCCCCGGCGGCCGACCACGCGGCCCCGCACAGGGCACGCACCCCGTCCATCACATCCGTCACGTCCGCACCCGCGCCGGGCACCGACTCCAGCACCAGCTCGCCCCCGCTCACCGACGCCCGCCACGCCCCGCAGACCACGACTCCCCCCGCCCCCTCGACAACCTCCGGCTGACCCACCAGCAGCCCCCGCAGATCCGCCGCCACATACGTCGGCCGGTGCTCCGGCACCGCCGTCAGCAACTGCGCCACATCCGTCACCCCGGTGAGGACGAGCAGCGAGTCCACGCCACCGTTGAACGCGCCCTCGATGTCCGTGTCCAGCCGGTCCCCCACCACCAGCGGCCGCGCGGCCCCCGTCCGCAGCACCGTCTCCCGGTGCATCGGCGGCAGCGGCTTCCCCGCGACCTTCGGCTCCGCACGGCCCCCGGAGGCGATCCGCACAACCTCCACCGCGGCCCCGTTCCCCGGCCCGATCCCCCGCGCGCCCGGAATCGTCAGGTCGGTGTTCGAGGCGTACCACGGCACCCCCCGCTGCACCGCGTAGGCCGCCTCGGCGAACCGCCCCCACGGCAGCTCCGGCCCCCCGTACCCCTGGACGACCGCCGCCGGCTCGTAGTCCGCCGACTCCACCGGCACGAGACCCCGCTCGCGCAGCGCCACCCGCAGCCCCTCGCCCCCGACGACCAGCACCCGCGAACCCGGCGGCACCTCCTCCGCGATCAGCCGAGCGACCGCCTGCGCCGAGGTGACCACGTCCCCCGCCACCGCGGGCACGCCCAGCTCGGTGAGGTGCGTCGCCACCTCCTCCGGCGTCCGCAGCGCGTTGTTGGTGACGTACGCCAGGTGCATCCCGCCCTCGCGCGCCACCCCGAGCGCCTCCACGGCGTACGGGATGGCCTCCCCGCCCGCGTACACGACACCGTCCAGGTCGAGGAGCGCCGTGTCGTACGCCGAGCCCAACGCCACCGCGCTGCTCCCCGGAAGCCTCCTGCCGCCACCGTCGTGCCGCTCCTGGCCGTTCCGCACCGTCACCGCTCACTCCTCGCCTCGCCGGGTGAATCCGCCCCGCTCCCCCGATCATCGCTCATGCCCGCGCACACATACGATGTCGAGATGAACACCTCAGGTCACGCGGCCGACGCTGTCCGCGACGACGACGCAGGACTGCGTCTGGCCCCGTTCCGCGGACTCCGTTACGTCCCCGAGCGGGTCGGCAGCCTCGCAGCCGTGACGTCCCCTCCCTACGACGTCGTCGTACGACCTGACGGACTCCTCCATCTGGAGTCGGCCGACCCCCACAACATCGTCCGGCTGATCCTCCCGCAGGCCATCACCGCCGGCACCCGCCACCGCAAGGCCGCCGTCACCCTCGACCGCTGGCTCGCCGACGGCGTCCTCGCCCCGGACCCCGAACCCGCGCTCTACGTGTACGAGCAGAGCGGCGACGGCATCCTCCAACGCGGCATCATCGGCGCCCTGGAGCTCTCCACCCCGGACGAGGGCGTGGTCCTCCCCCACGAGGACGTCATGCCGCACGTGGTCGAGGACCGCGCCGCCCTCATGCGGACCACGGCCGCCAATCTGGAACCGCTGCTCCTCACCTACGTCGGAGAGGACGACGGCGGCGCCGACGCCGTCATCGAGCGCGCCGTGCAGCGCGAGCCCCTGCTCTCCACCACCACGGAGGACGGCTTCCAGCACCGCCTCTGGGCGGTCACCGACCCGGCCGAACAGGCCGCCGTCGCCGAGGAACTCGGCCGCCACCAGGCCCTCATCGCCGACGGCCACCACCGCTGGGCGACCTATCTGCGCCTGCGCGAGGAGCACACCGCTCCCGGCCCCTGGAACTACGGCCTGGTCCTCCTCATCGACACCGCCCGCTACCCCCTGCGGGTCCGCGCCATCCACCGCCTCCTCAACCGCCTGCCGGTCGCCGACGCCCTGGCGGCCCTCGGCGACTCCTTCCGGGTCCGCCGGATCGAGCGCCCCCTGCCGATGGCGCTGGAGGCCCTGGCCGACGCGGCGGCCGAAGGCAACGCGTTCCTCCTCGCGGGTGACGGCGCCTTCCACCTCCTGGACCGCCCGGACCCCACCCTCCTCGACCGGACGATCCGCGCGGACCGCCCGGAGACCTGGCGCACCCTGGACGCGACGGTCCTGCACTCCACTCTTCTGGAGCAGCTCTGGCACATCCCGGACGCGCCCGAGGACATCGCCTACATCCACGACACCGAGGCCGCGGTCGCCCAGGCGGAGCGCCGCGGCGGTACGGCCGTCCTCATGCATCCGGTACGGGAGGAGGTCGTACGGGACCTGGCACGGCAGGGCGTGACGATGCCCCGCAAGTCGACCTCGTTCGGCCCGAAGCCCGCGACAGGCCTGGTCCTGAGAAGCCTCGCGCTGGACTGATCCCGGAAACGCGAAAGGGCGGTACCCCGAGGGGTACCGCCCTTCTCACATCCTCAAAGGATCAACGGTCGTCGCCGTCGACGTCCTGGACGTCCTCGACGTCCGAGTCGCCCTCGACGTCGTCGACGTCGTCGATGTCGTCCTCGACGTCCACAGCGTCCTCGACATCCGAGTCGCCCTCTTCGACGTCGCCCTCTTCGAGGTCGTCCTCGTCCTCGTCGGAGTCGTCGAAGGCGTCCACGAACTCGATGCCGTCCAGCTCGGCGAGCCGGTCCGAGGCGTCCGTGACGCCGTCCTTGTCGGCCTCCAGGGCCTTGGCGAACCAGTCCCGCGCCTCGCCCTCACGCTCGGCGGCGAGCAGCGCGTCGGCGTAGGCGTACCGCAGGCGCGCGGTCCACGGGTGAACGGCGCCGGACGCCAGCTCGGGGCTCTGCAGCGTCACGATGGCGGCATCCAGCTGGCCCAGGTCACGACGGGCGCCGGCGGCCACGAGCCGCATCTCGACCTGTCCGGCCTTGTCCAGCTTCTGCACCTCGGGCTCGCCGGCCATCGCCAGCGCACGCTCGGGGCGGCCCAGGCCCCGCTCGCAGTCGGCCATGACGGGCCACAGCTCGACGCCACCGCTCATCCGGCGCGCGGCACGGAACTCGGCCAGCGCCTCGGAGTACTTCTGCGTGGCGTACGCGGCGAAGCCGGCGGCCTCGCGCACGGCCGCGACACGCGACGCGAGCCGCAGGGCGACCCTGGAGTACTCGTAGGCCTTCTCCGGCTCCTCGTCGATCAGCTGGGCGACCATGACGAGGTTGCGCGAGACGTCCTCGGCGAGCCCCTTGGGCAGGCTCATGAGCTCCTGACGCACGTCCGCGTCGATCTCGTCACCGGTGACCTCCGGCGGGATCGGCAGCCGCTTGATCGGCGCGCGGTCGCCCCGGTCCCGGTCACGGTCGTCCCGCCCGCGGAACCCACCGCGGTCGCCACCGTCACGCCGGTCGTCGCGACGGAAGCCGCCACCGCGGTTGTCGCCACCGCGGTCGTCACGGCGGAAGCCGCCACCGCGGTTGTCGTCACGACGGAAGGAAGGCCGCTCGTCACGACGGTCGTCGCGGCGGAAGCCGCCGCCACGGTTGTCGTCCCGACGGTCGTCACGCTGGTACGAGGAGGGCCGCTCGTCACGACGGAACGAAGGCCGCTCATCACGACGGTCGTCACGGCGGAAGCCACCGCCGCGGTTGTCGCCACCGCGGTCGTCACGGCGGAAGCCGCCACCGCGGTTGTCGTCACGACGGTCGTCACGCTGGTACGAAGGCCGGTCGTCGCGACGGAAGCCGCCACCGCGGTTGTCGCCACCACGGCTGTCATCACGACGGTCGTCGCGGCGGAAGCCGCCGCCACGGTTGTCGCCGCCACGGTCGTCACGCTGGTACGAGGAGGGCCGCTCGTCGCGACGGAAGCCGCCACCGCGGTCGTCACGGCGGAAGCCGCCACCGCGGTTGTCGTCACGACGGAAGGAAGGCCGCTCGTCACGACGGTCGTCGCGGCGGAAGCCGCCGCCACGGTTGTCGTCCCGACGGTCGTCACGCTGGTACGAGGAGGGCCGCTCGTCACGACGGAACGAAGGACGCTCATCACGACGGTCGTCACGGCGGAACCCACCGCCACGGTTGTCGCCACCACGGCTGTCATCACGACGGTCATCGCGACGGAAGCCACCGCCACGGTTGTCGCCACCACGGTCGTCACGGCGGAAGCCGCCACCGCGGTTGTCGTCACGACGGTCGTCACGCTGGTACGAGGGCCGGTCGTCGCGACGGAAGCCGCCACCGCGGTTGTCGCCACCACGGCTGTCATCACGACGGTCATCGCGACGGAAGCCGCCACCGCGGTTGTCGCCACCACGGTCGTCACGGCGGAAGCCACCGCCACGGTTGTCGCCACCACGGTCGTCGCGGCGGAAGCCACCGCCGCGGTTGTCGTCACGACGGAACCCGCCACCGGAACCGCCGCCACGGTTGTCGTCACGACGGAAGCCGCCACCGCGGCTATCGCCACCGCGGTTGTCGTCACGACGGTCGTCACGGCGGAAGCCGCCACCGCGGTTGTCGTCCCGACGGTCATCGCGCTGGTACGAAGGCCGGTCGTCGCGACGGAAGCCGCCACCGCCGCCCCGGTTGTCGTCACGGCGCGGCCCACGGAAGCCGCCCCGGTCGCCACCGCCACCATCGTTGCGACGCGGCTCGCGCTCCGGACGGCCGTCGGGAGAGTTGGTGGACATGTGGGTGACTCCTGTCTTCGGGTACTGCAGTCATTCTCGCGCAGCCGGCACTCAGCCGCGCATCGGGAAAATCAAGCAAAAACAAAAGGACCCCTGGTCCCAGCGTGAACGCTGGGACCAGGGGTCCTGAAATATTGTTCGGCGGCGTCCTACTCTCCCACAGGGTCCCCCCTGCAGTACCATCGGCGCTGAAAGGCTTAGCTTCCGGGTTCGGAATGTAACCGGGCG